>NZ_SZWE01000001.1:1617500-2252994 GCF_009669325.1 Roseovarius bejariae
CCCCGCGCGGACGTGACGAAATCGGCCCCTGCGCAAAGTGCCCATGCCACATCCGAGGGATTCACCAGCTTGCCGCTGGCGACGATGCGGATGCGATCCTTGAGGTCATGGCGGTCGCGCAGGTCCACCATGCGCGGAAGGGCTTCGCGGATCGGCATCCCGACAAGGTCGATCAGGGGCATCGGTGCGGCCCCGGTGCCCCCTTCTCCTCCATCGATCGTGATGAAATCGGGTGCGCAGTCCGGCCCGCGTTCATTGATAAGCTCGAAGAACGCGGCCCAAGCATCCGATGAGCCGATGACCGTCTTGAAGCCGCAGGGCTTGCCGGTGACCTCGCGGATATGGGCCACCACGTCCAGAAGGTCGGCATAACTGTCGATCTCGCGATGCCGGTTGGGCGAGATGCTGTCCTGTCCTTCGGCGATACCCCGGATCGCGGCAATCTCGGCACTGACCTTTTCACCGGGCAGGATACCGCCCTTGCCGGGCTTGGCCCCTTGGGCGAGCTTCAGTTCGAACATCTTGACGTGCGGGTTTGCGCCCACCTCACGCAGCTTAGAGTCATCAAGATTGCCATTCTCATCGCGCACCCCGTATTTCGCGGTGCCGATCTGATAGACGATGTCGCAGCCGCCCTTGAGGTGGAAGGGCGACAGCCCCCCTTCCCCGGTATTCAGCCAGATGCCAGCCTTGGCAGCGCCCCGGCTGAGCGCCTCGACGGCGGGGCGGGAAATGGCGCCGTAACTCATGCCGGAAATATTGTAGATCGACTTGGCCCGGTAAGGCACGGCCGCCGTCGGCCCGATCTCCAGCGGTGCGGTTGCGGCGAATTGATCATCCAGCGGCGGAAAACAGGCATTGACGAAAATCGGGGTGCCGGCAATCGACAGGTTCCGGGTAGACCCGAAGGCCACCGTGTTCCCCTTACCCTTGCCCGCGTGGTAGACCCAATCGCGCTGTGCGCGATTGAAGGGCATTTCCTCGCGGTCCATTGCGAAGAAATACTGCCGGAAAAATTCGCCCAGTTTTGTGAAAAGCCCACGAAAGCGCCCGATGACAGGATAGTTACGGCGGATGGCGTCGCCGGTTTGGGTTTTGTCGAGGATGAACAGGATCAAGACCGCCAAGGCAACGAGGCCGAGGGCGATCACGAAAATCAGGGCGAGCAGTTCAAGGGCATTCACGGCATAGGTCATAGGGGAACTCTGGTGTTGATGTGCATCAAGGGCGGGTGCATCCTTGGGTCGTAGACTGCGCCTTTGAACAACCGGCGACAACCGAAAACCAGAGCTTAGGGAGAGGCTTTTGATGAAACATTGGATACTGGCCACCGCATTGGGGCTGGCCGCCCAAAGCGTCACGGCACAGGAGATGGTGACCTATACCACCGACCAGAGCTTTGGCGATGTGGCCTTCGGGCTGGAAAGTGCCATTCTGGACAAGGGGTTGGTCATTGATCACGTGAGCCATGTGGGCGAGATGCTGGAGCGGACACGGGCCGATGTGGGATCGGACGTGGTGCTGTTCACGCAGGCCGATACCTACAGCTTTTGTTCGGCGTCCCTGTCGCGGGAGGTGATGGAGGCGGACCCGATGAACATCGCCTTTTGCCCCTATGACATCTTCATCGCCGAGCGGGCGGATAATCCCGGCGAGGTGACTGTGGGATACCGGGCCTTCCCCGAGGGCGAGATGCAGAAGATCCAGGAACTTCTGGACGGCATCGCGCGGGCGGCCATCGGCATAGAGTGACGCCCCCCGTCTCACGCTGAGAGAAACGTACGACTTGTACGTTTTACCCCCGGTTTTCGTACGAAAATCGGGGGTTTCGTTTTGGCAATCGTACGAGTCGTACGAAAATCATTTCCCTGCGCCGGATCCACTCAGAACCCTGCGCGCGGCTGGCGACGAAATCTTCAAAAGATTTCGGAGCGATTTCTTTTCAAGAAATCGTCTTGGCACCCGGATCAGATCACGCGGCGGTGAGCGACAATCACAAGGGTTTGAGTGGAAATTCCAAAACCCGGTGGCTTAGGCCGCGCGCTGCATCGGTCAAGTGGCATCGGCGGAAAGCCCCGGTGAACCGGAACAGCACAAGCCGCGTAGATCGGACAATGCCAATGACGGCATTTACACGTCTGACAAAGAAGGAGACGATCTTATGTTTCGCCGTACCTATCTTGCTATGACTGCCGCCGCCGCGTTGATGGCGGGCCCTGCCCTTGCCGACGGGCATGGGAAAATGGACATCGTGGATACCGCCGTGGATGCGGGTAGCTTCGAAACCCTGGTGGCCGCCGTGCAAGCCGCCGGGCTGGTGGAGACCTTGAAGGGTGAAGGGCCCTTCACCGTGTTCGCCCCCACCGATGAAGCCTTTGCCGCGCTGCCGGATGGCACGGTCGAAGACCTGCTCAAGCCCGAGAACAAGGACAAGCTGACCTCGATCCTGACGTACCATGTGGTGCCGGGCAAGGTGATGTCGGGTGACCTGTCGAACAACATGATGGCCGCGACCGTCGAAGGCAGCGAAGTGACCATCATGACCGAAGGTGGCGTGACCGTGGATGGCGCGAATGTCGTGAGTGCCGACATCGAGGCCAGCAATGGTGTCATTCACGTCATCGACGGTGTGATCATGCCCAAGTAAGGCCACGCGCCTACATCACTCATGGGCAAGGATTGGCCCCGGCGGTTTGCCGGGGCCTTTTCGTTTGGAACGGTGCGCAAGGTGAAGAGCCGCGCCGTTCGATTCCCCTAATGCTGTGTCTCGCCTTTCTCGACGGTAAAGAAGAAATCTTCTTCCGGGTCGCGGGCCAGCACGTCGTCGGGCACGCATTCCGGCCCCGACAGGAAGACGTTGGACCCGAAGTGCGCGTGCATATGCGCCAGCTTGCGCATCCGGTCGCCGTTCAACTCGGCAAAGAAGTTCGAGTAGTTCTCGGTCGCGCGCAACTCATCGATCTTGGCGCGGTGCATTTTCACGCAATGGGCGTGCATCGCGGCGATCTCGGGGTCGGCCATGAATTTCGCGAGTTCCGCTTCGACCCGTGGAATCATCCGCTGCACCGAGGTGTCTTGCTCGGCGTTGTTGTTCATGCGGAACCAGTAGGCGAGGCCCTGATCGCGGTCGACGTGGTTCACCCGGCCCCGGTCACGCTTCACGAGGAAGCTTTCGGCGGAGCGCACGGCGTAATGATTGAGCTGTACGAGGTCATAGCCATAGGTCGTGACCGTCGAGCGCCAGCCGTTGCGATACATCGATTCCGGCAGCGGCACGCCGGACCCGTTGACCCAACAGATGTCATCCACCAGTTGCGGATTGAGGCCCTTGGGCCGGTGCACCCCCAGTTTCTTGAAGATGCCCGCGTTCTGGAACAGCGTCTTGAACCCCCATGCCTGATGCGGCTTGCGGGCGAATTCGGGGGCGCATCGGGTGAATTGCCGGATGATCAGGTCATCGTGGAAATCGGCAATGTCGGCATTGCCGAACAACCGCCATGTCATGGCGATCATGTTGGCATCGGGCACGGCCTTGAACAGGTCATCCAACGTGCCATCACCCACCTTGATGTTGATGAATTCATCCACGTCGATGCAGGTGGCCCATTTGGCATCTTTGATGATCGGCTCCTCCCCCGCCGCGGCCAGCGCCGCGTGCTGGGGTTTGAGGTTCATCTCGCGGAAGGGATTATCGCGGTGCTGAAGGTATCCCTTGGCCTGTAGCAGGTCGAACATATCGTCGGTGCCATCGGCGCAATCATTGGTGTAGATCAGGAAATCATCGAACCCGATGGCGCGGTGATAGGCCAGCCATTCAAGGATAAAGGGGCCTTCGTTTTTCATGGTGGTGACGATGGCGCGGCGGCCCCGGCCCTTTTGCACCTTTTTGGGCGAGACATCCGGCACGCGCACGGGTTTGTGGCCGAAGGTCTTTTTCGACAGCTCCAGCAGGCGGTCGTCTTCGATCAGCGCGGTTTTCGGCACGATGAGCGAGACCGCCTCGGCCGGGTGGCGCAGGTTCATGAAGCGGTAGAAGCGGCCCGGTGTTTTCAGGTCCGGGTCGGCGTTGCCGATACGGGTAAGGCGCCAGATGGCCTTTTCGGGGGCCTTGGCGGGGGCAATGCACCAGCGCGATTTCGGCTTGGCGGCGTCGAACTGTACGCAGATGTGATCGGCAAAGCGGATCGGGTCGTTGTTGCGCACGCGCCATGGGTAACAGGTTTGCCCCAGAAGCTGGATCACCCCGCCATTGGCGGCAACGGCGCGGTCGAAGACGCTGTCCTCGCCGTCATCGACGATCAGGTCGTGAACCTCGACATTGGCCACCGCGCGGGCCTCGCCCAGGAACCGATCGCGCATGATCTCGTAACAATGCAGCGCGCCGATGGGCGAGGACCATGGCGCGGGGGGTGGAATCTCCATGCGGTCCTTGCCGGGGGCGGCGGGGGCGCAGAAGGGGTGGCCCTCGGCGGGCAGGTCCTGTTTGCCCAAGGGGTGGTGAGACCGCAGGACGGTGACCTGCATGGGGCGATCCATGGCGGCGACGCCTTGGGTCAGGGCCGCGTCGAACTCGGGGCGCTCACCGGGGCGGGTCCGGTCGAGGATGACGGCGGCGTTCATGCCCTGATGTTCGGCGTTGAACGCCAGCCATTGCAGGATGGTGTCGGCGCCCTCGCCATTGGACAGGGCGGCGGCGGCATCGAGACCCTCGAAGGCGCGACATTCGGGGGCCGCGGGCGTCACCTCGACCCGGGCGCCGGCGAAGGAGAGGGCGAACGCCCCCTTGCGCGGCAATGACAGGCGCACCACCGGCGCCCCGCCGATGGTGAACAGCGAGAGGACCTCGGCCCGTTTCGGGAAACCCAGGTGCTTGGGATCGGTGCCGGGTTGGAAATAGAGGGTGGCCACCTGCCCGCCGTCGGCGTTATGCGCCACGGCCTCTAAAAGGGTGATGCCATTGGCCGTGGTCCCGGCCATTTCGCGAAAGTGTACCTGCCCTGCCATCTGCCCGGTCAGCCCTTGTTGCCCCGTGCCGCCGCCATGGTGCGCAGGTAACTGCGCAATGCCTCGGGGCTGGGTGGGGTGCTGTTTGTTGTCAGGCCCAATTGCCAGTGAAAGCGGGTTTCTTCAACATCCTGCATGATCTCGGCCAAGCGGCGTTGATGCGCGGCCACGGTGGCATCGTGGCAGGCGCGGACATCCGGCAGGGTCATCAGGTCTTCCAGCAAGGCGCGGGTGGCGGGAAGCATGGAGTCGATGCGCGGCTCCTCGACGGTGTTCCAGTTGCGTTCGACCCAATAGCCCACGTCGATGGGTTTTTTCATGTGATTGGGCAACCCGCGGTGGCGTTTGAGCATGAATTCGTCGCGTGACCGCAGGGAATAGTGGTTCAACTCGGCCAAGGGGGCGTGGGCCTTGGCGTGGTTGTAAAGCGTGATCATCTCGTCGTTTTGCACGAAGCCATCTGGCAGGCGTTCGCCCCACGCGCTGAGCCAGACCGCATCGCGGCGCGGTTTGCGGCGGGGGCGGTGGACGCCGAGTTTCTGAAATGCCTTGGGGCGCACCAGCGATTTGAAAAGATGCGCCATGGGGAATTGCAGATCGCGGGGGGCGGCGCGGCGGAAGCGATCGGGCGTGAGGGCGGGGTCATGGCCCGCCTGCCCATCCGAGCCGAACAACCGCCACGGGATGGCGACGGCATCGGCCTTGCCGCCCTGCCCTTGTACATGATCCATGAACCCCGAGAGGTCGGCGCAGCCGGGATCGAGTGACAGGAATTCATCGCAGTCGAACACCAGAACCCAATCAGCCCCGGTGACACGCGGATGTTCCCCCGCCAGCTTGAGGGCCTGCCATTGCACGGATTTGCGCCCCTGTGGCGCGAACGGCAGGTGCGTCACCCGGCCTGAGGCCTGCAAGGCATCCAAGAGAGCATCGCTGCCATCGGTGCAATCGTGGCTGAGCACGAGGATATGATCCACCCCCGCCGCCAGATGATGCGCCACCCATTCCACCACATAGGGGCCGTCATCGCGTAAACATGTGACACCCAGAACCGTCATACCCTGCTCGTTTTCGCCCTTTTTATGTGTGCCTGAATTATCACGACTTTCTTGATCTGACCATAAACACACAAGAACTGGTCAAAGTTCTGCCATTCCTAAGGTTTACTAAGGAAAAAGACCATGAAAGAGCAGGTTTATACGAGGAACAGGCCGATGAATGCCGCGACACAGGCACGTTTTGTACCGATACAACTGACTCAAGCCACAAAAACCCCACTTCGCAGATTGCGCCAAGTGGGTAAAAGCAGCCTATGGATCAAGGATGAAACCCAACAGATCAGTGGCGCGTTCAAATTTCGCGGATCAATGTCTTTTCTTTCGCGGCAGGCCGTGCCGACGGGTGTGGTAACCACCGCATCCACGGGCAACCACGCCACCGGGCTTTCGCTGGCAGCACGCGAGTTCGGCTATGAGGCGCGGATTTTTGTCCCCGAAGCCACACCTGAGGCCAAGCAATCACGCATCCGCGAGGCGGGCGGCAAGATCACCTTGGTCAAAGGCGATTATGAAATGGCCTTGGCGCAGGCCACTCAACTGGCAGGATCAGGCGCCGCGACTTTGGTGCCAAGCTATGACCACCCTGATATTGTGGCGGGCAACCGTGGGATTTTCTCGGAAATCCAAAGCACACTTCGGCAAGCACCCACACGCATCTATGCCCCGATCGGTGGCGGCGGGGTTATCTCGGGTGCCATTCTTGAGATGGCCGGAACCAATGCGCAGATCATCGGCGTCGAATTTGACGAATTTGCACGCACCCATGCCATCGTGAGCAAAAAGATTGGTGAGATCGCACCGCCTGCGCGCCCTGCGCCCGCTTCGGTTGAAGGGATCGCCATCCGGTCTCTGGGGGGGCACACCTCCAGCATCATCGGTGCGGCACAAAACCTGAAACTGGCGGCAGTGTCGGCCGAGCAGATGGCCAAGGCATGCCGTCTGATTTGGCAACAAATGGGCATCAAAGCCGAGCTGGGAGCCTGCGCCACGGTTGCGGCAGCCTTGGCGGATGGCGATCAGCCGGGTACAACTGTTTGTGTAGTCACAGGCGGCAACATCGGGGGCGACGTGTTCAATGCCATCCAAAACAACGACAATATCTAAGAGCAGTACAAGTAAACCCAAATCGACCCAAACAGCGGCCAAGACCACCATGGCCAAGGATGTGGTGACGACAACCGCCACGACGGTCACGGAGGAAGCATCGAACCCGGCGGGCTTCTATGCCTTTGACCGGGCCGAGGAACTGGGGCTGAATTTCTCAAAGACCTTTTCGCAGCAGTTCGTGATGCGCCGCGACCCGGATTTCGCACTGACCAACTTTCGCCGCGCGCGTCTGGGCGATTGGACCCTTCTGACAGGCAGCCGTATGCCCGTGGCGCAGGCGCATCTTGAGGATGCGGGCCTGCATGTGGCTTTCATGGGCAAGGGCGTGGATGCCGAGGGGGCCTTGATCGACCATCGGGTTCTGCAATCCAAGCTGGAGCGGCTGCGCGACCCTCAGGCCCTTGCCGATGATCTGAACGAGTGTGGCGGGCGGTTTGTTTTCATCATCACCGGCCCTGATTTTGAGCGGCTTTATATTGATCCCTCGGGGATCATGGGCGCGGTTTACAATCAAAAGGCGGGGTTTGTCGCGGCCACGGTGCATCTGGCCATTGATCGCCCTGTTGAGCCGACAACCGAGTACCCGGCGGCGCAGATCGCCTTGGACGGGTCAGGCGGGCGCTTTGCCTTTGGCTTTACCCCGGACCGCGATGTAAAGCGGGTACTGGCCAATCATTATCTTGACCTCAATGACTTTAGCCTGACCCGGCATTGGCCCCGGCCCGAGGATGATTTCACCTGCCCGATGCGCGAGGATGTGATCCGCGCACGGCTGTATGATGTGATCGCGCGGCACAAGGTGATCATGAATGCCCTGATCCGGGGGAACAGCCCAGCGATCCTGCCGATTACGGGGGGCGCGGATTCGAGGCTGCTTTTGGCCTTTGCCAAGGATGCCTTGGATGATGTGGACTTGTTTTTCACCCACAAGACCAATTTCAACACCGGGCGCGACATGGAACTGGCCGGACTATTGGCCAAGCGGGTCGGTGTGAAGCTGACCAAGTTCGACTTGATGGAAAACCCCGATCTGGTGCGGCCCCAACGAATGTGCCAGCGGATGCACCGGCAAGAGAAACTGGCCGAGGGGCTGTTTGACGACGGCCCCACGCCAGACCGCAAGAAGATTTCCGAGCGAATGATCCTGCCACCGGGTGGTGTTTTGCTGCGCGGGCATGTCACCGATATCTCCAAGGCCGTGCTGTGGCAGAAGATCGGCGTGCGCGAATTTGAGCGGAAGAACGGGGCGCATCACGATCCAGACGTGGGCCTTCGGCTGTTAAAAACGGGCGAGGATGCCTTCGAGAATCCTTGGTATCATGAGAAATACAACGCCTGGATGGACACTTTGCCCGACAACGCCCGCCGCCGGGCTGTGGATTTCATGGCGCTTGAGCAGTTCCGCTGTCATGGGTTGGGGGCGCAGTTTTATGCTTTCACGCATAATTTCTACATGGCGCCGGGCAGCGACCGCCGGATCATTCAGGCCCTTGTCAGCATTCCGCCGCATCTGCGGTCGGAGTATCACATCAACGACATGCTTCTTGAGCAATGCGCGCCGGAACTTCTGGATGTGCCGTATACCCGGCACCAGGACAATGACCTGCGCCAGACCCGGCGCAAGTTCAATAAGTTGCTTGCGCAGGGGCCCGAGGTGATGTGAACCTTGGGCTCAGGCCTTTGAGATGGCACCGATCAGGCCCTTCAACAGGCTGATTTGTTCCGGGGTGAAGGTTGTCTCGGGCCGGGTATCGGGGGTCGGTCCGGTCATGTCAAAAAGGCTGTCTTCATCGGGGAAAAAGGCGGCGCGCAGGGCCTCGTTTCCCTTGGCATAGTGGTTGAGCAAGGTCGTTCGCGTGGCATCCTCCACGAAGCTTTTGCGCGCGCCCGTGTCGGGAAGACCCTGCCGCTCCATCAAGCGATAGATCCGGGTGGTATTGAAGCGCCCCGTATCGGCAAGCATGTCCATCAGGGCAATGACATCGCGGTTGGGTGACGGATTAAGGCTTTGGGGTCGTTCACAGGTATCTTCGAGACCGGGATGCCCGATAGCTTGCATGAAATCGCTGACCAGATCACCGTTTGGAAAGCGCGGACGCTCGAACCGGCGCAGGTGAACGACGGCCTGCGGAAAAGCGGCGCGCCACATTTGCACGATCGCGGCATAATTCAGTTCACGGCTGGCAAGGCTTAGGATGAAGTCGCGCAGGCTTCCGCGGAAGCGCCCGGTTTTTCGGCGTTGCGAATAAAAGGAATCGACGAACAGATCCTGCCTTCGGAGGTACAGGACGATATGCACCTGCGCGTCATGCGCTGTGGCATGGGGCGCAAGGATTTCGGCGACCTTGACCGGGTCTTCAAGATAGAACTCTTCGCTCGACAGGATCAGATCAGTCAAAGCGGCCTGCCCTGCGCGCGCAAAGCAGGCGTCGGCAACCTTGACCGGGTCGTGTTTGTTGCGTCCACCGATGGCTGCGGCCAGACGGTTGGCCGAGGCCTGTTGCGGTCCGGGGGTGAGATAACCGAGGCCGGATTTCGACAGGGTTTTGCGATTGGCGAACAGCAAGTCCTGGATCGAGGATGACCCGGTTTTAGGCGATCCGATATGTAGCCAAAGGTTCATGATCACTCTGCCGCCAGAGCACAGGTTGCGGCGGCGGCCGCCACAAGGGTGTGGGCCTCATGTTCGGCTGTCGTTCGCTGCTCCGTGTCGCCGATATGATTGTCGTGACGGGCCGGATCGAAGGCAGCGAAGCCCGACACATTTCCATCGCCATAGCGGCGGAACAGTTCACGGTTTTCCTTGGCGTAAAGGTCAATGATCTGCTCTCGCATGTCTGGCGGCATGACATCGCGCGAGCGGAAATAATCCCCCTTATCCTGTTTCATGATCTCACGCAGAGTTGCCCGGCGGTGGACGTTGCCATCAAAGGGATAGTTGCGCACCGCTTCGACCACTTGCAGCGATGGGGTGCGGTTGGCCTCGTTGTAGCGGTTTTCAGGGCGGTCCTCGGTGGCAAGCCCGGCGAAGGCGCAAAAATCCTGCACCACGTCGCCGTCTTCCAATTGACTGCGGTCAAAGGCGCGAAAGTGAATGCGCACCTCGGGAAACCGCTTGGCGATCTGGTTGGCAAAGGCCAAATAGGAGGCCTTTTTTTGCTGCTTTGGATGGGCGCAGAAGGCTTGAAGCGAGCCATCGAAAAGTGCGTTCTTGGCTTTTTGTTTGGCCATGGCCTCAAGAAACAGATCCTGCCGCCGAGCATAACAGAGGATTTGCACGCGTTCGCGCATATCAGGCTTGAGCGCTGCGAGCACCTTGGACGTTCCGAATACGCCATAAGCGGTTTCGGTAGAGATAACGGCCGTCTCTCCACTTGATTGCTGCAACTCTTGGTTCAGCTTGCGCTGAATGAAGTCCTCTTTATCGGGCTGACGGAGGAGCCGCATCAGGTAATTGTGCGATGGGCCGCGCCGAAAGCTCTTGACGTAGTGGACCCCTTTTTCGGCCAATACGTCGCTCGTCTCGCTGAGGTATTGTTGCAGGCCGGTGGTTCCGGTTTTTGGTGTACCCAAGTGAAGAATGATACGATCAAACATGGCGTTCTACTTTCGGATCAGAGGTCTTTCAGCCCGAGGCGGACCTTGCGGTTATCATTACGGGCGAGGATGTATTCGCCCAGCCGTTTGGCGAGTTGGGTATGATCCTTGTCCACGGCGCGGGTGAACAGCTCGCGTTGGTAGCGCGGGAAGGTCTTGCGGGTGCGCAGCATCTGGTAATAGTCCTGCGAGGTGAGCGTGCCCGACAGCGCCCCGAGGATGATGGGCGAGAGAATTCCCATCTGGTTGAGCGACGAGCCGAGGCGGTGCCCCAGAAGCGGGGCGCGAAGGCGTTCGACGTTATCGTTCTCGAAACGGGCGACATGGCCGGAATCCAGCGGCTCGTAGGGATCGTAGAGGATATAGACCTTGTTGGCCGCGCCCGAGACCTGCGCCGCATCGCCGTAGGGGCCGGAAAAGTCGCGGTCCCATGCCACTTTGTAGCGGGTTTCCCAGGGCACGATGGATTTATCCAGCGTGCTTTGCGGGCTGATGGCCACCACGTCCGCACCGGGGGCGGCGGCGGAAAAGGCGCAGGCGGCATAACCGCCCATGGAGGCGCCGTAAAACACCACCCGTTTGAAGCGGTTGAAAAAGCCGCTGTCGCGCAACTCGTCGAATTGGTCGGAGACCCAGGGGTTGCGGTACCACGTCCAGCCCCCGGCCAGCACGCCCAGCATCGACCAGCCCTGTTCCTTGATGAAGGAATAGCCCCATGGCCGCCTGTCATCGCGTTTGTTCATGGTGATGTCGAGGTTGTCGAAGGTCACCACCAGCGTGTCATCGCTGCGCGGCATGAAAAGGAAGGAATGCCCCTCGGGACCGGGGCGGTAGAAGCCATCGTCACCGGCAAGGCGCGTGGCGATCTCATCCCATGCGGCATCGTCGCCGCCTTCGGGGGGCTTGGGCGTGACGACAACACGAATGACGGGTTTGCCGCCGTCCTCGCGCGTGGAAAGCTGTTCGTTGGTGCCGTAATCCTTGAGGAAGGGAAAGGCGCCCGAGCCTTTCTTGATGTCCATGAACACGCGGCTGTCGGAGTGCAGGCAGCGGTCGAAAATCCGGTTCAGGTGGCGGATGCGGTAGGCGCTGCCGAAGCCATCGAGATTGCACAGCACATCCACCGGGCGCAGGTCTTTTTCGCGACGGATGACGCGGATGCGGTTGGAGTCCACCCCGTTCTCTTGCAGGAAGGCGCAATAGTCGGCGATCCATGGCTGCGGGTCATTGCCGAACTGGCCGGAGGGATCGACGTCGATCAACTGGATGTCGCAATCGTGCTGGTGATGCAGCGAGAGAACGAAACTGCGCGCGGCGCCGGTGAGGTCGGCGACGGTGGCGACCTCCTCAAGGTCGAGGTGATCGACCAAGGCGCCATCGAAGGTGGCCACACCCCGGCCCTTGATCGGCGCGAGGGCGGGTTCGATACCGTGCTCTTTCACCAGTTTTTCGAGGTAGGAGCCTTTGGGCGCAAGACCGTGGTGCTGATTGCCAAGTTGCCTCTTGTTCGAGGCCCAGAGGTGCAGCGCGGTGGTGTCTTCGGTGATCAACCCCTCGGCAATCGCGGCACGGCGGAGGAATTTCGTCCGGTCGCGGAAGGTGATGGGATAGAAGGCATCCAGCGGCTGAACCTTATCCTCAAGCCCCAGTTCATGGACATAATGGGTGACCATCATCGGCCCCCAGACACCCCATGGCTGTTGGGTGATATGCACGGGCTTGCCCGCCTTGGCCTTCTTCACGAAGTCCTTCTGTTTTCCTTTTGGCAGGAAGGGCGCAATGGAATAGCGATCCGAGGTGAAATCCAGCATCTGCGCCAGAATCTCGCTGTCATGCGGCAGGCCGAGGATGGCGTTGTTGACCCGGTGTTCGCCGGGCAGTTCGTAGCCCATGACATAATCGCTGTCGTAGTCCATGGGCCGGTGGCAATAGACATCGGTATCAATCCAGATCATGCCGGGGCATTGGTGGATCATGTGCAGGCGGAACCAATCGGCGAACAGCGCGAAACTGTTCTTGTGCTCGTACTTGATGAAATCGTCGGTATCTATGATCTCGCGCCCGTCGCGGCGGATCACACCTTCGGGGACATTGGGGATGTCCTCATAGCTGAACAGGGTGATTTTCTGGCCCTTGTCGACAAAGGACTTCAGGCAAAGCTGTTCCAGCCAACTTAGCGGCCCACCGATCCAAAGGGTACCTACCTCACGCTCTCGCGCCATACTCGATCCTCAAAGCTTGCCACCCGCACCCGAAAGGGAACGTGCAACAGGTACTGCAAAGGACGATGGCCCCCTGACCTGAATGTCTCATGGATGCCTGCCCACGTCTTGCCCGTCGGGTTTGGTGACCCGTTTTTCATTACCGGCATACTGGCAAAGTCTTACCGTGCCGTCACCCTATATTGTGACGACACCGGCAAAGCGTGGGTTTCAGGACACGCGCGGTTAGCCCGCGCGGCTGCGCTCCAACTCACCGCGCAGCATTTCGGCCTCGTGGCGGGCCTCGCGCAGGCCGTCCATGGTGGCCGAAAGCTCGGCCTCGGTCTGCGAAATCTGGTTGGTCAGCTCGGCCTCGCGCTGTTGCAGGTAGGTGATGGCCTGATCGCGGGTTTCCTCGGCCTCGTGCAATTCCTGCGCCATTTTCTCAAGCTCTTCCACGTCCGAGCCCGACACGCGGATAAAGCGATGCACAAGCCAATTGGCGAACCACCCCATGCAGAAGGCCACGAACAGAACGATGGCCGTGGCGATAATAAATTCAGTTCTGTTCATCTTCGGTGCCTTCCTGATCCCCGTCTGCGCCAGCCTCGTCTATATTTTCAATAGGTTTCTCAAGGCTTTCAAGGGTTGTTTCCTGTGGCTCGATCGGCTCGGGGCGGATCAGCTTGAATTCGATCCGGCGGTTGGCCTCGCGGCCTTCCTCGGTGCCGTTATCGGCAATCGGGTCACTTTCGCCATAGCCCTTGGCGGTAAACGACGAGGTCAGGACCCGGCGCAGGCGCAATTCGTTAAGAACCGCACGTGCCCGCGATTGGCTGAGTTGCTGGTTCATGACCTCGCGGCCCTGACTATCGGTGTGACCTTGAATTTCCATGCGAATCTCGCCGCATTCCTTCAGGATCTCGGCGATCTCATCCATGATCGCCGCGCCGTTGGGGTCGATGTTGGCCGAGCCCGGCTCAAAGTTGATCTTGTTGTCGGCCTGCACCTCGGCGATGCGGGCCTCGCATTCGTCGGGGGTGGGGATACTGGCCACCGGATCGAGTTCTTCCTTGTAGGTCACGTCGATGGAAAACTGGTTCCGCTCGCCCAGTTTGTCCGACAGGAACCCGGAAATCATGGCGCTGGCGTCTTCCTGCCCGGTCTGGCCCGACACGGACAGTTCCTCGGGTTTCACGATCACGGCACCGTTCGAGAGGTACGATAGGGTTTCCAGCCCGGTCAGCACGCGCAGCGACCAATCCTTCGGCAGGTCTTCGGCCACGCGGGCCGTGCTGTGAACCGCATCCGAGGCAAACCGCGCCTTGGCGAAACTGTTGACGGTTTCGCGGGTCACGTCACTATCCACCCGGCCCCGGATCTGCACCAGGCCTTCGGGTGAGAGCGTCGCCACGAATTCCGGCGCTACCTGTGAATCGTCTTCGGGCTGGGGCAAAACGGCATGAAGGGCGAAAACCTCGGGCAGCGAGGTTTCAAGCTGCCCCACGACGTCGTCAAAGGCCGCCTGCGGTGTGCCTTCGGCAGCGACCAGCGAAATATCCGCATCCGAAAACGTCACGCTGCCCCCGCCCAGCTTGCCCAGTGCGGCGATGGATTGTTCGACCGCCCACGCCCATTTCGGCGAGGGCACGCCAAGGCCGATGGTGCAGGCCGCCTTGTCGGTCAGGCCGACCTCGCTTGCGGCGCGCAGGATACGGTCGCGTGCCTCTTCGGTATCGGCCGAACAGGCATCGAAGCGCGGCGTGCCGCCCTCAATCAGAAAGCGCAGGGTAAAGGGCGTGATGACAGGCCGGGGTGAGGAAATATCAAGCGCAAGGCGCACGTCATCCGGCACTTGGCGGGCCAGATCGGTTTCGATCCGGCGTTTGTCTTTTTCACTGTCGGCCATCGCGGTGATCATCACGCGCTCAGCATCCACCGAGATTTTGGCGCGGGGCAGTTGCGACAGGGAGCCAACGGCATAGTCCACCGCGTCCTGCCAAGTGTCGGGCTGCGGGTAATCGGCCAATTCCAGAAGGTCGATCACCTCGTCCTCGTCGGTCTGCTCGGCGATCTCGTCCACAAGGTCGCCGCGGTCGGTACTGGCGGGCACGAGGCCGATGAGGGAAATACCGCTGTCATTGCGAAGGATTTCGATCGAGAAACGGGGCGGCGCGATCTTGCTGCTGTCTTCGACGAGCATCTGGTCGATCACCCGCGCGGCATCCACGATCTTGCCCGCCGCCGTCAGCGCCTTGAAGCGCATGGCCTCATTCGGGGCCGTTCCGGCAAGAAAAACCTGAAGTCCGTTGGCGTCCACCTCGGCCCAGGTCAGGCTTTCGCGGTCCAATTCCTCCAACACGGCCGTGCGCGAGCCGTCCTCGATCGCTGTCACGGCGAATCGTGCGGCCAGCAAAGACAGGACAGCCGCGACGAAGAACACAGCAACAATGGAAAAAAGCGATGACAGGCGCATGAGTTAAAGGCCATTCGGTAAGTGGTTGGCCAGTATCTATGCCCTGTGCGGGGCAAGTGCAATCACAGCAAAAGCGCTACGGCGAAAAACGGCAAAGGCAACAAGCCTGCATCCCGGTTCGACCGGAAGAGGGCCAGCAGGCCATCGTTGTCGTCAAGATCGAGCCTGTGCATTTGCCAGAACATGTGCCAGCCCATGGCCCATGGCCCAAGAAGCCCCACCAGAAGCGCCGGGATGCTGCCCTTGATCGCGGCGAGGATCACCGCCATGGCCATCAGGGACACGGTGAGTATCAGGAACCCCGACAGCCATTTGGGTGTGGCATCGCCGAACAGGCGGGCGGTGGATTTCACGCCGATCAGCGCGTCATCCTCTTTGTCCTGGTGGGCATAGATCGTGTCGTAAAACAGGGTCCAAGCCATACCGGCCATGTAAAGCACCACCGCCGGCCACTCCAGCCGCCCGGTATGTGCCGTCCAGGCCAGTAATGCGCCCCAGTTGAAGGCCAGCCCCAGAAAGACCTGTGGCCACCACGTAAAGCGCTTGGCGAAAGGGTAAATCGCGACCGGCAGAAGCGACAGAACCCCAAGGCCGATGGCCGCGATGTTGAAGGTCAGCAGGATGCAGAAGGCCACCAGCGCCTGCGCCACAAGCCACGCCAGCGCGCCCTTGACCGTGACCCGCCCCGAAGGGATGGGCCGCGAGGCGGTGCGCGCGACGCTGCCGTCGATATGCCGGTCGGTGATGTCATTCCACGTGCAGCCCGCCCCGCGCATCAGGAAGGCCCCGATGCCGCAACCCGCGAAAATCCAAAGGTCGTGCCATGTGGCCCGGCCATCGTGCAGCATGGCCAGCAACAGGCCCCACCAGCAGGGCAACAAGAGGAGCCACGTGCCAATCGGCCGGTCCGCCCGCGACAGCCGCAGGTAGGGGCGCGTGGCTTCGGGCGCCAGCCTGTCCACCCAATTGCCGCGATAAGCGTCGGCGACTTGGCCCTTGTCCTCTGGCGTCTCGTTTGTGCCGGTCATATGGTGCCCCCATGGCGGATACGAAGATCAGGCTTTATGTAGAGCAGCCCTTGGGGGAAGGGCAAACCATTCCTCTGACCCGTGAACAGGCGCATTACCTGTTTGGGGTGATGCGGCGCGGGGTGGGCGATACCCTGGCGGTATTCAACGGGCGCGACGGCGAGTGGCGGGCCGAGGTGCGCGAGGCGGGCAAGCGCGGTGGCACACTGGACGCGGTGGAGCAGACCGCGCCACAGTGCGATCCGCCCGACCTGTGGCTGTTGTTCGCGCCGATCAAGAAAGCGCGCACCGATTTCATCGTCGAGAAAGCCACCGAGATGGGGGCCGCGCGGATCATGCCGGTGCAGACCGAGTTCACCAATTCCGAGCGCATCCGGCAGGACCGATTGCAGGCCCACGCCGTAGAGGCCGCCGAGCAATGCGGCGGAACCTTCGTGCCCGACGTCAGCGATTTGCAGAAGCTGGACCGGCTTTTGGCCGATTGGCCCGAGGACCGGCAATTGATGTTCTGCGACGAGGCACTGGCCGGGCCGGGCGAAACACTGGGGCAGGCCGGAGGCGGCAAATGGGCCATTCTCATCGGTCCCGAAGGCGGGTTTTCCGAGGCCGAACGCGCGCGACTGCACGCCCTGCCCTTTGCCCATGCGGTCAGCCTCGGGCCGCGAATCCTGCGGGCCGATACGGCGGCGGTGGCGGCGCTGACCGTCTGGCAGCAGGCGTTGGGGGACTGGGCATGAGCTTTGTCCGGCCCGAAGCGATGCAAAGCCTTGCCCGCTGGCGCGAGGCGCTGTTCGGGACCGGCGCCGTGGCCCTTGGCGCGTGGTGGATTCTTGGGATGGGGGGCCTGTTGTACTGGATCGGCTACGCGGTTGTCCTTGCGGGTCTGGCGCTGACCGCCGCGGGGATACAACGCGCAAGGTTTCGCGGGGCAAATGGTGGCGCAGGGGTGGTCCAAGTAGATGAAGGGCAGATTTCCTATTTCGGCCCCTTGACCGGTGGCGCCGTGGCGCGCAGCGAGATGAGCGCCCTGATGCTCGACCGGTCTGGCAAGCCCGCGCATTGGGTCTTGCGCCAACCCGGCCAGCCCGATCTGCATATCCCTATCAACGCCGAAGGGTCCGACGACCTCTTTGATGCCTTCGCCGCCCTGCCGGGCCTGCGCACCGAATACATGTTGTCGCAGATGTCCGCATCCGGTGATCAAGCCGTCGTTATCTGGCAAAAACGCACAGTGATGTTGCATTGACACCCCGGACGATTGGGGCCACTTCTGAACGTCATACCCGCGCGGCAAGGCAGGAGAGGTGCGCATGTCCATACCCCAATCCGGTGGCGACCCGATCGAACGGCACGAACAACTGGCCGAGTACCTCGAAAGCGGGTGCAAACCGCGCGAAGACTGGCGCATCGGCACCGAGCACGAGAAATTCGGCTATTGCAAGGATACGCTCAAGCCCATCCCCTATGAGGGTGAGCGCAGCGTTCTGGCCGTGCTGGAAGGGTTGCGCGATGGCCATGGCTGGGCCCCGCTGGAAGAAGGCGGCAAGCTGATTGGCTTGGAAAAGGACGGCGCGAACGTCAGCCTTGAACCGGGTGGGCAGTTGGAGCTTTCGGGCGCGCCTTTGGAAAACATCCACCAGACCTGTGACGAGGTGAACCAGCACCTTGCCGACGTCAAAGACATCGCCGACAAGGTCGGCGTGGGGTTCATCGGGCTGGGGGCCGCGCCGATCTGGACGCATGAGCAAATGCCGCAGATGCCCAAGGGGCGATACAAGCTGATGACCGATTACATGGATCGCGTCGGCACCATGGGCAAATCCATGATGTACCGGACCTGCACCGTGCAGGTGAACCTTGATTTCGGCTCCGAGGCGGACATGGTGCAAAAGCTGCGCGTGGCACTGGCCTTGCAACCCGTGGCCACGGCGCTGTTCGCCAATTCGCCGTTCTTCGAGGGCCAGCCCAACGGCCATAAGTCATGGCGGTCCCGCGTCTGGCGCGATCTGGATGCCGACCGCACGGGCATGTTGCCTTTCGTTTTCGACGAGGGGTTCGGGTTCGAGGCATGGGTGCAATACGCCCTCGATGTGCCGATGTATTTCGTCTATCGCGACGGGGTTTATCACGACGCCTTGGGGCAATCGTTCCGGGACTTCCTGAAGGGCGAATTGCCCGCCCTGCCCGGTGAGAAGCCGCTGATGTCGGATTGGGCCGATCACCTGACCACCATCTTCCCCGAGGCGCGGATCAAGAAATTCATCGAGATGCGCGGCGCCGATGGCGGCCCCTGGCGCAGGCTGTGCGCGCTGCCCGCCTTCTGGGTGGGGCTGATGTATGACCAAAGCGCGCTGGATGCGGCCTGGGATCTGGTCAAGGATTGGGATGCCCCCACCCGCGAGGCCCTGCGTGTGGCAGCGAGCGAAGACGCCTTGGACACGACGGTCAACGGCATGTCCATGCACGAGATCGCCCGCGAGGCCGTGGCGATTTCCGAGGCAGGCCTCAAGGCGCGAGCCCGGCCCGGGGCGGGCGGTTTGATCGGGGACGAGACCCATTTCCTGAATGCCCTGAAGGAAAGCATCGAGACCGGAAAGGTGCCTGCCGATGAATTGCTGGAGCATTACAACGGCGATTGGAACGGCGACCTGACCCGGATTTATGCGGAGTATTCGTATTAAGCGTGGCGCAACCGGGGGCCAGCCCCCGGCCCCCCGGGATATTTTTTAAAAGAAGAAAGAGGGGATCGGGCCTGTGCGGTGCGAAGAAATCCCGGCCCAAAAGCCGTGGTTTTTAGGTATGAGCCTCTGGCGGGTGCCGGTTCAAGGCCCGTTAGACAGGCGTCATTCACTTCTGACCGATCTTCGGTTCGGTTCCGTCGCGCAAACGGGCGATGTTTTCCCGGTGCCGCCAGAAGACCAGCAGGGTCAGGATGGCGCTTAGCAGGAAGATCGCTCCCGGCCCAATAAAGACCACCCAGAAGGTCGAAGTGGCCGCCGCGACGATGGCCGAGAGCGAGGAAATCCGCGTAATGACGGCTGTCACCAGCCATGCCAAACAGCACAGCGCCCCCACCGGAAAGGCCAGCGCCAGCATCAGGCCAAGGAAGGTGGCCACGCCCTTGCCGCCCTTGAAGCCCAGCCAGACAGGATAGCAATGCCCGACAAAGGCCATGAGCCCGGCCAGTTGCGCGGCATCCTCACCGGCCAGAAGCCGCGCCAGCAAGACCGCTACCGCCCCCTTGCCACCATCGAGGACCAGCGTCCCGAAGGCCGCCAGCTTATTGCCGGTGCGCAAGACGTTGGTCGCCCCGATGTTGCCCGAGCCGATCTCGCGCAGGTTGCCGAGGTTCATCAGCCTGGCCAGCACCATGCCGAAGGGGATCGACCCCATCACATAGCCGATCACCGCCCAGAGGATCAGGATGGTGGAAGTGGACTCGATCACTGGCATTTACGCGGCCTCGTAGACTTGGGCACCGGCAACATAGGTGGCCAGCACGCGGCCCTGCATCCGCTGGCCGTCAAAGGGGGTGTTCTTGGATTTTGACCGCAGGGTGCTGCGGTCCATGATAAAGGGCTTGTCCGGGTCGAAGAGCACCAGATCGGCGGGTGCGCCTTCGGCCAGTCGCCCGGAGGGCAGGCCAAGCCGTTTCGCCGGGTTCAATGCCATGGCACGGAACAGCGTCGGCAGGTCCAGGTCCCCCGCATGGTAAAGCCGCATCGCGGCGGGCAGCAGGGTTTCGAGGGCCACCGCACCGCTGGCCGCTTCCTCGAACGGCAGGCGTTTGCTTTCTTCGTCCTGCGGGGTGTGCATGGAGCTGAGCGTGTCGATCAACCCAGTGCGCAGGGCCTCGACCACGGCCTGCCGGTCGTCTTCCGAACGCAGGGGCGGCTTGACCTTGAAGAAGGTCCGGTAATCGGCCACGTCCAGTTCATTGAGCGTCAGGTGGTGAATGCTTGTGCCGGCGGTGATGTCCAGCCCGTTGCGCTTGGCGCGCTCCAAGGCGGGCAAGGCGCGGGCGGTGGTGATCTGATCGGCGTGATAGCGCGCGCCGGTCATTTCCAGCAGGGCGATGTCACGGTCGATGCCCATCCGCTCGGCCATGGGGGAAACCGCCGGTATCCCGCGCAGCGAGGCGAACTTGCCACTGGTCGCCGCCGCCCCCGCCGACAGGCCCGGCTCCTGCGGGTGGGCGATGACCAAGGCGCCCATGCCCCGCGCATAGGTCAGCGCCCGCTGGAACACCTTGGTGTTGGTGATCACGTTGTCGCAATCGGTGAAAGCCACGGCACCGGCATCCATGAGAAACCCGATTTCGGTCATCTCGCGGCCCTCGCGGCCCTTCGTCAGGGCCGCCATGGGGCGCACGTTCACCGGCCCGGCGGAGTTGGCGCGCCGCGCCACGAATTCCAGCGCTTCGGGATTGTCGATGGCGGGGGCGGTATCGGGGCGGGTGACCATGGTTGTGACACCCCCCGCCGCCGCCGCCAGCCCGGCGGAGCGATAGCTTTCCTTGTGCCGCTCGCCCGGTTCGCAGACCTTCACGCCGATATCGACGATGCCGGGGGCAAGGCACTTGCCGCCGCAATCCACTATTGCATCGGCATTGGGCGCCTCACCGGGGCCGGTCGCCGTGATTGCGCCGCCTTCGATCAAAAGCCAACCGGGCGCGTCGGTGCCTGCCTCGGGGTCGATCAACCGGGCATTGGTGAAAAGGGTCGTGGTCATGAGACGAGTCCTGCCATTTCGGGGTCAATTCCTCGAATACGGGGCGCAAATACTTTGTGAAAGGCAATCAAGTGTTCTGTCAGCCACTGATGCTCTTCTGCCCAGCTTTGCTTTTGATCAAGGGCAGCCGCGTTCCTTGTCACACAAATTCTCGCATCGCGCTTTTCATCCAATCTTTGCCAATCAAGGTCACGGCCCAATTCCTGTTCAATTTGGTCTTTCTGGTCGGCAAGCATATCGAAATTGCCTTTTGCCGCCGGTCCGGAAAGGTAAAGTTCGACTCGGATCCAATTCTCGCGTGTGTTCATGCTCATGTTCAAACTGAAATGAGTACGCCCAATGCTATGGCCCACCCAAGACGCAGCTTGTGGCTTCACCGGCCTTATTGGTCCTGACCCAGTTTCCAACAACCCTTCGACGGTTTCCCAATACTCGCGTTGCAACTGTCGTGTTGGAGAAAGTTCACCTTCAGCCACGGCCTTAGAAGCAGCAGTCGTACTGCGCGACCAGTCATTGGGTTTGCTAACCACATTGAACTTCGGCGCAGCCGGACTTTCTCCGATCCGCCACAACTCCACCTCAAGCGCAAAGAACCTCACCTCGGTATCGGTGATCTCGTTAAGCCAATCCATCGCTGCGCGGTGTTCGTCGGCAACGCGCGACGCAATCCAGACAATCGTCACGGCATCCAGACCCGCCGCGTAGGTCATCAACTGCCCTAGATGTGTGTGGTCGGTACGTTCAAGCTGGTTTTCCACCAGAACCCAGCGATCACTGAGCGTATCCTTGCAGAGAATATCCGCGCGGAACGGGCCGACGTTCTGTTCAACCGCCTCCAGTTCCAGATCAATCCCGAGCGTATCACTAAGCAAGGCAAGATTGTCCTCTCCAGCAAGCCATGGGGTGAAATCCTGCGCCTCGGTCTTCCAGATGTCGCGAAGTTCTACCTTCTCCAGTCGTCCAAGAACACTCATCCCGTCGCTCTCCCCATCTGGGCCTCGATCCGGGCCTTGGTGGAGGCCGGGTCGGATTGGAATTTAAGAAGGTGCTTGTCGCCACCTGTGGTGATGATCTGCACCGCCGACCCCAGCGTGCGGACCTTGTCGATCTCGCGCAGCATGGCCGCGCGGGTCTGCGGGCCAAGCACCCGTCGGTTGGTCAGGTCCCAGCGCACGTTCAGCTCGTCCGAGGCGACGTACCACGCGCGCAGGCCCACGGCGGCCAGACCGCCCACACCGCCCGTCCAGACATACGGGTTGCCGATGCCCCAGAGGATCACCATCCCCGCCCCCATGGCCACAACGGCCAGCCAGACATGCGCCCAGAGATAGGCCTGTTTGTCGGGGTGGAAGCTTTCGATCACGGTCTCCCCCTCCGCCAGCGGCGTCGTGGGCACCAGCGAATGGACCGTGCTTTCCATCATGACGCCACCCAGACCACCACGGCCACCAGCGCGAACAGCACCAGAAGCGCGATGCTGGCCACGCGGCCCGACATGGCCGCGTCACTGGGCGGAGCCTTGTCGCCCGTGGCGCCCTTGGCCCCTTCCGAGGGTAGCGGTTTGAAACTCACCGGCGCGCGGTCTTCGGTATAGGTGCCGATCCAGCGCAACGGCGATTTCGGCGTCAGGGTTCCGGCAAATCCACCAAAAGCACTGGAGACCACCACCAGAATCTTGCCACTGATCGCCTCAAGGCGGGCGCGGTCTTCCTCCACATCGGCCTCGGACACGCCCAGCCCGTCGATCATGTATTGCGGCAAGCCCACGCCTTCCAAATCGGCCACATCGAACAGCTCGATGAAATCGGAATCGAGATATGTGACGCCCAGCGCATCACGCAGGGGCCAAGGCGGATCATCGGTATCGGCGCCCCAGTCCGGTTCGGTCGACATCGCCGGGCCGTCCGCATCGGTATCCAGGGTGAACAACCGTACGATGCCGTGCTCATGCGCCTTGATCTCGAAGCGCTCGCTCATGCCAGAACCTCGCGCGGCTTGGCGCGCAGGTTACGCGCAAGAAGGTCCATCGCCGCCATGCGCACGGCCACGCCCATCTCCACCTGTTCCTGAATGACGCTGCGGTTGATGTCGTCGGCGATCTCGCCGTCGATTTCGACGCCGCGGTTCATCGGGCCGGGGTGCATGACGATGGCGTCTTCCTTGGCGAACCCCAGCTTCTCGGCATCCAGACCATAGCGGAAGTAATATTCGCGTTCCGACGGGATAAACCCACCATCCATGCGCTCTTTCTGAAGGCGCAGCATCATCACCACGTCGACATCGCGCAGGCCCTCTTCCATATCGTCATACACTTCGACGCCGAAATCGGCGATCCCCGAAGGCATCAGGGTGGGCGGCCCGATCAGGCGGATGCGGTTTTCCATCTTGCCCAGCAAAAGGATGTTCGACCGCGCCACGCGGCTGTGCGCGATGTCCCCACAGATCGCGATATTCAGGCGATGCAGCCGCCCCTTGGCTCGCCGAATGGTCAGCGCATCCAGAAGCGCCTGCGTGGGATGTTCGTGTCGCCCGTCGCCCGCGTTCAGAACCGCGCAATTCACCTTTTGCGACAGGAGGTCGACCGCGCCCGAATGCGGGTGCCGCACCACCAGCAGATCGGGGTGCATGGCATTGAGGGTCATGGCCGTGTCAATCAGGGTTTCGCCCTTCTTGATGCTGCTGGCCTGCATCGCCATGTTCATCACATCCGCGCCCAGACGCTTGCCCGCGATCTCGAAACTGGCCTGCGTGCGGGTGGAGTTTTCAAAGAACATGTTGATCTGTGTGAGACCCGCCAAGGCATCGGAATGCTTCACGTCGCGGCGGTTCAGATCGACGTATTGATCGGCCAAATCCAGAATGGTGGTGATCTCGGGGGGGCTGAGGGGTTCGATCCCCAGAAGATGGGACTGTGAAAAGGTCATCCGCCGCTCCGTTCCGTGATCCTTCCCGCTTATAGGAAGGGTGGCGGCGCGGGGCAAGCAGCGCGTCAGCCTTGGCTGACCTCTGACTGATGGCGCAGGCCCTTCATCCCCCAAATCACCACCCCTGCGACCACGCCCCAGAAGGCGCCGCTTATGCCGAGCAACGTCATGCCACTGGCGGTAATCAGGAAGGTCAGCGCCGGGGCCTCCATTTGCTTGGCATGGGTGAACGCCCCCGAAAGCGCGCCCACGAGCGCCGGAATCAGGGCAAGGCCGGCCACCCCGGTGATCAACTCCGCCGGAGCGACACTCGCCAAGGCGGTGACCGGGGCCGCGACGAAGGCCAGGATCACGTAAGCCACCCCGGAAACGATGGCCGCCCAATAGCGATGCGCCGGATCGCGGCCCGCATCCTCACCCGCCATCATCGCGGCGGTGATCGCAGACATGTTGACCGGCACTGCCCCAAAGGGCGCAATCAACAGGCTGGCCAGCCCGGTGTTGCGGATCATCGGTTGCCGCTCCACCGTGTACCCGTTGAGTTCCAGCACCGCGAAACCGGGAATGTTCTGCCCCGCCATGGTCACAAGGTAAAGCGGCAGGGCGATCGAGACCGCGCCTTGCAGGCTGAAGATCGGGGCAAAGGGCACTACATCGGGGTGCCATTGCCCTTCCAGTGAAAGCCCCCCCGAGGGCAGGTCGACACCCGAGAACAAGACCGCGACGAAGGCCAGCATCGCCAGCGGCATCGCCGCCAGCTTGTGCCACATCAGCCCCGCCAGCCACGCCACCAACACCGGCAGGAACAAAAGCGGGATCGCGCCAAGTGCCTGCGCCGGGGCAAGGCAGAGGTTGAACAAGACCCCCGCCAAGAGCGCATTGGCCACAGGTTTGGGGATTGCCGCCACCAGACGACCCAGCGCGGGAACGAACCCGGTAAAGACGATCAAACCCGCACAGACAATCATCGCGCCCACGGCCTCGGCGAAGCCCCCCGGCAAGGCGGCAGTCGAGGCGAGAAAGGCCGCGCCGGGCGTGGACCACGCGACAGCCGCCGGGATACGGGTCACCGCCGGAAGCCAGATGCTGCACACCCCCATGCCAAGCGTGGCAAAGAACAACCCCGTTGCGGCCTGTGCCTCGCTTGCGCCCATGCTTCTCAGACCCGCCAAGACGATGGCGAATGAGGCTGTGTAGCCGACGAAGGCGGCAAGCGCGCCCATGTAGACGGCCGAGGGTCTGATCTCTTTGAACATGCGCGCGCTGTCCTGTGTTGGTCCTGCGGGATCAAAACATCCGATTTCGCGGCAGGCTACAAGGCGAAAGGACCGGCATAGCTTCACCGACGCGATACCGACAAAATACCGACGTTTCACAGACAGCTGTTTTCGGCAGGACGAGGTAGCTCTTTTCCCTCCCCGCTCCGGGGGCTACCTTATGCGTGATATGGAATCGGCTTTGGACTTTCACACGGCAAAGGCGCTGCTGGATTGGCAGATCGAACTCGGCGCGACCGAGGCGATTTGTGATGCCCCGGTGAACCGCTACGAGGTGCCGGAAAAACAGGCCAAGCCCACCCCCGCAGCGCCCCCTGCCCCGGTGCCCGAGGAAAAAGTGGATGCCGTTTCCGAGGCCAAGGCGGCGGCAAAATCCTGCAATGATCTCAATGCCTTGAAATCAGCCATGGCGGCGTTTGAGCATTGCGATTTGAAACGCGGCGCACGCAATCTGGTGTTTGCGGATGGCAACCCGCAGGCCCGTGTCATGATCATCGGTGAGGCCCCGGGCCGCGACGAAGACCGCGAGGGGCGGCCCTTCGTGGGCCGTGCCGGGCACTTGCTGGACCGGATGTTGGCGGCCATTGATCTGGGGCGCGATGCGCAAGGCACTGAAAACGCTGCATATATCACCAACGTCCTGCCGTGGCGCCCACCCCAGAATCGCGACCCCAAACCCGAAGAAATCGCCATGCTGCTGCCCTTCCTGCAACGGCACGTGGAGTTGGTTGACCCGCAAGTGATTGTTTTGATGGGCAATATTAGTTGTCAGGCGGGGCTTGGCCGACGCGGCATCACCCGGTTGCGCGGCAACTGGGCCGAGGCTTATGGCCGCCCGGCCCTGCCGATGTTCCACCCCGCCTACCTTCTGCGCAACCCGCATGCCAAGCGCGAGGCATGGGCCGACCTGTTGGAACTGAAGGCGAGGCTTGGGGCAAACCAATGAAAATACTGGCGTTTTCCGATCTGCATCATTCCGCGTCCCGCGCCGAAGCACTGGTTGAGGCCGCGCAAGAGGCCGACCTTGTGATCGGCGCCGGGGATTTCTGCAATGCCCGCCGGGGCCTGCCGGATGCCATGGCCCTGCTGGAGGGGATCACTACGCCGATGGTGGTGGTTCCGGGCAATGCCGAAAGTGCGGCGGAGCTGAAGGCCGCCGCGCGGGACGGCATGCATGTGCTGCACGGCGAAGGACTCGAGATTGCCGGTGTGCGCCTCTTTGGGCTGGGGTATGGCGTGCCGCTCACGCCCTTTGGCGCGTGGTCTTGCGACCTGACGGAGGATCAGGCCGAGGACCTTCTAAATCACTGTGAAAGCGCGGATATCCTGATCACCCATTCGCCGCCCAAGGGCGTTGCGGATGTAACCTCGCAGGGGATCTCGGTGGGCTCCACGGCCATCCGCGCCGCTATCAAGCGCCTGCAACCGCAACTGGCCCTGTGTGGCCATATCCATGACAGTTGGGGCCAGACCGGCCAGATCGGGGCGACCCATGTGGTCAACCTTGGCCCAACGCCCAACTGGTTCGACATCGACGTATAAAGGGACACAACAGGCATGAGCCGAATCGACGAGAGCAAAGACTTCATCCCCGTGCGTATCGCCGTTCTGACGGTCAGCGACAGCCGCGATATTTCCGAGGATCGCTCGGGCGAGGTTCTGGTGAGCCGGATCGAAGAGGCGGGACACACCCTTGCCGACCGGATGATCGTGCGCGACGAACGCGACCAGATCGCCGACCAGCTGCGGGAATGGATCGCCTCGGATCAGGTGGATGTGGTGATCTCCACCGGCGGTACGGGCCTGACCGGGCGGGATGTCACGGTCGAGGCGCATCGTGATGTTTATGAAAAGGAGATCGACGCCTTCGGGACGGTCTTTACCATGGTCTCGTTGCAGAAGATCGGCACGAGCGCGGTGCAATCGCGTGCCACGGGTGGCGTGGCCGGGGGCACGTACCTGTTCGCCCTGCCCGGAAGCCCGGGGGCCTGCAAGGATGCATGGGACGAAATCCTCAAGTGGCAGCTGGATTACCGGCACCGCCCCTGCAACTTTGTTGAGATCATGCCCCGTCTGGACGAACACCAGCGACGGAAATAGCGCGCTGCGGCGTATTACCTGCTGCGCTTGGCTTTTCATGCCGGGCCCTTACATTGAACGGGTGGCCGAATTGGCCCTGTAAAGGACACGTTGCGCATGCGGTTTCTGCGTCACAGCCTGACCGGCTTGTTTCTGCTTTCGCTTACGGTGGCCCTGCTGATTTATGCGGGCCAATTGATTTTCAGTGCCGTGCAGGAACGCATGGGAAGCGAACCGACGGTTCCCGAACGGCGCGAACGTGTCTTTGCCGTCAATCTCGTGCGCGCCGAGGCCCGCACGATCACGCCGGTTCTGACCGCCTATGGCGAGGTGCAAAGCCTGCGCACGCTGGAAATCCGCGCCAAGACCAGCGGCACGTTGACCCAACTCTCGGAGGATTTCGAGGAAGGTGGCGTTGTTGAGAAAGGCCAGCTTCTTGTACAGGTCGATCCTTCGGATGCGCAATCGGCCCTGAACCTTGCGGAAAGCGACCTGATGGATGCACAGGCCGAGGTGCGCGATGCCGAGCGGGCGCTCGGGATTGCCCGGGATGAGCTTGAGGCCGCGCGCGAACAGGCCGCGTTGCGTGAGCGCGCCTATCAACGGCAGCTTGATTTGGAAGACCGCGGGGTTGGCACAGCCGCAGCCGTAGAGACAGCCGAATTATCGGCATCGCAGGCCCGGCAGGCCGAACTGGCCAGCCGCCAGGCCCTTGCCAATGCCGAGGCGCGGGTCGATCAGGCCCGCACCCGTTTGTCCCGGTCAAAAATCGCCCGGGACGATGCGAAACGGCGATTGGATGATACGACCATCCGGGCGGAGTTTGGCGGGACGCTGGATACCGTCAATGCGGTGGCCGGTGGCGTCGTATCACAGAACGAGCGTTTGGCGAACCTGATCGACACCGGCGCGCTTGAGGTCGCCTTTCGGGTTTCGACCGCGCAATATGTGCGGCTTCTGGATGACGCGGGAAAATTGCTGACGGCGCCGGTGTCGGTCAGCCTTGCGACGCAGGGTCTGGATTTACAGGCCACGGGCCGCATCACCCGCGACAGTGGCGCCGTGGAAGAGGGACAGACCGGGCGCATGATCTTTGCCACGCTGGATAAGCCCGGCGGTTTGAAGCCCGGAGATTTCGTCACCGTCAAGGTCGAGGAGCCGCCGCTTGCCGATGCCATACGTTTGCCTGCCACGGCCCTTGGACCAGAGGGTGACGTTCTGGTCCTGGGCAACGAGGAGCGGCTTGAGGCACTACCTGTCACGCTATTGCGGCGGCAAGGCGATGACGTGCTTGTCCGGTCTGATGCCCTGACGGGGCGCGAAGTGGTGGCGCAGCGGTCCCCCCTTCTTGGGGCGGGAATCAAGGTGCGGCCGCTGCGTGAGCAGTCCGAGGCGGATACAAGCGAGTTGATGGACCTCAGCGATGACCGCCGTGCCCGGCTCATCGAGTTCGTGCGCGGCGACAGCGAATTGCCCGCCGAGGAAAAGTCCCGCCTTCTGGCACAGCTGGAGCAGGCACAAGTACCAGCGGGAACGGTTGTGCGGCTTGAAACCCGCATGGGGGGCTAGGCCATGGCGCGTCAGATTCCGGCCCGTGCCGGTGGGATATTATCCTATTTCGCGCGCCACCGGACGGTGGCCAACCTTTTACTGGTGGTTCTGGTGGTTCTGGGGCTTGCCGCCGCGCCCAAGATGCGAGCGCAGTTCTTTCCAGATGTGATCATCGATAGCGTCAGTGTTTCGGTCGTCTGGGACGGGGCGAGCGCGGAGGACGTGGACGCCGCCATCGTGCAGGTGCTGGAACCCGTGCTTCTGGCCGTGGAGGGCGTGGAAAGCAGCAGCGCCACAAGCCGCGAGGACCGTGCCAGCATCCAACTTGAGTTCGAGCCGGGCTGGGACATGGGCCGCGCCGCCGACGAGGTTCAGGCGGCTATCGATACAATAACCACCCTGCCCGAAGAGGCCGAAGAACCACAGGTGCGCCGGGGCGCATGGCGCGACCGGGTGACCGATATCGTGATCACCGGCCCCGTGGCGACCGACCAATTAGGCCTTTATGCCGATGAATTGGTCACCCGCCTGTTCGACGCGGGTGTGACGCGTACAACGGTACGCGGCGTCGCCGCCCCGCAGACCATCGTCGAGGTGCCTTCGGTCAACCTGATGTCCTATGACATCACCATGGCCGAGATCGCCGATGTGATCGCGGGCGAGGTGGACGCCGACCCGGCGGGCGATGTGACGGGGGCCAATACCCGCGTGCGTACCGGGGTCGAGAAACGCAGCCCCGAACAGATCAACGCGATTGTCTTGCGCTCGAACCCGGATGGATCGGCCTTGACCATCGGGGATGTGGCCACGGTCCGGGTCGAGGGGATCACGCGCAACCTGAGCTATTTCGTGGGTGACAATCCGGCGATGTCAGTCCGGGTGGATCGCTCGGCGCGCGGCGATGCCATCGCTATTCAGGCGCAGGTGGCCGAGGTCGCCGAGAGCATGGAACGCAGCCTACCCGAGGGGGTGAGCATCGAATTGATCCGCACCCGATCCGAGGCGATCTCGGGGCGGCTGGATACGCTTTTGGACAATGGGATCACCGGGCTGGCGCTTGTGGTGGCGCTTTTGTTCATGTTCCTCAATGCGCGCACGGCCTTCTGGGTGGCGGCCGGTATTCCCGTGGCGATGCTGGCGGCGATTGCCCTGATGTATATCGGCGGGCTGACGATCAACATGGTCTCGCTTTTTGCGCTGATCATCACGTTAGGCATCGTGGTGGATGACGCCATCGTTGTGGGTGAACATGCCGACGCGCGGTATCGCAAATATGGCGAGGCGCCCGTGGTGGCCTCGGAACGCGCGGCACATCGCATGGCGCTGCCCGTCTTTTCCGCCACACTGACCACACTCATCGCCTTCTTCGGGCTGACGGCCATTGGCGGGCGGTTTGGCGATATGATCATCGACATTCCCTTTACCGTGATCGCGGTGCTGACGGCCTCGTTGGTCGAATGTTTCCTGATCCTGCCCAAGCATATGGCGCATTCGCTGTCCCATGCGCATAAACGCCATTGGTACGATGCGCCAAGCCGCGTGGTGAACCGCGGTTTTGTCTGGTTGCGCGAAAGCCTGTTCCGGCCTGTCATGGGCTGGGTGATCCGGCTGCGTTACCCTGTGATGGCGGCGGTGATCGCGGTTTTGGCCTCGCAAGTGGCGCTTCTGGTTCAGGGAGAGGTGCAATGGCGGTTCTTCAACGCGCCCGAACGCGGCAGCGTGACCGGGAATTTCGCCATGGCGCCCGGGGCGACGCGCGACGATTCACTTGCCATGATGCGCGAATTGCAGCGCGCGACCGAAGGCTTGGGCGCCGAGTACGAGGAACGGTACGGGCGCAATCCGCTGGATTACGTCATGGCGCAGGTCGGTGGAAACACCGGCTATGGCCTTGCCGGGGCGGACACGAAAGAGCCCGACCAACTGGGCGGGATCGCGATCGAACTGATCGATGCCGATCTGCGCCCCTATTCCAGCTTTGCCTTCGTCGGTGAATTGCAGGACCGGGTGCGACAGCATCCGCTGGCTGAAACTGTCAGCTTTCGAGGCTGGCGTTCCGGCCCCGGGGGCGATTCGCTTGATGTGGAATTCTATGGTGCGACCGCCGAGACCCTGAAGGCCGCATCGGAGGCCCTCAAAGAGGCACTGTTGCGCTATCCCGAGGTCTCGGCGGTGCAGGACAACCTTGCCTACGACAAGCAGGAACTGATCCTTGAACTGACCCCGCAGGGGCAGGCGCTTGGCTTTACCATTGACGGGCTGGGGCAGGTGATGCGCCATCGCCTGAACGGGATCGAGGCCGCGACCTATCCGTCGGGGCCGCGCAGTGCCGAAATCCGGGTGGAACTGCCCGAGGATGAACTGACCGCCGATTTCCTTGAGCGCACCCAGCTTCGCACACCGCAGGGGACCTATGTTCCGCTGGCCGATCTGGTAAGCGTCGAGGACCGCACCGGGTTTTCCACCGTGCGGCGCGAAAACGGCATCCGCCTGATCAATGTCACGGGCGATATTTCCGAGGATGACCCCGCCCGCGCCGCAGAAATAAGCGAGGCGCTCGAAACCGAGATCCTGCCACGTATCGCGGGCGAGCATCAGGTGGAGTGGCGGCTTGCGGGCCTGAGCGAGCAGGAAAGTGAATTCCTTGCCGATGCGCGGCTTGGCCTGATCCTGACGCTGACGGGGATTTACCTTGTGCTGGCCTGGGTTTTCTCAAGCTGGACGAGGCCCGTGGTGGTGATGGCGATCATTCCCTTCGGTCTGGTCGGTACGATCTATGGGCATAACGCGTGGGACGTGCCGCTAAGCATGTTCACGGTGGTGGGGCTACTGGGGATGACTGGGATCATCATCAATGATTCCATCGTTCTGGTCACCACGATTGACGAACACGCCCGCGAACGCGGCTTGGTTCCGGCGATCATCGAAGGAGCGGTTGACCGTCTGCGCCCCGTGTTCCTGACCACGGCAACGACGGTTCTGGGCCTGACGCCGCTGCTGTTCGAGCGCTCGCAACAGGCGCAGTTCCTCAAACCCACGGTGATCACGCTGGTCTATGGGCTCGGATTCGGGGTGGTGCTGGTGCTGTTGGTGGTTCCCGCCCTGATCGCCATGCAGCAGGACATCGCCCGCCAGACACAGGCCCTTCGGCGAATGCTACACGCGCCGGTGCCAGCGGTGCGAAACACGATTGCAGTCGGGGCTGTCGGGCTGATCACGTGGTTGGGCGCGACGATGGGGATGACGGTTTTTACCGGCAATTTGCCCGCCGTTCTGGTTGAGGCCCTGCCGATGCTGAACACCCTGCCTGCAATGCCCGCAGCCTTGGGCTTGTTCACGATCGGCGCGGTTTTGATGGTTCTGGCGCTATATGCGGGCCTTGCCCTGACGGGACGCCGCCGGTCACACTAGCGCGCCGGGCAGCCCTTGATATCAACGGCCTGCCCCCCGCCAATCACGGTGATGCGAATGCCGTCGCGATTGAGGGCAAAGCTGTTTCCGTTGACATGGTACAGTTCGGTCTCGGCCACGAGGCGCACCCCCTGTCGTTCGGTTCTGGCCTGCGCCACCCAGATTTGCGGATTGTCGGTTTCGATCACGGCGACCTCGTCCGAACCACGGCGGTCAATGGCAATCTCTGCGCGCAACTGTAGGCCATCCTTGATGGGCGACACCGCACAGGTCACGCGCCCGACGCCGGCCTCCTGGGCCGTGTAGGGCCGCGCGGCAAGGGCCGCCACGATACTCGGGTCACGCTTGCGTATGTCCTGCGTCAATTCCTGCGAGATGCGCAGGGTCACCGGCAGGCAGACATCCTTGCACAGGCCAAGCTCCACCGTGCCATCCAGCGTGATCGCCTGCCCCTTGCGCTTTGGCATCACGTGCAGAGGCAGGACCAGCCTATCGGCATAGCCAATGGTCCGCACCCCGTTCTGCGAGATCGTACGCGGGGTTGGCCATGTGATCGAGACACCGGAGAGGTTCTGCGAGCCGCGCCAATCAAAGCGCGGCGGTATGCCCGCATCCCCCGGCGCCCGCCAATATGTTTTCCAGCCCTGTTTCATATCAAGCTGCAAGGCCGCAACGTGCCGTCCATCCGCGCCGCGCCATCCGCTCAGGATGCGCGCATCGACCAACTCGGTGGCAGGGTTGGCATTGACCGGCAGCGCGAAGGCACCGGCAAAGGCAAGGCACAGGGCGAAAAGCTGTCTCATCATGCCTTTCAAATGGGGGATTTGCATTGAAATGCCAACTCACTTTCCAGCGAGAAGTCGCGAGCGCATGGCACAGGATGCTTGCACTGTGTCCATGCTGCCCCCATTCTTTATTCATGGACCAAGCAAACAGGGCTTCGCGTGACTGACCAGATCGACCTGACCGGCAAACTTTTGATCGCCATGCCCGGCATGGGGGATCCGCGATTCGCCCATGCGGTGATTTACATATGCGCCCATTCGGACGACGGCGCCATGGGACTGATGATCAACAAGCCCACGGATGACCTTCGCCTGCGCGACCTGCTTGAACAGCTTTCGATCAAGGCCACGCCCGACACCCGGGATATCCGGGTGCATTTCGGCGGGCCGGTTGAGCATGGGCGCGGGTTCGTCCTGCATGACTATGGGTATCACTCGTCGATCTCCACGCTGGACGTGAACGAGGATTTCGCCATGACGGCGACGCTGGATATTCTTGAGGACCTGGCCGAAGGGCGCGGGCCGGGCAAGGCGCTGATGGCGCTTGGCTATGCTGGTTGGGGACCGGGGCAGGTCGAAGCCGAGATCGCCGAAAACGGCTGGCTGATCTGCGAGGCCGATCACGGGTTGGTCTTTCAGACGACAGATGCCGAGAAATGGGAAGCCTCGCTCAAGAAACTTGGAATCAGCGCGCTTGCCCTGTCGGCGGATGCCGGGCACGCCTGATTGGCGTTGGCGCCGAAAACTTGCATTTCAAGGATTGTGGTAGCGGAGGAGGGACTTGAACCCCCGACACGCGGATTATGATTCCGCTGCTCTAACCACCTGAGCTACTCCGCCAGACCGTGGCGGTAGGTATGACAGGGGGCGCGTCAGGTCAAGGCCCAAAATTGCGGTTTTCCCAAGCTTCTCAGCTGCGGGGTAAAAGCGGCTCGATGGCACCGGTAATCGATTTCGAGAGTGGACGGGTGACCGAGCCCCATAGCCCCGCCACACCGCCATCCGGACCAATCAGCACCTTGTTGAAGTTCCAACCGGGGGTGAAGCCTTCTGCCTCGGCCAACCATTGGTAGAAAGGATGCGCCTTTGCCCCGCGGACATGGGTGATTGTCGTCATCGGTAACGTCAGATCGAAATTCACCTCGCAGAAATCGGCGACCTCCTCATCGCTGGCAAGCTCTTGCTTGAAGTCCTGCGACGGCACCGCCAGCACCACAAGGCCCCGGTCGCGATACTGATCGTAAAGCGCCTGCAAGCCATCGTATTGCTTGGTAAAGCCACAGCGCGATGCGGTATTGACGACAAGAACGGGTTGGCCCGCCCAATCCGAGAATGACAGCGTTCCCCCGTCAATGGAGTCGAACTGCCAATCCTTGTTGGCCGCGAAGGCAGGCATCGTCGAAAGACCCGCCCAAAGGCTGGCCTGACCAAGAAAAAGACGGCGGGAAAAGTTCATCAATTCATGCTCCGGTGGGTCGTCGTTCAGGTTTATATCTAGGTCGCCTTTTCCGGGGGTCCAATGCCACTTGTGTCTTGCTGCACGCTCAAGCATCCTTTGCCCCATGACAGCGACAGATACCGACACCCAACTCAACGATTTACGCGGCATTCTCGGGCCGGAGTACGTGAAGACAGGGGCCGATGCCGCCCCATGGTCACACGATTGGCCGGGGCACGCCCATTGGACGCCGCTTGCCGTGGTGCGCCCTGCCAACACCCGGGAGGTGGCAAAGGTGGTGCAATGGGCCAACCGGACGGGCACCGCAATCGTGCCGGTTTCGGGCAACACCGGACTTGTCGAAGGCAGCACCGCCGAGGGCGCGGTGATGGTCTCGCTTGATCGGATGTCGGCCATTCGCGAGGTGCGCCCCGAGGCCCGCGTGGCGATTGTCGAGGCCGGGGCGATCCTGTCGAACATCCATGCGGCGGCGGATGCCCATGACCTGATTTTCCCGCTGACCTTCGGCGCGCGGGGCTCGGCCATGATCGGCGGGGCGCTGTCCACGAACGCCGGCGGCTCGAACGTGGTGCGCTATGGCAATACCCGCCATCTGTGCCTTGGGGTCGAGGCTGTTCTGCCTACGGGCGAAATCATTGATTTGATGAGCGAATTGCACAAGGACAACTCGGGCTACGACCTGCGGGATCTGCTGATCGGGGCGGAAGGGACCCTTGGGATCATCACCGCCGCCGTGCTGAAGCTGCATCCCAAGCCAATGGCCTATGCCACGGCCATGGTCGCGGCCCCCTCGCTGAACGATGCGCTGACTCTGCTGAACACCCTGCAACGGGAAACCGGCGGCGCGGTCGAAGCCTTCGAGTTCATGCCGCGCATCTTCATGGAGGCCTATCTGGAGCGTTATCCCGAGGCCCGCGCGCCCTTTGACCAGATGCACGAGGTCAACATCCTCGTCGAGGTGGGCGCGCTGTCGCCGCGCGACGCCACGCCCGGTGACGACGGGCGCGTGCCGGTCACGGGGCACCTTGAAGACGTGCTTGGGCGCCTGTTCGAAGAGGGGGCGATTCTGGATGCCGCCGTGGCCCAGTCGGACACCCAGAGACAGGAAATGTGGGCCCGGCGCGAGACCTCGGCCGAGGTGGCACGCCTGCGCCAGCCCCTGATCGACAATGACATCGCCGTACCGCTTGACCAGATCCAGACCCTGCTTGAGCAGATCGTCCGGAAATCACAGGCGATCGACCCGGACTTGATCCCGATGTGCGTGGCCCACCTGGGGGATGGAAACCTGCATTTCGCGGGCTGGCCCAGCACGGATGACCCGGACACCCTCAAGCAGATCAAGGAAATGGTCGATGACACGGCGATTGCCCTTGGCGGCAGCTTCTCGGCCGAACATGGCGTGGGCCTGACAAAGAAACCCGCCATGGCCCGGCACAAGAACCCCGTCGCCCTTCAGGCCATGCGCGCCATCAAACAGGCGCTTGACCCAAAGGGCATCATGAACCCCGGGAAGGTCCTGCCGGAGGGTTAATCGCGCCAGTCGAAGAAACCGGGGCCGGCCTGTTCCAGAAGCTTCATCGCCATCTCGCGGCCAAGATCGGCCCCATCCTCGATGGGCGCGGTCTGATCGTCGCTGAGCGCCTCTGACCCATCCGGGCGCAGCACCTCGCCACGCAGGCGCAGGGTGCCGCCATCCAGCTCCGCCAACCCGGCAATCGGGGTTTCACAGGACCCGTCAAGCGCGGCCAGAAAGGCGCGCTCGGCGGCAAGGCGTTGGCCCGTGACCTCGTCATGAATGGCGGTGAGCATGTCGGCGGTGCGGGTATCGTCACTCCGCCGCTCGATCCCGATGGCGCCCTGCGCCACGGCGGGCAGCATGACCTCGGGGGCGATCGCAGCGGTGGCCACGTCGGCCCGGTCCAGACGGTTGAGGCCAGCCATGGCAAGGAAGGTACAAGCGGCGACGCCATCGTCCAGTTTCTTCAACCTTGTCTGGACGTTACCGCGAAACTCCACCACTTCCAGATGCGGGTATTTCACCAGAACCTGCGCCTTGCGCCGCAAGGACGAGGTGCCCACCTTCGCCCCCTCGTCCAACTCGGCCAGCGAGGTCACATGCGGCGAGACAAAGGCATCGCGCACATCCTCGCGCGGCAGGTAGGTATCCAGAACCAGCCCCTCGGGCTGCAAGACCGGCATGTCTTTCATCGAGTGAATCGCGATGTCGATCTCACCGCCGAGCATCGCCTCCTCGATCTCGCGGGTGAAAAGACCCTTGCCTCCGATCTCTTTCAAGGGGCGGTCGATCACCCGGTCGCCCGTCGTTTTTATAACAACGATTTCAAAGGCGTCCTGTGGAAGGTCAAAGGCGGCGGACAGCCGGTCACGGGTCTCATGGGCCTGCGCAAGCGCCAGCGGAGAACCACGGGTGCCCAGCTTCATCGGGGTGTCGGGGGTTGGCAAATCGCGTGTCATGCCACGGGTCTAGCCCTGTCCCTTGCCCCTGACAAGCGGCGGGTGCTTGACATTGTGTCGCCATGGGGTGACCACCCTCGCAAACGGAGGAAAGACATGGCCGCGCAAAAGACGATCCTGAGGGCCCTTGCGGGCGAAACACTGGAGACACCGCCGATCTGGATGATGCGGCAGGCAGGCCGCTACCTGCCGGAATACCGCGCCACCCGCGCCGAGGCGGGCGATTTCCTTTCCTTGTGCTATAACAGTGACTTGGCCACCGAAGTCACCCTGCAACCGATCCGCCGCTACGGCTTTGACGCGGCGATCCTTTTTGCCGACATCTTGCTGGTGCCACAGGCGCTTGGCGCGGATTTGTGGTTTGTCACCGGCGAAGGCCCGCGTCTTTCGACCATCACCAACGAGGCCGGGTTCAAGGCCCTGAAACCGGCCGCCGATATCCACGAAACCCTAAACCCCATCTACCAGACCGTGCGTAACCTTGCCGCAGCGCTGCCAAAGGAAACCACCCTCATCGGATTCGCCGGCGCGCCCTGGACCGTGGCGACCTATATGATCGCCGGACAAGGCACGCCCGACCAAGGCCCGGCCCATGCGCTGAAGGCTGAAAACAAAGAGCTTTTCGAGGCACTGCTGAACCGCCTGACCGAGGCCACCATCGAATACCTCTCGGCCCAGATCGAGGCAGGCGCGGAATGCGTCAAACTCTTCGATAGCTGGGCCGGATCGCTGAAAGGTGAAGATTTCGACAACTACGCGACCGCCCCGGCGAAACGCATCATTTCCGAACTCAAGGCCCGCCACGGCGACATCCCGGTCATCGCCTTCCCACGGCAAGCCGGGGATAAGTACATAGGATTCCACGAAAAAACCGGGGCGGACTGTGTCGCACTGGACGATTCGGTCAGCCCCGAATGGGGGGCCGCCAATGTGCAAACCGCGGGCTGCGTTCAAGGGAATCTGGCGTCAAAACATATGGTTACAGGCGGCGACGATCTTGTACGCGAAACCAGGCACATCGTGGACGCCTTCAAGAACGGGCCGCATATCTTCAATCTCGGCCACGGCATCACCCCCGACGCCGACCCCGATAACGTGCAACTGATGATCGATACGGTGCGCGGCGGGTAATTTCGTACGAGTCGTACGCTGAAGGGGCCATTTTCGTACGAAAATCGGCCCCTTTTTCAGAATAAATCGTACGAGTCGTACGAAACTGGCCAATCGAACGGTGCGGATGGCCAATGTTAACCTTTTCGCGCAACCCTGCCTCGACACGACAAAAGGCAGAGTCATGTTCATCGAAGTTCTCAGCAATGAATTCCGCACCAGGTTCCGGGCCTACCTCGACCACCACCTCACCACCGGGGATCGTATCCTCGTCACCCGCCACGGCGAACCCGTGGGCGCATGGGTGAGCCATCGGGATTTCGAACGCCTGGAAGACGCCGACAACAGCCGCGAGGAATTCCTTGAACAACAGCACCAACAACGGATGCGCGATTACCGCATGTTGCGCGACGATCAGATGTAGCCGGGGGCGCTGCCCCCGCCGCCCTGCGGGCGACTCCCCCGGAGTATTTATGGAAAGATGAAATGCGCAGGACCAGTTTTCATCTTTCCCCAAATACTCCCGCCGGAGGCCCCCGAGGAAGAGGCCGGAGGCCGATGACGAGATATCAAGCGCGCGCGAAGCGCGCTCAATAAGGAAACCCCCGCGCGGGGTGGCGCGGGGGTTTGAGGGTTAGTGGACCACGGCGTCTTGTGGCGGGTCCTGCTTGGTGGTGCCGACGCGATCGCCAATGATCAGGCCCTCACCCCCGGCGGTAACAGGCACGGTAGAGCCGTCGAGGATATCCCCGGCCAACAGCGATTCGGCCAGCGGGTCTTGCAGGGCTTTCTGAATCACCCGCTTCAGCGGCCTTGCGCCATAGACCGGGTCGTATCCTTCATCGGCCAGCCATTTGCGCGCGGCATCGTCCAGCTCCAGCGTGATCTTGCGGCTGGCCAGACGTTTGAGCAGCCGGGCCATCTGGATATCGACGATGCCGTCCATCTGGTCGCGGGTCAGGCGGTCGAAGACCACGATCTCGTCCAGCCGGTTGAGGAACTCGGGCCGGAAGTGCGAGCGCACGGCATCCATCACGTCGCGCTTGGCATCCGAGGCGTCCGAGCCTTCGGGCAGTTGGCTGAGCGCCTGTGAGCCGAGGTTCGACGTCAGGATGATCAGCGTCTGCTTGAAGTCCACGGTGCGGCCTTGCCCATCGGTCAGCACGCCATCGTCGAGCACTTGCAGCAGCACGTTGAAGACCTCGGGGTGGGCTTTTTCCACCTCGTCGAAGAGCACCACCTGATAGGGGCGGCGGCGCACGGCCTCTGTCAGGACCCCGCCTTCGTCATAGCCGACGTAGCCCGGGGGCGCCCCGATCAGGCGCGCGACCGAGTGTTTCTCCATGAATTCCGACATGTCGATGCGGACCATCGCGCTGTCGTCGTCGAAGAGGAATTCGGCCACGGCCTTGGTCAGTTCGGTTTTCCCGACGCCTGTCGGCCCGAGGAAGAGGAAGGAGCCCAGCGGGCGGTTCTCGTCATTGAGGCCCGCGCGCGCCCGGCGCACGGCATTGGCCACGGCCTTGACGGCCGAATCCTGTCCGATCACCCGGCGGTGCAGGTTGTCTTCCATGCCAAGTAGTTTCTCGCGTTCGCCTTCCAGCATCTTGGCGGTGGGGATACCTGTCCAGCGTTCCACCACGCTTGCGATCTGTTCGGGGCGCACGGCCTCTTCGACCATGACGTCGCTGTCCTCGGCCTCTTCGGCCTCGGCCAGTTGCTTTTCAAGCTGCGGGATCACGCCATAGGACAGCTCCCCCGCCTTGGCGAGGTCGCCGGCGCGCTTGGCGTTTTCAAGGTCGATGCGGGCACGATCCAGTTGTTCCTTGATGTCGCGGGCGGAGGCGAGCTTATCGCGCTCGGCCTGCCATTGCGCGGTCATCTGGGCGGATTTGTCCTGCAGGTCGGCCAGTTCCTTTTCCAGCTTGTCCAGACGGTCCTTGGAGGCGGCATCGTCTTCCTTGCGCAGGGCCTCGGCCTCGATCTGCTTTTGCAGGATGTCGCGGTCAAGCGCGTCGAGTTCCTCGGGTTTGCTGTCCACCTCCATGCGCAGGCGCGAGGCGGCCTCATCCACAAGGTCGATGGCCTTGTCGGGCAGGAAGCGGTCGGTGATGTAGCGATGCGAGAGTTGCGCCGCTGTCACCAGCGCCGAGTCCGAGATGCGCACGCCGTGGTGCAGCTCGTATTTCTCCTTGATGCCGCGCAGGATCGAGATGGTGTCTTCGACGGTGGGTTCCTCGACCATCAGCGGTTGGAAGCGACGGGCGAGGGCCGCGTCTTTTTCCACGTGTTTGCGGTATTCATTCAGCGTGGTGGCGCCGATGCAGTGCAGCTCCCCCCGCGCCAGCGCCGGTTTGATGAGGTTGGCGGCATCCATGGCGCCGTCGGTTTTACCTGCCCCGACGAGGGTGTGCATTTCGTCGATGAAGAGGATGATTTCACCGGCCGCGGCGGTCACCTCGTTCAGCACGGATTTGAGGCGTTCTTCGAATTCACCGCGGTATTTCGCCCCGGCAATCAGCGCGCCCATGTCGAGGGCCAGCAGTTTCTTGTTGTGCAGGGATTCCGGCACGTCGCCATTGACGATGCGCAGGGCGAGGCCCTCGGCAATCGCGGTTTTACCGACGCCGGGCTCGCCGATGAGAACGGGGTTGTTCTTGGTCCGGCGCGACAAGACCTGCATGGCGCGGCGAATTTCGTCGTCGCGGCCGATGATCGGGTCGATCTTGCCTTCTTCGGCGGCCTTCGTGAGGTCGTGGGCGTATTTTTCCAGCGCTTCATAGGTATCCTCGGCCGAGGCGCTATCGGCGGTGCGGCCCTTGCGGATGTCGTTGATCGCCTCGTTGAGGGTTTGCGCCGATACGCCGCCTTGGTCCAGCGCGTCCTTGGCCGGGGATTTGACCACCGCCAGCGCGGTCAGGATGCGTTCCACCGGCACGAAGCTATCGCCGGCCTTGTCGGCCAGTTTCTGCGCCTCGGAGAGGACCTTGCCGGTTTGCTGATCCATGTAGGTTTGGCCCGCATCGCCGGTGACCTGCGGGATTTTGCCCAGCGCCAGGTCAAGCACCTGGGTCACGCGGTCGGGCTTGCCGCCAGCGCGTTTGATCAGGTTGCTGGCCAGACCTTCGGGATCGTCCAGCAGCGCCTTGAGCAGGTGTTCGGGGGCGAGTTTTTGATGGCTTTCGCGCATCGCGATGGTCTGGGCGGCCTGGATGAAACCGCGCGACCGTTCCGTGAACTTTTCGAAGTCCATGGCAATTCTCCTTTTCACAAGCGTTCCCCCGGATTGCCCACCCAATATTAGGCATGGGACGGTCGGGGACCTCGGGTAATGACATGGGTAACAGGCGCGTGATCTTCAAGACGCCTCCGGCCAAATCCCGCCATCCGCAGGGTTTTGCAAAAACATTTTCGTGATTCCCCCTAAAAGCCACCCTGCGCACCCCCATCTGTCCACATAGTTATCCACAGGCCTGCGAGGACAGACCATGACCGATGTATCAGTGACCCTGAGCCGTGTGCGCTATGCCCCCGAGGTACCTGGCTTTTCGGCGCTTGCTCATGTGACCGAGGCGGGGGTGGCATACCGGTATCCGGTGCAGATGGCCGCGCCTTTGACGGCAGAGTTCGATACCATCGCCCGCGCCCTGACGCGGCGGGGGCTTTCGGCGCATCGGAACGTATCTGGCGCGGGCCTGCGCATGGTCGAGCGTGAACAGGGCGCCGGTGCATCCGGCCCGGCCATGCCATCGCCCGGACTTGCGGCCTGAGTGCTGAAGGTGGGGAAAGCGGGGTGATAATTCACCTCGATTTAACCATTGTGGGGCATCTATACCCGGTCCAGTTTTTCTTGGTTTTGTGTTTCTGGGCGAGGTGCCATGCATATTGTTGATGTCAAATTCGCGGCGATGACGGACTGCCCTGAGACCGGACGGCGGACGGCAAAGGTCATGCTGTTGACCAATGAAGGCGGGCTGAGCCTTGCCGCCTCGACCGAGCAGGCGGAAAATTCCGACAGGCACGCGATCATTGAGGGCCTGATGCAGGACGCCATGCGCCAGATCAGGGCCTTTCCGGAGGTGAGAACCGGCCAGACGACCGTAACCGTCGCCGAAGATGCGCTTGACCGCGCGGCGCAAGAGGGTTGACGCAGGGCGGGCCGCCCGCGACAAGGGCCGCGAGTGACCCGCATTTGAAAAGGCCCGCAGCCCATGTCCGATGACCGTTTGATCGTTGCCCTCGATGTGCCCAACGCCCTAGAGGGCCTGCAACTGGCCGAGCAATTGGGCGACTCTGTCGGGTTTTACAAGATCGGGCTGGGGATGCTGACCGGCGGGGGCCTGGCCCTGGCCAATGAGCTGAAGCAGGACCATGGCAAGCGCATTTTCCTTGATATGAAGCTGTTCGATATCGGCGCAACGATCGAGGCGGCGGTGCGCGGCTTGGCGCAGTTCGATCTGGATTTCCTGACGGTGCATGGCGATCCGCATGTGGTGCGCGCGGCGCGCGAAGGGGCGGCGGGCAGCCAGACCAAGATCTTGGCGGTGACGATCCTGACCTCTTTGGACCGGGCAGATCTGGATGCGGGTCTTATCAAGCCGGGCGATATTCCCGATCTGGTGACGGAACGCGCGGGCCGGGCCTTTGAGGCCGGGGCCGATGGGGTAATCGCCAGCCCGCAGGAGGCGGCGATGATCCGCGCCCTGCCCGAGGCGGCGGGCCGGCTGATCGTGACCCCGGGCGTACGCCCCGCGGGCGCCGCTTTAGGCGACCAGAAACGGGTGGCCACCCCGGCGCAGGCCTTGGCCGACGGGGCCGACCATATCGTGGTGGGCCGCCCCGTCTGGGCCGCACCCGACCCGGCCAAGGCGGCGCGGGATATTCTGGGCGAGATCGCAGGGTAAGCTGCTTCGGCAGGGTTTTGACGCCACGGTTGCCGGGGGCGGTTACGAAATCTTGAAAAGATTTCGATCCGTTTTCTTTTCAAGAAAACGGCCCTCTCAACCTTCCTCGGTCACCACGGTCGAACTGCGCTCCAGGGTCCGGTGTACCGGGCATTTATCCGCAATCTCCATCAACCTTGCGCGTTGATCGTCACTCAGGTCGCCTTCCAGTCGCACAACGCGGGTGAAAGTGTCGGCCTTGGCGTCCGAGCGGCTGTCGGCGTCTTGCGCGTGGACCTTGTCGTGGTTCACATCGACGCTGACGTGGTGCAGGGGCCAGCCCTTGCGCCGGGCGTACATGCGGATGGTCATCGAGGTGCAGGCCCCCAGCCCCGCCGACAAGAATCCATAGGGCGACATGCCGCGATCGGTGCCGCCGTAGGCCTCGGGCTCATCGGCCAGAACGTGGTGGTCGGGCCCCGCGTTGACGTCTTGGAGGAAGCCCTTGGGGTCGGCCTCGGAGACCCGCACGATACCTTCGGGCGCGCCGGGGGGCGGCGCGGGCGGTGTAAGGTCGAGGTAGCGGGACGCCCAAGCGGCGATCACCCCGGCGGTGTATTCGGCGTCGGAGGCGTTCGAGATCAGGTGGTCGGTCTCGTCCAGCGTGACGAAGCTTTTGGGATGCTTTGCGGCGGTGAAAATCTCGGCCGCGTTCTCGATCCCGACGATCTCATCCCGTGGGGCGTGCAGGATCAGCAATGCACGGTGCAGATGCGCGATATCGTCTTTCAGGGTCTCGGCCCGCACGCTTTCGACGAAATCCTGACCGATGGTGACGGGTCGCCCGCCAAGGCAAACTTCGGCCCGGCCTTCGGCTTCGATCCGGTCGAGGGCCGCATCGAAGTTGTGGGTGACATGCTCCGGGTCCGACGGCGCACCGATGGTGACGATGGCCTTGGCGCTGTCGATCTGTTTGGCGGCGGCCAAAACGGCGGCCCCGCCCAGAGAGTGCCCGATCAGCAGGCTGGGGGCCATATCGCGGTTGGCGAGGGCCTTGGCGGCAAGGTGCAGGTCCTCGATATTCGAGGTGAAGGAGGTATTGGCGAACTCTCCTTCGCTGTGGCCCAGCCCGGTGAAATCGAAGCGCAACACCGCGATCCCCGCACCCGCAAGCCGCGCCGCGATGCGGCGCACGGCGGGGATGTCCTTGGAGCAGGTGAAGCAATGCGCGAAAAGCGCCGTGGCAAGGTGCGGCCCCTCGGGCAGATCCAGCCGCGCGGCAAGGGTATGGCCGGAATGGCCGGTGAAGGTGAAGCGTTCGGTTGGCATGGGCCTGTTCCTGTGTCGGTGGTTGGCCCAAGGGTATGGGCTTGGCCCGGTTGGCGCCAGTGATGTGACGATGGCGTCACGGCATGGTGATCTTCCGGGATCGCGTTGAAACCACCGAAAACTTGAGGGGAATTGGCGATAGTTTCCGCGCCGGGGTGCAGGGTTTGTTAACGGTACAAGCCGCATCCTGCGGGATGTGGAGATTGGAGGGGCCATGCATATACGCCTCAGAACGAAAAGGGACGTGACGCTGTTCGCACTGGTCATCACGGCCTTGGCGGTGCTGGGAAGTCTGGGGTTGCGCGCCTTGCTGCAACCCGGCGATGTGTTTGAGCGTACAGTCCTGTCCGGCTCGGCGGTGGCGGCCATGCTGGCGGCTCCGATCGCCTATTATATCGGGTTGCAGATGCTGGATGCCCATCGCCTGACGCAGGCCTTGGAACATGCGGTCAATCACGACAGCCTGACCGGGGCCTCGACCCGGGCCAGTTTCAAGGCACAGGTGGCGCAGCTTCCGCCCGGACCAAAGGCGGTGTTGCTGGTGGATATCGACCACTTCAAGGCGGTAAATGACAGGTTCGGCCATCAGGCGGGCGATACGGCGCTGTGCCAGTTTGCCATGCGCCTCAGGCGGAACTGCCGCGAGGATGACCTGATTGCCCGCTTTGGCGGAGAGGAATTCGTCGTGCTTTTGCACGATGTCGAACTGGATGCGGCGCGGGCGGCGGCAGAACGCCTTTGTGCCAAGTTGCGCGAGGCACCGATCAACTTGAACGGGCAGGCGCACCGTTTGACGGCCAGTTTCGGCGTGGCGGTTCTGACCGATACGGCACGTTTGGACGAGGCCCTTGTGCGGGCGGATACGGCGCTGTACCGGGCCAAGAACGACGGGCGTGACAGGGTCTGCGTGGCCGAAAGCGAGACATCGCCCTATCGCGCGGTGTCTTGATGTGTCAGACTGCGCCCGGACCGCCGCTCACCCCATAAGCTCCGGGTCAAACGGGTATTTCGTCAGGTTCTCGAAACCGTCCTCGGTGATCAGAACCTGATCTTCCAGCTTGATCGAGAAATCGCCGCCCTCTTCGCCCACCAAAGCCTCGACACAGAGGGTCATGCCCGGTTCAAGCTCATAGTCAAACGCCCCTTCGACCATATGGTCGGGGTAGGCCACGAGGGGCCATTCATCGCAGAGCCCCACGCCGTGCATAAGACAGCCGTATTTGAGGCGTTGGTACTTGGTGTCGAGAACGTGGGTGTTGCGGCTGAGGTCCTGGAGGTTCACGCCAGGCTTGAGCATTTGCATGTTGGTCTGGATGTGTTCGACCGCGTGCTGCATGGCATAGATCATGTCGGGGCGCGGTTTGCGGTCACCGATCCACCATGTGCGCGAGATGTCCACGCAGATGCCGTAACTGCCGACGAGGTCGGTATCGAAGGCGATGATCTCGTTGTTCCGGGTGATGCGCCCGCCGCATTCCTGAAACCAAGGGTTGGTGCGCGGCCCGGAGGTGAGCAGGCGGGTTTCGATCCATTCGCCACCCCGGCGGATGTTCTCGGCATGCAGCACGGCCCAGATGTCATCCTCGGAAGTCTGGCCAAGCGGCACGTTTTCGCGGGCGAATACCTCCATCTCGTGTACGGCCACTTCGCAGGCATGCGAGGCACAGCGCATGGCGAGGATTTCATCGGGGCCTTTGACGGAGCGGGATTTTTCGGTGACTTCCTCACCTTCCATGATCTCCAACCCCTGCGCCTCAAGCGCGCGCAGCCCGTGCAGCATGATCTTGTCCACCGCGAGGCGCTTGTTGCCCGGCGCGTGCTCTTCCAGAAGCACGCGAATTTCATTCGAGAGCGCATCGGCGGCCACGTCCACCTTGTCGCCGCGGTCGAAATAAAAGAGGTCCGCGCCCGAGCGCGCCTCGCGCACCAGCGGGTTGAATTCGGACAGGAAGGGCGAGTTTTTGTAATCCCAGATCACCATGTAGCCATCGGCGCAGAGCAGGACCGCGCGGAACGGGTTATGAGTGTTCCAAAGCTGCATGTTGGTGCTGTCGGTGGCGTAACGGATGTTCAATGGGTCGAACATCAGCAGCCCCGCATAATCGCGATCCACGATATGCCGGGTCAGACGGTCCCAGCGATACCGACGCATTGCCTGCAAATCGGGCAGTTGCAGGCCCGCCGCCGCCCATTCCGCATAGGCCAGTTGCGTTGGCCCGATTTCCACGCGGTCGGCATCGTTGGGGGTGTTGTCGCCCAGCGTCGCCCCCCGTGTCGGATCGATCTTTCGCCGGTCACGATGATGGGTGTTCATCGGCTTTCCTCCTTTTGGAAAGGCTGCACCGGGTCTTTTGGCATGGCTTGCCGGAATGCGACCCTTTCGAACGCCGCTTTTCGACTGTCACCGAAGTTTCGACAAACCGTCACATCGTTTTTGGGAAGCGCCTGTTTGGTGCGCCAACACACCAACAAGAGGGATGATTCCATGCGTTTCGTAACGACAAGTGTTCTGGCGCTTTCGGTTTTCGCCGGGGCGGCCACAGCCGAACAACTTACCTATGGGCCGCGGCCTGCCTACCTGATTGACCGGATGGCAGATGGCGCGTTGAAAGAGACCCTTTCGGCCTGCCTGGGCCAGACGCCCAAACGGTCAACGTTTTCCATCGGCCACCGGGGCGCGCCGCTGATGTTCCCGGAACACACCGAGGAATCGAACCGTGCGGCGGCACGGATGGGGGCGGGCATTCTGGAATGCGACGTGACCTTCACCAAGGATCACGAGCTGGTCTGCCGCCATGCACAGAACGACCTGCACACCACCACCGACATTCTGGCCAGCGATCTGGCCGACACCTGTGTTACGCCGTTCACCCCCGCCTCGGGCGATGCGGCGGCCAAGGCCGAGTGCCGCACATCGGAAGTCACGCTGGCCGAGTTCAAGACCCTGACCGGCAAAATGGACGCCGCCGACAAAAGCGCCACGACGGTCGAAGGCTACATGGACGGCACCCCCAAGTATCGGACCGATCTTTACTCGGTGCAGGACGGCACCCTGATGACCCACGCCGAGTCGATCGAACTGTTCCGCGATCTGGGCGCGAAGTTCACCCCGGAACTGAAAAGCCCCTCGGTCGAGATGCCGCATGAAGGCTTCAGCCAGGAAGATTATGCCCAGAAGATGATCGATGAATACAAGGCGGCAGGCGTGCCCGCCTCGGATGTCTGGGCGCAGTCGTTCAACCTTGAGGATGTGCTGTACTGGATCGAGAACGAACCGGAGTTCGGTAAACAGGCGGTTTACCTTGTCGAATGGCATGACGGTTTTGACGAGCAGGACCCCGAAACATGGCAAGAGGATTTTGCCGCGCTCAAGGCGCAAGGCGTGAATTTCCTTGCCCCATCGCTCAATATGCTGGTGACGCCAAAGGGTGGCGATTACGCCGCATCGGCCTATGCCAAGGCCGCGCGCGAGGCCGGTCTGACCCTGATCGCATGGACGCTGGAACGGTCGGGGCCGCTAACCAATGGCGGGGGCTGGTATTTCCAGTCCGTGACGGATGTGACCGACAGCGACGCCGATTACTTCAACGTCCTGCACGCCCTGCATGACGAGGCAGGCGTTGCCGGCGTGTTCAGCGACTGGCCCGCGACGGTGACCTACTACGCCAACTGCATGGGGATCGAGTGACCCCACGGCCCAAGGCTGGCCCCCGGTGTCTCCGGGGGTCAGCGTGATTGTTCGTGCTGGAACCGTTGCAGCGCGATAGCTTCGTTGCGGTCTGCCTTTTGCTGATCGGCAAGGGATTTTTCCACGTAATCCAGATGCGCGATCACGGCGGCGCGGGCGGCCTCGCCATCGCGGGCCTGAAGCGCGGCATTGATCGCCCGGTGCTGATCCAGAAGCGCGCCGCGCGTGGTGCGTTGCTTGAACATGACCTGACGGTTGTAGAACACGCCCTCCTGCAATAGCTGGAACATGGAGCGCATCATGTGCAGCATGACAACGTTATGGCTGGCCTCAATGATCGACATGTGAAACTCGGCATCGAGTTGTGCCTCGGCTTTGGCGCTGCGCTTGGTATGGGCGTTTTCCATCTTGTCGAACACCGCCTGCACCACTTGCAGGTCAGTATCCGAGGCAAGGCGCGCGGCCCGTTCGGCGGCCAGCCCTTCAAGGTCGCGGCGAAAGGCGATGTAATCGAATACCGCCTCGTCGTGGTCGGCGAAAAGCCGGATCAGGGCGGGGGAAAAGGCACTACCCAGAACATCGGCCACGAAGATACCCGCGCCTGCGCGGCTGGTCAGCAGGCCCTTGTCCTGCAATTCCGCCACCGCCTCGCGCAGGGAGGGGCGCGACACGCCCAGTTTCTCGGCCAGTTCCCGTTCGGAGGGCAGACGCTCACCCGGGCGCAGGATGCCCCGGAGGATCAGCTTTTCGATCTGGCGGGTGACGGCCGTCGAGAGTTTCTCGGGCGTGACTTTTTGAAATGGCATGTGCGCGGTCCTGAAAACAGTGGCCGGATGATAGGGGCAAGGGCGTGTTCGGGCAAGTTACCCGGTTTGACGCCATTTTCCTGTCTGCTCGGGCAGGAAGGCCTCGACCGCCGCGGTGGCGATGACAAGGGTTTCGCCGGTGTCGGGGTTGGTCACGTCTTGCCCGCCCGTGACCGCCGTCACCTTGGCCTGCCCGCGTGGCAGGGTTTTGGCCAGCGCCGCGCAATCCAGCGCCTCGGGCTCTTGGACGCCGATGGTGACCTGCACCTCCATCTGGGCGTGGTTCATGCCGATGGCCGAAAAGATCGGCAGGGTGGAGTGGCGGATCGCATCCTGAATCGCGCGGGTGGCGGCCTTTTGGTAATCCATCCCGTGCAGGTCGTTGCCCATGCCCATTTCGATGATCACGCGGCGACGGGTCATTGCAGGCGCTCCATGTCGAAGGCCACCGAGATCGCGGCATTGGCGATGACGGTGGGGTTGCCCTCACCCTCGGGGCGGGGGATGTCGAGGCCGCCGTGGGTGGCGGTGACGGTCACTTGTCCATAGGGGAAAACCTCGGCCACGGCGTTACAATCCACGGCCTCGGGGTTTTGTACGGCCACTTCGACGTCGATCTGCATGGCGGATTTATCGAAGCCGAACAGTTCGGCCATGTTGATGGAATTGTGCCAAAGGGCATCTTGAACGGCGCGCTTTGCCGCTTGGGTGTAATCGCGGCGGCGCAGCGATGTCCCCATGCCGAATTCGGTCAGGACGCGGTGTTTGGACATGTTTGATCTTCCTGCTCTGGGTGGGCGCAGTTTGCCGGGTTACGCGCCGGGGTTCAATGCGGGATGAGCAGGGCGATCCCACCCACGATAATCAGGCTGAGCGCCCAGACCACATCGAGGTTGAACCAGCTTTTCTTGAGGAAGGTGAGGCCCAGCCAATAGTAGACACCCATCGCCAGCGCCCCGCCCGCGACCGCCATGGCAAGGGTGTGCAGCAGGGCCACCATCAAGGCACGGGTTGTATCCGTCGCCATGAGGGCGGCGGCGGCGCTGTGGCCTGCGCTTTGGTCAATGGTGGCGCAGATCCCAAGATAGATCGGCACCAGCATCAGCCCCGCGCCATGGGCCATGGCGGCAAGGAAGGACCAAAGCGCCAGCCGTGAGGGCGGCACCCGGGCCAGAAACCTTGGGTGGCGGCGGTTGATCAGCAGGTAGAGGCCCAGCCCGATCACCAGACAGGCCGCACCGATGCGCAATTCGCGTTGCCATTCGACCAGCGTCACCATTAGAGAGAAGGGCAAAAGCACAACCACCATGGCCAGCATATGCCCCGCCGCCAGCGCCAGAAGCGCGCGATAAAGCGCCCCTGCCCGGCTTTCCATCAACGCGGCCGACACCGCCATGGGCCAGCCCATGCCGGGGTTGATCCCGTGGTAAATGCCCGATGCGGCCACGGCCCACCAAAGGGCCGCCGTGCTGGAAATCTCACCTGTCATTCGTGATGTGCCTGCCCGCCCCGGGAAAACCCGGGGCCTCATGGTTGGCCGCGAGGTCCCGGGACACGCCCGGGACGCCGTTCAGCATGGTTCAGACCGAGGGGTAGCAGAAGCTATCGGTGGAACAATCGCCCCCCTCAAGCCGGATCTGGTGCGCGCGGTAGCCCTTGGGGAAATTCACGTAGAAATCCTTGTCCAATGTCAGGCCGCCGTTTTCACCGACATGCGCCATGACCATCTGCCCGCCTTCGTCGTCGGGATAGAATTGATCGTCCCACGTGGAATAGAGCGAGTTGGTCCAGTAAACCCGTTTGCCATCGCGGCTGATCTCCACCATCTGCGGGCCAAAGGCGAAATCCTGACCGTTGGGGTGTTTGGTGTCGGCCACGATGCCGCCCAGTTCGACCTTGCCGGCCAGTGTCGGGTTCATCGGGTCGGTGACATCGTATTGATGCATCTCGCCGGTGCCCCAGCAGGCGACATAGAGGTATTTGTCATCGAGGCTAAGGTCGATATCGGTGACCAGCGGCGGCACCGCCTCGAACCCCTTGAGAAGCTCGGGCAGATCATCGGCAGCGGCCGGTTGCGGCGGGATGGTGACGGTTTTCTTGGCCTCGAATGTGCCGTCATCCTTGCGCCACCATGTCCAGATCGAACCTTCGAGGTTGGTGGTATCCACCACCACGCCGCAAAAGCCGTAATCCTTGGCCGGATCGTGGGCGGGCCGGATTTCCAACGCCATCTGGTGGTTTTCACCAAGGTCGATGGTTTGCACGTTCTTGCGCGCGCGCAGGTCCCAGAAGTGTATCGAGTGGCCGTATTTGTTGGCAAGCAGATCCTCGGGGACGATGCCGTTTTCGAACTGAGGCGGCAGGCCCCATTCGGAACTGACCATGTAATTGCGCGGCAGGTTCCACCAGAAATCATAGTGCTTGTCCTGTGCGCCACGGTCCATTTCGTAGCGGCCAAGGATTTCGAAGGTTTCGCAATCCATGATGAAGATGCCCGGCGGGCCATCCATGCCATCCTCACCACCGCCGCCAAGGGTGGAGACATAGATGCCTTCAGGGCCGCAATGGATTGTATGCGGGCGGGAATAGCCGGTTTTCTCGAACAGTTCTTCGGGTTCGATGACCTTGTGAATCTTCGCCTTGAGCGGCTCTTTGACGTCGATGATATATATCCGGCTGGAACGTATGCCGGGGATGATCAGGTAGCGGCGCTCCAGAAAGGCATGGCCCGTCAGCGGGCTAAGGGCCGAGGAACAGGCGTTCCAACCGAAATGGTGAAATTCGTCGCCCTTGTTGGGCATGATCACCTGATGAAGGATGTCGCCATAGGTTTTCGACTTGGGGTCGACATCGACCACGGCCACCCCATCGGGTTGGCTTCCATCGGGGCTGAGCATCAATGTGAAGGCCAGGGTTTCGGCGGGGGCCTCCATGGCCATTTTCGGGGTCGCGTGAAAGGTGGGGTCCGGTCTTAGATTCATGTGAAAGTCCTCCCTGAGCGGGTGCCCTTTTTTGAAATACGGGCGGCACCCTGCGGCAAAGCGTCTCACAGAATCAAATGTCTGACAAATAAAATTTCATCCATAGGATGTGTCCCGCAAGAAACGTGCGTTCCTGCGGGACGGCGCAGTCCGGGAAATTCTTTTAGAATTCCACTCCGATCTGAGCCTTAATTCCGGAGCGGAACGGGTGCTTCACCAGTTCCATCTCGGTCACCAGGTCGGCAATTTCGATCAGGTCGTCCTTGGCGTTGCGGCCAGTCAGGACAACATGGGTCATGTGCGGTTTTTCCTCGGCGAGGAATTGCACCACCTCGTCGATATCAAGGTAATCATAACGCAGGGCGATGTTGATCTCGTCCAGCAGGACCATCTTGTTGGACTCGTCGCGGATCAACGCCTTGGCTTTCTCCCATGCGGCTTGGGCCATTTCGGTATCCCGTTCACGATCCTGCGTTTCCCAGGTAAAGCCCTCGCCCATGGTGTGGAACGCGCAGGTGTCGGAAAACTTCGACAGGATCATGTCGCGTTCGCCCGTGCTCATCCCGCCTTTGATGAACTGCACCACGGCGCATTGCATGTCGTGCGCGATGCAGCGGAAGATCATCCCGAAGGCGGCACTGGATTTCCCCTTGCCCTTGCCGGTGTGGACGATGATCAGGCCCTTTTCATCGGTCTTGGTGGCCATGATCTTGTCTCGGGCGGCCTTTTTCTTGGCCATTTTCATCGCGTGGCGGTCGGGATCGTCAGTCATGCGCGCGCTTTCCTTTCACTGGAACAGGCCCAAGACATAAGGCGCAATCAGGGCGGTTAGCAAGGCATTGAGGCCCATGCCGATGCCCGCGAATGCGCCTGCGGTTTCATTGACCTGAAAGGCACGGGCGGTGCCGATGCCATGGGCGGCCACGCCCACGGAAAATCCGCGCGCGCGCCAATCGGTGATGCGCAGGGTATTCATCAGCGGCGTGACGACCACCGCACCTATAATGCCGGTGATAATCACCAGCGCGGCAGTCAGCGTGGGCAGGCCGCCCAGTTGCTCGGCGATACCAATGGCCACGGGGGCGGTGGTGGATTTGGGCGCAAGCGAGGCCAGCGTCGCGCCCTCGACGCCCAGCGCCTGCGCGATCCAGAGCGCCGAGGCAACGGCGGTGACCGACCCCACGACCAAGGCCCCCGCCATGGGCAGGAGGGTGCGGCGGACGTGGTGCAGGTTGGTATACAGCGGCCCGGCAAGGGCCACGGTGGCCGGGCCCAGCATGAAATGCACGAACTGTGCGCCCTCGAAATAGGTGGCATATGGCGTCGCCGTGGCCCAGAGCACGGTCCCGAGAATGGCCATGGCGACCAGCACCGGGTTGACCAGCGGGTTACGCCCGGACACCCGGAACAGGGCATCACCGATCAGGTAAGCGATCAGCGTGGCGGTCAGCCACAAAAGCGGCCCTTCGCGCAGGTAAGACCAGATGTCGGGCAACTCGGTCATTTTTCCGCCTCCTGACTGCCGGTCAGACGGCCAAGCACCACGAAGGTCAGCGCGCCCGCGATGAGGGCCAGCAGGGTACTCCCGACAAGCGCGGCCATGAGGGCAAGGCCCGTGTCGCCCAAAACCTCGGCATGACTAATGACGCCGACACCGGCAGGCACGAATAGCAGCGACAGATGTGCAAGAATGCCCTGCGACGTGGGCAGGATGCGCTCGGCCAGCGGTTTGCTGGCCATGAACCCCGCCAGCAAAAGGGACATGCCGATCACCGGTCCGGGGATCGGCAGCGCCAACAGGCGGGCCAGAACTTCGCCCAGAAGCTGGGCGGCGAGAATCAAAGCGATGTTGAGGATCATGGGCTTGGCCTTTCGCATCATGCTTGGGGCCAGCATATGCCGTAGGCCGCGAATGAAAAGGCCGCGCCGGTGTGGCGCGGCCTACCCGCGTCAGGCGCGAGCCGTCGCTTGCGGTGCCGCGGGCCGTCCGAAGTGGCGCCGATTGAGGTGCAGCATCAGCCAGATCATTGTGACCTGCGAGGCGATGGCGATGCCGGTCAGCCCCCAGTAGGCAACACCGAACTTGTCGATCACACCGGCCCCCACCAGCCCCTTGTTGATGAAGAAATGCATCATCACGGCAAAGGCCACGCCGGGGCAGATCAGGGCATAGGACCCGGGCGAAGTTTTCTCACCCATCACGAACTCGGCCATGTACCCTTGGCGTTTCAGCACCAGCAGGCCAAGCAGCAGGAACAACACCTCGATGGTCAGCAGGCGGGCAAGGAACACCAGCGTTTCACCGGGCGTGCCGTGCGCGTCAAAGGCCACGTGCAGCCCGTGGTTCTGCCGCATGAAAAGGATGCCCAGCACGGTAACGATGGGGACGACGACCATCAGGGTCGGCGCGGCCTCTTTCGCGGTGCCGTGGTGGAGCATCGAATTGAACCCGGTGATCGCGGCAACCAGCGTGTAGATGATCGCGGTGATCCCGAAGAAGGTGGACAGCACAAGGCTGATGCCCACGGTGACGGTATTGGTGCTCATGGCCGCGGGCGCGGCAAGGCCCACGCCCACCATGGAAATCGCGAAGGCGGGCAGCAGTTGCGCGAAAGAGTTATGCGCGGTGACATCGAAAACGCCCCCCGCGGTCAGAACCCGGCCAAGGAAATGCCCGATCAGGCGGAAGGCCCAGATGCCAAGCGCGAAAAAGGCCAGAAGGGCCATGGGAAAGAGATACTCAACGATCCCCCAAAGTCCCGGCACGAAGATCAGCCCGACGATGAAACCCACGTTGATCGTCATGGCCCCGGCCAGAGGCGCGGCCAGCAGGGTGGTTTCACCATTGGTTTGGCGCAAATCGCTATAGCCTTGGGTCTTCATGAAGCGGCGCAGCGCGGTGATGTTCCAGATCAGGGACTTGATGTTGAGGAACGCCATCACGGCAATGCCCGCCCATGCCACGACGATGGCCGCCTGCAACGCGGGGCTTCCGCCGCTGAAGGCGGCAAGAACGTCCTCGAACACCGGGACGGGGCGGCCCGGGTGCGGCACCCAGAACAGCAGGTACATGAAAAAGGTCACGACCAACCCCCCGGCCCCGAGCGAGGCAAGGAAGTAAAGCGGTGAATAACTGTCGGCGGGGCGTTGACCTGTAGCCATGGCAGGCTCCTTTCACATTCCGATTTGAGAATATATTACATTCTGAATTCGGAATGTGTATGAGGCGGAGTGTCGCTGTTCGGCCTGTGCGCCGGAGCTTGCCCTGCGCCCCGGCCGCTCACTCCGTCACGAACTCCTCGCGCCGGTAGCCTTGTACGTATAGCAGCGCCGTCAGATCCCCGTGGTTCACCCGGACATCGCATTGCGCGGCGACACTGGGCTTGGCATGCAGCGCCACGCCCGTTCCCGCCCGGCCCAACATGCCAAGGTCATTGGCCCCATCGCCCACGGCGATGACATCGGACTCGGAAATACCAAGCCGCGCCGTGACCTCCTCCAGCGCGGCCACCTTGGCCTCGCGGCCAAGGATCGGGCGCGCAACATCGCCGGTCAGAGCGCCATCCTGAACCAACAGCGTATTGGCGCGGTTCTCGTGGAAGCCCAGATCGGCGGCCACCTTGGCGGTGAAGGCGGTGAACCCGCCCGAGACCAGAACGCAATGCCCCGACTGCGCGCGCATGGTGGCCAGAAGGGTCTTGCCACCGGGTATGTACGTGATCCGCTCGGCCAGAACCTGATCGATCACGCCCGCATCCAACCCTTTGAGCAGCGCGACACGTTCCAAAAGCGCGCCTTCGAAATCCAACTCGCCGTTCATCGCCCGTGCCGTGATCTCTTTCACATGCGCGCCGACGCCCGCCATATCGGCCAGTTCATCAATGCATTCCTGCTGGATCATGGTGCTGTCCATGTCGGCCAACAACATTCGCTTGCGTCGCCCTTCCTCGGGCTGGACCACCAGATCGACGCCCTGCCCCTGCAACTCGTCCCAAACCTTCCACAGGTTGCCGGGCGTTTCCTCTACGGCGAATTCAGCCGCCTCACCACGGGACAGCCAAAGCGCCTCGGCCCCACCCCATGCGTTACGCAGGTTTTCGACAAGAACGGTTTCAAGCCCGCCCGGCGGCGCGATCAAGGTGACAATATGCATGAAGACCTCAGTGTTGCGATGCACTGGCGGCATAGCGCAGGTGTCACAAAGGTTCCAGTGGGCGGCACAAGCGCCGCGCTGGCATCAAACGGTGGTGATCCTGAACTCCGTGCCCCAAGGGTCGACAAGGGTACCCGAGCCGAGCGCGCCCGATTCGGCCAAAAGCTCGACACTGGCCAACCCTGCGGCCCCGTCCGAGCGTGGGCCAGCCCCTTTTGACTGCCATTCGTTGGCGGCAAGATGGTGGTGATACCCGCCCGACCCGAACCAGCGCGCGGCAGGCACCTCGAAGGTTTGGGTCATACCGATCTGGCCGCGAATGAACTCGGCCGCCTGTGCCACGTCACCGACACGCAAGTGGACATGCCCGATGACCGTATCCTCGGGCGCGCCATTCCAGCGGTCTGCATCGCGCCGAAGGGCCTGCAAATCCAAGGGCTTTGTGACCATTTCAATCCGGTCGCCATCACGGACCCACGTGTCACGCGGCAGGTCGCGGTACACTTCGATCCCGTTGCCTTCAGGGTCATTGAGATAAAGCGCCTCGCTAACGCCGTGGTGCGATGCACCATCTAGCCGCCCTCCAAGATCGGAGAGGTTGCCAAGCCATGCGCCCAGCGCACCACGCGACGGCAAAAGAAAGGCGGTATGAAACAGCCCCGCTTCCGCCGGGGCCGGTTTCGCTGCGCGGTCCTGGCGCAGCTCGATCAAAACCCGGCCATTCGCCCCCAACAGGGCGGTTTCGCCATCGCGTTCGATCAGGCCAAGCCCGATCACTTTCTCATAGTATTCGGTCATCTTGGCCAAGTCCCGAACGGTCAAAACGACCCGGCCGATTGAAATCGGTGCATCTGAAGTTGCCATCTTGCGGCCTCCTGTCTGTGTGCTTGCAGGGTATTTAGCCATGGCCATTACACCATAAAATAGCGATATTCGTGAATGTATATCGCAATTTTGGAGATAATGAAGTGGACCGATTGGCAGGCATGCAAAGCTTCGTCGCTGTTGTCGAGACCGGCTCTTTCGTGTCGGCGGGGCGGCGGTTGGGTATATCGAACAAACTGGTCAGCAAACGGGTGGCGCAGCTGGAACAAGACATCGGTATGGCCCTGTTGCACCGTACGACGCGCTCACTGTCGTTGACCCATGAGGGCGTGCGATACCTTGAAGGCGCGCGCCGGGTTCTGGCCGAGTTGGAGCAACTGGAGAACGAATTCGACGCCGCCGACGGCCTGAAAGGCGTGATCCGGATCGCGGCACCGACCACCTACGGCGAAACCACGGTGGCCCGCGCCGCCCGCCGCTTTGCTGAGCAACACCCGAATGTCACGGTCGAACTGGCCTTGTCCGACCGCTACGAGGATTTGGCAAAAGGGGGCTTTGACGTGGCCATCCGCATTGGCCACCTGAACGATTCCAGCCTGATCGTGCGAAAGCTGGGCGAAACCAGAATGAAGGTGGTCGCCGCCCCGGCCTATCTCAAGGCGCATGGAACGCCGAACCACCCTGCGGACCTTAGCGAGCATATCTGCATCCGTGACACCAACAGCCCCGATCCCAATCGATGGTCTTTCAGGATGGAGGGCCAGACCTTTCAGGTGCCGGTCTCTGGCCCGTTTCTTGCCAATAGCCCCTCTGCCTGCCTTGAGCCGACCCGGGCAGGCATGGGGATTTTCACCTGCCCCGACATTTTTCTGGCAGACGACCTAGGCACCGGCCGCTTGGTTGAACTTTTCCCAAACACCCACGTACATTCGCTTCCCATACAAAGCATCCACTTGCCATCGGCCTTCAGGAAAACGCGGGTCAAAGCCTTCGTAGACGTCATGCAACGGGAAATGCGGGGTTAGCCGGCAACGCCGCAGGTTTCCGATCGTAGTCGCGCCGCGTCGCATTTGTCACTCAAACGCCGCGGACCGATCATTTTCCGGCTTGCGCAGAATCGAAACCCCACCTATCCCCATCGGTGGGACACCCCTCCCCAACGAGGGGCGCTTATCTGGAAGGGTAGCAGAAATGGCTATTGAACAACCGGCAACGCGGCCGGGTAATCCGCGTTTTTCCTCTGGCCCCTGTGCCAAACCCCCCGCATTTTCGCTGGATAAACTAAGTGACGCGCCCTTGGGCCGCAGTCACCGTGCCGCCGTGGGCAAGGCCAAGCTGAAGGCCGCCATCGAAGGCACCCGCGAGGTGCTGGGCATCCCCGCCGATTACAAGGTGGGCATCGTTCCCGCCTCGGATACCGGCGCCATGGAAATGGCGATGTGGAACCTCCTGGGCGAGCGCAAGGTCGAGATGCTGGCTTGGGAAAGCTTTGGCGCGGGCTGGGTCACCGATGTCGTGAAACAGCTCAAGCTGGACGCCGAGGTCAAGGAAGCCCCCTATGGCGAGATCGTGGACCTGAACGGCGTCGATACCGACAATGACGTGGTGTTTACATGGAACGGCACCACCAGCGGTGCCCGCGTCCCCAACGGTGACTGGATCAAATCCGACCGCACGGGCCTGACCATTTGCGATGCCACCTCCGCCGCCTTTGCCCAACGCCTGCCGTGGGACAAGCTGGATGTGACCACCTTCAGCTGGCAGAAGGTTCTGGGCGGTGAGGCCGCGCATGGCATGATCATCCTCAGCCCCCGCGCCGTGAAACGCCTTGAAAATTACACCCCCGCATGGCCCCTGCCCAAGATCTTCCGCCTGACCAAGGGCGGTAAGCTCATCGACGGGATTTTCGAGGGTGCCACCATCAACACGCCCTCGATGCTGGCCGTGGAAGATTACCTTCTGGCGCTTGACTGGGCCCGCTCGGTCGGGGGGCTCGAAGGACTGCGCGAACGCGCCTATGCCAACCTTGCCGCCGTGCAAAGCTTCGTGGCCGAAAACGATTGGCTGGCCTTCTTGGTCGACGATCCGGCGATCCGCTCGAACACCTCGGTGTGCCTGAAGTTCACCGATGACCGCATCACCGATGGCGCAGCCTTCGCCAAGGCCATCGTCAAGCGGCTGGATACCGAAGGCGTGGCCTATGACATCGGCGCTTATCGCGACGCCCCGGCGGGCCTGCGCATCTGGTGTGGTGGCACGGTCGAAGCCGCCGATGTCGCGGCCCTCATGCCTTGGATCAAGTGGGCCTTCGAGGCCGAGATCGAGGCGCTGACCGAAGCCGCCTGATCCCGATTTCTTGAAAAGAAATCGGTCCGGACTTTTTTAAAAAGTCCGGGCCATCCCCCAAAATTCTCAAAAGGACCAGAAACATGGCTCCCAAAGTACTCGTCTCCGACAAACTCTCGGAAACCGCCGTTCAAATCTTCCGCGACCGTGGCATTGATGTGGATTTCATGCCCGACGTGGGCAAGGACAAGGAAAAGCTGGCCGAAATCATCGGCGATTATGACGGCCTTGCCATCCGTTCCGCCACCAAGGTCACGCCCAAGATTCTTGAGGCGGCCACCAACCTCAAGGTCGTGGGCCGCGCCGGCATCGGCACCGACAACGTCGATAAAGAGGCCGCGTCGAAAAAGGGTGTGATCGTCATGAACACCCCCTTCGGCAACATGATCACCACCGCCGAACATGCCATCGCCATGATGTTCGCCGTCGCCCGCCAAATCCCCGAGGCCTCGGCCTCAACCCATGCGGGCAAATGGGAAAAATCCAAGTTCATGGGCACCGAACTGACCGGCAAGACCCTTGGCGTCATCGGCGCAGGCAATATCGGCGGCATCGTCTGTGATCGCGCCCGTGGCCTGAAGATGAAGGTTATCGCCTACGATCCCTTCCTGGGTCAGGAAAAGGCCGACAAGATGGGCGTGGAAAAGGTGGAGCTGGACGAGCTTTTGACACGTGCCGATTTCATCACCCTGCACGTGCCGCTGACCGACCAGACGCGCAACATCCTGTCCAAGGAAAACCTTGAGAAAACCAAGAAGGGCGTGCGCGTCATCAACTGCGCGCGTGGCGGTCTGGTGGATGAGGCAGCGCTTGCCGAGTTGCTGAAATCCGGCCACGTCGCGGGCGCGGGTTTCGACGTCTTCGCCGAAGAACCGGCCACCGAAAACCCGCTGTTCAACCTGCCCAACGTGGTCTGCACCCCGCACCTTGGGGCCGCCACCACCGAGGCGCAGGAAAACGTGGCCCTGCAAGTGGCCGAACAGATGTCGGATTACCTGCTGACCGGGGCCGTGACCAACGCGCTCAACATGCCGTCCGTGACCGCCGAAGAGGCCAAGGTCATGGGCCCGTGGATCGAGCTTTCGGATCACCTGGGCAATTTCATTGGCCAGATGACCGATGAGCCGATCAAGGCCATCAACATCCTGTACGATGGTGTCGTCTCGGACATGAACCTTGAGGCGCTGACATGCTCGGCCGTGGCGGGCATCATGAAATCGGTGAACCCCGAGGTGAACATGGTTTCCGCCCCCGTGGTCGCCAAGGAACGCGGCATCAAGATCTCGACCACCAAGCAGGATAAATCGGGTGCCTTCGAGGGCTATATCAAGCTGACCGTCGTGACGGATAAACGCGAACGCTCCATCGGGGGCACCGTGTTCTCGGATGGCAAGCCGCGCTTCATCCAGATCAAGGGCATCAACATCGACGCCGAGATCGGCGCGCATATGCTCTATACCACCAACAACGACGAACCGGGCATCATCGGCACCCTTGGTCAGACCATGGGCGAAAACGGTGTCAACATCGCCAACTTTACCCTTGGCCGTTCAGCCGCGGGCGGCGAGGCGATCGCGCTTCTTTATGTCGATGCACAGGTCTCGCCCGAGGTTCTCAAGAACCTCGAAGCCACCGGCAAGTTCCAACAGGTTCGCGCCTTGGAATTCGACGTGGCCTAAGGCCTGCCTCTATCGGGGCGCTCACCGCAGCGCCCCGATTTCTTTTGAAGAAATCGATCCGAAGTCTTTTCAAGACTTCGATGCAGCGTCACACTTCCGCCATGCAACCGATGTACGCGATCCCTGATATCCACGGCCAAAAGGCCCTGCTTGATCATGCCCTTGCCTTGATCGACGCCGATGGCGGGCGTGATGCGCGGGTCGTCTTTCTTGGGGACTTCATCGACCGTGGCCCCGACAGCCGCGGTGTGATCGAAACGCTGCTTCAGGGCCAAGAAAACGGGCGCGACTGGATTTGCCTGCGCGGCAATCACGATACCTACCTGCCGCGCTTCTTCGATGCGGGCGAAGCCTATACCAGCAAGGGGCACCCGGACCTGCCGTGGTGGGCCGCACGGCTTGGGGGCGATTCCACGCTGGCCAGCTATGGCATTTTGATCGAGGGCAAGACCGATGCGCAGATCCTCGAAGAGACCCGCGCCAAGGTGCCACGCGCACACCGGGATTTTCTGGCGGCCTGCCCCCTCTGGCACCGCGAGCCGGGTCTGATCTTTGTCCATGCGGGCCTGCGCCCCGGCATCGCGCTCGAAGATCAGACCGACGAAGACCTGATGTGGATTCGCGAACCCTTCCTGTCGGACCCGCGCGATCATGGCGCCCTCGTGGTGCATGGCCACACCGCGCTTGACGCCCCCTGCCATCATGGCAATCGCGTGAACCTTGATGGCGGCGCGGGGTGGGGGCGTCCGCTGTCTCCGGCGGTGATCGAGGATGGCAAGGTTTGGCTGCTGGCCGAGACTGGCCGACAACGACTGAAGCCGGTCGATTGACCCCGACTTTCGTACGACTCGTACGACACGCGCGTCGCAGCCCCTGATTTTCGTACGAAACTCGCACCCTTTTCGTACGAGTCGTACGACTGACGGGGCGTTTCGATTGCCATACCTCGGGGCTTGAGGATAGGCTTTCTCCAAACCTCAAAAACAGGGAATGATCCATGACAGACATCGTCATCTTGGACGGCGCACGTACCGCCATCGGCACCTTTGGCGGAAGCCTCGCCAACACCCCGCCCAGCCAGTTGGGCGCCCATGTCACCAAGGCCGCAATGGAACGCTCGGGGATTGCGCCGGACCAAGTCGGGACCGTGGTTTTCGGCCATGTCATCAATACCGAACCGCGAGATATGTATCTCTCGCGGATTTCCGCCATGGATGCCGGCATCCCGGATGTGGTGCCCGCGATGAACGTCAATCGTCTTTGCGGGTCTGGTGCGCAAGCCATTGTTTCCGCGACACAATCCCTGATGCTGGGGGATGCGGACTTCGCCGTTGCCGGCGGCGCCGAGTCGATGAGCCGCGCGCCCTTCATCATCCCCGATCAACGCTGGGGCGCGAAGATGGGCGATGTGAAAACCCTCGATATGATGCTCGGCGCCCTGAACTGCCCCTTTGGCACCGGCCATATGGGGGTCACTGCCGAGAACGTGGCAGGCGAACATGAGATCACCCGCGAAGACCAAGACGCCTTTGCCGCCGAAAGCCAGGCCCGCGCGGCCAAGGCCATAGAGGCGGGGTATTTCAAGGATCAGATCGCGCCCATCGACGTCCGCGTCAAACGCGACATGGTGCCCTTCGACACCGATGAACACCCCAAGCCGACAACCGTCGAAACCCTTGCCGGGTTGCGCCCCGCCTTCCAGAAGGACGGCAGCGTAACCGCCGGAAATGCAAGCGGAATCAACGATGGCGCGGCGGCCATGGTGCTGGCGCGGGCCGAGGCGGCCGAGGCGGCGGGCCTCAAACCCAAGGCGCGGATTCTGGGCTATGCCCATGCCGGGGTTCGCCCCGAGGTCATGGGGATCGGCCCCATCCCCGCCGTGCGAAACCTACTTTCCAAAACCGGGCTTTCGGCAAGCGATTTCGACGTGATCGAATCCAACGAGGCCTTCGCCGCCCAAGCCCTCGCCGTAAACAAGGAGCTTGGCCTTGATCCCGCCCGGGTGAACCCCAACGGCGGCGCCATCGCCCTTGGTCATCCCGTGGGCGCCACGGGGGCGATCATCACACTCAAGGCACTCTATGAATTGGAACGCACGGGCGGCAAACGTGCCCTTGTGACCATGTGCATCGGCGGCGGTCAGGGCATCGCCCTTGCGATTGAGCGCATCTAAATACTGAAAAAATTGAAAAGATGAGGCGGCCCCGGTGAATTCCGGGGCCGCGTTATGTCTGGGCCGCAAACATGCATCGGATTTAAGCGGTTCTTCACCATAATGGCGGAAAGTCCATCCCGACGACCCAAGGCGGCACGGCGGAGGACAGGGCATGAGCCTTGCCAACAAGTTATCCCAGGAACGGCGCGCACGCCTTGCCGCCGAACGCCTGCTGGAACAAAAACAGGCGGAATTGCAGGCCGCCAACCGAAAGCTGGGCCACCATGCCCGCAAGCTTTCGGACGAGATCGTCGAAACCCGTGCCGAAGTGGAAACCGTCCGCGATGAAAACCGCCGGGTGAAATCCGATCTGACGGCGGCCAATCAAAAGATCGAAGTGGCAGAACGCCGGTTGTGGCATTCGATCGAGGCGATTCACGACGGGTTCGCCTTTTTCGATGCCGACAGCCGGATGATCGCCGCCAACCATGCGTGGCTCTCGGTTTTCGATGGGTTGGAGGCGATTCAACCGGGCATTTCCTATGTCGAAATCCTTCAATTCGCCACCGAGGAAGGGATCATCGACATCGGAGACATGACACCGGCGGCTTGGCGTGAGGACATGCTGGATCGCTGGCAAAGCCCCACCCCGGACCCCCGCGTGATCCGCCTGTGGAACGGCGAGTACATCAAGCTGATAGATCAGCGCGGCCATGGAGGCGATGTTGTCAACCTTGCGCTCAATATCACCGATACCATCCGCTATGAAAAACGACTGAAAGAGGCGCGCCGCACCGCCGAGGCGGCAAGCCGTGCCAAATCCACCTTCCTTGCCAACATGAGCCATGAAATCCGCACACCAATGAACGGCGTTGTCGGCATGGCCGACCTGCTAAAAGAAACCGATCTGGACGAGGAACAACTGCTCTACGCCAACACGATCCGCAATTCCGGCGAGGCACTTCTGGTCATCATCAACGACGTGCTGGATTACTCCAAGATCGAGGCCGACAAGCTGACCTTGCACAACACTCCCTTCGATCTTGAGCGGTCGATCCATGAGCTTGTCTTGCTCTTGCAGGCCAACGCACGGGACAAGGGCCTTGATCTGATGGTGGATTACGACATGTTCCTGCCCACGCAGTTCATCGGTGATCCCGGGCGATTGCGGCAGGTCCTGACCAACCTTGTCGGCAATGCCGTGAAATTCACCGAGACCGGCCATGTGATCGTGCGGGTCACCGGGGTTGCAGAAGACGGCGCCTGCGGCCTGCATGTCGCCGTCGAGGATACCGGGATCGGCATTCCCGCTGACAAGATCGATCATGTGTTCGGAGAGTTCAATCAGGTCGATGATGAACGCAATCGCAAGTTCGAAGGCACCGGGCTTGGCCTTGCCATTTCCCAGAAGTTGATCCGCCTGATGGGCGGCGATATCTGGGTGGAGTCGCAGCAAGGCAAAGGCAGTTGCTTTGGCTTCTCGGTCAGCCTGCCGATGGCCGAAGGACCCGGGCCAATCGACCCCTCGCCACCGGACGGCCTGAAACGTGTGCTGATCGTGGAGCCACATGACCTCAACCGTGCCATTCTGGAAAAACAGCTGTCGGCCCTTGGGCTATCGGTCACGCGCTGCAAAACTTCGGCGGAGGCGCTAGAGGCAATTGATGAGGGTGTCGACCTTGTCATGACCGATCATCATATGGCCGAGATGGACGGTATGGAATTGGCCGAGGCCCTGCGAGGTCGTGGGAACGAGACACCTGTCATTGTCTTGACCCCGAACACCGGCACGGCGCTTCAGGATCCGGCACGGCGACACGTGGCCGCCATCCTTCAAAAGCCCGTTGCGCGGCACGAGCTTCTGGATGCGCTGCATGGAATCGATGTGTCTGCTTCCGATCAGGATGGCTCCAGCGACGAGGCGCCGACACCACAGATAGAGCGCGCCGTGAGGGTGCTGGCCGCCGAGGACAACAAGACCAACCGTCTGGTCTTTTCCAAAATGGTGCAAAAGCTCGATATTGAGCTGCAATTCGCGGAAAATGGGCAAGAGGCCGTGGAGTTGTTCCAAAGCTTCGCGCCCGATGTGATATTCATGGATATTTCCATGCCCGGGATGGATGGCAAGGACGCGACGCAGGCGATCCGCGCGCTTGAATCCGGGGGGAACAGTCATGTGCCCATCGTCGCCATGACGGCCCATGCCATGGATGGCGACGACGCTGATATTCTGGCGGCGGGGTTGGACCACTACCTGACAAAACCCCTCCGCAAGGAGGACTTGATTGATCAAATTTCCGGCGCAGGCCCCGCGGGCACTCGCGCCCCGATACCGTGATCAGGCTTCGGCGCTGCGCACGAAAACGGGTTTGTTCTTCTCGGACATATCCGAGCGGTAACGGTAGCCGCCCGTGTCGAACTCGGTCAGGGCCTGCGCATCGGTCAGGCGGCGTTGAATGATATACCGCGCCATGGCCCCGCGTGCCTTCTTGGCGTAAAAACTCACGATCTTGGGGCCGCCGGGTTTGTCTTCCATGAACACCGGGGTGATCACCCGCAGGCCAAGCGCCTCAAGGTCCACGGCCCCGAAATATTCCTGGCTGGCGCAATTGACGAGGGTGTCGGTCTTGATCTCTTCGGCCTGTGCCCTGAGCGCCTTGGCGATCTTGTCACCCCAGTAGTCATAAAGCGTCTTACCCTTTTCGGTTTTCAGGCGGCTCCCCATCTCAAGGCGATAGGGTTGAATCGCGTCCAGCGGGCGCAACACCCCGTAGAGCCCTGACAGAATGCGGAAATGCTCCTGCGCCCATGCCATTTCATCGGCGTCGAGCGAAGCGGCCTCAAGACCCTGATAGGTGTCTCCGGCAAAGGCGAGCGCGGCGGGCTTTTCCTCCATCTCGCCAAAATCGCTGAATCGGTCGCGGTTCAGCTTGGCAAGGTTTTCGCTGATCTTCATCAGCTTTTGCAGGTCATCCACCGACAGGCCGCGTGCAACCCCGGCCAGATCATTGGCCTCAGCCTGAAAGGCGGGGCGCGTGGCCTCGATACCTTCCACCGGGTCCATGTTCATTTTCTTTGCGGGCGAGACAACAACAAGCATTCCGAGATCCCCAAATTCACTGTTCCGACTGATTTAGTCCGCCGCTTGCAAAACGTCCAGAAAGGCCGGGCCAAAGCGTTCCGCGCGGCGTTCGCCAAGGATGCGCGCCAGGCTATCGAGGTCGCCAGGGCGGCTACTGGCCACCTTCGCCAAAAGCGAGGCGGAACAACTTAGCGGTTTGTCGATTCCACCTTCGCCACGCGCCAGATCGGCCTGCACTTCGAGCAACTGATCATAGAGCGACCCGGCGGCCCGACCGGCCAGCTTGCGGCGGGTGGGGTGCATGGCCTCGGCTTCCCCATTGATGACAGACAGGAAATCATCGCCGTATTTTTCAAGCTTCTTGGCACCTACGCCACCAATGCGGGCCATGTCATCAAGGCTGTTGGGGCGCTTCTCGGCCATCTCGATAAGCGTACGATCGTTGAAGACCACATAAGCGGGGACCTTGGCAGCCTCGGCCAAGGCGCGGCGCTTGGCCTTTAGGGCCGAAAGCAGGGGCGCGTCTTCATCCGAGACAAGCGCCTTGGCCGCGGGGCGGCGGGTTTTAGGCACAAGCGTATCACGGCGCAGGGTGATGCTTTCTAGATCGCGCAGGATCGGCAGGGCCTTGTCGGTCATCCGCAGGGCGCCGTGGCGTTCGGGGTCAGGCCTGACAAGGTCATGCCCCATCATCTGCCGAAACACACCTTGCCAGTTGCGCCGCTCCAGATCACGGCCCACGCCGAACGTGGGCAATTGATCGTGCCCGCGCGCCTGCACCTTTTCGGTGGCATTGCCAATGAGAATGTCGATCAGATGCCCCGCGCCGAACCGTTCCTCGGTGCGAAGGATCGCAGACAGCGCCTTGCGCACCGCTTGGGTGCCGTCGAAGGTTTCCGGCGGGGTATCGCAAAGGTCGCAATTACCACAGGGTGCGGGGTTTTCCCCGAAATAGCGCAGCAAGCTGGCGCGGCGGCATTCAAGCGCCTCGGCCAGCCCCAGCAGGGCATTGAGCCGCCCGTGGTCGGCCATGCGGCGTTCCGGCGGGGCCAGTCCCTCGTCAATCTGGCTGCGGCGCAGACGGATGTCATCGGGGCCGAAAAGGGTCAGGGTTTCGGCGGGCGCGCCATCGCGCCCCGCGCGGCCGATTTCCTGATAATAGGCCTCGATCGACTTGGGCAGGTCGGCATGGGCGACCCAGCGAATATCGGGCTTGTCCACCCCCATACCGAAGGCCACGGTCGCCACCACGATCAAGCCATCCTCGGTGCTGAAGCGGGTTTCGACATGGCGGCGCTCATCGGCCTCCATGCCGCCGTGGTAATGGCAGGCGTTGTGCCCCGCCTCGCGCAGGGCCGCGGCCAGACTTTCGGTCTTGGCCCGCGTGCCGCAATAGACGATCCCCGACTGCCCCTTGCGTGCCGCCGAAAATTCGAGGATTTGCCGACGGGGGCTGTCCTTGGGGGCAAAGGCAAGGTGGATATTGGGCCGGTCGAACCCTTCAAGGAAGGTCTGTGGTGCGATCCCGTCAAAGAGTTTCTCCACGATCTCGTCGCGGGTCTCGGCATCCGCCGTGGCGGTGAAGGCCGCAAGGGGCACGTTCAGGGCGCGCCGCAACTCCCCGATACGCAGGTAATCAGGCCGGAAATCATGGCCCCATTGGCTGACGCAATGGGCCTCGTCCACGGCAATCAGGGACACGCCAATGCGCCGCAGCATTCCCATGGCCGACCCAGCGGCCAAACGCTCAGGCGCGATGTAAAGAAGTTTCAACCGCCCCTGATCCAGCGCCTCCCAGACGGCGGCGGTTTCCTCGTCGGTATTGCCCGAGGTCAGCGCCCCCGCCTCGACCCCTGCCTCGCGCAGGGCACGCACCTGATCGCGCATCAGAGCAATCAGCGGCGAGATGACCACCGTCACCCCTTCGCGCATCAGGGCTGGAAGCTGAAAACACAGGGATTTGCCCCCGCCCGTCGGCATGATCGCCAGTGTGTTGCACCCTTGATGGATGGTATGCACGATCTCTTCCTGCCCGGGGCGGAAGGATTCATAGCCGAAAACATCGCGCAATAGCGTGGCAGCGCCCTGCATGAGAAAGCCCGTAAGATTTTATTGTCTGCTCTTACGGGTGACTTTTTCACACTAAGATTCGGTAAACAAGAGCCCGGTCAGTAAAAGGCCATCATGTTGTTCACAAGGATGATACGTATGGCATAGACCCCGATCAGCGCGACAAGCGGCGCAAGGTCGATGCCGGCCATATCCGGCAGGATGCGCCGGATCGGGCGATAGATCGGTTCAAGAAGCCGGTTCAGCCCGTACCAGATTTGCGCAACGAGTTGCTGGTGGAGGTTGAGCACCTGGAAATTGATCAGCCAGCTCATGATCACATGCGCGATGATGAAAAACCACAGCACATCAAGCAAGAGCATCAGGATCTGGAACAGCGACTGCATGGGCATCGTCCTTTGGTATGCAAACAGCCCAAGACCTAAGCGCGCGTATCTGAAAGCGCAAGTCTGACGCGGGGTTGCGGTTGACCTCGCCGGTTCAGCCCATGACAAGACGACCCAAAGGAGACCCGCCCATGTATCCCGTCGTTCGCCTGATGTGGCAGATGTTCAAACACCGCAAGGATGCCCCCCTTGGCATTACCGATACCCATGTTTCGCGGCATATGTGCCTGCCTTGGGACATCGACCTTTGGATGGAGCTCAACAACGGGCGCACCCTGACCCTGTTTGATCTGGGGCGCATCCCGCTGGGGCAGCGGGTTGGCCTTCTGGATGTCCTTAAGCGGAACAAATGGGGCCTGACGGTGGCCGGGTCCAGCGTTCGCTATCGCCGCCGCATCCGCATGTTCGAAACCATCGAGATGCGCTCGCGCGCGGTGTGGTGGGATGACAAGTTCACCTACATTGAGCAATCCATGTGGAAGCGTTCGGGCGAATGCGCCAATCACATCCTGTTGCGGACCGCCGTCACCGGTGCCACGGGGATTGTCCCGCCCGCGCAGGTGATGGCCGAAATCGGCCCTCAGGTCAGCTGTCCGAAAGCCCCTGCCTGGGTTGCCGCATGGATTGCGGCAGACGCCCAAAGACCATGGCCTCCGATGCAGGAATGACTTGCCACTCTGGGCTATAGACTGTCTTATCGCCCCAAGAACAAGGGGCAGTTGTACATGGCCGAAATTTCGCCGAAAAAACGGATTTGGGGCTGGTACGCCTTTGATTGGGCAAGCCAACCCTATCACACCCTTCTGGTCACCTTCGTATTCGGACCGTTTTTCGCGCTTGTCGCGAAAGAGCACTACCTGTCGATTGGCCAAGACGCCGAGGCCGCAAAGGCCAGTGCCCAAAGCCTCTGGTCTCTAGGCTTGACGATCACCGGGTTGCTCATCGGGCTGGGTGCGCCGTTTTTCGGCGCGCTTGCGGATACGGCAGGCAAACGCCTGCCCTGGATCGTCGGCTTCTCGGCGCTCTATGTGTTGGGCGCGACAGGCATTTGGTTCATGTTGCCCGATGGCTCCAACCTGATGTTGGGGCTGGTCACTTTCGGCATTGGATTTATCGGCGCCGAATACGCCCTGATTTTCATCAACTCACAGCTCCCCTCGCTTGGAAATAACGACGACGTTGGGCAGCTTTCGGGCTCGGGCTTTGCTATTGGCTATATCGGTGGGCTGATGGCCCTTGTCATCATGCTGCTTTTGTTCACCGAACAGCCGAACGGCAAAACCCTGATCGGATTGGACCCCGCCTTTGGCCTCGATGCCGCGCAAAATGAAGGCACGCGATTTGTCGGGCCATTCGTGGCGCTATGGTACGCGATTTTCATGGTGCCCTATTTCCTGTGGGTGCGCGACATTGGCCCGCCTGCCCAAGGGCGCGGTTTGGGCGATGCGCTGCGCCTTTTGGGGCGGTCTGTCAAAGGCCTGAAGCGGCGGGTCAGCCTGACTTCCTACCTCGTTTCGTCAATGTTCTATCGTGACGCGCTCAACGGGCTTTATACCTTCGGTGGATTCTACGCGAACCTCGTTCTTGGATGGAGCATCGTGTCGATTGGCATCTTCGGGATCATCGGTGGCATATCCGCCGCTCTCTTTAGCTGGTTAGGAGGCAAGGCCGACAAGCGCTTTGGACCAAAGCCCGTGATCCTTGTGGCGATCTGGGGTTTGATGCTGGTGTGTGTGACGGTCGTTGGCATGGACCGCGAGCAGCTTTGGGGTATTCCCTTGCCCACAGGCTCCAGCCTGCCGGACGCGATATTCTTCGGCTGTGGGGTGCTTATCGGCGGTTTCGGTGGCACGCTTCAGGCGGCCAGTCGTTCTTTGATGGTACGCCATACCGACCCGAAGGCCCCGACCGAAAGCTTTGGCCTCTATGGGCTGTCCGGGCGTGCCACAGCCTTTATCGCTCCGGCCCTGATCGGTGTAGCAACAACGATGAGCGGCAGCGCGCGGATTGGGGTGTCGCCCTTGATTATCCTTTTCCTGATTGGCTTGCTGCTGCTACGCTGGGTCAAGGCGGAAGGAGACAGGGACACATGGGCCGCACCCTCACAGTAATCGCGTTAACCCTTGGATTGTCAGCCTGCGGCGGTTCGGCGCCAGAGGTTAACAGCCCCGCGAAAGAAGTCGTTTCAACGCAAAATATTCCGGCCTCGATGCGGGGCGTGCATGCCAAGAAATTGTTTGGAAAACACAAAAATTCCTCGCGGCAAGGGGCCGAGCCGTTCGGCGGATATGCCAAGGGATGCATGGCCGGCGGCGCGCAATTGCCCGAGACCGGCCCCACGTGGCAGGCCATGCGCCTGAGTCGGAACCGTAACTGGGGCCACCCTCATACGATTGACTTCATTAACAAACTTTCCCGTTTCGCCGCCACGCAGCCGGGTTGGAACGGCCTTTACATCGGCGATATCAGCCAGCCGCGCGGGGGGCCGATGCTGTCGGGGCATCGCAGCCACCAAATCGGGATGGATATCGACATCTGGATGCGGCCCGCGGACCGCCTGAACCTGAGTCGGTCAGAGCGTGAGGCGATCTCCTCGATCTCCATGAGACGGGCTAAGGGTGCCTATACAAACGATAAATGGACACGGGCGCATCACGAGATCATCAAGGCCGCGGCCAAGGATTCGCGGACGGCTCGGATTTTCGTGTTTCCGGGCGCCAAGGTGCAGATGTGCAATGACGAGAAGGGCGATCGCGCGTGGCTCAGGAAGATCAGACCATGGTGGGGACACCATTACCATTTCCATGTGCGCCTGAAATGTCCTGATAATGCAAGGGGTTGCGTGAACCAGAGCCCGCCGCCGCCCGGGGATGGCTGCGCCGATGCACGGCAATGGGTGATAAACATCCTCAACCCGCCGCCGCCCGACCCGAACGCGCCCAAGCCGAAGCCCCGTCGGGAGCTGACCATGGCCGACTTGCCGGGCCAGTGCGTGTCGGTCCTTCAATCAGAGTGAACCCATATCTGGAGGAAAAAATCGCGCCTTCCACTGTATTTTGTTTTGACAACTAGAAAAACTGTGGCAAGCTGTGGATAAGTTCAACAACTGAAAGGAGGTGGTCCAGTGTCTATAAAGGGATTGGAGAGAGGTGTCGGAACAGTCAGGGGAGGCACCGTCTGAGGCAGCCCTCGGGCGTATGACCACCCGGATTGGCATGGCCTAACCGCCCCGCCTCCGTTAACCTTTAGAGGGCCGTTTCGTTAACCGAAACGGCCCTTTGAATTATGTACGAGTCGTACAGAGACCCCCGGAGTTTTGTACAAAACTCCACCCCGCCGCAGAGATGTCTGTACAGTTTGTACAGAAGACGCCGTTGGATGCCATGAAAGTTAACGACCAGATCACCATCGAAGACTGGGAACTGACCGAACAGTTCATCCGCGCCTCGGGCCCCGGCGGGCAGAACGTCAACAAGGTGTCGACGGCGGTGGAGTTGCGGTTCGAGGCGGAACGCTCGCCCAACCTGCCCGACGCAGTGAAACGACGCCTGCGCCGGGTGGCGGGGCGACGGTGGACCAAGGACGGCGCGGTGGTGATCCAGGTGGAGGAAACCCGTTCCCAAGCCCGCAACCGCGAGATCGCGCGGGACCGTCTGGCCGAGTTGATCCGCAAAGCCTGCGAAAAACCCAAACGGAGAATCCCGACACGCCCCACCTTGGGGTCAAAGAAACGCCGGTTGAAGGCGAAGAAGGTGCGCGGGGAGGTGAAGGCGTTGCGTGGACGCGTGGATGGGGAGGAGTGAGGGCAGCCCCGGGCTTGACCCGGGGCCTCGGGTCAGACCGAGAGGTCCCGGGTCAAGCCCGGGACGGGTAATCGCGGGTGGACGCGCCAGACAGAGGCCCCAGCGGATTGAAGCGAGTACCAAGAATTGGTATGTTGTGGGCGAAGGAGATAACCCATGCCGCGCAACACCTCGGTCGTCCTGAGCGATCACTTTAACGATTTCATAACCAAAGCCGTGGAATCTGGCCGCTATAACTCGGCCAGTGACGTGGTGCGCGCGGGATTGCGGATGTTGGAGCGGCAGGAAATGGAATTGGAATTCAACCGCCTGAAAGCCAACTTTTCGGAGGCGGATGGGCAAGCCAAGGCCGGAGAGGTGCTTGACGTTGACCTTGATAGCTTTCTGGCTGCCAAGCGTGACAAACAGGCGTGACGTCCTATCGGCTAACGCGGTTGGCGATTCGGGGGGCTTAGCGTTTGTCTTTAACGTTACTTGCCTATTACCCTAAGTAGATACTCTTCAAACATTGGTACCGTAAAAGCAATGTCGCCGTACTCTGGGCTGTAGATCATGCCCTTGCTTATAATAGTTGCACGCCTTGGCCCAAGCTTGTTCATTGGCTCTTGAAGCCTATCTGCAACATCCGCTGATCTATAGGGCCCCTTGCCTAGTTCCGCCATTGCGATGACATACTCTCTCTCTTTTGGCGTTAAACGGTCGAACCTGACCTTGAAGAACCCATCGTCTAGCCTCTTTAGGCAAGCACCGGAGGCGCTTTCCACGTCGTTACCGCTAATCGGCGAACTATGGGCCGTGTTCCATGCTTGATATCCCCATTCCTGTAAAAAATAGGGATAGCCCTCTGTCTTCTCGATTAAAAGTTCAAGTGCGTCATCATCGATGTTCTCACCTTCGTCGATGATTGGTTTCTGAATGGCTTGCTGCGCACCTTGTTTGCTTAGCGCTCCGACCGGGGGATAGTTGAAGAGTCTCTCCGCGTAAGACTTTGCATCGCCAGACAATGCTGCAATTTGAGGAAGTCCAGCTCCAAAAAAAACTACCGGTAATTCTTTTTGGTTAACGCGATGCATAGCAACAATTATTGCCGAAAGCTCATCTTCATCGAGGTACTGAACTTCGTCTATCAATAGCGCCCAACCCTTCCCAGCTGATTTGGCCGCTGCTCCTACTGCGAGAAATAAGTCCGTAAGGTCATATTCTAGATTACCGCTGTCGGCTGAACCGGCCTCGGGGTCTACCGAAAGCGACAGGTCTCCCATTTGAACCTTGAAAACACTTGCAAAACTGCGAAGCGCTCGCATGGCTGAATAGGCTTTTTCTTTGGCATCCTCAAATAGAGATAGCTTCCTAAGAACTTGATGAATCTTTGGATACAAGAGCTCCGCCAAACTCTTATCTTCGGGCGCCTCTATAAAAGATGTGAGGTATCCAGCATCTTCAGCCATGCTTTCAATCTTGTTTAGCAACACAGTCTTGCCTGTACCCCTTAACCCTAAAAGGATCTGTGATTTCGCATGCTTCCCAATTAGGATACGTTGGAGTGCCACGAACGCATCGTTAATGATGTCGTCTCGGCCGGCAAGCTCTGGGGGTTGAGAGCCTGCGCCGGGGGCAAAGGGGTTTCTTATCGGGTCCATTACATACCTATAAGACGCTATATATGATTATATCACTTACGCCATATAACTATCTATATCAAGATAGATGATTCTTTAAACCACAACCTCCATCTCCTCCTGCTCACCGACCCCGAACACCCGTTTATACCGGGTGATCTCGTCTTTCGGCCCCATCGCCTTCCTAGGATTATCCGACAATTTCACCGTGGGCCGCCCGTTGGCGGCCACGGCTTTGCAGACCAGGGAGAAGGGGGCGAGGGCGTCGCCCTCGGTCAGCCCGCGGAAATCGTTGGTCAAGAGTGTGCCCCAGCCGAAGCTGAATTTCACGCGGCCGTAGAAGCGTTTGTGCAGGTCGATGATTTTTTCTTCGTCCAACCCGTCGGAGAAGATGATCAGTTTCTCGCGCGGGTCTTCGCCGCGGTCTTGCCACCAGCGGATGGCGGTCTCGGCCCCCGTGGCGGGATCGCCGGAGTCGATGCGGATGCCTGTCCAACCGGCCAGCCAATCGGGGGCGTGATCGAGGAAGCCCTGGGTGCCGTAGGTGTCGGGCAGGATGATCCGCAGGTTGCCTTCGTGCTCCTCGTGCCAGTCGGCGAGGACCTTGTAGGGGGCTTGGCGCAGGGCCTCGTCATCCTCGGCCAGGGCGGCGTAGACCATGGGGAGTTCGTGGGCGTTGGTGCCGATCGCCTCAAGATCGCGGTTCTTGGCGATGAGGCAGTTGGAGGTGCCGACGAAGCCCTCGCCCAGCCCTTCGCCCATGGCCTGCACGCACCAATCCTGCCACATGAAGGAGTGGCGGCGGCGGGTGCCGAAATCGGCGATGCGCAGGCCCGGCAGGCCACGCAGACGTTCGATCTTGCCCCAGAGCTTGGTCATGGCGCGGGCGTAGAGGACTTGCAGTTCGAATTTCTTCATGTCGTGCAGGACCGCGCGAGAGCGCAGTTCCATCAGCACGGCGAGCGCGGGAATTTCCCAGAGCATGACCTCGGGCCATTTGCCCTCGAAGGTCAGTTCATACTGCCCGTCGCGTTTTTCGAGGTGGTAGGGGGGGAGTTGCAGGTTCTCGAACCACTCCATGAACTCGGGCGTGAACATCTGGCGTTTGCCGTAGAAGGTGTTGCCGCGAAGCCATGTGCTTTCGCCGCGGGTGAGGGAGAGGGAGCGGATATGGTCAAGCTGTTCGCGCAGCTCGCCCTCGTCGATGATGTCGGCGAGGCGGATGGATTTGGTGCGGTTGATGAGCGAGAAGGTGACATCGGTGTCGGGCTTGTTGCGGAAGACCGATTGGCACATCAGCAGCTTGTAGAAATCCGTGTCGATGAGGGACCGCACGATGGGGTCCATCTTCCAGCGGTGGTTATAGACGCGGGTGGCGATATCGACCATGGCGGGCCTCCGGGGAATAGTTCCGCCCGGTTAAACCAAAGCGGGCAAGGGGTGGCAAGGTCAGGACGCGGCGAGGGTGGCGCGGATGTCCTTGAGAAGCGAGGAGGCCCCGAAGCGAAAGAGCGTGGGCTGGAGCCAGTCGGGGCCGAGGCGGGCATGGGTGGCGGCCATGTACGGCAGGGCCGCGCGGACGGTGGAAATGCCGCCGGCAGGTTTGAAGCCGATGCGGTGGCCCGTCGCCTGATGGTAAGCGTGGATGGTGTGGAGCATAGTGAGGGCGGCGGGGAGCGTGGCGTTGGTCGCCTCCTTCCCCGTTGAGGTTTTAACCACATCCGCCCCGGCCATCATCGCGGTGAGGGAGGCGCGGGCGACGGTGGTGAGGTCGCCCAATTCGCCCACGGAAAGGATGCATTTGAGGTGCGCATCCCCACAGGCCGCGCGCAGGGCACGGATGTCTTCGTAAAGGGCTGTCCAGTTCCCAGAAAGGGCGAGGTAGCGAGGAATGACGATGTCGATTTCCGTGGCGCCTGCGGCGACACTGTCTTCGACCTCGGCCACCCGGGCGCGGGGGGAGGAAAGGCCCGCCGGGAACCCGGCGGAGACGGCGGCGACGGGGATGCCCGAGCCTTCAAGCGCGGCAAGGGCGGTGGGGATCATGGCGTGATAGACACAGACCGCACCGACGGTGAGGCCCCCTGCCCCATGCTTTGCAGCCAGATCGGCGGGCAGGGGTGCGCGGGCGGTCTGGCATAGGGCCTTGACCCGTTCGGGGGTGTCATCGCCCGAAAGCGTGGTCAGGTCCATGCATTGGATCGCACGGAGAAGCCATGCCGCGTGATGGGGGCCTGCGTTGTTGCAGCTTGCGTCGATCTCCGTCGCCTCGGCCTCAATCGCCGCGTCATCCACCTGCACGCTGTCCAGCCAATCCGGATCAAGCGGCTGGCCCGGGTTGCGGGCTGGGTAGGTGGTGGCAAGCGGCGGCGGGGCGATATCGGTAAAGCGGCGCATGGCAGATCCCTGATGGAGCGTTGCGCAAGCTGTTACACGCCCCCCGGCCCGTGGCAACCCAAGCCCCGCCCGGCGAATGCGCAAAAACTGCACGACTGCTGCGGCCCCCGTGCAAAGCGGGCCGTTACCCATGGCCCCGAACCATATGCAACGAGGGGCAAGACCATGAAGAGCTTTCTTGTGCGGGGCGTTCCCGCCTCGATCCAGACAGACAGTTGGTGGATGGATGGGGTCACCCGCCGCCTTGCCAAACCCCGCAAGGACGGGACGCGCGAACCGGGGCGGTTTGAACGCATGGCGGCACTGGCGGCGCTGATCCTGCTGGCCGATATGCTGCTTTGGGGCGTGGATGCGGGCCTGTCGCTGGCCCTGTTTGGCGCGATGCTGCTGTTTGCCGGGCTGGCGATGCAGGATGGCAAGGGATGGGGCGGATTCATCCTTGGGGTTGCCCTGATGCTGCCGCTGCTCGAACAGGTGCAGGCGCTGTCGATCCTGTTTTGGTGGGTCGGGCTGTTGATGGGCGCGGCATGGATTGCCCTTGGCGGTTGGCCGGGGCTGGCCGGGGCCATGCGCGGCGCGTTGCGCCTGATCTGGCTTGGGCCGTGGCAGGCCGCGAATGACCTGTGGAACGGGTTGAGCGTGACCAAGGCGCCAAGCGACGGCGCGCTTGGCAAGGCTGTTTTGGGATGGGGTTTGCCGGTTGGTCTGGGCCTGATCTTCCTGAGCCTGTTGGTCGGGGCGAATCCGGTGTTCGAGGAGTGGGCCAACGATCTGTCACGAATAGACCTGCCCGATCTGTCGCGGGTGAGTTTCTGGGCCGGGATCGCGGTGCTGATCTGGCCGATGCTGACCCTTGCCGGATTTCAGGAGCGCTTGCGCCTTCCGGGTCGCGCCGAACGGCATGGCCCGCGCCGCCTGCCCCGGTGGCTGAACCCGGATGCGGTACGTCGGTCGATCCTGTTGTTCAACCTGCTGTTCGCGGTGCAGACCACGATGGACCTGACCTATCTCTGGGGCGGCGTGGCCCTGCCCCAGGGGGTGGGCTATGCGCAATATGCCCATCGGGGGGCCTATTCGCTGTTGGTGACGGCGCTGTTGGCAGGGGGCTTTGCGATTGTCGCGCGGCCATTTGCGGAAGCTGACCGTTGGTTGCGGGCCGCCTTGTTGTTCTGGGTCGGTCAGACGGTTTGGCTGGTCATCTCGTCCATGTTGCGGCTGGAGCTTTACGTGGATGTTTACGGGCTGACCCGGTTGCGCCTGTCGGCGGCGATCTGGATGGAGCTTGTGACGGCTTTGCTGGCTCTGGTTCTGTGGCAGATCGTGGCGCGCAAACCGGCCGGGTGGCTGGTGCTGCGTGGGACGGTGTTGAGCGTGGGGGTTTTGTATTTTTCCCTGTTCCTGAGTTTCGATTTCACGATTGCGCACTATAACCTGACCCATGAGGTACGAAAGGACGCCTATTATATCTGCCGGCTTGGTCCCGCGGCGCTCCCCGCGATCCGGGTTTACGAGGCCGAAACCGGACATGCGCTGTGCGAACGCTTCGATTACCTTGAGCCGCACCGGATCGGCAGCACGGATTGGCGCGAATGGGGCTTCCGGGAGTGGCGCGTGTTGCGTAAGCTTGAACGGTTGGAAGCCAGTGTGCCCGGTGCCTGAAATGCATAAGATCCTGATTGTCGATGATGACCCGGAAATCCGCTCGGTCCTGCGGATCGCGTTGAAGCAGGCGGGGTTTGCGGTGTCCGAGGCGGGCGATGGGCCGGAAGGTTTGGCCAAGGCCCGGAGCGACCAAGTGGATTTGGTCGTGCTGGACATCGGGTTGCCGGGGATGGATGGGCTTGACCTGTGTCGCCGCTTGCGGGCCGAGCGGGAAACCCCGGTGCTGTTCCTGACCGCGCGGGATGAAGAGATCGACCGCGTGCTTGGGTTCGAACTGGGTGGTGATGACTATGTGACCAAGCCGTTTTCCCCGCGCGAGTTGCTGGCCCGGGTCAAGGCGATCCTGAAGCGCAGCGGCGGCGCGTCCCGGGCGGGCGCGCTGCGACGTGGGGTTCTGATGCTCGATCCGGGCCGCCACCTGTGCGAGGTGGCGGGCGCGGCGGTGGCATTGACCGCGCGCGAGATGGGCCTATTGGCGCATCTCATGGCGCGGCCCGATCACGTGGCGACCAAGGCGCAGTTGATTGATGCGGTGTATGGCGCGGGCATTCATGTGTCTGACCGGACGCTGGACAGCCACCTGCGCAACCTGCGCGGCAAGTTGTCCGAGGCGGGCTGTGCCGATGCGATCGAGACCGTGCATGGCGTTGGAATTCGGATGGGGCCATGTCGAAGCGCGTAAGACAGAAATGGCGCCCGCCCCTGGCCTTGGTCCTTGGCGGGACATTGGCCACGGTTTTGTGCCTGCCGCTTGTCGGGATCGCCTATTTCAAGCTGGCGGGGAATATCCTTGGCTGGGCCGAGACGGCCTGGATGATCTTCTGGATGGCGGTGGTGGCGACTTGCGTTCTGGGTTTCCTTGTCTGGCGGTTGGTGTTGCGCCCGGTCTATGCGCTGACCGAGCACGCCAAGGCGGTCAAGGCCGGGGCGCGGGACGCTCCCGTGCCGCGCCATTACGGCACCCCGGAATTGTCGGAGCTGGGACAGGCGGTGATCGACATGGGCAGCACCTTGCAGGATCGCGAGGCGGGGCTGCGCGCCTATACCAACCATGTGACCCACGAGTTGAAATCCCCCCTGACCAGCCTGATCGCGGCGGCGGAGCTTTTGGAGGCCGAGTCCGCGCCCGAGGACCGGGAAGAACTTATCGGTACGGTGCAACGCGCGGCCTTTGCCATGCGGGACAAGCTGGAGGCGTTGCGCCATCTGTCCGCCGCGCGGGAGCCGGTGGGCCGTGGGCCTGCGCAACTGTCGCAGGTGGTCGGGGCGGTTCGCGATGAGGCCGAGATCGACGTCACGCTGGAGGGTGAGGCGCAGGTGCCTATGGACGCCGGGGCGCTGGCGGCGATCCTGGGGCATCTGGCGCAGAACGCGGCGGCGCATGGCGCCACCGCCCTGCGGATTACCGCGCGGGGGCAGCGGATCACGGTTGCGGACGATGGCCCGGGCATCGAGGACGGCAACCGCGCCCGGATTTTCGCCCCGTTCTTTACCACGCGCCGCCATGACGGCGGTACGGGGATGGGCCTGACCATCGTGCAGACCATGTTGCAAGCCGTGGATGGGCAAATTGATCTTCTGCCATCGGAGGCGGGGGCGGTGTTCGAGCTGCGCTTCTGAACCTGTTTTTGCAAATCATTCGCAATTGACTTGACTTAGTTGCGAGTCACTCGCATATTCGCGGCAATGCAGAAAATCTGTGAGACCGATTCAATGAATCTGACCCGTCGTCACCTTCTGGCCCTTGCCGGCGCAAGCCTTGTTTCCCGCCCCGCCCTTGCGCAATCGCGCCTGTCGGTCGTTGCCACCACGGGCATGATCGCCGATGCCGCGCGGCGCGTGGGGGGCGAGGCCGTGGAGGTAAAGGCCCTGATGGGACCGGGGGTAGACCCGCACTCCTACCGCCAGACGCGCAGCGATATCGTGGCCATGACCCGTGCCGACCTTGTTCTGTGGCATGGGCTGTACCTTGAGGCGCAGATGGAGGAGTTCCTGCTCAAGCTGGGCCGTCGGCGCAACGTGGCGGCCGTGGGCGAGGCGGTGCCGCAGGCCGAGTTGATCGGTCACGAGGATTACAGCGGCAAGTTCGACCCCCACGTCTGGATGGTGGCGGATTTGTGGGTGCCCGTGGTGCGCGCGGTGCGCGACGCACTGAGCGATACGGCCCCCGATCGGGCCGGGATGTTCGCCGCCAATGCCGCGCGTTATATCGATGAGATCACCCGGCTGGGTGACTACACGCGCGGCGTATTGCAAACCGTGCCGCCCCCTGCCCGCGTTCTGCTGACCGCGCATGACGCCTTTGGCTATTTCGGGCGTGCCTATGGCTATGAGGTTCTGGGCATTCAGGGGATTTCCACGGAATCCGAGGCGGGGCTGAACCGCATCCGCACGCTGGTTGACCTGCTGGTCGAGCGCAGGATCGGCGCGGTTTTCGTCGAAACCTCGGTCTCGGATCGCAACATTCGCGCTTTGGTCGAAGGGGCCGCCGCGAAGGGCCACGAGGTGCGCATCGGCGGGGAGTTGTTCTCTGACGCGATGGGCGAGCCGGGGACCTATGAAGGCACCTATATCGGCATGATCGACCATAACGCCACGGTGATCGCCGCCGCCCTTGGCGGGCAGGTCCCGGCGCGCGGCATGGACGGAAAACTACGGACGGGGATGTAAGACATGGCATTGCGACTGGCCCGCGAGGGCGGACACCCGAAACCGAAAGCCGACCAAAGCCACAGCCCGCTGGCCATTCGTGGCCTGACGGTCAGCTATGGCGAGAAACCCGCGGTCTTCTCGGTGGACATGACGGTCGAGCCGGGCGCCATGACCGCGATCATCGGCCCCAATGGCGCGGGAAAATCCACGCTTTTGAAAGCAACGCTTGGCGTGGTGAGGCCGCTTTCGGGCAATGTCACCTGCTGGGGGGCACCGTTGAACAAGATGCGGGCGCGCATTGCCTATATGCCGCAACGCGCCAGTGTCGATTGGGATTTCCCGACACGGGTGATCGACGTGGTGCTGATGGGGATGCAACGCGAGTTGGGCTTGTTGAGGCGGGTGCGCACCACGCACCTTGAGCGGGCGATGTCCTGCCTGTCGCGGGTCGGCATGGAGGGTTTTGCCGACCGGCAGATCGGGCAGCTTTCCGGCGGGCAGCAACAGCGGGTGTTCCTGGCCCGGGCGCTGGCGCAGGAGGCGGACCTTTACCTGCTGGACGAGCCCTTCGCGGGCGTCGATGCGGCCACGGAAAAGGCCATCATCGCCGTTCTGAAAGACCTCAAGGCCAAGGGCAAGACGGTGGTCGCCGTGCATCACGACCTGTCTACCGTCCGCGATTATTTCGACCGGGTGTTCCTGATCAATACCCACAAGGTGGCCGAGGGGCCGGTGGAAACGACATTCACCGAAGAGACCCTGCAGGCCGCCTATGGCGGGCGGCTTGCCAGCCTGCCCATGGGCGCGGTGGGCTAGGCCATGCTGTGGGAGGCACTGTTCCTGCAACTGGGGTATAACGCCACGCTGGTCACCATCGGCGCGGCCCTGCTGGGCATGGCCGCCGGGGCGACGGGGGTGTTCCTGTTCCTTGGCAAGCGGGCGCTGGTCAGCGATGCAATCAGCCATGCCACCCTGCCCGGTGTCGGGCTGGCGTTTATCGTGATGGTGGTTCTGGGCGGCGATGGCCGGGCACTGTTGGGCCTGTTGCTGGGCTCCGCCCTGTCGGCGGGACTTGGCCTGTTGTGCGTCAGTTGGCTGACCCGGGCCACACGGCTGAGCGAGGACGCGGCGATCGGGGCGGTTCTGTCGGTGTTCTTCGGGTTCGGGATTGTCCTTTTGACGGTGATCCAATCCATGACCGCGGGGCGGCAAGCGGGGCTTGAGACCTTCCTTCTGGGGTCGACGGCCGGGATGCTCTGGAACGACGCGGTGATTATCGCGCTGGGCGGCGCGGCTGTTCTGGCGCTTGTCGTGCTTATGCGCAGGCCGATGGCGGCGGTGGCCTTCGACCCCGAGTATGTCGCCGCAAGCGGTGGCGACGTGCGGCGGATCGAGCTTGCGATGATGGGGTTGGCCATGGCGATTACGGTGGTGGGCCTGAAGGTGGTGGGCCTGATCCTGATCGTGGCGCTGTTGATCATCCCCGCCGTGGCGGCGCGGTTCTGGAGCGAACGCGTGGGCCGCGTGGTCTTGATCGCCGGGGCGCTTGGCGGGGCCTCGGGGTGGATTGGCGCGGGGGTGTCTGCGACCGCGCCGAACCTGCCGACCGGACCGATCATCGTTCTGGTGTCGTTTGCGCTGTTTCTGGTGTCTTTGCTGCTTGCGCCGGGGCGCGGCGTATTGGCCGCCGCCCTGCGGCACCGCCGGTTTCAGCGGCGGGTACATTTGCGGCAGGGGTTGCTGGCGCTGGCGCAGGGGCAGCCGATTTACGAGGGTTTGACCCTGCGCCTGATGCGCGGAGCGGGGCATTTGCGCGCCGATGGGGTGGCCACGGAAACAGGCCGCGCGCAGGCGGCCCGCGCGCTTTTGGATGAACGCCGCTGGCACCTGCTGCGCAGTGATCCGCGGCACGAGGCGGCGGCGGCGCGCTATGACGGGCTGACGCCGCTGGAGCGGGTGTTGACGCCCGACCAGATCGCCGAGTTGGACCGTGAACTCAGGCCGGAGGGCATCACATGATGGGCGAAGAATTCGTCGCACTTTCACTGCCGCCGATCCTGATCGGCATCTGTGCCGCCGTGGCCTGTGCCCTGCCGGGGAATTTCCTGTTGCTGCGGCGGCAGGCGCTGATCGGCGATGCCATATCGCACGTGGTTCTGCCGGGGATCGTGGGGGCCTTTCTGCTGACCGGCATGATCGCCGCCCTGCCGATGATGCTGGGCGCGGGAGCGGCGGCCCTGGTGGCTGTCGCGCTGATCGAGGTGATCCGCCGACTGGGCAAGATCGAGCCGGGGGCAGCGATGGGCGTTGTCTTTACCGCGATGTTCGCCGGTGGTGTTCTGCTGTTGGAGCAATCGGATACGTCGGATGTGCATCTGGATGTGCAGCACGCGCTTTACGGCAACCTGGAAAGCCTGATCTGGCTGGATGCCTTCGGCTGGTCGTCGCTGTTCGAATGGGAGGCCCTGACGGGGCTGCCCCCCGAGTTACCGCGCATGGCGGCGACCTTGCTGTTTGTCAGCGGGTTTACGTGGGTCTTCTGGCGGCCCCTGAAAATCAGCAGCTTCGACGAGGGGTTCGCCCGCACCGTGGGCCTGCCCACCGGGGTCTTGGGCCTGTCGCTGGTGGTCGTCGCGGCGATTGCGGCGGTGGCGGCCTTTGATGCTGTGGGGTCGATCATCGTGATCGCGATGTTCATCTGCCCCCCCGCCGCCGCGCGGCTGATGACCAACCGGCTAGAGGCGCAGGTGGCGTGGAGCGTGGGGTTTGCCGTGATCTCGGCGATCCTGGGCTATGTATTGGCGGGCTATGGGCCGCTCTGGCTGGGCTTTGACGATGCGGTGAGCGCGGCGGGGATGATTGCCACGGTGTCGGGCGTGATCCTTGCGCTGGCCGCGGTTTTCGGGCCAGAGCGCGCGCCGATGAGGGCACCCGCCGAGGGCTAGGTGCAGATGTGCCCGACCATGGCGCTTTCGGGGTCTTGCAGCGCGTCTATAACATCGAAGTGGTGCCTGCCGGGGGCGATGTGCAGGGCCGCGTTCCACGCCTCGGACAGCCATTTCGCCTGATCGAGGAACACGGGGCGTTCCTGTGCGCCGACCCAGACATGCACCGGCACCGGCGAAGGTGTCATCAACACCGGGCTTTCCGAAACCGCCGCTGCAAGGTCCATCCCGAAGTGATCGTTCATCGAGGTTTCCAGAAGCGGGCGCAGGTCGGCCACGGGAGAGATCGGCACAACCGAGGCAAGACGCGCCGCGATATCCTCGGGCAGGACGCCCGGCACCGCCATCCGCGCCACCAGATGCCCCCCGGCGGAGTGCCCCGTCAAGGCAATCGGCCCTTTGACCTGCTGCGCGGCAAGGCCGACTGCCGTGGCAATCTGCCCGGTGATCTGCGCAATCGTCACATCGGGGCACAGGTCATACGACGGTATCGCCACGGCCCATCCCCGCGCCAGCGGACCGGCGGCAAAATGCGACCAGTAGGACTTGTCGAACCGTAGCCAATAGCCTCCGTGCACAAAGACGCAGAGCCCCCTGATCGGCCCATCGGGCAGGAACAGATCCATCACCTGCCGCGCACTGTCGCCATAAGACAGGCCCAGCCGCGCGCGCCCCTCATCCTCAAGCTCTTTGCGAAACTCCGCCGCCAACCGCGCCCAGCGCGGCGGGTAGTCATCCGCGCCGGGGATATGGGCGGCATTGGCATAGGCGTCATCCAGCGGTTTCATCGTCATCCCTTCCATTGCCTCGCACAATATCCTAGGTCTCTGGGCAAGACGCGCGCAAGGTGCTTTGCCATTGCGCAATCAGGACAAAGGGAGAGAGACGCCATGACCACGACCAATCTGAAATCGCTTTTGAAAGACCCCAGCCTTCTGGCCGAACAGGCCTATCTGGCGGGCGATTGGGTGGATGGCGACGAGGGCACCTTCGAGGTGACCAACCCCGCCCGCGGCGATGTGATCGCCCATGTCGCCGACCTGAGCCGCGCGCAGGTGTCCAAGGCCATCGCCGATGCCGAAGCGGCCCAGAAGGATTGGGCCACATGGACCGGCAAGGAACGTGCCGCCGTACTGCGCAAGTGGTTCGACCTGATGATGGAAAATCAGGACGATCTGGCCATCATCCTGACCGCCGAGCAAGGCAAGCCTCTGGCCGAGGCCATGGGCGAGATCGCCTATGGCGCCAGTTTCGTGGAATTTTTCGCCGAAGAAGCCAAGCGCGTTTACGGTGAAACCATCCCCGGCCACCAGCGGGACAAGCGGATCACCGTGCTGAAACAACCCATCGGGGTGGCCGCCTCGATCACGCCGTGGAACTTTCCCAACGCGATGATTACCCGCAAGGCGGCCCCGGCGCTGGCGGCGGGCTGTGCCTTTGTGGCGCGGCCTGCGGAACTGACGCCGCTGTCGGCCACGGCCATGGCCGTGCTGGCCGAGCGGGCGGGCATTCCCAAGGGGGTTTTCTCGGTCGTGACCACGACCAATGCCTCGGACACGGGCAAGGAATTCTGCGAAAACCCCATCGTGCGCAAACTCACCTTCACCGGCTCGACCAACGTGGGGCGCATCCTGCTGCGTCAGGCCGCCGATCAGGTAATGAAATGTTCGATGGAACTGGGCGGCAACGCGCCCTTCATCGTGTTTGACGATGCCGACCTCGACGCCGCCGTGGAAGGCGCCATCATGTGCAAGTTCCGCAACAACGGGCAGACCTGCGTCTGTGCCAACCGTATCTACGTTCAGGCGGGCGTTTACGATGCCTTCGCCGAGAAACTGAAGGCGGCGGTTGAAAAGCTGAAGATGGGCGATGGCATGGACGACGGCGTGGCGCTTGGGCCGCTGATCAACGCGCAGGCCATCGAAAAGGTCCAGAATCATATCGCCGATGCCAAGGCCAAGGGCGCGAACGTGATCCTTGGCGATACCGAGGCGCCGCAGGGTCCGGGTTATTTCATTCCACCCACCATCGTCACCGGGGCGACCAAGGAAATGCTGTTTTCCACCGATGAAACCTTTGGTCCGCTGGCGCCCCTGTTCAAGTTCGAGGACGAGGACGAGGTGATCGACCTGGCCAATGACACGATCTTTGGTTTGGCGAGCTATTTCTATGCCAAGGACCTGAGCCGCGTTTACAAGGTGGCCGAGGCGCTGGAATACGGGATCGTGGGGGTGAACACCGGCATCATCTCGACCGAGGTGGCCCCCTTTGGCGGGATCAAGCAATCGGGCCTTGGCCGTGAAGGCAGCCACCACGGGATCGAGGAATTCATGGAGATGAAATACGTCTGCATGAGCGTGTGAGCGGCTCGCCTTTCAACTTTGACCAAACACGCCGCGCGTCCTGACCACAGGGCGCGCGGTTTTTTGCGCGAATGAATCCTGTGCGTTTCAATTCACGGGTCAGCCCCCCTATATTCACCGCAGCACAACCCGTACCGGAGGTGGTTTCATGTTGCGTATCTTCCTGTCTGCGGCCTTGGGCCTTGCCGCGGCATTTCCTGCCCTCGCCAGTGACGACACGCGCCAGATCAGTGGCGCGTTGACCTATAAGGCCAATATCGCCCTGCCGCCGGAGGCCGAGGTGACCATCGAGGCGATGGGCCTGTTCAACACGGTTCTGGACAGGGCGCAGTTTGCCACCGAGGCCAAGCAGGTGCCGTTTGATTTTTCCCTGACGGTGCCCAAGGGGATCGGCGGGCAGGTCAGCGCGGTGATCCGCAGCCATGGGGCGACGGGTTGGATCGTGCAGGATATTCCCTTTGCCGCCGGAGAGGATAACGTGGATCTGGGACCACTGTGGATGGACCCGATGACGCCCCTCGCCTTTGCCACGCGCCTTGACTGTGGGGGCAAGGAGGTTTCCTTCGGTGTTCTGGACGACCGGGCCACCCTGCGGATCGACGGGCAGGACCATTCCATGACGCAGAAGGTTTCCGCCTCGGGCGCGCGCTATGTCGGTGGCCCCGGGGATGGCATCGAATTCTGGTCGAAAGGCGATACCGCGATGTTGACGGTTTCGGGGCAGGCGTACCCCGAATGCACGCCTATGGAAGATGGCCCCGCCCCCTACCGGGCGCGCGGGAACGAACCGGGCTGGTACGTGGACATCGGCGAAGACGAGGTCGAGGTGGTCGCGCAATATGGCGAGATGACCAAGCGCGCGCCCCGCCCCGAGGTGGCGGTTAAAGATGGCGGCTATGTCTTCGATATGCCCGAGATTGCCACCCGCCTGCGGATCGAAGACGGGCTGTGTCATGATGACATGAGCGGGATGCCCTATCCACACCGCGCGGTTCTGACGCTGGATGGCGCGGACTATCGCGGTTGTGCCGGCAACCCCCAAGACCTTCTGGCTGGTGCAGAGTGGCGGATCGAGGATGTCATGGGCGGTGGCGTGATCGACGCCGCCGAGGTGACGATCGCCTTTGACGGCAAGGGGCGCGTCAGTGGGCGGGCCGCCTGCAATCGGTATTTCGGCGGTTATGAGCTGACCGGCGAGGGCGTATCCCTTGGACAGATGGCTTCGACCCAGATGGCCTGTGCCCCGGCCCTGATGAACCTTGAGCGCAAGATGCTGGATGCCCTGAGCCAGGTACGGCGGTTCGACTTCGATGAGACCGGGGCGCTCATGCTGATCGGCGGGCCAGAGGGCAAGGCGCTTTTGACCGCGCGGCGGCCCTAGGCGATCCAGCCAAGGCCGTCTTCGGTGCGGGTTCGCGGGTGGTATTCGCCGCTGACCCAGCCTTGGTAACCGTCTTTGCCAAGCCGTGCGAAAAAGCCGGAATAGTCGATTTCGCCGCCCATGGGTTCATGCCTGCCGGGGTAGCCTGCCACCTGCACATGGGCGGCGCGGTGGCCGTGCCTGGCCCATGTGCCCATGACGTCGCCGGTGATGCGATGGGCGTGGTAGGCATCGAATTGCAGGGCGAGGGTTGGGGCGTTGAGGGTGTCCAGAATGCCGGCGGCCTGATCGAAGTCACACAGGAAATAGCCGGGGATGTCATGGGGGTTGATCGGCTCGATCGTCAGGGGGCGGGTGCCCGCCTGCCCCACCGCCCAGCTTAGGTTTTCAAGAAAGGTGTCATGCGCCTTCGGCCCCTCGGCCAGCCCGGCCATGACGTGGATACGGGCGGCATTGATCGTTTCAGCCATCTCCAATGCCTGTAGGAACTCGCCCCGGAATCGCGCCTCCTGCCCCGGCAAGGCCGCCACGCCGCGCCCGCCGCTGTCCCAGTCAAGGGCAGGCGTGTTGATGAGGACCACGGGCAGACCGGCCCCCTCAAGCGCCTTTGGCCAGTCGGGGGAGGTATAGGGAAAGAGCACCTCGACCCCCTGAAACCCGGCCTCACGCGCGGCAATGGCCCGCTCGGCCACAGACCGCTCGGAAAAGAGCAGCGTCAGGTTGGCGGCGAAGCGGGGCACCGGGCGTTAATCGGGCAGGTCGGAGGAGGGGATGATGCGAAAGAATTCGCCCCCCGACCAGAGGCCGAACCACCCTTCCACGTGCGCGCCTATATCCACCAGCCGGTAAAAGCTTTTGCGGTCGATGAGCGCCTCAAGATTGTCGCGGACGAGGACATAGGGGGAGGGCTCCCCCGTCTGGGCATCCCGCTCCACGCGAATCGGGTTGTCCGGCCCTGCGACCATACGGTCGCCGACGTTGGTCTCGAACACCAGTTCCTGTGCCTGCCCCTCGCCTTCTGCCTCGAAATCCACGGCGACAAAGGGCGCGTCATCGACGGTGATTCCCACCTTCTCGACCGGCGTGACGAGGAAATACTTGTCGTCATCCTTCCGCAGAATGGTGGAAAACAGGCGCACAAGCTCGGGCCGTCCAATCGGTGTGCCAAGGTAAAACCACGTGCCATCCCGCGCGATACGCATGTCCAGATCGCCGCAAAACGGGGGGTTCCACTGATGTACGGGCGGCAGGCCCTTGCCCTGGGCGGCGCGGGCAGCCTCGGCGAGGCTTTCGGCTGACGGGGTCGTGATCGAGTCGTTGCTCATTGCTTTTGCCATTTCCATCTCGCGCGATACACTCATAGGGAAGGATATAGATTGCAGGAGGGTTTTGCCATGTCCGATGACGCCGATCTTTTGGCCGGGCTTGAGGCGCTCGAAGGAAAGCTGGCGCAGGCGCGCGCCTCGATCACCCGCCGGTTCATCGGGCAGGAAAGGGTGGTGGACCTGTCGCTTGCGGCGCTTCTGTGCGGCGGCCACGGGTTGCTGATCGGGCTGCCGGGGCTGGGCAAGACGCGGCTGGTCGAAACGCTTTCAACGGTCATGGGCCTTGATGCCAACCGGGTGCAGTTCACCCCCGATTTGATGCCCGCCGATATCCTCGGCTCGGAAGTTCTCGAAACCGGGGCCGATGGCACACGCGAATTCAAGTTCATTCCCGGCCCGATCTTTTGCCAGCTCTTGATGGCCGACGAGATCAACCGCGCCTCGCCCCGGACGCAATCGGCGCTGTTGCAGGCGATGCAGGAACGGCAGGTGACGGTCGCGGGGCAAGATCGCCCGCTGACCCCGCCCTTCCACGTGCTGGCCACGCAAAACCCGATAGAGCAGGAAGGCACCTACCCCTTGCCCGAGGCGCAGTTGGACCGGTTTTTGGTGCAGATTGACGTGCCCTACCCCGACCGCGACACCGAGCGAGAAATCCTACTGGCCACCACCGGCACCGAGGAGGAGGAGGCACATCAGGTCTTTACGCCCGAGGAGTTGATCGCGGCGCAGGGAATGCTGCGCCGGATGCCCGTGGGCGAAGGCGTGATGGAGGCGATTTTGGACTTGGTCCGTGCCTTCCGGCCCGATGATCCGACGGCGCCCGAGACTGTGCGCGCCTCGGTGGCATGGGGGCCGGGGCCACGGGCGGCGCAGGCGCTCATGCTGACTTGCCGGGCGCGGGCGATGTTGCAGGGGCGTCTGGCGCCTGACATCGATGACGTGGCCGCCATGGCACAGCCCGTGCTGGTGCATCGGATGGCGCTGAGTTTTGCGGCGCGGGCACGGGGCGAGAGCCTTGATGCGCTGATCGCCGAGACCGTGGGCCAAGTAACCCGGAGCGAGGCCGCCGCGTGATAGAAACCGCCCCCCTACGACCAAGGGCCGAGGCCGAGGCCGCCGCCCTGCCGCCCCTTCTGGCCCGTGCCGAGCATCTGGCCGGGGCCGTTTTGCTGGGCGAACATGGCCGCAGGCGGGCGGGGGTGGGCGATGACTTCTGGCAATACCGCCCGATGCAGCCGGGGGATTCACGCCGCATGATCGATTGGCGCCGGTCGGCCAAATCGGACACGCAGTTCATCAAGCAACGCGAATGGCAGATTGCCCAAAGCGTCATGCTTTGGGTGGATCATGCCGCCTCGATGCGTTTTGCCTCGAATGACGACCTGCCGCAAAAGGCCGATCGTGCGCGCCTGTTGGCACTGGCGACGGCGATTTTGCTGAACCGTGCAGGCGAACGCGTGGGCCTTTCGGGCACAGACCTGCCGCCGCGCCGGGGACAGGTGCAGATCACCCGCCTGACCGAGGCCCTGACGCATGAGGACGAGGCCGCGCCGGATTACGGCGCGCCGGAGTTGCGGGGGATGTTGCCCCATTCCCGCGCGCTGTTCCTGTCGGATTTCATGGGGCCGGTGGAAGGCGTGCGTGCCGCGCTGACCAAGGCCGCCGACCGGGGGATTCGCGGTGTTGTCCTGCAAGTGCTGGACCCTGCCGAGGAATCCTTCCCCTATCGCGGGCGGACGATTTTCGAATCCATCGGCGGGAGTTTAAGCCATGAAACGCTGAAGGCGTCGGAGTTGCGCGACAGGTATCTGGAACGGCTGGCCGAGCGAAAGGCCGAGTTGCAGGATCTTTGCGCCGCGACTGGCTGGCATTATGGGTTGCACCATACTTCGGACAGCGCGCAATCGGCGCTTTTGTGGCTCTATTCCGCCTTTGAACGAGGGGGCGCGCGATGATGATTGGCCCCATAGGCTTTACCGCGCCCTGGCTTTTGGTGGCGCTGGCGGCCTTGCCGATCCTGTGGTTGATCCTGCGGGCGGTGCCGCCCGCACCCATCCGCCGTCGGTTTCCCGGTGTGGCGCTTTTGCTGGGCCTGCGCGACGACGACAGCGTCACGGACCGCACGCCGTGGTGGCTGTTGCTGTTGCGGATGCTGGCGGTGGCGGCGATGATCGTTGGTCTTGCCGGGCCGGTGCTGAACCCGCGCACCGACGGCGAGCAGGCCCGCACCGGGCCGCTTTTGATCGTGCTGGATGCTTCATGGGCCAGCGGGCGGGATTGGCGCGCACAGTCGGATTTGCTGGACTCGATGCTGGCCGAGGCGGGGCGCGCGGCGCGGCCCGTGGCACTGTTGCGCCTCACCGACCCCGAACCGCCCGCCTTCCAGGCCGCCGAAAGCTGGCGCTCACGGTTGACCGGGCTGGCCCCGGTCCCTTGGGCGCCTGAGATGGAAGGCATTGCCGACCGCCTGCCGGAGGGCGAGTTCGAAACCCGCTGGTTCTCAGACGGCTTGGCGCGCGAGGGGCGCGAGAATTTGCTTGAGGCACTGGAGGCGCGCGGCCCGGTGACGGTGCATGAAAGCCCCGCGCCCACCTTTGCCCTGCGCCCGGCGGTGATGGCCGACGGGATTGTCGAACTCACGGCCCTGCGCGCCCGCCCCGGTGCGGCGCGCGAGGTGACGGTCGAGGCGCATGGCCGCGACCCTCAGGGGATTGCGCGTATGCTGGCCGCCCTGCCCCTGACGTTTGCCGAAGGCGAGGTTCAGGCCAGTGGCGAGCTTTCGTTGCCTGCCGAATTGCGCGCCCGCCTGACCCGGTTCGAGATTGCCGGGCAAGGCCACGCCGGGGCCATAAGCCTGACCGACGACAGCCTGAAACGGCGCGAGGTGGCCCTGATTGCCGGGCGCGAGGATCGCGAGGGGTTGGAGCTTCTGTCGCCCCTGCATTACCTTGAACAGGCCCTCGCCCCGTCGGCGGATATGCTGGATGGGGCGCTGATGGATATCCTGCCTGCCAACCCTGACGTGATCGCGCTGGCCGATGTGGCGACGCTCGCCCCGGCGGAGCAAGAGGCGCTGCTGGAGTGGACGGAAAGCGGCGGGATGCTCCTGCGTTTTGCCGGGCCGCGTCTGGCGGCCTCGGATATTTCCCGCGATGACGAGGCGCCGCTGATGCCCGTGCGCCTGCGCGCCGGAGGGCGCAGCGTGGGCGGTGCCATGTCCTGGGGCGAACCCAAATCGCTGGCCCCCTTTGCCGAGGACAGCCCGTTTTTCGGCCTGTCCATCCCCGGTGACGTCACGGTATCGGCGCAGGTCATGGCACAGCCCGACCCGACTCTGGCCTCCCGCGTCATTGCACAACTGAGCGACGGCACGCCGTTGGTGACGCGCAAGCAGGTGGGATCGGGGCAGGTGGTCCTGTTCCACGTCACCGCCAATGCCGAATGGTCCAGCCTGCCCTTGTCGGGCCTCTTCGTGCAGATGCTGGAGCGGCTGGCCGTGTCCTCGGTGGTGGCCAAGCCCGACGCGGCGGAACTTCAGGGGACGACATGGCAACCGGCGCAGGTTCTGGATGGCTTCGGACGTTTGCAGGAGGCGGGCACCCTGCCCGGTGTCGCCGGTGAGGCGCTTATTGACCCACAACTTGGCCCTGACCTGCGGCCCGGCCTCTACGACGGCCCGGACCGCCGGCTTGCCCTTAACGTCACCGCAGCCGAAACCACGCTGACCCCCATGACATGGCCCGCCCGCGTCCCGGTCGAGGGGCTTGCCCGCCCCCCCGAGGCCCCCTTGGGGGGCTGGCTTCTGGGCCTTGCGATGCTGTTGTTGATGGGGGATATCATCGCCTCGCTGGCCCTGTCGGGGCGGTTGATGCCCACCCGCGCCACGGCGGTTTTTCTGGCTGGTTTGCTACTGATCCAGCCCCCCATGGCCGAGGCACAGGGCGCCACCGACAAACCCCTGACCGCCGCCTCGGAGGTGGTGCTGGCCCATGTCCTGACGGGCAATCGCGACGTGGACGAGACCGCCCAAGCGGGCCTGCGGGGCCTGTCGGAAACCCTGTTTTTCCGCACCTCGGTAGAGCCGGATGACCCCATCGGCGTGAACCTGGAAACCGATGAACTGGCCGTTTACCCGCTGCTCTACTGGCCCATCACGCCCGATCAGCCGCTGCCGTCCGACGTGGCCTATGCCAAGCTCAACACCTACCTGCGCACCGGCGGGATGATCCTGTTCGACACCCGCGACGCCAATGTCGCCGGCTTCGGGGCCTCCTCGCCCAATGGCCAGATGCTGCAACGCCTCGCACAGCCTTTGGATATTCCGCCACTTGAACCGGTGCCCGACGATCACGTGCTCACGCGCACCTTCTACCTGCTCCAGGATTTCCCGGGCCGCCACTCGGGCCGCTCTGTCTGGGTCGAGGCCGCACCGCCCGATGCCGAACAGGTCGAGGGGATGCCCTTCCGCAATCTCAACGACAACGTCACCCCGGTGGTGATCGGCGGTAATGACTGGGCCTCGGCATGGGCCATGGACGAGCGAGGCAACCCCCTGTTCCCGGTGGGGCGCGGTTTTGCCGGGGAACGCCAGCGCGAACTTTCCTATCGCTTCGGGGTGAACCTTGTGATGCACGTCCTGACCGGCAACTACAAATCCGACCAGGTGCATGTTCCGGCGCTACTGGACAGGCTTGGCCAATGACCTCGACACTCGTCTTCGACCCCCTTCTGCCCTGGGCGCTGATCGCAGCGCTGGCCGCGACGATGCTTGCCGGTCTGGCGCTGGCGCTTTGGCGGGGGCTGTCGGGCTGGGCGCTGCGCGGGCTGGCGGCGCTGGTGATCCTCGCCGCGCTCACCGGGCCGGTCTATCAACAAGAGGATCGCGCGCCGCTGTCGGATATCGTCCTGCTGCTGGAGGATGAAAGCGCCAGTCAGGGGTTATCGGACCGTGCCGCGCTGACCACACAAGCGGCGCAAGACCTTGAGAACCGTCTGACCGCCCGGCCCAATACCGAGGTCCGGCGGATCACCGTACCCGACGGTCAGGACAACACCGGCACGCAGGCCATGACCGCCCTTGCCCAGGCCCTGGCCGAGGAACCGCAAGGCCGGATCGCCGGGGCGATCCTGCTGTCTGACGGGCGGGTGCACGACGTGGAACGCGCACCCGACCTGCCCGCGCCGTTGCACCTGTTGCACACGGGCCGCGAGGGCGATTGGGACCGCAAACTGACCATCGAAAACGCCCCGGCCTTCGCCATTCTGGGCGAAGAGGTCACCATGACCCTGACCATAAGCGACGAGGGCGCGGCCCCCGAGGGGTTGGAGGATGTGCCGCTCGACATCGCCATCGACGGGGAAGAGCCGCAACGCTTCAACGTGCCGCTTAACCGTCAGATCGAATTGCCCCTGACCCTGCCGCATGGCGGGCGGAACGTGTTGCAGTTCACCACGCCCATGGTGGAGGGCGAATTGACCGACCGCAACAACACCGCGCTGGTGCAGATCAACGGCGTACGCGATCGCCTGTCGGTGCTTCTGGTCTCGGGAGAGCCGCACCCGGGCGGGCGGACGTGGCGCAACCTGTTGAAATCCGACAGCTCGGTGGATTTGGTGCATTTCACCATCCTGCGCCCCCCCGAGAAACAGGATGGCGTGCCGGTGCGGGAACTCTCGCTCATCGCCTTTCCGACGCGCGAGCTTTTCCTTGAGAAGATCGAGGATTTCGACCTGATCATTTTCGACCGCTACAAACGGCGCGGCATCCTGCCCTCGCTTTATCTGGATAACGTGCGCAATTACGTGGAAACCGGCGGGGCCGTCCTGATCGCGGCGGGGCCGGATTTCGCCAGTGCCGACAGCCTTTATCGCACGCCGATTGAATCGATCGTGCCCGCCCGCCCCACGGCGCGGGTTCTGGAAGAACGCTTTCGCCCCGAGGTCACGGAACTGGGTCAGCGGCACCCGGTCACGGCAGGGCTGGACGGGGTGTTCGAGGGCGAATGGGGCCGCTGGATGCGACAGATCGAGGTCGAACAAACCTCGGGCGATGTGGTGATGACGGGGCAGGGAGACCGCCCGCTTCTGGTGCTGGACCGGGTGGGCGAAGGGCGCATCGCGCTTTTGGCGTCCGATCATGCGTGGCTTTGGAACCGGGGATTCGAAGGCGGCGGGCCACAGTTGGAATTGCTGCGGCGGCTTGCGCATTGGATGATGAAGGAACCCGAGCTTGAGGAAGAGGCCCTTTGGGCCGAGGCCACGGGACAGCAAATGCGCATCATCCGCCGGAGCCTGTCCGAGGAGGTCGGCCCCGTCACGATCATCACCCCCTCGGGCGAGGAGGTGGAGCGCAGGTTGGAAGAGGTCAGCCCGGGCCGTTTCGAGGCACTTTATGACGGTCCTGAAATCGGACTTTATCGCTTGGAAAACGACGAGCATTTCGCCGTGATCGGCCTTGGCCCGGCGGCCCCCGTTGAGTTCGAGGAAACCATTGCCAGCGCCGCACCGCTCTCGGATGTGCTTGAGGCCACCAATGGCGGCGCGAAACCCTTGGCCGGTGGCCTGCCGCGCATTCGCGAGGTCAACCCGGGCCGTCCGGCCTCGGGGCGCGGCTGGATCGGGATCACGCCGCGCGGGGCCTATGAAACGCTCAGCGTCACACAAACCGCGCTGTTACCGGCGTGGCTTGTGCTGTTGCTGGCTGCGGGGTTGATCACCGGCGGCTGGCTGCGCGAGGGGCGGCGAACCTGAAACCCGATGCCGGGTTTACCCTTCCCACGCCAGGCCTTCGGCCTTGCGCAAGGCATCTTGTGGGTCCGGTGGCCAAACCTCTCCCCTTTTGGGCAGGGTTCGCCGGTCTGATCCCGGCACTTCGCTCCGGGGTCGCCTTTCGGTTTGCTCGGGGACACAAAGACACCCGGCGCCACATCCGCCCACCACATTGCAGGGGCGCGACTCTCCGGGGGCTTGCGCGTGATGCTTTGGCGGTTTGACCGGTCCAAGCAGGACCTCAATGAAAAATCGCAGCATTCTGCCGCTCCTGTCTGTCGGTGTCTGACGTGCAGGCAGGGTGGCGGAGGAAAGTTAACATCGCGTTTCGCGACGGGAATTTCGTACGAGTCGTACGCTTGCAGCCGGCAAGGGGCGGATTTTCGTACGAAACACCGGTGGTCATCGTACGAGTCGTACGATCACCCTTCGGCGTTTTCCGCCTGCAACAGAACCGCGCGGGAATGTGACGCGAATTCACGCCGCAGCAACACGAGGCAAGTAAAGATCACCGCCCCGATCAAGGCCCCCGCCCCCAAGAGCCAAACCGTTGATGCCAAAGCGAAATAAATCGATCTGAGCCCCCGGTTGAAACCTTTTGCGGCGGTGATGTTGATCTCGCCCGCCTTGCGCGCCCGCGGCATGGATTTGGGATGATCGGCCTCGTTCGGCACCGCCGCCATCAGCACCGCGCAATACCCGAACAGGCGGTTCGACCAGACAAACTTGAGAAAGGCATTTGCGAGAAAGATCAACAAAACCAACACCTTGGCCTCCCATACAATGGTCGGATCAGAGTCCAGTGTCAGGTCAGAGGCCACACCGATGAAGCGTTCCATATTTCCAAAAAGGGCAAGGCACCCCCCGATCGCGATCATCGTGGCCGACCCGAAAAAGGCCGTGCCCTGACGCAGTGAACTCAGGATCTGCGCATCGAAAATTCGGGGGTCACGTGGCACCATCTGCACCATCCATTCCCGCCGGTACTGCGCCATGAGCACAGACACGGACGGGTGGTTTTTCGGTGGATTTTCAACCAGTAAGCCGATTAGAAGCCACGACACCATAAGCAGCGCCACCGCAACGGCATCCAGCGGCGAAAACAGGGCAAGGCGGTCCATCCAATCCATGTTACGACGATAGCGCGCCTGCATTGAACTTGCCAGACACGTCAATTGGTTATATTTTATTACCAATGAGGAGGGTTCACCCATGGAAATGCCCCGGCCAAATCCGGCCATCCTATCCTGCAAAGCAGAATTGGTTGAGAAATTACAAAGGGTTATGCCCTCTGACGCGGTGATCTCGGACCCGATGGAGACTCGCGCTTATGAATGCGATGCCCTGACGGCCTATAAGTGCGCGCCCCTTGCCGTTGTCTTGCCCGGCTCGACACAGGAGGTCGCGGAGGTGCTGCGCATCTGTCATGAGATGGGCGTTCCCGTCGTTCCGCGGGGGGCCGGCACATCGCTGGCCGGGGGTGTTCTGCCGACCGAGGACAGCGTGATCCTGAGTGTGGCACGCCTGACGGAAGTCCTTGAAACAGATTACGACAATCGCTTCATCCGGGTGCAGACAGGGCGGACCAACCTGTCGGTCACGGGCGCGGTGGACGAACAGGGATTCTTTTATGCACCTGATCCGTCCAGCCAGTTGGCCTGCGCCATTGCCGGCAATATCGCGATGAATTCAGGTGGGGCGCATTGCCTGAAGTACGGGGTGACCACCAACAACCTGATGGGCGTGACCCTTGTGCAGATGGACGGCACCATAGTGGAATTGGGCGGCGCGCATATGGATTCGGGCAGCTATGATTTGTTGGGGGTTGTCTGTGGCTCGGAAGGGCAGCTTGGCGTCGTGACCGAAGCCACCCTGCGCATCCTGCCGAAACCCGAGGGCGCGCGCCCCGTATTGATGGGCTATGACAGTAACGAGGTGGCCGGACAGGTCGTTTCGGACATCATCAAGGCGGGGGTCCTGCCGGTGGCGATCGAGTTCATGGATCGCCCCTGCATCCGCGCCTGCGAGGCCTTTGCCAAGGCGGGCTATCCCGATTGCGAGGCACTGTTGATCGTCGAGGTCGAGGGTAGCGAGGCCGAGATCGACGAACAACTTGAAACCATTATGAAAATCGCCCAATCGCACAACCCTGTGGAGCTGCGCCAAAGCACCAGTGCCGAAGAAAGCGCGCGTATCTGGCTGGGCCGGAAATCGGCCTTCGGGGCCATGGGGCAAATCAACGATTACATGTGCCTGGACGGCACGATCCCGGTCAGCCAACTGCCTTACGTGCTGCGCCGGATCGGCGAGATGTCCGAGGAATTCGGCCTTGGCGTGGCGAATGTCTTTCACGCAGGCGACGGCAATATGCACCCGCTGATCCTGTATAATGCCAACACGCCGGGCGACCTTGAGAAATGCGAGGCCTTCGGGGCCGAGATCCTCAAGCTTTGCGTTGAGGCCGGTGGGTGTTTGACCGGAGAGCATGGCGTGGGGATCGAGAAACGCGACCTGATGCTGGATCAATACGCGCCGGAGGATCTTGATATCCAGATGGCGGTAAAGGATGTGTTCGACCCCAAGTGGCTGTTGAATCCGGCCAAGGTTTTTCCGTTGTCCAGCAGCGAAGCGCGCCGCGTTGCGGCTGAATGATGGCCTGAAGGTTTTGAAAAGAGTGACCATGCTGACACCCCAAAGCGAAGCAGAATTGGCCGAAATCGTGGCCGGGGCCGATGTCCCTTTGCGCATCATCGGGGGCGGCACCCGGCCCATCGGCGCAAGCGCGGCCTCGGAGGTTCTTTCAACCGCGGGGATAAGCGGGATCACCCTGTATGAACCGGGCGCCCTGACCCTTGTCGCCAAGGCCGGAACACCCGTGGAAGAGATTGAGGCGGCCTTGGCCGAAGAAGGCCAGATGCTGGCCTTTGAGCCGATGGATCACCGCAGGCTTCTGGGCACAAGCGGCACTCCGACGATCGGCGGCGTGGTGGCGGGCAATGTCTCGGGGCCGCGGCGTGTATCTTCGGTGGGGGCCTGTCGCGACAGCCTTTTGGGAGTGCGTTTTGTCGATGGCGCGGGCCGCATCCTGAAGAACGGCGGGCGGGTGATGAAGAATGTCACCGGCTATGACCTCAACAAGCTGCTATGCGGATCGTGGGGTACTCTTGGCGTGCTGAGCGAGGTGGCCTTGAAGGTGCTGCCGCGTCCAGCGGCCACGGCGACACTGACGCTGAAGGATGTGGCCTCGGATCGTGCCGTACCCGCCATGGCCGCCGCGCTTGGCACGCCTTACGAGGTGAATGGCGCGTTTTTCGGTCCCTATGGGCCCGAGGGTGGGACGCTTCGTATCCGGGTGGAAGGCGCGCTTTCATCTGTCAAATACCGCGCCGAGGAACTGGCGAAATGCCTTGCGCCCTATGGCGAGGCGGAGATTGAAACGGATGCCGAAGCGAACCGCGCGCTTTGGATCGATATTCGCGACATGGCCTACCTTGCCGACAAACCCGTGGTCCTGCGATCCTCGATCAAACCGGGGGATGCGCCGGGGTTCGTGGATGGCCTGCCCTCCTCGCATCCTGCGCTGCATTATTTCGACTGGGGTGGCGGGTTGATCTGGACGGCGGCGGAGGCCGCGCCGGATGATGGTGCGCGGGGCCTTGTCAGCTCCATGCAGGCCGCAATGACGGAAACCGGCGGGCACAGTACGGTTTTGAAGGCGCCGGATGGCTTGCGGCAGGGCGTATCGACATTTCAACCGCCGGTTTCCGCCGTGGCCGCAATCGAGGCCGGATTGCGTGCGCGGTTCGACCCGCAGGGCCTGTTCAATCCCGGCCTCATGGGGCAAGCGGCATGAGCATGTGGTTGGCCTTCGCAATGATCTTCGTAGCGGGCCCCATGGCCTTTTGGGTGTTGACCCGGCAACCGGCAACGCGGGGCTACCTTGTGGCGCTATGGGCTATCACTTTTGGCTTGATGGCCCTGGCCTTCGGATTGGCCAACTATGGCATTAGCCTTGCCATTGAGCCGCGGCTCATTGGCCTATCGGTGATCCTGTCCTTCTGGATGGCGTGGATCACGATGCTGTCCCTGATCATGCTGGCGGTGCGGCGGCGGGCCGATACGCCCGGCGTACAACGTGTGGCTTTTGTCGTGGGCGCAATGGCAACCACCCTGCCCTGGTTCGGGCTATACGCAGCGAAAATGGTGGCAGAATAGATGAAAACGGAATTCACCGCAGAGCAGCTTCAGGACCCCGGCACCGAGCGGTCCAACCAGATTTTGCGAACCTGTGTGCATTGCGGGTTCTGCACCGCGACCTGCCCCACCTATCAGGTGCTGGGCGACGAGTTGGACAGCCCCCGGGGGCGGATCTACCTGATCAAGGACATGCTGGAGAATGACCGAGTGCCCGACGCCCGGACGGTCAAGCATATCGACCGCTGCCTGTCGTGCCTTGCCTGCATGACGACCTGCCCATCGGGGGTGCATTACATGCACCTGGTGGATCATGCGCGAGAGTATATCGAAGAGCGCTACAAACGGCCCATGGGAGAGCGCGCCTTGCGGTGGATACTGGCCAAAATCCTGCCCTATCCGGGGCGGTTTCGGCTGGCGCTTCTGGGGGCCAAGATCGGGCGGCCCTTTGCCTTCTTGATGCCAGATGCACGGTTGAAGGCCATGCTGGAAATGGCGCCCAAGCAGGTGCCGCCGGTGTCGCGAAACGACGATCCGCAAGCCTTCGCCGCCAAGGGCGAACGGCGCAAGCGCGTGGCCCTGATGACGGGTTGTGCGCAGAAGGCCCTGAATACCGATATCAACGATGCCACCATTCGACTGTTGACGCGGTGGGGGTGCGAGGTGGTTGTGGCCGAGGGCGCGGGCTGTTGCGGGGCATTGACGCATCACATGGGCAAGACCGGCGAAAGTCATGCCACGGCGGCGAAGAACATACTCGCTTGGGCCGCCGAGATGGATGGCGAGGGGCTGGACGCCATCGTGATCAACACCTCGGGTTGTGGCACGACGATCAAGGATTATGGCCATATGTTCCGCAATGAGGGTTTGGCCGAAGATGCCGCGCGGGTGTCGGACATTGCCATGGATGTGAGCGAGCTGCTGATGCAGCTTGACCTGCCCGAGGGTGCGCCGAAGGATCAGGTTGTGGCCTATCACGCGGCCTGTTCGTTGCAGCACGGCCAGCAGATCAAGACTTATCCCAAGGATTTGCTGAAGCGCGCGGGCTTTGCCGTGGTGGAACCTGCCGACAGCCACCTGTGTTGCGGCAGTGCGGGGACCTACAACCTGATGCAGCCGGAGATCTCCAAGCAACTCAAGGCGCGGAAGATCGAAACGCTTGAGGCCAAGGGCCCCGACATTATCGCCGCTGGCAATATCGGCTGCATGATGCAGATCGGATCGGGCACCGGGGTGCCGGTGGTGCATACCGTGGAGCTTTTGGATTGGGCGACGGGCGGGCCAAAGCCCCCGGCCCTGAGTGCAGATCGCGATACCGGACCGCAGGTGCCAAACCTGCGCGGCGCGCCCTAATTCTGCCTCAAAGCGTTGCTACTTCCGTCACAGGTTTCAATCCCATGGAGGTGTTATGCTGCGGTCGTTGTTGATGATCATTCCGGTGGTATGCATTGCCGTGACGGCACAGGCGGAAGACAGTCGCCTGGAACGTCTGGACACCGGGGATGACAGCCGCATGTGGCAGGCCGTTGGCCGCCTCGACATTGACGGGCGCGGATTTTGCACCGGTGCGTTGATTTCGCCCAAACTGGTGCTGACAGCAGCGCATTGCCTGTATGACAAGCAAACCGGGGCGCGCGTAAACCACGAGACGGTCGAGTTTCTGGCCGGCTGGCGCAATGGCCGGGCCGAGGCATATCGCTGGGTCAAGCGGGTGGCCATCCACCCGGAGTATGAATTCAACAACGACGTGGCCGCCGAGCGGGTGCGTAACGACGTGGCCCTGCTGGAACTGCATCACCCGATCCGCAACACGCGGGTCATTCCCTTCAAGACCGACATTCGCCCGCGCAAAGGGCAGCGCATCGGCGTTGTATCCTATGCCAAGGATCGCTCCGAGGCCCCCTCGCTTCAAGAGGTTTGCGACGTGATGGGGCGCCAGCAAGGGGTGCTTATCATGTCCTGCGATGTGAACTTCGGGTCATCAGGCGCACCGATCTTCAGTTTCGAGGCGGGCGAGCCACGGGTTGTTTCGGTGGTGTCGGCCATGGCCGAGGTCGAAGGAAAAAAGGTGTCGCTGGGGACCCAGCTTCAGAAGCCTCTTGATCTACTGTACCGGCAACTCGACGAGAACAGGATCGTGACGCCACGGACAGGCAGCCAAAGCCGGTTTTCCAGCGGCAAGGACCGCCAGACAAGCGCCAAGTTCGCCAAGCCGTGACCGATTGTCAGGACTTGAAAACCCTGATTCCCTACCCCAAATCCAGATTGTCCCGGTGCCTCGATTGGGCCGGGAGATAACCGCCTGTCCCTTTCGGGAAGGCTCAACATCGGTATCGCTCAATGGAGGATGACCAATGCGAAACTTTGATCTTGCGCCACTGTACCGCGCAACCGTCGGCTTTGACCAAATCGCCGATATGATGGACCGGGTTCTGTCCAACGATATGGCGCAACCCACTTACCCCCCTTACAACATCGAAAAAACCGCCGACGATGCTTACCGAATTTCGATCGCGGTCGCAGGCTTTGCCGATAGCGACCTGTCGGTCGAGGTGAAGGAAGGCGCGCTCGTCGTGTCGGCCCAAAAAGCCGAGGACGATGGCGAACGCAGCTTCCTGCATCGCGGCATCGCGACCCGCGCATTCGAGCGGAAATTCCAACTGGCCGATCACGTGCGCGTGACTGGCGCGAGCCATGCCGATGGCATGCTGCATATCGATCTGGTGCGCGAAGTACCCGAGGCGCTAAAACCGCGCCGTATCGAGATTGCCAGCGGCGACGCGGTGGAAAAGGACGTGGTTGACGCAAAAGCCGTCAACTAACCAGTTCACCTTTTAACCGAAATGGCCCGGCCGAGGTTCGGCCGGGCTTGATATTTTGTGGCTTAGCCACGCACCACATAAACCGAACACTCGGCGTGGGTCACAACGTGGCTCGCCGTGGTGCCAAGCAGGTAATCTGACACCTTGGGGTTGGCCGACTCCATCACGATCACATCGACATTACGCTCATCGGCCAGCTTGACGATCTGCCGATGCGTCGCGCCTTTGCGCACGACGTACTCCACATCCACACCTTCGGCGGGGTGGGCGGCGACGAATTTTCTCAATTCATCGCCCCAGTATTTGTCGGAATCGTAGATATTCAGGTTCCGCTCGATCTCGGGGGCAACAGTAGCGACGATCAGTTTCGCGCCACGTCGTTGCGCCATTTCGACGGCCTCGTCATAGGCATTGTATTCAACTTTGATATGCCGAAGATTGAGCGGGCAGAGGATCAGTTTGGTTTCGCGGGGCATTGGGGCACCTATAATTGCGCTGTATTGCGCTTGATCAGGATGCACGCGCATATCTGAATTGTGAATACAGCTTTGTATGTAAGCGGCAAAGTTACGGGCAAAACCGTCATCTGCGAAACTTCTTCCGTATTGAGCAGTTGACAACAGACAGGAGCGCGGAACATCTTTGAACATGTTGCGCTACCCGGCATATTCCATGACATCGACTTTGCTGTCGCTATTGCTTTTGGCGATGAGCTTTACCGTGTTTTTCCCGACAACGGCGAAGGCGCATGATACATCTTTCGAGGTTAGCATGACTTCCGATGCAAGCCACATGGATGGGGATGCCAACTTCGGCAACAGTTCTACGGATTGTTGTCATGTTGACGGGGGATGCATCACATTTGCCGTGGTTCAACCTCCTAATTCGCTGGTTATTGGGAGAACGGGAAACCTTCAGGTCAAACCTGCGGGGGCCATACGGCACGCTTCCCGACTCGATATCGCCGATCCGCCGCCGCCGCGTCCCTGATCCCTTTAGTCGCCTCATGTTCGGGGCGTTCGATACCGGGATCAAGGGAGACAAAAATGACCATTCGAAACCTGATGTTGGGCGGTGCGATTACCGCCACTCTTGCCGTGAGCGCATGGGCGCATTCCGGCGCAAGCGGTGTTGTGAAAGAGCGCATGGAGATGATGGAATCCATGGGCGATGCCGTGAAGGCAATCAAGCCAATGATGACCGGCGAGGCCACCTATGACGCAGATGCGGTGCGTAAAGCGGCACGCACTATTGCGGCGCAGGCCGGTGATGACCTGACCTCGCTTTTTCCGCAAGGAACCGATGGAGCCCCGTCAGAGGCTCTGCCGACTGTCTGGACAGAGCGGGAACGCTTCGAAGACTTGGCGGATGCGCTTGAGCAAGCCGCACTTGGGCTTGAGCGCGCCGCCGACAACGGCCTGCACGCCGGGCAATCCGGCATGATGGGCGGGCAGTCCGGCATGATGGGGGATCAGTCCGGCATGATGGGCGGCATGATGGGGGAACAGTCCCCTATGATGGATGGCCAAACCGGGATGATGGGCATCGGCAACATGATGAGTGCCGAACACATCGGGCAGATGCCTGCCGATGGGGCCTTTGTCATGATGACGCAGGTTTGTTCAGCCTGCCATGACCGATACCGTGAGGAAGATCACTAATCATGCGTCGGTTTATTGTGGTTGGCGTCGCCTTGATCGTAGCGGTCACGGCGGCGAGTGGTGCCTTGGCGCTTTGGCCCATTGGTACGGCTGTCACGCTGGCCGAACGACAGGGGGACCCAAAGCGCGGGGCTTATCTGGCGCGCGCCGGGGGCTGTATCGCCTGTCATTCCGATCCCGGCTCGGGGCGGCCTGCCTTGACCGGCGGTGCGCCGATCGAAACAGGGTTCGGGCGGTTTGTGCCGCCCAACCTGACCCAGCATAAGACGCTGGGGATCGGGGCATGGACAATCGAAGACTTCGCCCGTGCCGTCCGACAGGGTGTCGCCCCCGGTGGGGAACCCTATTACCCGGCTTTTCCCTATCCGTTCTACGCGGATTTGAGCGATCAGGACATTGCTGACCTTTGGGAAGCTTTCCGAACCGTGGCCCCACGGGACGTAGACCCCGGAAGCCATACAATCACCTTCCCCTTCAATCTGCGATTTGGGCTGAAACTGTGGCGGGCCGCATTTGCCGAGACGCCTCCGGCCGCGCCCGTGCCTGAACGATCGGACGCGTGGAACCGTGGTAAATGGCTGGTGCGGGGGGTGGCGCATTGTGGGGCCTGTCATACCGACCGAAACTTTTTGGGTGGACGCGATACGGCACAGCGCCTTGCAGGGAGTGACAACCTGCCCGGTGGCGGCAAGGCCCCGGCCATCACCGCATCCGCCCTGAAGGAGGCGGGTTGGAGCGTTGACGATCTGGCCTTTGCATTGAGATCCGGCGTGACGCCGGAGGGAGATACCTTTGGCAACGGGATGGGTGAAGTCGTTCGTGACAGCACCGCGTGGCTACGCCCGGAGGACCGGCGCGCCATCGCCTTGTACCTGTTGAACCAAGACAAACCGATGTCCAAGGAGACAAATGAATGAGCAAAAAACTGGGACTTATTGCAGCCATTGCAGCCTTGGCCGGTGTCGGGCTGTTCCTGTGGAATGGCCAAAACGGTGGCATGCAACAGGCGGGCAAGGATAATACGCCACTGCCGCAAGGGGCCGCCTTGGCGGACGTGCGCGTACCAGACGGCCTGTCACAGCAGGCACAGATGGGCGAGCGGGCGTTCAATGGTGTTTGCGCCGATTGTCATGGCAAGAAGGCCGCTGGCCGACAAGGCATGGGGCCGCCCTTGGTGCATAAGATCTATGAACCATCGCACCATGGCGACATGGCCTTTCATCTTGCGGTCAAGAATGGCGTGCGGGCGCATCATTGGCCTTTTGGGAACATGCCGTCACAAAGCGGCCTGACCAAGGGGGATGTTTCGGCCATCGTCGCATATGTCCGGGAATTGCAACGCGAGAACGGGATCGAATGAAACCACGCAGTCCCGGAGTGATCGGCACTGTCCGGGCTGCGGAACTGCTGTAAGGTTCTCAGCATGTCGCGAATCAATCTTGAACAGTTGCGCACCTTCTTGACGGTTGTCCGCATGGGCGGTGTCGGCAAGGCCGCACAGGCCCTCAACCTGACCCAACCCGCAGTGACAACCCGAATTCGCAACCTTGAGCAAAGCCTGTCTGCGGACCTGTTTGACCGGACAGGAACAGGTTTGCGTCTCACCAAACGGGGCGAGTTGTTGTTACGACATGCCGAGCAATTCGAACAGTTGGGCGAGTTGGTGGCGCGCGATGTGATCGACCCTCAGGGAACGGAGGGGCATTTGAGGCTTGGGGTCTCGGAGACAGTTGCACAATGTTGGCTCCCCGAATTCATTTCACGCTTGCACGAGGAATTTCCCAAGCTGGAGATCGAGATCAACGTCGATATTTCCTCGAATCTTCGGGCCGGGCTTTTGGACCGGGAGATTGATCTTGCCGTGCTTCTAGGGCCGATCTCGGAGTATTCCGTCGATAACATCGAACTGCCGGGATTCGATCTTGCATGGTACAGAACATCCGGGGAGGGCAAGCCTACAGGTAGCTTTTTCGATCGTCCCGTCATCACCTACGCGCGCAACACCCGGCCCTATCGCGAATTGAAGGCGGAACTTTTCCAGCGTGAGGGGCCGGGAATACCGTTGTTTCCCTCCTCCTCGCTTTCGGCCTGTTTCCGTCTGGTCGAGGCCGGGCTTGGCGTCGCGGCCCTGCCGCGTACCCTTGGTGCGGATTACGTCGAGCAAGGCAAGATCGTTGAGTTCGATCCAGGCTGGAGCCCCTCGCCATTGCGTTTTTCGGTATCTTACATGGGCGAGCCGCGCAGCCACATGGTGGCCAAGGCGGCACAGATGGCGCAGGACGCGGCGATACGCTACGCGAGGAATAAATAATCTTTATGACAAAGGGTAATTTTATTCGATTTGTATTTATGTGAAGCGCGGGCAATCCTGACGACTCAGGAGGGCCGTGAATTTGGGTGTCACATATCTAGATTTAAAGAATGCAAATGTCGCGCGGGTCCGCGCCGCAATTCGCAGCGGCGATTACACAGGTCACACCGCTGGTTTGGGCGCAGGATACCTTCAGGCGAATGTGGTGATAATGCCCGAGGCATACGCCCTCGATTTCATGCGCTTTTGTCAACGCAATCCCAAGCCCTGCCCGCTGACAGGCGTATCGGATACCGGCGTTCCGATGATGCAAACCATGGGGCAGGACATAGACATTCGCCGTGACGTTCCCGCCTATAGTATTTACCGCGATGGCGTTCTGAACGGGTCGGCCACCGATATTTCCGACCTTTGGCAGGATGACATGGTCGCCTTTGCCTTGGGGTGCTCTTTTACCTTTGAACATGCCGTTCAGACGGCGGGGATTCCACTGTGGCACATTCAGAACGACACCACCGTACCGATGTTCCGCACCTCGGTTCAAACTGTGCCCGCCGGGCGGTTCGACGGGCCGATGGTTGTCAGCATGCGCGCCATCCCCCAAGGTCGGATAGACGAAGTGACCGAGATTTCGCGGCGGTACCCGCTGGCTCATGGCTCGCCGTTGCATGTGGGTGATCCGGGCAAGATCGGTATTGCCGACGTCACGCAACCGGATTGGGGCGACCCCGCGCCGATTGGCCCCGGAGAGGTGCCTGTGTTCTGGGCCTGTGGGGTGACCCCGCAAGTGGCCATTGAACAAGCACAGTTACCGCTGTGCATCACCCATAAGCCCGGTCACATGCTGATCACGGATGTGGCCGAGGATGCCGAGGTGCCGATCCTGCGGCATCCGGAATGAAGACCAAATCGCGAAACCAACAAGGAGAGACAAAATGAAACATATTCTTGGAACCGCGGCCTTTGCCGCATTGATGGCTGCTCCCGTGGCCGCCGAAGACCTGTCGGTCGTTGGAAGCTGGTCCAGCCTTCCGCTGCATCAGCAATACGAGGCCCCCTTCTGGACCGAGACCCTGCCCGAGGCCTCGGGCGGCGAGATCAACGTCTCGCTCACCACCCATGGCCAGATGAACCTTGGCGTGGCGGATGTCTTCCGCCTATTGGGCGACGGTGTTTATGACGTGGCGATGACCGTGGCAGATTACGCCGTGGCCGATGAACCCGCGCTTGAAGGCCTCGATGTGCCGCTACTGGCGCTGTCGGCGGATGAGGCGCGCGCCATGGTCGATGCCGCGCGTCCGATGGTCGAGGACATCTATCGCGACACTTTCAACAGCAAGGTTCTGGCAATCGCCCCCTATCCTCCACAGGTCGTGTTCTGTAACGCCGAGGTGAGCGAACTGGCCGACCTGGAAGGCAAGAAAGTGCGCGCCTCGGGCCGGATGACGGCCAAGTTCCTTGAGGCGCTTGGCGCGGAAGGCGTCAACGTCAGCTTCTCGGAAGTGCCGGGCGCGCTTCAGAAGGGCGTGGTGGATTGCGCCGTGACCGGGGCCGGTTCCGGCTATAGTGCCGGGTGGTGGGAGGTTTCCACACACCTGATGGCGATCCCGCTTGGCGGATGGGATTCGGTTGTCACCGCCATGAACATGGACAATTGGAACAGCCTTGATGCCGAAACGCAGGATCTGATCACGTCGCAGATCAAGACCGAGTTCGAAGAGCCCGCATGGAACGCGGCGCAAGACGCGCTTGTGAACGACATCGCTTGCCTGACCGGCAATGGCGACTGCCCTGCGGGCGAGGCGCGCGACATGACCTTGGTCGATGTCTCGGAGGCTGATTTTGAGAAGGCGCGCGACATCCTGATTACCGAAGTACTGCCCGACTGGGCCGAGCGCGCAGGCGGTGATTGGGCCGAGCGTTGGAACGGGTCGGTCGGCGATGTGGTCGGCGTGACCATCGAGTAACCCGACACAAGGAACGAGGGCTTCATCATGGCGGAACGGATATTGGCAGGCTTGAAGAGGGTGAACCGCTGGGTGGCCGTGTGGGTGGGCATCATGCTGCTGGTTTGTGCAGCGTTCGTGCTGGCCGATATCGTGTTGCGGCAGGTGGGGTCCTCATTCGGGGGGACGGATGAAATCAGCGGCTACGCCATGGCGATTGCAACCTCATGGGGCATGGCCTTCACGCTGATGGAACTGGGCCATGTGCGCATTGATCTACTGCGCAGCCGCAGCGGCCCAATGGGCCGGGCGGTGTTCGATCTGTTTTCCATGTTGGTCATGAGTGGGGTCGTGACCCTGATCGCGGTCAAGGCATGGCCGGTTCTGGACCGCTCGCTTGCCATGGGGTCGCGGGCCAATACCCCGCTTGAGACATTGCTTTGGACCGTGCACCTGCCGTGGTTCGCCGGTTGGGTCTGGTTCGCGGCGGTGTCGTGGCTGAGCTTCGCGGCGGCGCTGATGCTGGTGGTACAGGGCAGGTTCGGAACCAGCGAAGCCGCCATCGGTGCCTTTGGCGAAGAGGAGGCGGTGTGATGATCGGCTATGTCTCCATCGGACTTCTGGCGTTGCTGAGCCTGTCGATTCCGGTTGGTATTGTTCTGTTCCTTCTGGGTTTTGGCGTCGACACCTTCTTTAGCCCTTTCCCCCTGATCCGGGGGCTTGGCAACATGGTCTGGTCGACGTCGAACAATGCCACGCTCATCGCCATTCCGTTCTTCGTGATGCTGGGCGAAATCCTCGTGCGTAGCGGCGTTGCCGCGCGGACCTATGCCGCGTTGGACAAGTGGATTTCGTGGCTGCCCGGTGGTCTGGTGCATGCCAATGTCGCCACGGCGACGATGTTTTCGGCCACGTCCGGCAGTTCGGTCGCCACGGCGGCGACGGTAGCCACGGTGGCCATGCCGCAGGCCGAGAAACTGGGCTATGATCCCAAGTTGTTTTCCGGGGCGATCGCGGCCGGGGGGACGCTTGGCATCATGATCCCGCCGTCGATCAACCTGATCGTCTACGGGTTCCTCACGCAAACCTCGATCCCGCAGCTTTTCTTGGCGGGACTTGTGCCGGGGGTCGGGCTTGCCGTGGCCTTTATCGTGATTACGGCGCTGATTTGCGTCATCCGCCCGGAACTGGGCGGGGAGCGGCGGACGTTCCCACTGGCCGAGATGCTGCGCGCGCTTGTGCACCTGATCCCGATCATCCTGCTGTTCACCGTCATCATCGGGACGATCTACAAAGGCTGGGCCACCCCGACCGAAGCCGCCGCCGTGGGCGTGGCCGGGGCCGTGGCGATCGCGGCGGTGTTCGGGGGTGTATCCGTCACGATGTTTTACGAAAGCATCCTTGGCACGGTGAAGATCACCTCGATGATCATGCTGGTGGTGCTGGGGGCCTCGTTCCTGAACTTCACACTGGCCTCGGCGGGCTTGGGCAACGAGTTGCGGCAATTCCTTGACGGCCTCGGCCTGACGCCGCTGATGACGATTTTCGTGATCGTGGGCATCTATATCGTACTGGGGTTCTTCATCGAGACGCTGTCACTCATGGTGGTGACGATCCCAATCATCGTGCCCTTAGTGGTCGAGATGGGCTATGACCCGATCTGGTTCGGTATACTGATGATCGTGCTGATCGAGATGGCGCTGATCACACCGCCCGTGGGCCTGAACCTTTACGTGGTGCAGGGTGCGCGGCAATCGGGAACCATGAGCGATGTCATGCTGGGCGCGATCCCGTATGTGGTGGCCATGCTGTTGATGGCGGCAGCCCTGATCGCCTTTCCGCAAATCGCTCTGTATCTGCCCGGGGCCTTGCAGTAGGTCTGACTGACAAACTCTAAACCGTAGGACAGCAAGCCGATGGCGCCTGCCAAAACAGATATGCCCAAGAACTGGCCCCGCATCCGCACCGTGGGTGTGGACGGGATGCTGGTCAGTTTCGGGGAGCGTTTGAGCGAGCCGGCCAATCGCGCGGCGCTTGCCTTCCGTGCGGCCATGGAGGCCAAGGCATGGGACGGGATCGAGGAATGTTCGACCTCTCTGGTGTCGGCCTATGTGCGGTTCGATCCACTGTACCTGTCGCATGAGGCGTTGCGAGCGCAGTTGGAGCGGCTGTGCGATAGTCTGGATTGGTATGAGGCCGCCCTTCCAGAAGGCCGGAAATTATGGCGCATTCCCACGGTCTATGGCACCGATTTGGCCCCACAGCTTGAGGAAGCTGCGCAGGCGGCGGGGATGACGGCAGAAGAAGCCGTGGCCTCGCTATCCTCAACACAGGTCAGGGTGCAGACCATCGGTTTTGCCGCCGGACAGCCCTATCTGGGCGAGTTGGACGAGGCTTGGAACATCCCTCGGCAGACCGAACTCACCGAGCGCGTACCGGAAGGCGCTTTGACCGTGGCGATCCGGCAATTGGTGCTGTTCTCGGTCAGTACGCCCACGGGCTGGCGGCATGTGGGGCAAACCGGATTTCGCCTGTTTCGCCCCGAGAGCGAGACACCCTTTGTCCTGCGACCGGGGGACGAGGTGATTTTCGCCGAAACCGACGCCGAGCACCTGCACAACATGCGCAAGGGTGGCCCCGATGGCGGCGCGACCTGCGAGGCTCTGACATGACCCGCGCCCTTATCGTCCATCGTGCCGGCCCCGGCGTGACCGTGCAGGACATGGGGCGGCCCGGATACCTTGGGTTCGGCCTGTCGCGCGGTGGTGCGGTGGATCGGCTGGCCCTCGCCGAGGGGGCGGCGCTTTTGGCACAAGACAGCAGCCTTGCCGCGCTTGAGATGGCAGGCATGGGCGGGGAGTTCGAGGCCGGCGAGGACATGCGCATCGCCCTGACCGGGGCGCCCATGCGCGCGGCCATTGACGGGCAGCGTATCGCGTGGAACGCCAGCCATGACCTACCACAGGGCGCGCGACTGATCATTGGCGGGGTCGAGGCGGGCAGCTATGGCTATCTGCATGTCGGTGGCGGGATTGCGACGGCGGAAGCCCTCAACGCGCGGGCGGTGCATCTGGCGGCGGGTTTGGGCCGTGCCGTGGCCGAAGGGGATGCCCTGCCCGTGGGCAAGGACGCGGGCCATGGCACAGGTCAGTGTCTGAGTGTGGATACACGCTTTGACGGAGGCGAGGTGCGCGTCGTGCCCAGCCTGCAAACCGATTTCTTCGGACCCGAGCAGATTGAACGGTTCGAGGCCGCCGAGTTTCACCGCGACACCCGGGGGAGCCGCATGGGCGTCCGCCTGACCGGGGCCGAGGGGTTTCACAGCGATGCTGGGTTGAGCGTGCTGTCCGAAGTCGTGGTGCCCGGCGATATCCAGATCACCGGGGATGGCACGCCCTTTGTCCTGCTGAGCGAATGCCAGACGACGGGCGGCTACCCCCGCCTTTGCACGGTGCTGCCCTGTGACCTGCCCCGCGTGGTCCAGGCCCCGCCGGGGGCAAGCCTACGATTTCGCTTTGTCACACTTGACGAATCCGTCGAGGCCGAGGCCCGCGCGCGCAAGCACCGCGACACGCTTCGCGCACAACGCCAGCCCTTGGTGCGTAATCCGCACGACATACGCGATTTGCTGGCCTATCAACTGATCAGCGGTGTGACCGCTGGCCAAGACACCTGAAGGAGGGATCATGACCCGCACTGTCGACCTGAACGCAGACATGGGCGAAAGCTTTGGCGCATGGACCATGGGGGACGACCCTGCCCTGCTTGAAGTGGTGACTTCGGCCAACATCGCCTGCGGCATGCACGCGGGCGATTGGGATGTGATGGCTACGACGATGCGGGCCGCCAAGGCCAATAACGTCGGGATCGGCGCGCATCCGGGCTTTCCGGATTTGCAGGGGTTCGGACGGCGCCGGATGCATGTGCCGCTGGACAGTCTGGGCAATCTGGTTCGCTATCAACTGGGCGCGGCGCGAGGGATGGCACAAGCGCAGGGCGCACAGGTGCGGCACCTGAAGTTGCATGGCGCCTTGGCGAACATGGCCTCGGAAGACAAGGCCATGGCGCGGGCGTGTTATGAGGCGGCCCTGTCGGTCGATCCGGAGATCATCATCATGGTTCTGGCGGGCACGGCACAGCAAGCGGCGGCAACCGAACTTGGCTGCAAGGCCGCCTGCGAAATTTTTGCCGACCGCGCCTATAACGATGACGCCACCCTTGTTGACCGTAGCCAGCCGGGGGCGGTGATCCATAACGCCGAAGTGGCGGCAAAGCGCATGGTGGATATGGTCAGCGCCGGGGCGATCATCACCGAAAGTGGCAAGCACATCCCGACGCGGATCGACACGATCTGTTTGCACGGGGATACTGCCGAGGCGGTGCAGATCGCGCAGGCCACGCGCCGCGCCCTTGAGGCGGATGGCGTGACGCTTCGGGCCTTCGAGGGGGCGCCGCTCTGAGCCTTAATGGGCCTCGGCCCAGTTGTCGCCCTTGCCTGCGTCCACCACAAGCGGCACGTCGATCTTGACCGCCGGACTTGCAGCGGCTTCCATCACTTCGCGGGCGGTGTCGATCAGTTTATCGACTCCGTCCTCGGAGACCTCGAAAATCAATTCGTCATGCACCTGCAAAAGCATCTTGGCGGGCTGGCCCTCGATGGCCTCGGGCATGCGGATCATGGCACGGCGAATGACATCGGCGGCGGTGCCTTGGATGGGCGCGTTGATCGCCGCGCGCTTGGCAAAGCCCGCGCGCGGGCCTTTCGCCGTGATCTCGGGCGTGTGGATTTTGCGGCCAAAGAGGGTTTGGACAAAGCCGTGTTCCTTGGCGAACCCCACGGTGTCGTCCATATAGGCCTTGATGCCGGGGAAGCGCTCGAAATAGCGGTCGATGAAACCCTGCGCGTCTTTGCGAGGAATACGCAGGTTGCGGGCAAGACCAAAGCCGGAGATGCCGTAGATCACACCGAAGTTGATGGCCTTGGCCTGTCGGCGGATATCCGGGGTCATTTCGTCCATCGGCACGTCGAACATTTCAGAGGCAGTCATCGCGTGGATGTCTTGGCCCTCGCGGAACGCTTGCTTCATAGCGGGCAGGTCCGCCACATGGGCCAGAATGCGCAATTCGATCTGTGAATAGTCAAGGCTGACAAGGCGGTTGCCCTTCTCCGCGACGAAAGCCTCGCGGATGCGGCGACCTTCCTCGGAGCGGACGGGGATGTTTTGCAGGTTCGGGTCGGTTGAGGCCAAACGGCCAGTGCTGGCCCCGGTCTGCACATAGGATGTATGCACGCGGCCCGTATCGGGGTCGATATGATCCTGAAGTGCGTCGGTATAGGTGGATTTCAGTTTCGACAGTGCTCGCCAATCCAGCACCCGCGCGGGCAGGTCGTGTTCGGTGGCCAAATCCTCCAAGACATCGGCCCCGGTGGCATAGGCCCCGGTCTTGCCCTTCTTGCCGCCTTCAAGGCCCATCTCGTCGAACAGGATTTCACCCAGTTGCTTGGGCGAGCCGACGTTGAACTTGCGGCCTGCCAGTTCGTGAATCGCCTCTTCCAGCTCGGCCATCTTCTGGGCGAACTTGCCGGACATGTGCGAGAGGGTTTCGCGATCCACCTTGATGCCGTTGCGCTCCATCCGGGCAAGGACCGGCACCAGCGGGCGTTCGAGGGTCTCGTAGACCGTGGTGACCTTTTCTTGATGCAATTGCGGTTTGAAGCTCATCCAGAGGCGCAGGGTGATGTCGGCATCTTCGGCGGCGTATTTGACCGCGTCGTCAATCGGCACGCGATCAAAGGTGATGGCGGATTTGCCGGTGCCCAGAAGCTCCTTGATCGGAATGGGTGTGTGGCTGAGGTAACGCTCGGAAAGGGTATCCATCCCATGCCCATGGATGCCCGAATTCAGGGCATAGGACATGAGCATGGTATCGTCGATCGGCGTGACCTCGATGTCGTGGCGGGCAAAGATCTTGGCATCGTATTTCATGTTCTGCCCGATCTTGAGGATGGCATCATCCTCAAGCACCGGTTTCAGCGCCTTGAGGGCCTCCTCCATCGGCAATTGCCCGTCCGCCAGAGCATCGGTGTTGAACAAGTCATCCGTTGCCCCGTCGCGGTGCCCGAGCGGGATGTAACAGGCCTGCCCAGGTTCCACGCTGAGCGAGATACCCACCAAAAGCGCCTGCATTTCATTGAGCGAAGTGGTCTCTGTATCGACAGCCACATAACCGCGCGCCTTGATGCGCTCAATCCACGCCTCAAGGGCCTTCATGTCCGAGACACGCTCGTATTTTTCGGGGTCGATGGCGGGCCAATCAGGGGCTTCCTCGACCGGGTCTGCCCCGGCGGGGTTGGTATCGGGAATGACCGGCGCTTCGGCCCCGAGGGTTTCGGCGATGCGTTTCGAAAGCGTGCGGAATTCCATTTCCGCGAGGAACCCCAGAAGAGTGTCAGGATCAGGGTCGCGCAGGTCCAGATCGTCCAGCGTGAAATCAAGCGGGGTGTCGCAATCAAGCTGCACCAGCTTCTTGGACAGTTCGATCTGCTCGCGTTTCTCGATCAGGGTCTCGCGGCGTTTGGGTTGCTTGATTTCCTCGGCCCGGTCGAGCAGGTCTTCAAGGCTGCCGTACTCATTGATCAGAAGCGCGGCGGTCTTGATCCCGATCCCCGGCGCACCGGGCACGTTATCGACACTGTCCCCGGCGAGGGCCTGTACATCGACGACCTTGTCGGGCATCACGCCGAATTTCTCTTCCACACCTTCCACGTCGATGCGGCGGTTTTTCATGGCGTCGAACATCTCCACGCCGTCGCCGACAAGCTGCATGAGGTCCTTATCCGAGGATACGATGGTCACGCGTCCTCCGGCCTCGCGCGCCTGACAGGACAGGGTGGCGATGATGTCGTCGGCCTCAAACCCTTCGATTTCCTTGCAGGCGATGTTGAACGCCTCGGTCGCGCGGCGGGTCAGCGGAATCTGGGGGCGCAGGTCCTCGGGCATCTCATCCCGGTTGGCCTTGTATTGATCATAAAGATCGTTGCGGAAAGTGTGGCTGCCCTTGTCGAAGATCACCGCGATATGGGTGGGGGCATCGTTGCCGGTGCTGTTGCCGTCGATATAGCGCTGCAACATGTTGCAAAAGCCCGCGACCGCCCCGATGGGCAGACCATCGGACTTCCGGGTGAGGGGCGGCAGCGCATGATAGGCGCGGAAAATGAACGCCGAACCATCAATCAGATGCAGGTGGCACCCTTTCCCAAAAGACATGGACCGCCTCCCGATCAGACCAGAAATATCAAAAATTCGCGCGACTGGCGCAGGTCAGCTCCCGCTGACTTTACCCTCGAAGTCACGATGGATGTATTTGCAATCGCAATAGGGGCATTCGACCCAGCCGTGCTCATGCGGGATTTGCAGCCAGACGCGCGGATGGCCCAATGCCCCTTCGCCACCGTCGCAGGCGACGCGATAGCTGTCTACTAGCTTGCTTTCCGGAGCCTTTGTTACCATCGGGGCGTTTCCTTTTGCCGATCTTTCAACTAGGTCCGAATATGAGCGATCCGAAAGGCAGGGGCAAGGGGACCATGGGCCAGAACGCCATCGAAATACGCGGCTTGCGCAAGACCTATGCCGCAAGCAAGGGCGCACCGGACAAGGAGGCGCTGAAAGGCGTTGATCTGGATATCCCGCAAGGGTCGGTTTTCGGGCTGCTCGGGCCGAATGGCGCGGGCAAGTCGACCTTGATCAATATCCTCGCGGGGTTGGTGGTGAAAACTGCCGGGCAAGTGACGATCTGGGGCTTTGATCAGGATGTTAACCCGCGCCAGAGCCGCGCCTCGATCGGGGTGATGCCACAGGAATTGAACCTTGATCCCTTCTTTACCCCGCGCGGGGCATTGGAAGTGCAGGCGGGGCTTTACGGCGTGCCGAAAAGCCAGCGGCACAGCGACGAGATTTTGCGCCTCGTCGGGCTAGAGGACAAGGCTGAGGCCTATGCCCGGACGCTTTCGGGCGGCATGCGGCGGCGGCTGTTGCTGGCCAAGGCGCTTGTGCATACGCCACATGTTCTGGTGCTGGATGAACCGACGGCGGGCGTGGATATCGAGTTGCGCCAGATGTTGTGGGAAAACGTGCGCCGGTTGAACCGCGAGGGCATGACCGTGATCCTGACCACCCATTACCTCGAAGAAGCCGAGGAGATGTGTGACGAGATCGCGATTATCAACCAAGGCGATCTGGTGGCGCGGGACAGCACCGTGAACCTGCTCAGCCGTCTGGACGGCAAATGCATGGTGATCCAGCCCGATGAGACCCCCAAGACGCTGCCCAAAGCACCGGGGGTCGAGGTGGAAACCCGGCCCGATGGCTCGCTGGCGCTTAGCTATCAATCGCGCGAAACCTCGGCCGAACAGGTATTGGAGGCGGTGCGCGGTGCGGGTATCCGTATTCGTGACGTGAAAACCGAACAAGCCGATTTGCAGGATGTGTTCCTTGAACTGACCCGTTCGCGGTAGATCCGATTTCTCTAATCCCGAGTCTTGATTGCCGCTTCGATCCGGTCGAGCCGGGCCATGACCTCATCCCTGTAGCTGTCGGTTTTCTCAACGTCTTCCTCGTGGTGGGCGTCTTGCATCGAATTCACGATCAGACCGACGACAAGGTTCACCACGGCAAAGGTCGTGACCAGAATGAAGGGTACGAAGAAGACCCAAGCGTAGGGATAGACCTCCATCACCGGGCGCACGATCCCCATGGACCATGATTCAAGCGTCATGATCTGAAAGAGAGAATAACCCGAGCGCCCGAGCGTTCCGAACCATTCAGGAAAGGACGCGCCAAAGAGTTTGGTCGCCATCACGGCGGCGATGTAGAAAATCAGCCCCGTCAGCAAAAAGACCGAGCCCATACCGGGCAGCGCGCTCATCAACCCTTCAACCACACGACGCAGGGAGGGCGTGACCGACAGCACCCTGAGCAAACGCAGGATACGCAGCGCGCGAAGAACGGAAAGCCCCTGTGCCGCAGGTATCAGCGAGATGCCGACAATCACGAAATCAAAGATATTCCAGCCGCGTTTGAAAAAGCCGAAACCGCGTGCCGTCAGTTTTGCAGCAATCTCGACCACGAAGATCGCGAGGCAAATCTTGTCGAGTGTGACGATTATTGCCCCGGCTAGGTCCATCGCCGGTTTTGAGGTTTCCAACCCCAGAATCGCGGCGTTGAACAATATCACGCCGAGGATGAAATTCTGCACCGCGCGCCGATCGACGACCGCGCCTATCTTGTCTCGAAATGTCATGGTCCGGCCCTGTAAATCCTTCGCGAAGATATGGGGCGTAGCGGGCCGCCGTGCAAGCCGGTGAACGGCAAACGGCCCGGCGCGTGATGCGCCGGGCCGCCTTCTGTATCGTAACCGCCGGTGCCGATACGTAGGCTTAACCTGCTTTCTGAATTTCCACCGAATGGGGATAGGGGATCGAAACGCCCGATTTGTCGAAGGCTTCCTTGACGGCCTTGGTCATCTCGAACTTCACGTCCCAGTAATCGGCGGCATCACACCAGATGCGCGCGGTCAAATCGACGCTGCTGTCGCCAAGGTTGGTGACACGCACCCATGGGGCCGGATCGTCGTGCACGCGGGCGTCGGCCTTGGCCAGATCAAGGATGATCCCCATGGCCTTGTCGGCGTCATCGCCATAGTCGATGCCAAAGGTCATATCCACGCGCCGCGTGTCGTGGTGCGAAAAGTTCGTGATGATCGAACCCCATGCCTGACCATTCGGCACAATGATCTGCACATTGTCGGGCGTCACCAATTCGGTGATGAAGAGGTTGAGATCTTTGACCGTGCCCGCCGTGCCACCGATATCGACATATTGGCCCAGTTTGTAGGGCCGGAACAGGATGAGCATAAAGCCTGCCGCCAGATCGCTAAGCGTGCCTTGCAGCGCCAGACCAATCGCCAGCGTCGCCGCGCCCAGAACCGCGACCAGCGAGGTGGCTTCGATTCCGAAAATGCCCAGTACCGCGACCAGCACCATGAGCAGAATGGCCCATTTCACGATCGACGCTATAAAATTTCCAAGCGTGTCGTCGATTCTCGGGTTTGCGTTGACCTTGCGGCGAATAAGCCCGCTGACGATCCCGGCCACCATCCAGCCGATGATCAGGACGACAAGCGCCTTGACCGCGTTCATTACGAGGGGTGCATAGGCACCCATTGAATCCATAATTGTGTCCATGAAAGTCCCCAGAATTTACAGTGCAGCGGCCCTGTGCCACCACATACCAGATTCGCGAATACATCGCGCAAAGCGTGCCCTCTAGGGTTTTTTTGTCAAGGATTTCCCCTCTGCGCAGCCTTAGGCCGGAAGGCTGCCATCAAGAACATAGCGCAGGATCTGCACGACCTGCGCGGGATCACGCGCCACGGCAAGGGCGGCGGCGTCGACCTCCTTCAAGGCATGGTCATGCTCGGGCTGTTGCAGGATGATCAGCGACTTGCCAAGTGCCGCGGCATAGCCCGCGTCAAAGGCGGCATTCCATTGCTTGTACTTCTCGCCAAAGCGGACCACCACGATATCGGCATCGGCAATCCCCTTGCGGGTGCGGATGGCATTGACCATGGCCCCCTTGTGATCGTGCCAATATTTGTCGTCTTCCGCCCCAAGAATCTCCACGCCACAATCGTCGCTGGCAGCGTGGTCGGTTACCGGGCTGTTGAAGGTCACATCAAGGCCCTTGGCCCCTTCGGTGATCTGTTCGCGCCAGTCGGTGTGGATTTCACCAGAAAGGTAAATGGACAGGGTCATGTGGTCCTCCGGTCAATTGCATCGCATCATGGCGTACATAGCGTGCTTGTCTCGCGACGTCACCCGTTGCAAGGGCTTTGGGTTGCGTTCGGGGGGTGCTACCGTAGGCCACACAATCAAAGCCGCCTCATCAAGGACGATCACGCCATGCGAATGCACAACATGATAGCCGGTATTCTCGCACTTGGCCTGTTTTCCGGCCCCGCCCTTGGCGCCGATCCGGTATCGCAAATCCTGCAAGCCGCCGAAGAAACCTGTGCCAGTTTCGAGAAGGGCGAATTCGCGCCCGGTATGGCCATTACCGAGGTCGACCTGACGGGCGATGGCAAGGCCGATACCCTGGTGGATGAAAGCCAGTTTTCCTGTAGTTCCGCCGCATCGATGTATTGTGGAAGCGGCGGGTGCATGCTGCACGCCGTGGTCGGTGACCAAAGCTGGCAATTTCAAGCCGAGGGCTGGCACATGATCCGATGGGACAAGCGCCCGGTTCTGTTGGTGGCACGAGATGGCGGATGGTGCGGCGGGGCTGGCGCGCAACTGTGTTACGAGGCCGTCGTATGGAGCGGCGGTGACATGCTCAGCGTGATGCCACCGCCGCAATAAGGATCATCCCCGCAGGGTGCCACCCGTGGCCTTTTCCACCTTCTCGACGATCTTCTTCGAGACCGCCTCGATATCGGCTTCTTTCAGGGTCTTGTCCGTAGGTTGCAGGCGAACCGTGACCGCGAGGGATTTCTTGCCTTCACCAAGCGACCCACCGATGAACTCATCGAACACGCGGACATCTTCGATCAGCGCCTTATCAGCACCAGCGGCGGCATTGACCAGCGACAACGCCTCGACCTCGGCATCCACGACGAAGGCAAAATCACGCTCAACCGCCTGCAAATCGCTCACGGTCATCGCCCCGCGCGACGCGGCCTTCTTGCGCGGCAGGGGGATTTCGGCGGGGAACAGCGTGAAGGCCACGGCAGGGCCTTTGACATCCATTTGCTCCAGCACCCGGGGGTGCAATTCGCCGAAAATGCCCAGCACCTTCTTGGGGCCAAGGCAGATTTTACCATGCCGCCCCGGGTGCCACCATTCGCTTGCCCCGCGCAGGATCTGCACCTTGGTGGGGGCCCCCATGGCCGACAGCACCGCCTCGGCATCCGCCTTGGCATCGTAGAGGTCCACGGGCCGCGAGGCACCATGCACATCCTTTGGCCCGGTGCGCCCAACAAGCAGACCGCTCACAAGCAAATGCTGCTCGGTCGGTTCCCCCCCGTGAAAGGCATTGCCGACCTCGAAAAGCGCCAAATCCATCTGACCGCGCGCCTGATTGCGCGCCGCCGCCTGCAACAACCCGGGAAGCAAGGCAGGGCGTAGGTGGCTCATTTCCGAGCTGATCGGGTTGGCCAGCATGGTGGCATCTTCGCCACCGCCAAAACGTGCCGCGCTTTCGCGGTCGATAAAGCTGTAGGTGACGCATTCATTATAACCCAAAGCCGCCGTTGTGCGGCGTGCGGCCTGTTCGCGACGTTGCATCGGGCTCAGGATCGGTTTCGGCACCCCGACCTGCGCACGCGGAAGCGGCTTTCCCTCCAGCTTGGTCAGGGAGGCGATCCGCGCCACCTCTTCCACCAGGTCGGCCTCGCCCATCACGTCGGGGCGCCAGCTTGGCACATGGGCCATGTCGCCATCGAGACGGAAGCCAAGGGCCGTCAGGGTCTGGCGCTGTTCGGCCTCGGGAATGTCCATGCCGACAAGCGATTGCACCCGCGCGGGATCAAGCCGGTAGGCACGGCTGACATCCGGCACCTCACCCGCGACAACCACTTCCGACGGTTCCCCACCGCACAGGTCAAGGATCATCTGGGTGGCCAGTTCGATCGCCTCCATGTTGAAGCCCGGGTCGATACCGCGTTCGTTGCGATACCGCGCGTCGGAATTGATCTTGAGCGCGCGGCCCGTAGTCGCGATCTGGATATGATCCCAAACGGCGGCCTCAAGAAAGACATTGGTGGTCTCTTCGGTACAGCCCGTGGAGAGGCCCCCCATGATCCCACCGATGCTTTCGACCCCGGTATCATCGGAAATCACCACCTGCCCGGGGCCGAAGGAATATTCCTTTTCGTCCAAGCCCATAAGGGTTTCGCCACCCTTGGCACGGTGTACCCGCAGGTTGCCTTGCACCTTGTCGGCGTCGAAAACGTGCAGGGGGCGGTTGCGGTCGAAGGTGAAGAAATTGGTCACGTCCACAAGGGCCGAGATTGGCCGCAGGCCAATGGCGCGCAAACGGTCCTGTAGCCATTCGGGGGAAGGCCCGTTCTTGATGCCACGGATCAAGCGCCCGGCGAAGACCTCACAGCCACCCTCGCGGGTGTCCTCGTCAATCGTCACACTGATCGGACAGGGGAATTGCCCCTCGACCTGCGCCTCGGGTGCGGGTTTCATCGTGCCAAGCCCACGTGCCGCCAAATCAAGCGCAATCCCGCGCACGCCCAGCGCATCGGGGCGGTTCGGCGTGATGGCGATGTCGATCACCGGGTCCACCTTGGCCGGGTCGTTCGCCGCCAGCCAATCGGTAAATCTCTCGCCCACCTCGCCCGAGGGCAGCTCGATAATGCCGTCATGTTCGTCGGACAATTCCATCTCGCGCTCGGATGCCATCATCCCGTAACTTTCGATGCCACGGATCTTGCCGACGCCAATTGTTGTATCGATTCCAGGCACATAGACCCCCGGCTTGGCCACCACCACGGTGATGCCTTCGCGCGCATTAGGTGCCCCGCAAATGATCTGTGTCTGGCCCTCGTCGGTTTCCACCTGACAGACCTTCAGCTTGTCGGCATCGGGGTGCTTCTCGGCGGAGACCACCTTGCCGATGGTAAAGTCCGAGAGCCGCTCGGCGGGGTTGGAAATCTCTTCCACCTCAAGGCCCAGATCGGTCAGGGCCTCGGCGATCTCGGCCACGCTGGCCTTGGTTTCAAGATGGTCTTTCAGCCACGACAGGGTGAATTTCATCGGCTTTCATCCACGGATAAACAAGGGTTCCCGGGGCGTTTAGCCCATATGAATGACCGGGAAAACCCCAAGCCAAATCCGTTTCTTCCGGCCCGAAATACTCATGGAGTGAGTTGGCCGCAGGCCAAGCGCGGGCAACGCCCCCTGCCCCGAGCGTACGAATCACGCCTAACCCTTTGGTAAACAACAAAAACCCAGATCTGCATAGCGTCGGCAAAACGTCGGTATCGCGTCGGTATTTTTCACCGCACCCGCCAGAGTTAACAGGGCGCGCGGGGTGAAACGTACGAAACGTACGCGCGTTTCGTACGTTTTACCCCACCGTTCATTCCCGGGCGCGGTCGGCCAGTGTATCGAGATTTCCCATGCGCCAAAGCTGCACCTCGCGGGCCAGTCGCAGGCTTGGCTTGAGGCAGAAAAACACCGACCCGAGGATGAAAAGCCAGACGGCCTGCACCTCGTACACGGGCCAAAGAAAGAGAATGGAGCCGATCAGGAAGGAAATCGCCGCGATGAAATCGGCCAGGGTATGGGCGACCTCGTAGGCGGCATAGACGCGGCGGGTTTCATCGCTGTGTTGGCGGGCTTCGTGGGTAAACAGGCGCATTCCATGGACTCCGAACTCATTGCTTTGATGCAGAGTGCGCGTTCACCGGAGGGGAGGCAAGGGGCGGGCCGGATTGAATATTCGACCCAAAAGCAAAAGGCGCGGACCTGCGCCCGCGCCTTTCGAATGTTCGAAACCCGTGTCCCGCTTACTTGTCGCGGAACTGGGGCTCGCGTTTTTCGACGAAGGCGGCCATGCCTTCGGATTGGTCCTCGGTCGCGAAGAGGGAATGGAAGACGCGGCGTTCGAACAAAAGCCCTTCGCGCAGGGTGGTTTCGTACGAGCGGTTCACGGCCTCTTTCACCGCCATGGTGGTGACCATGGATTTCTCGGCGATCTTTTCGGCCGCGTTGCGGGCCTCTTCCAACAGCTTCTTGACGGGCACGACGCGGGAGACCAGGCCCGAACGCTCGGCCTCTTCGGCGTCCATGAAACGGCCGGTGAGGTTCATGTCCATCGCCTTGGACTTGCCGATGAAGCGCGTCAGGCGTTGTGAGCCACCCAAACCGGCCATGACGCCAAGGTTGATCTCGGGCTGGCCGAACTTGGCCGTATCCGAGGCGATGATGAAATCGCACATCATCGCCAATTCGCAGCCCCCGCCCAGCGCATAGCCGGACACGGCGCCGATGATCGGCTTGCGAATGCCCATGATGGCCTCGCTTTCAGGGCCGAAGAGGTCTTCGGTGAAGACATCGACGAATCCCTTGCCGCTCATCATCTTGATGTCGGCGCCCGCGGCAAAAGCCTTGTCAGAGCCGGTGAGGATGATGCAGCGCACCTTTTCGTTTGCCTGCGCCTCTTTCAACGCCTTGCACAGCTCGCTCATCAACTGGTCGTTGAGGGCATTGAGGGCATCGGGGCGGTTGAGTTTGATGAGGGCGACGTGGTCTTCTATTTCGACGATGATCGTCTCATAGGCCATGAAATCTGCTTTCGCTTGTTTCAGTCAGAATGGATTCCTTACCACTGTTGGCCGGGTGTTCAACCTTATCTTTGGCATGACGGGCAATAGAAGCTGGAACGGCCCGATTGCACGATGCGCGTTACGGTGCCCGTGCAACCCGGTTTGCGGCAGGGGTGGCCCTCGCGGTCGTAGACGTCGAAAGCGTGTTGAAAATAGCCAAGTTCGCCGTCTGCCTGACGAAAATCCTTGAGCGAGGAGCCGCCCGCGGTGATCGCATCGGTGAGCACATCGCGGATAATGGGCACGAGGGCGGCGGCGCGGTGGCCCGAGAGGTTTTTTGCCCGGCGTTTGGGCGAAATCCCGGCCCGGAACAGGGTTTCGCAGACGTAGATGTTGCCCAGCCCCGCGACGATTCGCTGATCCAGCAGTGCGGATTTGATCGGCGTGTTGCGGGTTTTCAGGGCCTCGGCGAGGGTGGGGCCATCAAAGGCATTGCCCAGCGGTTCGGGGCCGAGTTTCGCCAAAAGCGGGTGGGTTTCGGCGTGTGCAGTCTCGATCAGGTCCATTGCGCCGAAACGACGCGGATCATTGAAGGTGATGCGCGCGCCGTTCGACATATCCAGCACGACATGATCGTGTTTTTCCGGTGCGGGGTGGTCATGGTGGAAGCGGCCCAGCGGATCGCCGGATACTGTCATCCGACCCGACATGCCGAGGTGAATCAGCAGGGTTTCCCCGCTGGAGAGATCGGCAAGGATGTATTTCGAGCGGCGGCGCAGGGTTTGCACGGTCTGCCCCGTCAGCCGTGCGGCCATGTTTTCGGGGAAAGGCCAGCGCAGATCGGGGCGATTCACCTGTGCGTTGGCGATCATCGCACCCTCCATCGCGGGGGCGAGGCCGCGGCGCACTGTCTCAACCTCGGGCAATTCGGGCATGGTTTGGTCCTGTCGTGGTACGGGGTGCATTGTAACCCCCGCCTTGCGCCCTATAAGAAGGGCGTGAGAGTTGAACGGCAAGGCCCCGGTGCGACCATGAGTGAGAAAACCACCCATTTCGGATTTCAGGACGTGCCCGAGGGCGAGAAAGCGGGCCGCGTGCGCGGCGTTTTCGGATCGGTCGCGTCGAAATATGACGTGATGAACGATGCCATGTCTTTCGGGATTCACCGCATCTGGAAAGACGCGATGATGGATTGGCTGGCCCCACGTCCGGGGCAGCGGCTGTTGGACGTGGCCGGGGGCACCGGCGACATTTCATTCCGGTTCCTGAAACGCGCGGGCGCGGGCCATGCCACGGTGCTGGACCTGACCGAGCCGATGCTGGTGGAGGGCCGCAAGCGGGCCGAAGCCGAGGCCATGGCCGAGAGCCTTGATTGGGTGGTGGGCGATGCGATGGCCCTGCCCTTCGAGGACAACACATTCGATGTTTACACCATCAGCTTCGGGATCAGGAACGTGACCCGCCCCGAGGAGGCGCTTGCCGAGGCCTACAGGGTTTTGAAGCCCGGCGGGCGGTTGATGGTGCTGGAGTTCAGCCAGATCCCCAACGAGTTGATGCAGTGGGCGTATGATTTGTATTCCTTCCACATCATCCCGCGCATGGGGCAGGTGATTGCCGGGGATCGCGACAGTTACCAGTACCTGGTGGAATCGATCCGCAAGTTCCCGGATCAGGAGACCTTTCTTGGCATGGTACGGGGGGCCGGGTTTGAAAATGCGAAGTATCGCAACCTGAGCCTTGGGATTGCCGCGCTGCATTCGGGGTGGAAGATTTAGATGCGCGGGCCGCACAACATCCTGCGCCTGATCCGCACCGGCGCCACGCTTGAGCGCACGGGCGCGATGGGCCTTGTGATGAATGCCATGGACGCACCGCCACAGGTGCGGGCCATCATGCGGTTCCTGGCGTGGCCGTTTCAGTGGCTGGGATACAAGGGCGATCCGGGTATGCCGCCCGCCACCCGGGCGCTGACGGCTTTGGGGCCGGCCTATATCAAGTTCGGGCAGATCCTTTCGACGCGGCCCGATCTGGTGGGGGATGATCTGGCCACGCAGTTGCGGGTGTTGCAGGACAAGCTGCCGCCGTTTTCGACTGACGCCGCGCGGGAGAGCGTGGCGCAGGAGCTGGGCGCCGAGGTGGACAGCCTGTTTGACGAGTTCAGCCCGCCAGTCGCCGCCGCCTCGATCGCACAGGTGCATCGGGCGCGGTTGCGCGACACGGGCGAGGCGGTGGCAGTCAAGGTGTTGCGGCCCGGCATCGAGAAGGCCTTTCGCAAGGATATCGACGCCTTTTACTTCGCCGCGAACGTGATCGAGTTCCTGTCGCCCTCGTCCCGGCGGTTGCGGCCCACGGATGTGATCGCGCATTTCGAAGGCGTGGTGATGGGCGAGCTGGATTTGCGGCTGGAGGCCTCATCGGCCAGTGAATTTGCCGCCAATACCGGCGAGGATGACGGGTTTGCCCTGCCCGAGATCAAGTGGCACATGTCGAGCCGCCGGGTGATGACCATGGGCTGGGCCGATGGTTTGCCCTTGGGCGACAACGCGGCACTGGATGCGGGCGGGCATGACCGGGTGGCCTTGGGCGAGCGGGTCTTGCAACTGTTCCTGAGCCATGCGCTGCGCGATGGCTATTTTCATGCCGACATGCACCAAGGCAACCTGAAGGTGGCCCCGAACGGCGATATCATCGCCTATGATTTCGGGATCATGGGGCATATCGACGAGTATACCCGCCGGGTTTATGCCGAGATCCTCTATGGGTTCATCAAGCGTGATTACCGCCGGGTGGCGGAGGTTCATTTCGAGGCGGGCTATGTGCCCGCAGACCGGGATGTGGACGAGTTCGCCCGCGCGTTGCGCGCGGTCGGCGAGCCGATTTTCGGCATGGACGCGAGCCATATCTCGATGGGTAGTTTGCTGAGCTACCTGTTCGAAGTGACGGAACGCTTTGGCATGGAAACCCGGACCGAGTTGATCCTGTTGCAGCGGACCATGGTCGTGGTCGAGGGCGTGGCGCGAAGCCTGGACCCACAGATCAACATCTGGCAGGTCGCGCGCCCCGTGGTCGAGGATTATATCCGCAAAAGCATCGGCCCCCGCGCGATGAGCCGCGACCTTGGCAAGACACTGACCGTCTTGTCGCGCTATGGGCCTCGCCTCCCTAGAATCGTCGAAAATGCCTTGATCCGTCAATCCATGCCGGTCGCCCCCGCCCCCCGTCCAAGCCGTGTCTGGCCGGCGATCTGGGCCATGGGCGGGGCGGTGACCGGGGCTGCGGCCATGGCGGCGGTCTTCTTGCTGGGATAGAGCTGTTGAGCATGGTCCGGCCGTCGCCATAAAGCGACACTTTACGCGGGATTCTGCCATTGGACAGAGTGGCGTTGTCGTCGCTCCGGCGGTTCGCTAGTGTCTCACCAAGGGACACGCAATGGTGGAGTGGTGTAGGTGATCTATAGATCGAGTATAGTCATGGCGGCGGCCATGATCACAACATGGCCGTTGGCCACAACCGCTGAAAACCAGACAACCGTATTAACCAATTCCTACGGCACGCCCGGTGGACTGATCGACATGCCGACCGCCGAGATGGCCCCCTTGGGCCAGCTTTCGACGACGGTCGATCACTATGACGGGGCGACCAAGACGACACTGACATTTCAGGTCACCAATAGGTTGAGCGCGTCGTTTCGTTATTCGGCGATCTACGGGCTGGTGCCCGGGCCGGGGCGTCCGGCCTTCAATACCTATTACGACCGCAGTTTCGACCTGAGTTTCCGGCTGGTGAACGAAGGGCAGTATATGCCCGCCGTGAATATCGGCTTGCAGGATCTCGTCGGCACCGGCCTGTTTGGCGGTGAGTATATCGTGGCGACCAAATCCATTGGCGAGCGCCTGCGGGTCAGTGCCGGTCTGGGCTGGGGCCGCTTAGGCAGTTACGGCGCCTTTGGCAGCACCGGGAGCCGCTCGACATCTCTTTTGGGACAAGGCGGTATTCCCACCTATGACCGATGGTTCCGCGGGGACGTGGCCCCCTTTGCCGGTCTGAGTTACCAACTGACTGACCGGATGAACCTGAGCCTCGAATATTCCTCGGACGGGTATGACCGCGAGGTTCTGGACGGGATCACCGACCATGATATGCCATGGAACATCGGGGTGGATTACCAGGTGAGCGATGCCCTGAACCTTGGGGTTTATGCGCTGCATGGTACCGAGATCGGGGTGAATGCCACCTTGGCCCTGAACGCGCGCAAGCCCGCCGTGAACGGCGGGGCGGAAACGGCGCCTGTGCCGGTCGCACCACGCGCAGCGGGCGCCGCGCGCGATCTGGGGTGGACAACCGACCCGCAACGGCCCGCGACCGTACAGGCCAGCGTGGCCCAAAGCCTTGAGACCGAAGGATTGCGCCTGCATGGTTTCGACCTTGGCCCTCACCGGGCGCATGTGATGATCCGCAACCCGCGCTATGACATGCGCGCGCAGGCGGTGGGGCGCACGGCGCGGGTTCTGACCCGGACCTTGCCCGCCTCGGTCGAGGTGCTGACCATCACGCAGGTGGAAAAGGGCATGCCGGTGAGTTCAACCACCTTCCGGCGCAGCGATCTTGAGCGGCTTGAAAACGCCCCCGCAACCGAGATTCTGGCGGTTGCCGGATTCAATGACCCGCTCGCGGTAGGCCCACGGCCCGCCTTGGTCGGGGAGGCCTATCCGCGGTTTGACTGGACCATCGGGCCGTTCCTGAATTTCTCGGTTTTCGACCCGGACAACCCGGTGCGGGCCAACGGCGGCATCCGGTTTCAGGGAGATTACCATATCGGACGCGGTTTGCGCGCCTCGGGTTCGGTTTCGTACAAGCTGTTCGGCGATCTCGACAAGGTCACGATCGGGCCATCGAACCTGCCGCGCGTGCGGTCGAACGTGGCGCAATATTCGCTGACCGACGATCCGACGCTGGATTACCTGACGCTGGCGCATTACGGGCGACCGGCCAAGGATTTCTACAGCCGGGTCACCGTGGGCTATCTGGAAAAGATGTATGCCGGGGCCTCGGCCGAAGTTCTGTGGAAGCCGGTGGATAGCCGTCTCGCGCTTGGGGCCGAGGTGAACTATGTCGTGCCGCGCGATTTTGACCAGTTGTTCGAGACCCGGACACGCAACACGGCCACAGGCACCATCCCCGAGTTCAACGGCCATGTCTCGGCCTATTATGATTTCGGGCGCGGTTTTCACGGGCGCGTGGATGCGGGCCGGTATCTTGCCGGGGACTGGGGCGCCACGATTGCACTGGACCGCGAATTCGCCAATGGCTGGCGCGTCGGGGCCTATGCCACCAAGACCGACGTGTCGTCGGCCACCTTCGGGGAAGGATCGTTCGACAAGGGCATTCGGATCACGATCCCGCTGTCTTGGGGCACCGGAACGCCGACACGAACCAAGACGAATACCGTTATCCGCTCACTCTCGCGGGACGGTGGCGCGCGCCTGCGCGTGAACGGCCGCCTTTACGAAACGGTCCGGGACACACACGAACCCGAGATGACCAAGACCTGGGGGAAATTCTGGAGATGACGAAACGATTTCTTTCCGGGCTTGTCGCGGGGGCCCTTGCGGTTCTGGCTGGGTGCAGCGGTGGTGACGGTGAAACCAGTGCCGGGTTGTCGATGCTCAAGGGGGCGTTCGCACCCAAGAAAGAGGCAGCGCTTCCCAATGCGGCGCAACTTACGGCGCTGATCCAGAAATCCCTGCACGCGACCAACCAACCGATTGTTGCGGTGGCATTGCCCAAGCGCAAAGCCATTGCCATCATGCCCCGAATCGAGGTGAACGGCGCTTATGCGACGCATGGCACCTCGGCCCGGCGCAGCCTGACGTTGAAGCACGGTATGGTGACGGCCACCCGGGGCTTCGGAGAGGACCTGATGTCATCCGATGTCGATGCCGCCCTTGCGTTGATACGGAGCCGCAGGGCGGGCACGGTGCAGCGTGTTCAGCGGTATCTGGACGGTGAGAATCAGACCGTAGCGCTTGAAACCACCTGTCGGGTGACACCCGGCGGCGCCGTGCGGTATCAATCCGGGGAACTGGACCGCCGCGCGGTGAAAGTGCAGGAAACCTGCAAGGCACAAAGCACCCGCTTTACCAATAGCTACCAGGTGGATGCCGCAACCGGGCGTATTCTTCAGGCGCAACAGTGGATCAGCCCCTTGAATGGCATGGTGCTTATCCAGCAGCTTCGCTGACGATTTCCATTAAAAAAGGCGGCCCGAATGGACCGCCTTTTTCTATTCTTCCCGAGATACGACTTAGGTGTCGTCGCTCGACTCGATGGCGGCCACGGCGAAGATGGTCGCGACAGTGCCTGCAACGATTGCGCCGGTTGTGCCCAGACCACCCAGTGCCAGCGAACCCTGCGAGGATACGAACGGATCGCTATTCACTTTTGCTTCTTCGGCGGTGACAGGTGCGGCAGCAGCCAAAACAACGGCGGCAGCAGCGGCGAAAGTCGAGATCTTTTTCATAATGCTCTCCAAACTGGTGCAAAGTACAAATAATCCTGAGCGGATCATCCATGACTATTACATATGAAATGTATGAAAAAAACCGGATTTGAGGCTTGAATTCAATTATTCGCGGAGTCTCGCAAATCTGCCACAATCATAAGCATACAACCGCCAGTTATGCTTTCTTGAGTCGTTCAAGGGCAATTTCAAAGGCTGTTCTTTCGGCCTGGGCGCGGGCGATTGCGGTGGTTTCGCCCTGTGCGGACTGCCATAGGGCATAGGCATAGCTGCGCGCGTGGTACCAAGGCGCCAGTCTTGTATAACGCGACAGGATCTCGGGCAGGTCGTAGGACTTGAGGAACGTCATCTCCTCGGCAGGGGTCAGAGGCGCACCGCGATAGGCAATCTGCATGGCGGGCGAAAGAAAAAGTGCAATGTCCTCGCAAGGGTCACCTATGGCGGGGCACTGCCAATCGATCAGGCGCAGGGTTGTGCCGCAGTCGATCAAGTTACCGGGCACCGGGTCGCCGTGCAGCAGGCAGGTGGCCCCGGATGGCGCAACAGGCTGTGCCGGAAGCCTGGGTATCTCAGGCGCAGATGGGGCACATCGGGCAAGAATCGTCTCGATTTGCGCCTCGATGGCCTTGCTTCCATCAGGGGCCGAACGGAGCCCTGTGAGGGCCGTGGTTCGGTGCAACCGACGCAACAAAACCGCCGCCGCCGCAGGATCATTCCGCCATGGCCCCCCATCAAGGTGACTGTAGATCAGGCAGGGCCCAAGGCGCGTTGCGGTATAATGAAGAAGGCGCGGAGCCATCCCTTGCCCTTCAAGTGCCCGCAGAACGCGCGCTTCATCCTCGGGGCAGTTCGGGAACAGGGGATTATCCGCCGAGTCCTTGTAAAGCTTGACGACAACCGGCCCGGCATCTGACCCGCCGGTTACGCGCCAGACATGGTTCGTGCGCCCCCCATAGAGACGCTGCCATTGCGCCGAGGTAGGCAGTTGACCGCTGTCCGCCAAGTCCCTTGTCAGGGCCGCGATGACGGAGCTGTCGGCATATACGGTCAAGGGCAACTCGGGTCCGGCGTGGATGATCGGGGCTCGTTGCAGACGGCTATGGCAGCCCCCCTGCCCCGAGACAAGGCCCAAGTTTTCCACGCCGTCACCCCGCAGGGTCGCGCAGGGCGATGATCTCATCGGCCAAAACGGTTTGCCCCCCTGACATGACCAACCGCGTTTGCCCGGCGTCCTGCCGCGCCTCTACGATGGTCGCGTGGACCTGTGCGGGGTGTCGTTCAATCACGTCCCCCTGCGAGATTGACTCGACCGTGGCGCTATAATCACCATCGGGAAGGGTGGCACCCCCCGCATCACGCCCAGCCCATGTAAAGGTGCCTCCGCGCGCGGGAACGTCGAGGCGCTGCACGAGGGTTCCGTTACTGTCCCGGATCAAAAGTTGTGCGCTGTCGGCAAGGCTACTGGTGCGCAGGGTCAGGGGGACAGGTGACCCATCGTAGGCCAGTGGCATCTCGGCCTGGGCTTCCATCCCGATCCAACCGGAAAGCTGTGCCATCCCAAGCGCGCCGATCTGATTGTTCAGGTCGGTCAGAAGGTCGTTTGTCATGACCTGTTGCTCGACACTGGAGAAGGTCGCGAGTTGGGTGGCGAATTCCGCCGAATCCATGGGGTTGAGCGGGTCCTGATTTTCCATCTGCGTGGTGAGCATCTTGAGGAACGTTTCAAAGTCGGAGCTGAGCACGGCCTCGCCGCTTTGACCTTGGGTTTCGGGCCGCGTTGCGGGCTGCGGTGTGGTGCCGGGATTGGGTGAAATTTCCATGAAATTAGCCTTTTCAGAGTCTGATATCGACACGGTCGGTCAAGATGGCTGCCGTCGGATGTTGGGCCATCTCGGGTACCTCGGTATCGAGGTTTTCCATCGGGTGTGACGAGCTTTGGCTGGTGCCGCTCTGCGCCCTGTCCTGATGTTGTGCGAATGCGAAATCGGTGGCCTCGTAACCAAGGCTTTGAAAATCCTGTGCCAGAAGGTCGATATGACGCCGCATAAGATCCAGCGTTTCGGGCCTGTCGGCAAGAATCTGGACGGTCAGGCCCGTTTCACCGGGCGAAAGGCTGATCCGAACGCGGCCAAGTTCGGCGGGATTCAGCAAAAGGTCAACGCCGCGGTCGCCGCCGCTTCGGTGTACCGCCTCTGCCAATTGTTGCGCGATATGGCGTGGCAGGTCAGGCGCATGAGGCACCTGCGATGGCTGTATGGCCGCACGCGGGACCGCATCGGCGTGAAAGCGGATATCGGGAAGCGCAGGGTCGATCATGCGCCTGTGGTCCTCTGCCGGGTACGCCGTGAGGGACAGCATCGGGGAACCCAAGGACGACGGCGGCGTGCCTGACGGCGTATTTCCCAAAGGGGGTGTGATCATGGGGCGCTGCGTGACCCCACGATCCGAGATCGAGGACCGCTCCTGAACCGGCCGATCCAGGGCCGCCTCGGCAAGTTCCGACACCTTGGGCGCGGCATGTTCCGGGCTTGGCCTTGCCGGTGTGGTCTGTGGCATGATCTGTGGTGCCGTGCCCTGGGTGCTTGCAGCACTGGGCGTCGCCATATTTGGCGCAGCCTTGGCCATCGCCGCCCGCGGCGTCTTGGGGCCTGCCGGTTCAATGGGTGCAACCTTTGGCATTGGGGCCTCCGGGACTGTGATCCCGGCGGGCGTGGCGGCTTTACCTTCCAGCGGTATCACCTGCGACAAAGCTATCTTGGGGGGACCCATGCCTGCCACTACCGATGAACCATCCTGCCCTTGCGAAGGCCCCGCTACCGTGTGGCGATTTGCGTTCTTAGGCTGTAATAGACTCTGTTTTTCATTCTCCAGAGCCACTTCTGCTGGGGCGATAGGGGCTGTTACCCTCACCCCTTCACCTGACGGCCCCTTGCCCGCGGCCCCTGCCTGTTTATCCGGTGTGGGATCACCCCGTGTCAGAACGGGGGTATTGCGTGTTGAAACGGGGTTTTCCGGTTTAGCCACAACGTGAAGCGCGGGGCCTTGACCACTTGGCATCTCTGATCCGGGGCGGTGCGGCGTAGGCTCGGACCGGCCCTCCCGGAATGTGTTTGGCTGAATGGTGTCGTCACCCAAGGAACCCGGGGTATCTGGCGTTGTTTTCGCGACGGGCGATTCGGCCTCCGCAGCGTCCGGGGCAGTCATGGAATATACTTCGGAAGTCATTTCATCACCCCCGGTCTGACCGTCATGGGGGGGCGTTTGCGCCTCGGGCTTCCCCGGGTCCTTGTCTGCTTTGCCCGTCTTGGCCGGTGTCCCTGTGGGCCCGTCGTTGCCGGGGAGCAGAGGGTGTGCTGCCCTTTCCCCGAACACGGATTGGAAGGTTTCAAAATCCCCGGCCTCGGGCGCATTGGGAGGCACATTTGCCTTTGCGGTCGGCTCCTGTGGGGCGGGGTTGGGTTGTATGGGTAGCATCCTGCACTCCGGGATTTCTTCCTCAGGTGGCGCAGAGAATGACAGGCATCGGTTACTGGTTCTTTACCGTATTGCGATCAAATGACCGGGTCTTATGCACAATTCGAGGTAAAACAGTGACTGATTTTTTATCGATTCCCCCGAAAGCCCCGCCTTTGAACGCGGATGTATCCGCCGCGCGCAAGGCCGCGCAGAAACTTGAAGCAAGCTTTCTTGCCGAAATGTTGAAAGGCGCCGGGTTCGGCGTGCAGAGGAATGGGTTTTCCGGCGGGGTCGGGGAAGATCAGTTCGCTTCGTTCCACCGGCAGGCCGTGGCCGACGAGATCGCCAAGGCCGGTGGGCTGGGATTGGCAGAACATTTTTTCAACGCAATGATGGAGTCCCGAAATGAACCACAATGATGCACAAGACCTGATCAACCGGCTGGACGAGCTTTTGGAGCAAGAGCGCACGGCGCTTCTGGACGGTGATCTTGAAACCATCGGCACGCTTCTGGATGCCAAAGAGCGGTTGATCGATGCACTCAACACCCTATCCCAAGACGAACGCCCCGAGATGGGCGCCGTGGAGGCGAAGGTTATACGCAATCAGGCGCTTTTGGATGGCGCGCTTCAGGGGATACGGCATGTGGCCGCGCGTATGGCGGCCCTGCGCCGCGTCCGCCGCAGCCTTGAAACCTATGATGCCAAGGGCACCAAGACCACCATCGAGGGGGAGACGGACTATAGCGTTGAGAAGCGGGCCTGAGCGATTTGAGTCAAATACCGAGCAGACCGCAGATACACTTTAGGATTCCGTTAGCACCAGAAAGCCCATGCTGTGCCTGCATCCGAAACGGTTGGCGCGGCACGGGGCAGATGCCCACCTGCTGCAAATGTCAGAACGACTGTTTGACCCGACCTCAGGTTGAGGCGGGATTGTGAAACATGGCGCAAAAGCGCCAAAGGTTAAAGGAATATGCTATGTCGAGCATTCTGACGAACAACAGCGCGATGGTGGCGCTACAAACCCTGAAATCGGTCAATTCCAACCTTGCCAAGACTCAGGACATGGTATCGACCGGCAAGGAAATTTCCGGCGCAAAGGACAATTCGGCCATCTGGGCCATTTCCAAGGTGATGGAATCGGATGTCAGCGGCTTCAATGCGGTGTCCGAGTCGCTTTCGCTGGGCGAGTCCACAGTTGCGGTGGCTGTTGCCGGTGCCGAGCAGATCACGGACTTGCTCAATCAGATCAAGGAAAAGGTGGTGGCCGCCACCGGCGAGAACGTGGACCACACCAAGATCGGTGCGGATGTCACGGAACTGACCAACCAGGTGAACTCGATCATCTCGGCCTCGCAGTTCAACGGTGCGAACCTGCTGAACAGTGCTGGCAACGCCGGTATTACCGTCTTGTCGTCGCTTGACCGCGATGCCGCGGGCGCGGTGACTGCCGCGAATATCACGGTGGCCTCGGTCGACTTCGAAGCCAATCTCGATCTGAGCGATATCGACGTGTCGAGCGCCACTGCCGCCGATGGTTCGATCTCGAATATCGAGACACATATCCAGACCGCCGTCGACGGTGCGGCGGCTCTGGGGGCTTCGGCCAAGCGCATCTCGGACCAGAACGTGTTTGTCGGCAAGGTCATGGATGCGATGAAGTCGGGCATCGGGTCGCTGGTCGATGCGGATATGGAGGAGGCTTCGGCACGACTGCAAGCGCTTCAGGTGCAACAGCAGCTTGCGACGCAGTCACTCTCGATCGCCAACCAGGCCCCGCAAGCCATTTTGTCGCTGTTCAGAGGCTAACAGCCCACGGGGCGTCCCCTTCGGGGCGCCCCATTTCGCCCTGACCTGACAGACAAAACCCGGAAGGACACGACGTGAACGCGACCCTCTTGGCACAAAACGCCTATCGGCAAGACGCGCAGGCTGTCCGCACCCATCGCGGTGTGGAATATGACGCCATCGCACGGATCACACATGCACTCAAAACCGCCGCCCGACACGGCTCCACTGGCTTCCCCGAACTAGCCGCTGCCATTCATGATAATCGGCGCCTCTGGACCATCCTCGCAACAGATGCGGCCGATGCGGGCAATCAACTTCCAGATACCTTGCGCGCGCGCATCATTTACCTGGCCGAATTCACCCGCCTGCACAGCAGCAAGGTCCTGAACGAAAAAGCCAGCCCAGCGCCCTTGATCGAAGTGAACACCGCGATCCTCAAGGGGCTGCGCGATGGGGGGCAAGAGAAATGACCGGCCTTGTCCTGAAACTGAGCCCGAAAGAGCGCGTCCTGATCAACGGGGCGGTGATCGAGAATGGCGACAGGCGCTCGCGCTTGTCGATCGTGACGCCGGAAGCCAACATCCTGCGGCTGCGCGATGCCATCCACCCCGAAGAAGCCACGACGCCGGTGCGGAGGGTCTGTTATGCGGTGCAGCTTGTCCTGTCTGGCGATACCGCACCGGACGAAGCGCGCCTGCAACTGCTGCGCAGGATCGAGGAGTTGAGCCGCGTGTTCACCGACCCCGACAGCCATACCTACCTGTCCCGCGCGACCGAGGCGGTGTTGCATGATCAATATTACCAGTGCCTGAAAGCGCTGCGCGGTCTACTCCCACGCGAGGATCGCCTTATGGCGCATACGATGCAATGAGCTTTCAACCCATCATACCCATGTCAGGGCTTGGCGGGTGGGCCTTCCTGAATGCCACCCGGGAAAATCAGACAGCGACGTTCGAGCAATCGCCGACAATACGCCGTGACACGGACTATTTCGAAGCCAAGATCAGCGAGATAGACAGCGCCGAAGCACTGGTTTCGGATCGGCGCCTTCTGCGGGTTGCGCTGGGTGCCTTCGGATTACAGGAAGATCTGGATAATCGGTTTTTGATCCGGCGCGTTCTGGAGGGCGGCGTTCAAGCCGAGGATTCGCTTGCCAACAAACTGGCCGACGACCGGTACAAGATGATGGCCGCGACCTTCGGGTTCGGCGATGGCGGCCCCCCTTCGACTCAGCGCGAGGGCTTTGGGGCCGAGATCACCGCGAAATTTCGGGAAATCTCATTTGAAGTGGCCGTCGGCGATCAGGATGAGAGTCTTCGGCTGGCCATGAACGCCGAGCGAGAATTGAGTGAAATGGCACAGGAGCGGCCAGAAAGCGATGATGCCCTCTGGTTCCGGATCATGGGGACACCCCCCTTGCGCAAGGTTTTCGAGGTCGCTTTGGGCTTGCCGGAGAGTTTTGCACAACTTGATCTGGACAGGCAGCTTGAGGTTTTCAAGGACCGTAGCGACAGCCAGCTTGGTATTGCCCGCCTATCTGATCTTGCCGACTCAGATGTGCTGGACGGCTTGGTCGAAAGGTATCTCTTGCGTGACCAGGTGGCGCAGATGCAGGCCCAAAGCCCACAAGCCATAGCCCTGACCCTGTTGCAACAGCTGCCACAACGGATCTGACATTATCGACCCCGTTGGTTCACCCTGTTTGCCTTTGTCATCTGTCCCGGCCCTGTCTGCTCGTTGCGGGCGTGGCCACGTCCACCCACCCCACGGCGCAGAATAAGGCCAAGACGGGCGAAGCTGTCAGCCGTCGTATGAGGCTCTGTTTCAGCCAAAAAGGCGTCCAACTCCGGCCATGTGCGTACTGCTGTATCCAGATCCGGGTCATTCCCTTCTGTATAAAGACCGGCGCGTATCATGGTTTCAGACGCCGCATAGGCCCCAAGACGCGCCCGGGCCTGCGATATCAGGTCGTTCTCCGCGTCACTCGCTGCATCCGGCAAGCTGCGCGAGACAGAGCGCAGAAGGTCAACCGCCGGATAGCGGCCCCGCTCGGCAATCGCGCGATCAAGAACCACATGCCCATCAAGCACCCCGCGCAAGATGTCGGCAACAGGTTCATCCATATCCGAACCGGCCACCAGAACGCTGAAGAGGGCGGTAATATCGCCAGCCGACCCTGCGCCCGGCCCGGCGCGTTCGCAAAGCGACATGATCATATGAGAGGTCGAGGCCGGGTATCCACGTAATGCGGGCAGTTCCCCCGAAACGGTGGCCACTTCGCGGTGGGCCTCGGCAAAGCGGGTGATGGAATCAGCGAGGAACAAAACCTGATGGCCCAGATCGCGAAAGTACTCGGCCACGGCCATCGCCGCCCATGCGCACCGTCGCCGGATCAGCGGCGACATATCCGACGTGGCCGCAACGATGATCGCGCGGCGCATACCCTCGGGGCCAAGCACCTTTTCGACGAATTCCCGCAGCTCCCGGCCCCGTTCGCCAATCAGCGCGAAGACCACAACATCGGCCTGCATGTTCTTGCCCAAGTGCCCTAGCAAGCTGGATTTGCCCACGCCAGAGCCGGCAAAAAGGCCAAGCCGCTGCCCACGCACAATCGGCAAAACCGTGTTGAAGGCTGCCATGCCGGTTTCCAACCGCGCGCCCAATGCACGCCGTTCCGCCGGGGCCGGGGGATGGGCGCGCAAGGCATAGGGCACCTGCCCCGACGCCAAGGGCATCCCATCAAGCGGATTGCCGAGGGGGTCGACCACCCGGCCAATCCAACCCGGTGCAGGCGAAATCGTGGCGGCATCGAGCAAAAGCGCCGAATCGCCCAGCGCCACGCCCACCGGCACCTCATCTGGCAAGACAACGGTACGCCCTTCCTCCAGTTGCACCACCTCGCCGAAAAGCGGGCCTGCCACGCGGTCGATCCGCACACGATCGCCAAGCCGCGCCTCCCCCGAAAGGCCAGACAAACAAAGGCTATGGCCCTGCACGGCGCTGACCCGGCCAAGCGGGCGGTCGGCCTTGAGGCGGGCAATCTGGGGGGTCGGGGGTGTCAGGGTGTCTTGGATCATCGGCAACTCCAAAAGTTTTTCCGCAAACCCTTTCTAAAGGAATCACGGTTAAGCCTTGATTGAAGCCAATCGAGGGAGAAGCCCCGATGTTTGAAAACCTGGACATCTTTCGCATGTCGTCTGCCATGGCCCGCCACGCGGGGACTCGTCAGGCGCTGATCGCGCAGAACATGGCCAATGCCGATACGCCCGGCTATGCCGCGCGGGATTTGAAGCCGTTTCAGGCTTATTTAGAGACTGATACAGGTGATTTTCACCCAAGGGCCACACGCGCGGCGCATTTGCATGGCGCGGGCGTCAACCGACCCTATTCCCCCGCGATCCGGCCCGGCGCCGAGGCCGATCCGAACGGCAATTCCGTCTCTCTCGAAACCGAAATGGTCAACGCCGTGGAGGTCAAGCGGCAGCATGATCGCGCGCTGGCCATCTACAAGCATTCACTGACGGTGCTGCGTAGCGCCGTAAGCACCCGATAGGAGGCCTCGGAATGAGCGAATTTGCCAAATCGTTGGATGTCACGGCCAGCGGATTGAAAGCCCAGGCGCAGCGTCTGCGCCACCTGTCCGAGAATATCGCCAATGCCGATACGCCCGGATACCGGCGCAAGACCATTTCCTTCCGCACCGAGTTCACCGCGGGTGAAGGCACGGGGCGGGTGGAAACCGGGCGCGTGCAACTGGACCGCAGCGACCTGACACAAGTTTATGACCCAACGCATCCAATGGCCGATGAGACCGGACACTACGATGGATCGAACGTGAACTTGGTGATTGAAATCGCTGACGCGCGCGAGGCGCAGCGCAGCTATGAGGCGAACCTCAAAATGTTCGAGCAGGCACGGCAAATGTCGTCGGGCCTGATGGACCTGCTTCGCAGATAAAGGAGATCCAGAATGGATATCAAACCTCTCTCCGCTGTTCAGAAATATGCAGCCGCCCGCCCCGCGACCGAGGCAAAGCCCGGCGCGGGCGGGCCCGGGGAGGCGCTTGGCGATGTCGCACGCGATTTCGCCGCCACCCTGCGGGAAAGCGAAGCCACCGCAAAGGCGGCGATGACCGGCGAAGCCGATCCGCATGCCCTTGTGCAAGCCTTGGCGCAAACCGAACTGGCCGTGGAAACCGCGGTGACGGTGCGCAACAAGGTGGTCGAGGCCTATCAGGAAATCCTGAGAATGCCGGTCTGATCATGCTGAATCAGGTGATTTTCTTCGATTCCATGCGTCAGGGCCTTTGGGTGGCGGTGACCATCTCGTTCCCGATCCTGACGGTGGCCTTGCTGGCCGGGGTCACGGTGGGCCTGTTTCAGGCGCTGACCTCGATCCAGGAACTGACCCTGACCTTCGTGCCGAAACTGGCGGCGATCGTCGCGGTGTTCTGGCTGACCATGGGGTTCATGACGCAAACACTGGTCGGATTTTTCCAAGACCGGCTGATCCCGCTGATCATCGGAGGGTAAGATGGAAAACACAGGTTACACGACCCTGACACGGCAGGCCGGCCTTCTGCGCGAAATGCAGGTCGTGGCCAACAATATCGCCAATACCGCCACCACCGGATACCGGCAAGAAGGGTTGATTTTCGCCGAACATGTGACGCGCACGAAGGATGGCCCTTCACTTTCCATGGCCACGGCCAATGTACGCAACACCTCGATGATGCAGGGGGCATTGACCTCAACGGGTGGGAACCTTGATTTCGCCATCGAGGGTCCGGGGTTTTTCCAGATCGAAACGCCTCAGGGTGAGCGCCTGACCCGGGCGGGGAACTTCGCCCTCTCGGCGGCGGGCGAGATGGTGACAAACGATGGCTTTCGCGTGCTGGATGCGGGCGGGGCGCCGGTTTTCGTGCCGCCCGATGCCAACAACGTTGCGGTATCGCGCGACGGTACGCTGAGCGCGGATGGGCGCCCTTTGGGACAGTTGGGCCTTGTGCAGCCTATCGAGGCGCATGACCTTATCCGCGAAGATGGCGTGATGTTTCGAACACAAGGCGAAACAGAGCCTGTTTTGGACACCCGGATCGTTCAGGGGTTCCTTGAAAGCGCCAATGTCGACCCCATCGGACAGATCGCACGCATGGTCGAAATTCAACGGGCCTACGAGATGGGGCAAAGTTTTCTGGACGCCGAGAACGAGCGTATCCGCACGGCCCTCAAGGCCTTCACAAGTTAACCGCAGGAGAATGATATGCGCGCCCTCAAGATAGCGGCAACGGGCATGGCCGCCCAGCAGATGCGAGTTGAGACGATTTCCAACAACCTCGCCAATATGTCGACCACCGGCTACAATACCCGGCGGGCAGAATTCGCCGATCTGCACTATCAGCAAATGGCCCGGCCCGGCACCGTCAATGCCACCGATGGCACGGTCCTGCCCACCGGCGTTCAGCTTGGCCTTGGCGTGCGTCCGGCCGCGATTTCGGTAAACCTGTCTCAAGGGTCATTATCGGCCACGGGCGGGGATCTGGACGTGGCAATCGAAGGCAACGGGTATCTTGAGGTTACCCTGCCCTCGGGCCAATCGGCCTATACCCGCGACGGGGCGCTGAAACGCTCGGCCGACGGGCTGATCGTGACGTCGGATGGCTACCCGGTCCAGCCAGAGATCACCATTCCCGATGACGCGCGCAGCCTGTCGATCAATCCCGCGGGTGAGGTCTATGCCTATTTTCAGGATACATCCGAGGCGCAGCTGATCGGGCAATTGAACATGGCCGGGTTCACCAACGCCAAGGGGTTGGAGGCCATGGGTAGCAACCTGTTCCTTGAAACCGAGGCTTCGGGTGCGGCGCTTGTCTCAACCCCCGGGCAGGATGGTCTGGGCACTCTGCGGCAGGGATACCTTGAAGACAGTTCGGTCGATCCCGTCCGCGAGGTGACCGAGCTGATCGAAGCACAGCGGGGGTATGAGCTTAATTCCAAGGTTATCTCGGCGGCCGACCAGATGCTTGGCGCGACCACGCAGGTACGCTGATGATCCGGTTCACCATCCTTTTCCTGACCCTCACGGCGCCCGCCATGGCCGATACGGTGCTGGCGGCGCGCACGATCCGTGCGCAAACCATCATCGGGCCGGGCGATGTGGTGGTGAAATCCGTCGAGGTCCCCGGGGCGGCAACCAGCCCCGACAGCGTGATCGGGATGGAGGCGCGGGTTTCACTTTACGCAGGGCGGCCCATCCGGCGCGGCGATGTCGGACAACCGGCGCTGGTTGATCGCAACCAGATCGTACCGTTGATCTTCGAGAGGGATGGCTTGCGGATCACCACAGAGGGCCGATCACTTGGACGGGCCGGGGCCGGTGAGCCCGTGCGAGTGATGAACCTGTCTTCGCGAAATACCGTCTCGGGGCGGGTGCTCCCGGACGGGCGTATCATGGTCTCACAATAAGGAAAAACCATGCTTTTTAGCCGAAATAGTCTCTGTTTTTATGCCTTGATTGCTCTTGCGGGCTGTGGTGGTCGGCTGGATCATTTCGGCAAACCGCCCAGCTTCACGCCAACCGATACCACATCCGAGCATGTCGCCATGTTGCAGCCGGGCCTGCCCCTGCGTGCCGAGCCCGAACGGCCGGTTGACGAAGCCTCGCTTTGGAGCGGTAGCCGCCAATCCCTGTTCGGCGATCGGCGGGCCATGCAGCGGGGCGATATCCTGACGGTTGTCATCGAGATCGACGAGGAGGCCGCGATCGAGAATTCCACCTCGCGCTCGCGTAATGCCTCGCAAAACATGGGCGTGCCACAGCTTCTGGGCCTGCCGCAACGGATTGACGAACGCCTGCCAGAAGGTGCCAACATGGCGGATGCCGTATCGTTGAACTCTTCAGGCCAGTCAGGCGGTGACGGATCGGTCAGTCGGCGCGAGGAACTGACCCTGCGGATCGCGGCCACGGTAACACAGGTCCTGCCTAACGGGGTGCTGGCCATCGAAGGCACTCAGGAGGTGCGCGTGAACTTTGAACTGCGCGAACTTCTGGTCACTGGCTATGTCCGGCCCGGCGACATCTCGCGACAGAACGAGATCACCTATGACAAGATCGCCTCGGCCCGGATTTCCTATGGCGGACGCGGCCAGATCACCGATGTGCAGCAGCCCCGCTATGGGCAGCAGGCTTTGGATATGCTTTTGCCATTCTGAGGGGAAACAGATGCTCAAGAAACTCTTGCCTGTCCTTTTGGTACTGATTGGCCTTGGGGGCGGCATCGGGGCCGGGCTTGCCTTGCGGCCTGAACATATAGCAGACGACACTGTGCATGCGGAAGTACCCGAAACAGCAGACGCGCATGACACGACCGAAGACGCCAAAGACGACCACGCCGAGGCCTCGCACGAGGCAGACGGCCACGGCGGCGCGGCCTTTGACTATGTCAAGCTGAACAATCAATTTGTGGTACCCGTGGTTCATGAAGAATTGGTCGAGTCGTTGGTGGTCATGTCGCTGAGCATCGAGGTCGAGGCAGGCCTGTCCGATACCGTCTATGAACGGGAGCCGAAGCTGCGCGACGGGTTTCTCCAGGTGCTTTTCGATCATGCCAATATGGGTGGCTTCGAAGGGGAGTTTACCAATTCCAACAACATGGATGTGCTTCGCGGGGCCTTGACCGAGGTTGCGCAAGACATTCTTGGCAAGGGCGTGACCAGCATTCTCATCACGGATCTCGCAAGGCAGGATGTGTAGAGACTGGCAATACCTGCTGCACACCATTGATTGGCCGCAGCAGGCTCCATCCATCACGGCCCAGATGCCGTGATGGATCGCGCAAGGGCCTGAATCTCTTCAAGCTGCGCCTTGTCCCGTTTGCTCGCCAAGGCCGCAACGTATTGTTTTTGCATCATGGTCACCGCCTCCGCCCGGCCAAAGGCCAGTCTCACATGGGCCATTTTGTTGGCCTTCCGGGCAAGCACCCGCGCCAACCGAACCTGCAGCTCACTCCGGCTTTGTGCCGCCCAGTTGCGCCAAGCCATGTCCCCTCCCAATCGCCGCAGGTCGGTTAGCTCCGATGTGGGAAGTGTCGCATTTTTATGGGTCCTTTCATCCAGATCGGCCAATGATCGACGCAACCGGCGCTCATCGACCAGAATAGGCTCTAATTCGGCCTGTATTGCCCTGAATTGTGCCTCGGTCAGAGCCGCTAAGGTATTGAGGTCAGCGCCACTCATCCAAATGCCCTTGCCTTGCGGCGCATGGCATCCGCAAAACGGATCGCGGCCGCCACAGCGCGGTATTGAGACGTATCGATTTCCTGCCCGATCTCTGTCATCGCGTGGATGGCGCGGGCCGTCGGCGGATCGCGCCGCACGGGCACACCGTTTTCAATGGCCAGATCACGGATGGCCAGCGCCACGTGATCCGAGCCTTTCGCAACACAAACCGGCGCCGCCCCCGCTGCGCGGCTCCATTGCAGGGCCACGGCATAATGCGTCGGGTTCATGATCACGACATCGGCCTTGGGCACATCCGCCATCATCTTGTTCGATGCGATCTCGGTCGCACGCTGGCGGCGTTCCTGCTTCATATGCGGGTCGCCCTCATTCTGTTTGTGCTCTTCCTTGACTTCACGATGCGACATACGGTTGCGGCGCAGGTGATCGTGGTGCTGAAAGACAAGGTCGACCACACCGATGACCAACGCGATCACCATCACAACCGACATGAACTCGATCATCATTCGGGAAAGCAACGCACCGACAACCTGCGGCTCGGCATGAAGGGTGCCGACCACGTCAGGTAAACGATGGGTCAGATACAATCCCAGAACCACCGAGTAACAGAGCAGCTTCACAAAGCTCTTGGCAAACTCGAACAACCCCGAAGGCCCGTATTTCTGCTTGGCATTCTGGATCGGATTGATGCGCGAGGCTTTGGGCGTCACCTTGCTGGGGGCAACGACGAAGCTCCGCTGCGCCAGGATGGACAAAAGCGCCATACCCGCGGGCACCAGAAACCACGCCAGCAAGGCAAGGGCCACGGTACCGATCACCCCGCCCATGAGCGGCGTGGCCGGGCCATCGAAAATCACCGGCGCAAGCCGCGCGGATTGCCCGATCAATACCATCAACCCCTCGCTCACCGTCTGGATCGAGGCCGCCCCGGCCACCAACCCGGTCAGCAGGAACCCGGCATAGGCCGCGGCTGTGGTCAGGTCGGCCGACCGGGCCACCTCACCCTTTTTACGCGCCTCGTCCAGCTTGTGCTGTGTCGGCTCGTGGGACTTATCGGAATCGTCGTCTTGCCCGGCCATTCATCCCCCACCGAATGGATTGACAAGAAAGCTATCCAGTGCCGCGGCCCAAATCGTCAGGATCGTCGGCGCCAGTAAAAACAAGAACAAAAGACCCAAGCCGGTAATCACCGGGGCCCCGACAAAAACCACCATCAGTTGCGGCATGGCGCGGTTGATGATGCCCAGAGTCAGGTTGTAAAGCACCGAGACAATCACGAAAGGTGCGGCCAGCGTAAAGGCCAGGGCAAAGGCCCCGGCCACCTGCCGCATCCCCCATTGCCCGACCGATGCCGCCTCGGGCAAGAGACCCACCGGAAAAATTCCATAGGTCAGAACCATCATTTCAATGGCCCTCACATGCAAACCAAGGATCATTGCCAAGGCCGTTCCCCCGATAACCAACACATGGCCGATCGCAGGCAAAGGCGTTACGCCAGCGCTACCCAGAATATGCGCCAAGGAGGTGGATTGGCCGGCAATCGAACCGGTCGTTTGCAATGCCATGACGAAAAGCCGGATTCCCAATCCGATCATCAGGCCAATTGCGCTTTCGCTGAGCACCAGCCACAGAAGGTTCCCCGGCGTGGCCTCGGGCCGCGAAACAATGGGGGCGACGGCGGGGGCCAATACAACGGTGACCATCAGCGCCAAAACCAGCTTGATCCGCACCGGCACCGTACGTTCGCCGATCCCCGGGAAAAGAGCGACAACGGGACCGGCCCGCAAGAACACCGCGACATGCAGCCAAACCACCCCCCGGGTCAGGTCGATCACCTCGGCCATTTGGTTCATGCCGCCACCATCCCCACGAGGCTGGGGCGCGCATCCAGGCCGATTTCCTCGAACGACAGGACGGGCGTGTTGATCCGCTTGGCCGAGAGCGCCGTCTTGAGGAACCGCCGCCGCGCGGTCGAGGTAACGATGGCAGGCGCAATCCCCTTTTGGCCGGCCCTGTTGACCTCCTCGGCAACGCCGCTGGTCAAACTGTTGAACAGCTCCGGTGGCAGGGCCACATCCAATCGCCCTCGCTCGCCATCCACCTGATAGGTCGAAAAGGTATCTTCCCACTCCGGCGCCAATTGGATGAGCGGCAGGCTTCCGTCCGGCTGCTGCAACCCGGCCACCAGTTGAAACCCAAGGCGCTGCCGAACGTGTTCGCAAATCGCCTCTGGCGTGGAATGAACCTGCCGAGCCTCGGCCGTGGCTTCAAGGATGAGCGGCAGGTTACGGATCGAAACCTGCTCCGCCAGAAGAAGCCGCAACACCGCATGGAGCAAATCCGAAGGAACACGATCGGGGATGATCTCCTCCAGCAATTTACGGTTGGCCTCGGCCCGGGCGGGATCGGACAGGTTCACCATTTCATCCAGCAGGCGGCGCATGGACTTCATGGTCAGCAACCGGCTCAGGTTGCCGCGGATCACCTCCAGAAGGTGAGTGGCCAGAATCTCGGCAGGGGCAACGATGGTAGCCCCCGAAAGCGCCAGGTCGTCTTGTTCATTGGCGTCGATCCAGCGTGCCGGCGCCCCGTAAACAGGCTCTGATACAGCCTCACCCATGGGTAGATCGGCCAAGTTATCCGGGTCCAACACCAGAACCTGATCAGGTCGGAGAGTGTCATGGGCCTGCTCCACCCCCTGAACGCGGATTACGTAACTTCCGGGGCGCAGGCCCGGCTCATCGGTCAGGCGGACCTCGGGCAGGATGACACCGAAATGTGTCGCCACGTGCTTGCGGATATTCTCGATCCGGGTATCAAGGCCGGTGCCCGGATCAAGCACCATGTTAACCAAATCCGGTGCAAACTCGACATGGATATCGTCCAGTTCCAGGATGTCCCCCAGTGAGCGCTCGACAGGCACGGGGCCTTCGTCATTCGGCATCTCATCCGCGGTCAACGGCGTTTCCTTTGCACGATGCAGCCAAAATGCAACGGCGCCAAGGCCAAGCCCCCCCACCATGAAGGGTCCGAAAGGAAGGCCCGGGACCAAGGCAAAAAGCACCATCAAAAGCGCCACGGTCGCCACGGCGACGGGATGTTTGCCAAGCTGCGCCCCCAACGCCAGATCGGTCGCCCCCTTGGCCCCGCCACGAGCCAGCAACAGCGCCGAGGCTATGGAAATCACCACCGCCGGTATCTGCGTCACCAGTCCATCGCCCACCGTCAGGATCGCGTAGGTTTCGAAGGCTGTGCCGATGGCCATGCCATGCACCACCGTCCCCATGATCAGCCCCATCACAAGGTTCAAAAGCGTGATCAAAAGCCCCGCCACCGCATCGCCTTTGACGAATTTCGACGCCCCGTCGAGCGACCCGAAAAAGGTGGTCTCTTGCTGTTCTCTCTCGCGCCGCTCGCGCGCCTCGTTATGGTCTATGGCCCCTGCGGACATGTCGCTATCGATGGCCAATTGTTTGCCCGGCATCCCATCAAGGGCAAACCGCGCGCCCACCTCGGCCATGCGCGCGGCCCCCTTGGTGATCACCATGAAGTTCACGATCAGCAACACCCCGAACACCACGAGGCCCAGGAAAATGCTGCCCCCCATGACGAAATTGGCAAAGCCCTGAATCACATCGCCCGCCGCACCGGTGCCGGTATGCCCCTGCCCGATTATCAGCTTGGTCGACGACACATTGAGCGACAATCGCAACATGAGCGAGGCCAGAAGGATCGTCGGGAAGGATGAGAAATCCAATGGTTTCTCGATGAACAGGGTCACCGTGAAAATCAGGATCGCGAGCGCGAAAGAGGTGGCAAGGCCCACATCCAGAACCACCGCCGGCATCGGCAGGATCATCATCACGATCACCGCCATCAAGGCCAGAGCCAAAAGAACCGTTGGCTGGAACAATGCCCGGATCGAAAAATTTTCCATGGCTTACACGGCCGCTTTCCAAAATTTCCGGTTCAAGGTCATCCTGCCTCTATATGTTTTTGCGAGTTCGCTGCGCGGTAATCGAGCACGCGATACGCTTTCCTTCATGGACGTTCTGCGCCATCTCAGGACTATCGGAAGAGGGTTGATTTTCTGTAACCAGCTGCCGGAAAACCTGGTCTGCCCTACAATCATCCGTGGCCGGGCAGCCCCCACATCAGTCACGTGCATGCAGACGCTCAACCGTCCATGTCCTCCACTCCACGATCATCTAGAAGCGCGCGCAGCGTCTCGCGCACCTCTTCACTTTGCCCCAACAGGTCGCGGCCTCTCTGAAGTTGTCCAGTGGCCGGGTCGGACCCCGGCCTGTCGGACTGGAGAGCCATGAAGGCTGCGACCTCCGACAAGTCCGCCTCGGCATCCGCGGCCAGACGCGCCCAATCCTCTGCCAGCCAAGCCTGAAACCGGGCCGCCTCGGTCTCTCCCGCGCTGGCAAAAAGGCGGGCTGCTGCGCCATGCTCTCCAAGTCGATTTCGGATTTCGGCGCGCAGCAGGTTGATATCCGACCCTTCAAGGCCCAGAAGCTCGACCTCCGCCTGTCGGGGCTTGGCCAACTGCAAAGCCGCGCGCGCCCGCTGGATTTGCCGTTGTCGATGGTGTGGCGCCTTTGCCCCGCCCCGAAGGTATGCCAACGCAGGCTCCGCAAAGCCAAGATCCAAGAGCCGGGCCGCCGTGGCATTCGCCACGGATGTCGAAAGTTCCGGCACCGGTCCAGATGCGGGCGGCAGGGCATATTGCAGGAAATCGAGGTCTTCGGCTTGCGCGGCAAGCCGCCCCATCACATCGTTGAGCAGCCCCTCGCGCACCGCATCCCCCTTGCTGCGAATGCGGTCAACCTCCTCGAACGCCTGATGAAAGGCACCCGAGGCCGCAAGCGCCGCTACATGTGCCCAAAGAAGGTTCTTGTGGATCGGTGTATCGCGGGTTTCGCTGGCATAGGCCCCCGCCAACTGGGCCATCTCAAAGGAAATCTCGCCGCCGTCTTGCCAAAGGGTTTCGATCCGTCGCACCAAGGCGCGCGCCGATGGCTCCGCAGCTTTCTCGACGACCTCGTCCAGTGTTTCCCCCGCCTCCTCTACCGCGCCTTCGGCCAGTTTCGCCTCGGCCTTGGCCAGCCCGATTTCCGGTGAATCAGGCTCTGGTCCGCGGTCGAGGATACGTAATATTCGATTGGCCGTGTCCGGCCGACCGGCGCTCAGGAATCTTTGCGACAAGGGCGGGCCTATATATCGGCGCAGATGCAAAGGAAGGGCTGAAAAGCCCCGCAGAATCGCATCGGTCTCGATCGGTGTATTCTCGGGCAAATTGGGCGCAGACATCGCCGCCCAAAGCGCCACGGAGGATGCACACTCCAGCTGCCCCGCCAATTGGGACCCCGGGGGCGCATGGCCAGCTGCCAGAATCTCCGCCATGGCCAAGGTGATCTCGCGCCCTTCCGAAGGCGTCTCGATCAGTCGCAGGGTGTATAGCGCCTCGGCCCCGAACCCAAAGTAGACATACAAACGCGCCAATTGCAGGGCGACAGTCTCGTTTGGCTTGTCGAATTCCCCATAAAGCCGGGCGTTGAGCGGCCCGATCTGCCTGCCAAAAGGCGTCTCTTCTCCCCAATCCGAAACCCGCACAAGCGCCTCGGGCAAACAGGTCTGCCCCTCCCCGGTCGTCCCGGATATCACAGGGCCCTGTTTCAGGAAATCCCGGTCGATGCTGGACTGTGCGCGGATATTGTCCAAGGCAGAATGCTTTTCCGCAGGCGGCTCGTCTGTAGCAGGTGCCTCCACGGCTGTGTCCATCGAAGGCGGATCGTGTTCAGTCCGGTGCGCCCCTGCTTCGGGCCAATTTACATTCGGCGATAACAGGCCCTGTGATGCCGCCCGCCCGAGTTGCTCCATGACCTGCTCACGCTTGCGGGCTAAGGCTTCAATCTGTTGCATCTCGTCATTTGCCAAAACGGCCTCGGACCCGTCTTGCGGTCTGGACGCAGGTGGGATCAATCGGTTTTGCGTCAGGGTCGCTGATCGTCTGACCCTGGGCCAAACCGTCTCAGCCGCTATATGAGCGCCGTCGCCGTTATCACTGGTCACTGCCTGTTCAGGCGTGGCTTCGGGGCGAACACGGGGCGTGATCCGATCATTTGCCGGCATCCCGTCCGCAATATCCACGACAAGCATGGCGTCACTGTGCCAGAACACGTTCAGGTCACAGTCACAGGCAAGATCGAGTTGCAGGTGCCCCGGCTCAGGTTGCTGCAAGGCGACCAATCGGTTCCGGGCAATGCGGTCGAACACATCGCCTGTGTCAAACGTCCACGGCTGTTCAAAGATAAGAACCGGGTGCCTGGCATCCTCCGACAGGGTCCACTCGGCGCGCGCGGGCATATCCAGCACCAGCCGGGTATATCCGTCGTGCTCGCCCGAACGGATACCAATATCCTGCGCGGCGGCAGGTATCGCCAAGATCACATAAGCAAGCAGGATACCGATGACGCGCATCATGCGGCACCTTGCTTGACGCTTTTTAGCGCCTCTTCGAGGTCTGAAAAACTGGGCCGAATGTGGGACGGGGTGTTTTGCCGGCCAACCTCGATACAAATATTCGCCGCATGATTATGCAGATTGGCCACCAGCACCTCTCGGATCAACTGGTAGAAGTGGCTGTCTTCCTCGACCACGGCCTTCACCTTGCCCGCGAAGGGCCCGACCAGACCATAGGCCAGGAACACGCCCAGAAAGGTCCCGACAAGCGCACCGCCGATCATCTTGCCCAGGATTTCCGGCGGTTGATCGATCGCCGCCATGGTCTTGATCACCCCCAGAACGGCGGCCACGATGCCCAGCGCCGGAAGGCCATCGGCCATGGTCTGAAGCGCATGACTGGAATGCATGGAATGATGCAGCGTCGCCTCCATGCGCTTTTCCAGCACCTCCTCCACCTGATGCGGATCGTCATAGTTCATCGAAGCCGAGCGCATCGTATCGCTGATCAAGGCCACCGCCTCTTTGTCGGTCAGGATCTTCGGGTATTTCGAGAAGATCGACGACTCCTCGGGGCTCTCGATGTGTTCTTCGATGGCCACCGGGTTCTGACGTGCCAGCCGGATCAACTCGAACAGAAGACACAGCAGATCGCGGTAGTCATCTGGCTTCCATTTCGGGCCCTTGAAGACCTTGCCGATGTCCTTGGCGGTGTGTTTGACCCCCGACATGTCATTGCTGACCAGAAAGGCCCCAACGGCCGCACCACCGATCATCATCAACTCGAACGGCAAAGACTTGAGGATAATGCCCAGCTTCCCCCCGGCTGCCAGGTAGCCGCCAAAAACCATGGCGAAGATCACGAGAATACCGACTATACCAAGCATGTTTTACTCCAGCCATTGCAGGGGGCAATCACGGCGCGCGCCGATTGCGCGTTATTCCTTCGGGACATTGGCGTGTCGCCCGGCAAGAACCACACTGAAACTATGCGCGGCTTGCGGCGTCAGGCCCGCCATGATCGCGGCGGCGGCTTCGGGGCGCATCCGGCCAAGGAAACCGGCGGCAAAATTCGGGTCCATTTCCTCGAACAGCGCGGCGGCCTGTTTGGGCTTCATGCTTTCATAGACCTTGGTCAGACGGCCCAGATCGGTCTCCGAGGCGCTTTCGGCCATGGCCATTGTCTCTCGCAGGCTCTGTTCCGCCTCCAGAAGCTCCCGTAGTTTCTTATCGGTCTCCCGCTTTGCCACGGAAAGCGCCTGCATCCTGTCAGCAAGGGTCGTTTCCCGCTGTTTCAGGGTCTTTTCACGGTTCTGAATCGCCTTGAGGACTCGCCGAATATCCTCGGGTGTTTCGCAAGCCTGCGGCCCTTTTTCGGCAAGCGGGCTCACCTCGACACCCTCTTTGGCCAGGGCAAGGGCCTGCCCGGCCCCATCGCTCACCCGAAACCCGGCCGAGAGCAAAAGAAGGCTGGCGATTACCACAAGGGCACCCCGGCCCGGTTGACGGCGGCGGGTCTTGGGTTTCATTGCGCCACCTCGCTCTCACTGTCTTGATGGCGCTTGAAAACCGGCCCTTCCGGGGCCTTTGGCGGCGTGGCCGCAGGTAAGTCGTGCATCGAGGCGACCATAAGCTCCAGTCGTTTCGCCACGGCTTCCGCCCGGTCCGTCAAACCTTCCAACGAGTCGGTCGAACTGCTGGCCGTGCTTTGCGCGGCGTCCAGTGTCTTGGCAAGGTCATCGACCTGTGCAGACAGAACAGCCACCGCCCCGCCAACCCCGTTTTCAAGGTCATTGAACCGGCGCAATCGACGGGCCAGCACGAAACAATAAAACCCCGCGCCCAGCGCCCCCGCGACAAGCAGTATATCGGCAATCAGTTCCATTCCCTTACCTCAATTCAATACGAATTCCATGATCAGCAGGTCCTTGACCCGGTCGCCCCCGGTCACGATCTGCACCCGGCGCAGCATCTGCGCCCGAAGACGAATCAGGGCCGCTCCCGCCTCGAGGTCCTCCGGCTCCAGCGCCCGCAGGTAGCTGTTGAGCACATCGACAACCCGCGGCATCAGCTTGGTCACCTCCGCCTTGTGGGGCGTTCCAACCTCAAGCTGGGCCTGAAACCGCAGATGCCGCGCGCGCCCCGAGTTCAAGGAAATCACCATCGGATCAACGGGCACAAAGGCCACATCGGGCATGTCCTTCACTTTTTCGGGGCTCTCTTCCCCGGCCACGTGCTTGTCCTCGTCCGGGGCGAGAATCAGGCCCGAGTAAACCGCGAAGAACCCGCCACCGCCGCCCAGAAGCGCCAGCACCAAACCAATGATAAGAGGCAGTTTCGACGCCTTTTTCGGTGTCTCTTCTTCCGTGTTTTCCGTCTCGGCCATCTTTCTCACCTGCGAGTCGCCTTTGACGCACTATAGGCACGCAGGAACTAACCGATTGTTAAGCCAGATCAGCGAAAGATGACCTCAGCGAACGGCAGAAGCCGGGGATCAGGAGGCAAAGAATTGCAGCAGATAATTGACGTCTGGAATGCGCTGGAAGCACGGCGGCGGGTGATTGTTCTTGTGGCAACGGCGGCGGTCTTTGCCGCCGTTCTGGGCCTTGCCCGCATGGCCTCGTCGCCCAGTATGACACTACTTTACGCGGGTCTGGAAAGTGGTGCCGCGGGCGATGTCGTGGCCGCCCTGGAACAACGCGGCGTGGCCTATGATGTGCGTGGCGGCGCGATCTTCGTCGAATCGGGACGCCGCGATGAATTGCGCATGACACTGGCCAGCGAAGGCCTGCCCGCAACCTCGACCAAGGGGTATGAGTTGCTTGATTCGATGTCGGGCTTCGGCACCACGTCGCAGATGTTCGATGCCGCCTATTGGCGCGCGAAAGAAGGCGAACTGGCCCGCACCATACAGGCACACCCGGCGATCACAGGCGCGCGGGTGCATATCGCCAGCACGGGGTCCAACCCCTTTCAACGCGATGTTGAACCCTCGGCCTCGGTGATGATCAACACGGCCTCGGGCGGGCTGACAGCCCAACACGCCCGCGCGCTGCGCTATCTTGTGGCCTCCGCCGTCACCGGCCTTGCGCCCGAGGGTGTTTCGATCATCGACAGCACCGGGGGGTTGATCGGCGTGGCCGACGATGCACCCGCCAATACCGCCGATGACCGGGCCGAAGCGATGCGCAATCGCGTTCAGCGCCTGCTTGAAGCGCGCGTCGGCCCGGGTAATGCGGTGGTCGAGTTGAGCCTCGATACCGTCACCCGTACCGAATCGATGCGCGAACGCCGGATTGATCCAGAAAGTCGCGTCGCCATCAGCACCGATTCCGAGGAGCGCACCAACACCGCCTCGGATCAGGGCGGCGGCGATGTGACCGTGGCCTCGAACCTGCCCGATGGCGAGGCCGGCGGTGGCGACAGTTCCTCCAGCCAAAGCAGTGAAACCCGTGAGCGAGTGAATTACGAGGTCTCCGAAACCGAACGCGAAATCACCGTTGCTCCCGGCGCGATCAAGCGGCTGACAGTTGCCGTGCTGGTCAATGGAACCATGACAACCAACGCTGACGGCACCGAGGTCTTCACCCCCCGCCCCGAGGACGAGATGAGCGCCCTGCGCGAACTGGTCGCCTCTGCCGTGGGCTTCGACGAGGCGCGCGGCGATGTGATCACCCTCAAGACCATGCAGTTCGAAACCGTCCTGCCCAGTGGCACCAGTGCCGACCCTTCCTTCATGGCCGGTCTTGGACTTGACCTGATGTCGATCATTCAGACCGCTGTTCTGGGGTTGGTTGCGCTGGTTTTGGGCCTGTTCGTGGTCCGTCCGGTGCTCATGCGACCCAGTTCTCAACCGGCCGCCCTTTCGCCCCCGGATACTTCCGAAACGCCCTCCGGGGATGATCCCGCGCGCGTTCTGACCGGCGAAATCGACGATGGCCGCAGCGATCCCGCTGCCATGTCCCTTGTCACCGGGCCCGACGCCACGACCGAACCCGAAGAGGCCGGGATACCCGCCCTCACCCGCAATGGCGAGGACCCTGCCGAACGCCTGCGCAACCTGATCGGAAAGCGGCAGCAGGAGACCGTCGAAATCCTGCGCAACTGGCTTGAAGGAGAGGAGGAGAACGCCTGATGACCATCTCGCATTTGCTTGAGGATTTCAGCGCCCTCACCGACGGCGAGCCGGTGGCGATCACCGATGTCGCGCTCGAAGAAGAAAAGCTGGCCGCCTTTGAAAAAGGCTATCAGGCCGGGTGGGACGATTCCACCAAGGCCGCCTCGGACGAATCCGGCCATATCTCGGCCGAGTTTGCCCAAACCCTACAGGACTTGTCCTTTACCCTACACGAGGCACAGGCCGCCGCGCTCAGATCGCTCAAGCCCCTGCTTGACCAGATGGTCGAGGCGGTTCTTCCAAAACTGGCACAAGACAGCCTTGGCGAGAGGGTCCGCGAAATCCTCGACGATTTTCTTGACCGACAAGAGCCTGCGCCGGTCTCGATCCTGGCCGCGCCGGAAACCGCCCCCGCTCTCGAAGCGCTGATCGAGGGGCAGGATCCCCTGCCCGTCACCGTCACCGCCGAGCCCACGATGACCGAAGGGCAGCTGCGCCTGCACTTCGGTTCGGCCGAGCGCGAGATCGATACCAAGGCTGTGCTCGCCGATATCTCCAAGGCGATCGAGGCCTATTACGCCGACACCCTGAACGACATGAAGGATACCGCCTGATGACTGATGCCCCCGCTACCGACACCCCCCAGCAGGCCGAGTTGAAAAACCCCTTTTCCTCGGTGCCCATCGAAATCACAATCTCGGTGGGCAAGGCCCGCCCGCTGATCCGCGAATTGCTGACTCTCAAGCGTGACGCGGTATTGCCCCTCGACAAGCGTGTCGACGACGCAGTGGAGCTATACGTGGGCGAACGCCTGATCGCCCGCGGGGAACTCGAGGAAATGGAAGGCGATCACGCCGGACAACTGGCCGTGCGCCTGACCGAGGTCGCCGACCTGCAAGACGGGCTGGGGTAAACACTCCATGCCCCTTCGCCCCCTTCTCACGGCGCTGCCCCTCGTGGCGGTCTTGATTCTGGCCACCCCGGCGCAGGCCCAGGACATCGCTATTTCGCTTGGGCAGGATGGCTCGATCAGCGCCCGCACAATCCAACTGATCCTGCTGATCACCGTGCTCAGCCTCGCACCGGGGCTGGCGATCATGATCACCTGCTTTCCCTTCATCGTCACGGTCCTGTCGATCCTGAGGCAGGGGATCGGGCTACAACAATCGCCGCCCAACATGCTGATCGTCAGCCTCGCGTTGTTTCTTACCTATTACGTCATGGAGCCGGTCTTTTCCGAAGCCTGGGCAAACGGCATCGGCCCCCTGCTTGACGAGGCGATCGAGGTGGAAGAGGCCGCGCAACTGGCCCTCGCGCCCTTCCGCGAGTTCATGGCAGGCCGCGTTGATGGCGCGACCTTCGCCAGCATGGCCAACCTGCGCCCCGACACCGCGGGTCTCGCGGCAAGCCCCGAGGCCCCGCTTTCGGTTCTGGTGCCCAGCTTCATGCTCTCGGAAATTGCCCGCGCGTTCCAGATCGGCTTCCTTGTCTTCCTGCCCTTCCTGATCATCGACCTTGTCGTTGCCGCCATCCTGATGTCCATGGGCATGATGATGGTGCCCCCGGCCATCGTCTCCCTGCCCTTCAAACTGGCCTTCTTCGTCATCGCCGATGGCTGGACCCTGATCGCCGAAAGCCTTGTTCGCGGATATTTTTAGACTCTGATACACCTTGGAATGATGAAAGTTCAGACCGCCGCATGCCTTGCGGCGCGCCGTCGTGATGGATAACCCACAAGGGAAGGACCGCGCAGTTTACCCGATCATCATCCACTGGATCGTGCCAAAGTGATGACGAGATTCCGGATCCATCCCCCGCATCATCAGATCCCCGATCACGCCCGGGGCACAGGGGCTCAGGTTACGCCCATCCGCCACTGACCGGTGTCCACGATTCCACCGGCAAGTGCATTGCTTCAGATTCTTGAGCAACGCCTCGGGCAATAACCTGACACCACCAAGGCCAGGCGGGGGAATGTGCACACCGCACATTCGCAACGATTTCGTCTCTGTTACTCTGTGAAAGCTGCCACTGAGCATAAAAGTCAGTCCCAACGCCATCGTCACCGCACAACGAATTCCGCGTGCAATGCCCCGGCGGCCTTGATGCTTTTGAGGATGTCGATCATGTCGCGCGGGGCCACGCCCAGCGCGTTGAGCCCGGCAATCACCTCTGACAAGGAAGTGCCCGGGGCCACCTCTGCAAGGCCGATGCCTTCTTCCTCGGTCAGGTCAGCCGTGGTGCGTGGGACCACCACGGTTTCCCCCTCGGCAAAGGGGTTGGGTTGCACCACCACGGGCGCTTCCTGCACCCGCAGGGTCAGGTTGCCCTGGCTCACCGCAACGCGGCTGATCCGCACATCCTGCCCCATGACAATGGTGCCCGAACGTTGATCGACCACCACCCGCGCCTTGCGTTCAGGCTCGACCATGATGTTCTCGATCCGGCCCAGCATATGCGCAGGCGATCGCGCCCCGGTCGAAGCCACATCAAGCCGCACGGTGCCGGAATCCAGCATCAGGGCGACATGCTTGCCGAAACTCCGGTTGATGGCGGTTTCGATCCGCGCGGCAGTCGTGAAATCCGGCTCCCGCAGGGCCAGCCGCAGGGTCTCCAACGATGACAGCTCGAAATCGATCTCGCGCTCGACCCGCGCGCCCGAGGGAATCACACCCGAGGTCGGAACCCCCTGCACCACCTCGGCCGCGGCACCCTCGGCCGCCGCGCCACCGGCAATGATCGTCCCCTGCGCCACGGCATAAATCTGTCCGTCCGCCGCGTTCAAAGGTGTCATCACCAGGGTCCCGCCCAGAAGACTGCTGGAATCGCCGATGGCCGAGACCGTGACGTCGATCTTGCTGCCGGCCCGGGAAAAGGATGGCATGCTGGCGGTCACCAGAACCGCCGCCACGTTCTTGGGGCGAAACTGTTCGCCGGTCACGTTGACGCCCAGCCGTTCGAGGATATTGGTCATGATCTCTTCGGTGAAGGGCGCATTGCGCAATCCGTCCCCGGTGCCATTCAGGCCCACCACAAGACCATACCCCACAAGGTCATTGCCCCGGACCCCATCGAATTCCACCAGATCCTTCAGGCGGATCGGCGCGGCATGGGTGCCCCCCGAGGCAAGAATCACGGCAACAAGGGTGGCAAACCCCGCGATGGTGGTCAGTAAACGGCGCAAGTGGGTCATGACAGGAAGTTCACCAGGTTGAGGCGCGAGGATCGCGCGGTAATCGTGTAGAGCGTCTCAAGCTGAAGCTGCACCGCCTCAAGCTCGCTTGCCGAGGTAAAAGGGTCGATCGCGGTCAGGGTGTTCCGCGCGACCTCAAGCCCCGAGATTTCGCTGGCGATCCGGCTGGAGGCCTGTTCGATACGATGTTCGGCGTGGTCCAGATCGGCACGCAGAACGGCCATTTTACCCTGCGCGCTCAACAACCCCTCACCGGCACGGGCCAAGAGGGCCTGCCGGTCCGTGGCGGTCAAACCCAGGCCCTGATCCCCCGCCATGACCGCCAGAACCGTGTTTTGCAGCACATCACGCAAGGCGGCGGAGTCCGCCCGGATATCCAACGTCACGGCCTCCCCCGCTCCAAGCGGAATGGCCCCCAAGGGCGCATCGCCACCCTGATATATCAGGTTTTCGAAATCACCACCCGGGGCAAAGAAGCCAGCCACGGCAGCCTCGACACTGGCGGCATCGCTCGCCCCGCCCAGTGCCGTCTGCACGGCCGAAACGAGGGTCCCGGCCTGTGCGAGGGGCTGTACCGACACCTCCGAACCCGCGAACAATGCGCGCCCCGCCGCGCGGGTCGACAGGCTGCTGACAACGGCATCAAGTGCCGCGCGGGCCTGTCCGGCCATGATAGGGGCCTCGACAGGTCCCGCTGTGGTCTTGGCCAGGACAAGGCCATTGGCAAGGTCGCCTGTCTCGGCCTCGACACGCCCCAGCGCGGCCTGCATGGCACTGGCCATCACGCCTGCCTCGGCAGCAGCCGTTTTGTAACTCTGGTTCAGGGTCAGGCTTTGTTCGATATCCGCCAGCCCCGCCATCTGTGCCGACAGGTGCCGCACCGGGTCGGCGGTTCGCCCGGTCGAAACCTCCTGTGTCAGGCGCGCCATCTGGGTTTTCAATTCCGCGTTCTGACGGCGCAGCATGACACCGCGGGCCAGATCACCAATGGTTTGCAGGCTCATGTCTCAAATCCTCAACAGGTGGTCCATCATGGTATTGATCGTCTCGATCAGGCGGGCATTGGCGGCATAGGCCTGTTCCACCTGCAACAGGCGCTGCATCTGGTCGTCGCTGTCGACCGCGTTGCGCGCCTGCATGTCGGACAGTTCGGCATACCGCGTGTTGGCAAATGTTAGAGACTGATCCTGCGTCAAACGCTCTTGTCCGATCCGCGAAGCCAGCGCGCCGATGTGGCCCGACAAGCCCCGCGCCGAGCCGCCCAAGTCGCCCGAGGCCATGGAGTGAGGCGCGCTCAACGCCGCCCCCATTGCCCGTAACAGACGACTGTCTCCGGCCGGGCCGGGCGCGCCCGCCCCCAGACCGTCGCGCAGCCGCCAAAGCGCACCGCCCTGATCCGGATCGGCCAGGGCATTGATCGACAGGCGCCCGGCAAGCCCGACCTCATCGGCCGGGGTGAAAGCCGCCCCGGCATCGGTGAACACTCCCGCATCCCCGGGGGCCAATGTCGGGTCCGGGCCGGGGGGTTCGAAACGTTCCATGAGGTCGCGCGCCACGGCATCCAGATCCCGTTGCGCCTCCACGGCCAGGCCATCGCGCACCTCGAACAGGGCCGCCAACCGCCCACCGGCAATGGGGCTGCCCTCTCCGCGTGGCGGGATGGCAACCCCGTTGATCGTCAGCCCCGACAGTAAACCGTTATCTCCGGTCATATGCGGCTCAACAACATTGGAGGGCGTGAATTCAAGCTGCGCCACCGTCCCATCCAGCAGGATCGCCCCGCCGGGTGTAAAAACCGCGATCGCCCCCTTGTCGCGCGGCACACTACGAATGGGCACGGCCTCGGAAAGCTGCGCCAAAAGTTGATCACGCTGATCCAGAAGACCCGCCGTCGATTGCCCAGAAGTCTCGGCCATGACGATTGTCCGATTGATCCCGGCCAGTTGTTCCAACGCGGCGTTGACCTGGGTCACGAGTTGCCCGATGTCCGCATCGGCCCGGCCCCGCGCTGTCTGAATGGCGTTCGTGGCATCATCCAGCGCCCCTGTCACCTCCTCCGCGCGTTTGAGAACCGTGTTCAATCGGTTGTCATCCTCGGGCTTGGTCGCGGCGCTGACCAAACTGGCCTCGAAATCGGCCAGCCGCCCCGACAGGGACTGTGCCTCGCCCGGCACTCCGATCGCGCGCTCAACGGTTTCAAGAAACGCCACGCGGGTCTCGGCGCCTGATCGCTCACCACCTGACAGCATCAGATCAGCGGCCAACGCCCGATCCACATGCCGCTGGATACCCTGCACGAAGACACCACCCGTCTTGTTGCGCGAGGACAAAACAGTCTCGCGCGTGGCATAGCCCTCGGTCAGGGCATTGGCGAGGTTGGTCGAGATCACCTCGGCCGTGCGAGAGGTGGCCGATAACCCGCTCAGCGCATTGTTCAGGGCGGATGTGATGCTCATGCCGATAGTCTCCTCATCAAGGGGTCAGGGACCCGCGCTTAGCGTTTGATATTGGTCGTTTCCTGCAACATCTCGTCCACGGTCTGGATCACCTTGGCGTTCGAGGAATAGGCCCGCTGCGTCTGGATCATGTCGGTCAACTCGCCCGCCACATCGGTGGCCGATTCCTCCAGCGCGAAGGACACGACATCACCTGTCGGCCCATCCCCCGCGTCCCACAGGAAGAAGGACCCACTGTCAGGCGAGGGCAGATAGGTTTGTTGATCCATGGCCATCATGCCATTCGGATTGGGCAAATCGACAAGCGGCACCTGATAGATGATCCGCGTGATCCCGGTGTCGAAGGACGCATGGACAAACCCGTTTTCATCCACCTCGGCCGAGGTCATGTTCCCCACCGGGGACCCGTTCTTGGAAATCGACAGTGGCGCGAAACTGTCGGACAGTTGTGTCAGCCCGTTGCTGGAGCCCAACTGCCCGATATTGATCTCCATGGGCCCACCGGCCACATTCACGATCAGGTTGCCCGTGGCCGGATCATAGGCGCCACCCGTGGTTGCCGACACGGCTTGCAAAGTGCCCCCCGAAGACCGCGAATTATCGAACTCCAGGGCATATTCACCAATCAATGCCCCGCCCTGCGCCGAATCCGACATGGTCATCGTCCATGCGTTCGACGATCCGCTGGCCGGCACGGTTGGCGTGAATTCGATCAGGATGTTTTCGGATTTGCCAAGGTTGTCATAATACTCGATCGACAGTTGCTGCGGGTCGCCGCTTGATCCAGCCGCCGTATCGGTCGCCGGAAGGTTCACGCCGAGGTCCAGTTCCGTCGTCGGTTCGCCGGTCAGCTGGTTCACGTTGATCTGCACCGGCTCCAACCCGTCGCTGGTATCGCGCGGGAAGGCCGGGATGGTGCCATCGGGATTGGCGGGCCAGCCCATCAGAACAAGGCCCGATTCCGTGCGCAAACGCCCCTCGGCATCGGTGCGGAACGACCCGGTCGTGGTCAGCAACATTTGCGCATTGCCGTTGCCGACCTCCACCTCGCTTGCTGCTGCCACGGGAAGCATCCCGCGCCCGCGCACCGCAAGATCCGTCGGGTTCGACGTGGACACAAGCGAGCCGCGCTGATCGATCAGACGCTGCGTGCTGGATCGCACACCCCCCGCCGAATAGCTTCCGCCATTCGACGAGATCACCAGCGATTGGAAATCGGCCTCAACCCGTTTGTAGCCGTAGGTGGCCGAATTCGCGATATTGTCCGAAATCGCGGCAAGGCGCGTGGCATTCGCGCTCAAACCCGCCACACCGGCATTCAACGAGGAAGAAATAGTCATGGATACGCCTTTCTGCTGCATCGACAGGAGTCAGGCACAAGATGTAAGGCGTTCCATTTAACAGCGGCCTAACAGATAAAATGCCGCCTATTTCAACCGCTGTCCGACCGCAGGAAGATCACCTCGACCCGGTTGTTGCGCATGGCCATTGGGTTGCGCACCACAGGTTCGCGATCGGCATGGCCGGTCACCCGTTGCATCCGCTCGGCGTCCAATCCGCGATCCTGCAAAAGCTGACGCATGGCATTGGCGCGCTCGGCGGATAAATCCCAAACCGGGTTATGCGCCAGAACCACGGGGGCGGCTTGAATATGGCCTTCCACCGCTATTCCGTTTTGCACCAAGGCTCCGGCTTCGCTCAGGATTCCGGCAATCTGGTAAAGCAAGTCCGTTGGCTCGGCTGTGCCGGTCCTGAACAACTGCGCCCCGGGCAGGTCAAACACCTCGATCAGCAACCCCTCATCGGTCAGTCGTGTCAGGATGTGCCGACCCATTTTGCGTGACACGTTGCTTTCCCCGGACGTCCCGGAAAGCAGGTCTTCCACGTCCTTCAAGGCACGTTCAGCGGCGGACTCCATGACGGCGTCACTTTGTTCTGCCCCCTGCGCCGCCACGCCCATCTCGCCACGGGCTTGCCGCGATTCGGTCGGGCGGCGGTTCGTGGCGCCGGTCCCATTCTGTGGCAAAACCTCTTCCGAGAAGACACTTTCACCCCCGAAACTGCCGTCCCCTCCCCCCGAAATCCGATTGATCGGAATCGTCGGGCTAAAGTAATCCGCAATACCTTTTCTTTGCTTTTCCGTCGTCGCGTTCAGCAGCCACATCAAAAGAAAGAACGCCATCATGGCGGTCACGAAATCGGCGTACGCAACTTTCCACGCCCCGCCGTGGTGACCATCGCCACCCGTGACCTTCTTTCGTTTGATGATGACTGGCGCGGCGTTATCACCCGGCGCGCTCATCTCCACCACCTTTCTCTCACCCGGGGACAGGTCTAGCAGGGGGGCATTAATGGCCGCTTAACATTTAGAATTGTTAAGACTTCGGCGTTTCGTACGACTCGTACGATCATGTTTCGGACCATGGCGATTTTCGTACGAAAACGGGGGGGCAGTCGTACGACTCGTACGAAATTCAGTAATCCTGCGCCTTGCGGATTTTCGTCATCCGCTGACCGGCGGCAATGGCATCGCCAAGGGTGTGTATTCCCGCCGCCTCCATCACGCCGATCATCTGCAAGAAGACCTCGGCCGTAGCCATCGCATCCCCCAAGGCGGTGTGCCTCAGATTCGGCGGGATGCTCACCCCGAACCGCTCGGCCAAGGCATCCAGCGTATGCTGGCCGGTATGTTCATAAAGTGCCGCCGACAGAAGAACAGTGCATAAAACCGGATGATCAAAGCTATGCCCGATCATCTTCTCATCGCGCCGCAAGAAAGCCATGTCGAAAGGCGCATTATGGGCGACAAGCACGCCGCCGTCACAATACCTATGAAATGCTTTCCCGGCACCTACTATATCTGGTGCTTCACGAACCATGTCATCATTGATCCCATGCACCTTTGTCGAGGCCGCAGGGATCGTGCAACCGGGGTTGACCAGTGTATCGAAAACCTCGCCGTGCAGGATACGGCCATTGACGATCCGGACCCCGGCTATCTGCACGATCCTGTCTCCGCCACTTGGCGCAAGGCCGGTGGTTTCGGTATCGAACACCACGAAAGACAACTCCGACAAAGGCCGGTCTGCCATCTCCCCGCCGGAGGTCGGAAGATTGAAGTCATAAAACTCAGGCCGCACGTCCCCCGAGGCCAAGGCGGGCGCCCCCGACGCTTCGAGTGGAAGCACGATGCGGTGCCCGTAACCCCCTGTTTCCGACCAGATTTCCGTGCGATGCCCTTCAAGTACATCCCGGCCCGAATACGCCCCATAGCTTTCCGACAGAGGCTGTTTCAACCAAGCGTCCAAGTCACTTTCCCTGACCTCGGTTCCCTGCCACTCCAAGCTAACCCAAACCTCATGGCCATGCCGTTCGGCCCGCAGGCCCATGGCAAGACGCTGAGCATCCTGCGACAACCCCTGCACAACCCGCGCCAGCACCTCCATGATCGCGAAACCATCACAACGCAAAAAATGCACCCCGCCATCTGCATCAACGGGCCGATCAACACGGGCTTTCAGGCCTTCAAATATATCATCGGCCGCAACCTTGGACATAGGCCAATGGCGTGTTGTGATCCGCCCGTGGCGTTCTTCCATCTGGCGCAAGCAATTGAAAAGGCGGTTCAATTCTTCATTCATCGCAGCATCGAAGGTGGCGCGGGTCTTAAGCGGAATATCCGCGTCCGACTGCAAGACATCCAGAACCGCACCCATCGCCGCCGCCGGGCGGCGCACCTCTTCCATCAGGGTGTTGAACAGGTGGTCGCGCTCTGCGTGGGCTTGTAAATCCTCTGTCGCATCATGGAAGATCAAGACATGGCCCAGACGATCCTCGCCCGATAAAACCGGGCTGACACGGCCCAGCAGGAATCGCTCACCGTCCACGGTCGGCACAAGGAAGCTTTCGGCCTCTGTCTGGCCACGCGCAAGGCCCCTGTTCAGACGTTCGATCGCATGCTCCACAGGATCAAGCCGCAGGTAACTCCGCAAAGGCCGGTCCAATCCCAGATCGCCCAGCAACTCTTCTGCCGCACGGTTGAACAGCATCAGGCGGTTGTCCGGCGTGACAACGACAACTCCTTCGGCCAGATCGCGCAACAATGCCTCGAAAAGGGCCTTTTCACGCGCCAGATGGTCGGTTTCACGTGCAATCGCACGCTCCTGTGCCTCCCGCGCGTCGGACAGTGCCGAATGGATTGCCTGCGCCGCAGGGGCAAGAGCCCCCAAATACCGCGCCTGCTGTTCGTCAATCCCAACGCCCACATCGGCCCGCGCACGGGTATTGAGATCCGAGGCCAGCCCAAGGATGGGGCGGGCGACATTCTCGTCAAAAAGGTAGCCAATCCAAGCGGTTAGCCCGAGGATACCAAAGCCCGCCGCAAGCCCGGCCAAAATGTACCCGTCCACAGGGCCGCCATTTCGGCTATGTCCCAACCAAAGCGCACCCACGAGAATAGCAACACCGCCAAGCGCAAGTGCCGCAAAGAACAGGGCAAACCGAAGCCGCAGGCCAAAGCGTTCACGCATCGGGCCCCTCCTCCAGAAGCGTCTTGATCTGGTCTGTGAGGTCCGATGTGGCAAAGGGCTTGGTCAAAAACGCGTCGGCGCCAAGCGCCAACCCCTTGCGCCGCTCGACCTCGCCACCCCGCGCGGTCATCATCAAAACCTTGGTCCCGGCGAGCGTGGCATCACGACGAATGGATTGGCAAATTTCATACCCCGAACTGCCCGGGAGCATCACATCGAGAACGACCAGGTCGGGTTGCGCCTCGGTGATCGCCGCCATGGCCAGATCGCCATCCGCCACCCGGCGCAGGCGATACCCCTGACGTCCGATCAAATGTTCAAGCGCGAGGGCGATGTTATCCTCGTCCTCTACCAGCAGAACGGTTTTCTCCTCCATCGGTCCGGCCTCCCTCCGGCTCAATCGGTGCAGACAGCACCGTAAATCGGGTCCTCCCGCGTCACCGGCAGCCAATTGGCCGCCTCCTCCGGATCGGCAAGGACCGCATCGGTGACAAGCGCGCGGGCCGGGTCATCGCAATTGACCAGCTGCATGACCTTCCCCGGCGCCTGCCATCGTTCAAACAAATACAAATCGACAAGCCGCGCGCCTTGAACTGCCTCGTTCTCACGGATACCGGCCACATCGGCAGCCATGAGGCGTGTGGTTTGGGGCACGATGTATGTCCAGGGCTTCCAGATGCGCGACACCTCGACGGTATCGATCACCTCGACCCCCTCGGGCAGGCCCGCCTTGGTCCGCGCGGCCCAACTGTATTCCGACCAGATGGCAAAGCCGATCATCGTCACACCCGCCGCCACGGGCATCACCCACTTGGGCAGGCGGTTGCCCGTCATGATGTTGACCACCAGAACAACACCGGCGGCGGCGAACCCGGCAACTAGACTGGCAATCAATTCCATGAACATCCTGATTTACCCCAATGCGCCTTTGCCCTGCCCGACCGCCGATTGCATGGTCTTGATCACCATGAAGGCATCGCGCAGGTGGTTGCGTTCCAGTTCCGAAAGCGCCCCGGGCGCCATAAAGTTATCCGGCGCCTCACCGTTGCGGATTTGATAGGCCTGATGGCGCAAACGGGTTTCAGCAATCAACTCGTAGGCATCCAAAAGGTCATGGGCGCCCGATTTGGAAATCACGCCCCTATCACGTGCCTCTTCGATACGATCCAGTGTATTCACCGCCTCGAACCCGCCCTGAAGGGCATAAATCCGGCCCAGATCGACCACCGGCACCACGCCGGAATGCTTGAGGTCTACCATGTTCTTGTGTTCGCCCGACCGGATCAGGGCAAACCCCCTGAACAGGCTGAGGGGCGGCGTGTGTTTGAGGGAGTTGGAAATCATGTGCGCCACGAAGATCGAGTTCTTGCGCGCAAGGCGTAGAATTTCTGCCTGCATGTCTTCGAACAGGCTTTCATCGCCCGCAATCGGGCGCAAATCGAACATGACCGAGGCCAGCATCTGTGCCTCATTGTCGGGTTGCGCGATCCATCCCTTGAAATACTCGCGCCAAACGCGGCGGGGTTGCCGCCAGCGGGGGTTGGTGGCCATCATGTCACCGGGGCAATAGACGAATCCACAGGTATTGAGGCCGTCACTCACGAATTGCGCCAGATTGGCAAAATAAGCATCGTGTTCAGGCGTCATGTCATCATGCAGGATTAGGCAGTTATCCTGATCCGATTGCCCGGTTTGTTCGCGCCGTCCCTGGCTACCGCAAGCCAGCCAAAGATACGGCACCGGCGCCGGGCCGAGTTTTTCCTCGCCAAGAGCCAGAAGGCGGCGGGTGATCGCATCAGTTATGTCGGTGATCCGGCGTGTCACCGCCTGTGGCCGGGTGCCCGCACTGACGAGTTGCGACAAGAGTTCCGGCACACGCTCCATGACACGCGCCATGGTCTCGGCATCTTCGGCCTGCACGATATCGGCGATCATGTGGCTGGCCGTGGCGGCCTGGCGACGGAAGAGATCGGTCTTACCGATCATCCCCACGATGCGGCCCCGCGATTCCACGGGCAGGTGGTTGATCCCGTGATCCGACATCATCATCAACGCATCCAGCCCAAGGCTATCGGGCGTGATCGTCATCGGCCTCGGCGTCATGACCTGCGCCACCGATATATCCCCGCTCAGGCCCTCGGCCAGCACTTTATTGGTCATGTCATGTACGGTGACGATCCCAGTCAGGGTGGTATCCTCCATCACCAGAACCGAGGAAATCTTCTTGTCCCGCATCACGCGGGCAACATCGGTAACCGTGTTGCTTTCCGGGCAGGTCACCGGCGTTGTCGCCATCAGGTCCGAGACCTGCAAGGCGGTCAGACCCGTCGCATAAGGGCCTTCATCCCGGTCGCCCTCGGTCGGGGCTGAGCGGCCAAACCAAGCCGACAATTCGTCACTGTCTTCCAGCAGTGCCAGAAAAACCTTTGCAGGAATCACGATAAGCTGGCTGTCTTCGGTCACACGGGCCGTCAGCATCGCACGGCCATCCCGCAGCAGGCCACGCTCGCCCATGATGTCCCCCGGACCCCGCTGCGAAATCAGGTCGGCGTTGCTGGCTTCAATATCAAGCGCCCCGCTTTCAACAATATAAAGCCCCTCGATCGGTGCACCTTCCTTGAACAGGATATGCCCCGCAGGCACCGTGACACGCTGCGCCTTTTCGGCAAGCGCGCGCCGCTTGCCGTCGGGCAGCATGTCAAAAGGGGCATTCTGGGTCAGGATGTGCAGAATGTCTGCGGGGTCGTCTACCATGCAAGGCGCTCCTGTCGGATGGCGAAAACTAGAAACGATCTGTCTAAAAGACACCCCGGTCTATGCGAAATGGCAAGGGGAAGGAACAAGGGGCGCCAATAGCGCCCCTTGTTGTATCGCATTAGTGGTCGGCGGCTGCCGCGCCTGCCCCTTTTGGCACGCGGACACTTTCGACCAGATCGTCGATTTCCTGCGGGATCGGATCGGACGACTTCGACACGATGAAGGCCACCGCGAAGTTGATCATCGCACCGACTGCCCCGAAGGAGGTCGACTTGATCGTGCCAAGCAGCGGATCGGCATCGGTGAAGCTGTTCGTGCCGGGGATGAAGAACCACCCCTTGTGCAGGAAGATATAGACCAGCGTCACGATCAGACCGGCCAGCATCCCCGCCACGGCGCCCTTGTTGTTCACCTTGGTAAAGATGCCCATCATCAGCGCCGGGAAGATCGAGGCCGCAGCCAGACCGAAGGCAAGCGCCACCGTCTGCGCCGCAAAGCCCGGCGGGTTCAGCCCCAGGTAGGAGGCCACGACAATGGCCACCGCCATCGCGACACGGGCCGACAGAAGTTCACCCTTTTCGCTGATGTTCGGGTTGAACTGACCCTTGATCAGGTCGTGGCTTACCGCCGAGGAAATCGCCAGCAACAGGCCCGCCGCCGTGGACAGGGCCGCGGCCAGACCACCAGCCGCCACCAAGCCGATCACCCAACCCGGCAGGTTGGCGATCTCGGGGTTGGCCAGAACAAGGATGTCGCGGTTGAAATTGGTCAGCTCGTTGCCTTCCCAACCGGCTTCGGCGGCCTTGGCCTGCATCTCGGCATTACCATCATTGTAATACTGAATACGGCCATCGCCGTTCTTGTCTTCCCAACCCAGAAGGCCGGTCGTCTGCCACGTCGCCATCCAGTCATACGCCGGATCGCTTTCGATCTGTTCGACCGAAACGGCCTGACCGCTTGTGCCTTCCGGCCACATCAGCTCGGTGATGTTGAGACGCGCCATGGCACCCACAGCCGGGGCCGTGAGGTAAAGCAAGGCGATAAAGACAAGCGCCCAACCGGCCGACCAACGGGCATCCGCCACTTTCGGCACGGTGAAAAAGCGCATGATCACGTGCGGCAGACCGGCGGTCCCGATCATCAGCGACAGGGTGAACAGCACCATGTTCAGCGTATCGGCGTGGTGCGCCGTGTACTCGTTAAAGCCCAGCTCGGTCACGATCTGGTCCAGCTTGGCCAGAAGCGGCTCACCCGATGCGGCATGATCACCGAACAGGCCAAGGGCCGGAATCGGGTTGCCGGTCAGTTGCAGCGAGATGAAGATCGCAGGGATGGTGTAGGCAAGGATAAGCACGACATATTGCGCCACCTGCGTATAGGTCACGCCCTTCATGCCGCCGAAAACGGCATAGGCGAAGACCACACAGGCCCCGATCAACAGGCCGGTCGTGTTGTCGACCTCAAGGAAGCGGCCAAAGGCCACGCCCACGCCGGTCATCTGGCCGATCACATAGGTCGTCGAGGCGACGATCAAACAGATCACGGCCACAAGGCGCGCCGTGGGGCTGTAGAAGCGATCACCGATGAACTCCGACACGGTGAACTTGCCGAACTTCCGCAGGTACGGGGCCAGCAACAGCGCCAGAAGCACATAACCACCAGTCCAGCCCATCAGGAAGGACGAGTTGTCATAGCCGGTAAAGGCGATCAGGCCCGCCATCGAGATGAACGAGGCCGCCGACATCCAGTCAGCCGCAGTTGCCATACCGTTGGTGACAGGGTGAACACCACGCCCGGCGGCATAGAATTCACTGGTCGATCCGGCACGCGCCCAGATGGCGATACCGATATAAAGCGCGAAAGACGCGCCAACGAAAAGCAGGTTAAGTGTAAACTGATCCATCTATCAGGCCCTCACTCTTCGCCAACGCCATGTTCGGCGTCCAGCTTGTTCATGCGCCAAGCGTAGAAGAAGATCAGGCCAAGAAAGACCAGAATCGACCCCTGCTGCGCGAACCAGAAGCCCAGATCGGTGCCGCCTACGGCGATCCCCGACAAGGCCGGGCGCAGCAGAATACCGAACCCGAACGACACCAGGGCCCAGATTACCAGGCTCCCGATAATAAGACGCAGATTGGCTTTCCAATATGCGTTGTTAGAAGACTCTTCGGACACTTCTTGCCCTCCCGTTCCAGTTTCCTCTTAACCGTTTGCGCAGGCGCGCAATCGGATCTCCCTTACGCGACCACCTGTTCGACGATCGCGGTCAGCTCTTTTGCGATGGCGTCGATATCGCCCATCGCATCGACACGCTTCAGCGCACCCTTGTTGTCGTAGTAAGCAATCAACGGCGCAGTCTGTGCGTGATACGCCTTGAGCCGCTGCGAGACGGTTTCGGCGTTGTCATCGGCACGGCGCGTCATGTCGGTACCACCGCATTTGTCGCATTTGCCCTCGGTCCGGGGCTGCTTGAATTCGTCGTGGTATCCTTCGCCGCAATTGGCACAGGTAAATCGCCCGGCAACGCGGGTGACCATGGCGTCGTCGTCCACCTCAAGGCTGATCGCGGCACTGATCTTGCTGCCGCTTTCCGCCATCAACCCGTCAAGGGCCTCGGCCTGCGCCGTGGTGCGCGGGAAGCCATCAAGGATCACACCACGCGCGCAATCATCCTCGGCCAGCCGGTCACGAAGAATGGCAATGACGATATCGTCGCTCACCAGATTACCGGCCTCCATAACGGCCTTGGCCTGTTTACCGGCCTCGGTCCCTGCTGCCACGGCAGCACGTAGCAGATCGCCGGTGCTCAACTGCACAAGGCCGAAACGCTCTTGCAGCATCCGGGCCTGCGTACCCTTGCCCGCGCCCGGCGGCCCCAAAAGAATAAGATTGGCCGCCGATTGCGACGCTTGCGGTCCGTCCATCACTAATGTCCTCCTCTATCCTTGGTGGAGTCGCCCCCGCCAAGGCCCTGATGCTGTGACCCGGAATGCCGCCCGCTCCTCCCGACGCGGCATCGCAGAAATATTGTTGCGATTTCGGACACCCAAGTTACGTATTCGTTCGCATACAATAATTGAAAATAGTAAATTTTGGAATATGTACCTGATACTGCGTATTTTTTTGGAAATTTTATTTACTTACTAAAGCTCAATTTTTGTAAATTGATTAACAAGAACAATGTTTTCCCTTGGATTTCAACGCTCTGCTCGGTTTCGAGAAAGACACGGTATGGCCTTTCAACTCTGCATTGCAGCATCACATCTAAGGCATCACGACGATTTAGGCCTTAAAATCAACAGCCACCTGCCAAGTCATCGAATCATGCCAATGCATAATTCGCATTTGAAGCTTATCCTCCGGATTTGATGTTTGGCGTTTTCCACGGCCCGCGCTAATGTCGTTCTCAGCAGGCCAGGATGGCCGGAACCTAATCCAGTGACACGTGTGGTGTGTAGGGAGCACGTGGGGTAACGGAGGGTACCGGCATCCGCCGCTGCCCTCCGTTTTTTACGAGACCTTTACGCAGGCAATCCTGCCAGTTCGCGCACAATACGCCACTCCGCATCGCTCACTGGCTGAACGGACAGGCGTGAGTTCTTGACAAGCACCATATCGGCCAGCCGCTCATCCTGCTTGATCATGTCCAGCGTCACAGGTGTTTTGACACTCTCAATTGCCTTGATGTCCACGCATTCCCAACGCGGATCGTCGGTTGTGCTGTCGGGGTGGGCCTCGGCGATCACTTCGACAATCCCGACAACCGCCTTTTCCTTTTGGCTGTGGTAGAAAAAGCCGCGGTCGCCCACGGCCATCTCGCGCATGAAATTGCGGGCCTGATAATTGCGCACACCATCCCATTCCTCGCCGGTGTCGCCCTTGGCCTTCTGGTCGTCCCAGCTCCATGTCGAGGGTTCGGATTTGAACAGCCAATACCGCATTGTTCAGATCACCTTTTTCCACGGGATCAATTCGACTGAATCGAACAACCCCGCCTTGGCATAAGGGTCATTATCGGCCCATCCCTGCGCGGCCGCCATATCCTCGACCTCAAGAATGACCAGAGAGCCGATCATCTCGCCTGCATCATCCAAAAGCGGCCCGGCCTGCGCGACCACGCCGGTTTCTTTGATATATGCAAGATGCGCCTCACGGTTGGCTTTCCGAATGTTCAGCGCGCCGGGCTTGTCGCGGGCGATCAGGGCAATCAGCATTCATTCTTCCTTCAATGGTCGTGACAAAAGCATATCCATCGCCTGATCCACCTGCAATTCCCCAGATATCAACCCGGTGATCGCGGTCGTGATCGGCATTTCAAGGCCAAGGGCCTGCGCCTTTTCGTGCACCGCACGGGCCGTTGCCGCGCCCTCTACGGTAACCGACGGATCAAAGGCTTCGTTTCGGCCCAAACTCAGCCCGAAACGGTAGTTTCTGGATTGCTCCGAAGTACAGGTCAGAACCAGATCACCGAATCCCGACAGGCCTGCCAGGGTCTCGGGCTCGGCGCCCAAGGCCACGGCCATGCGTGTCATCTCGGCAAAGCCACGGGTCATCAGGGCGGCGCGGGCACTGTCCCCCAAGGCCGCGCCCATGACGACACCCGCCCCGATGGCCATGACATTCTTCAAAGCCCCGCCAAGCTCGGCCCCGATGGTATCGCTGGTGCGATAAATCCGCAGGTTGGGCGTTGTCAGGGCCTGCTGAAGGGCTTCCCCAGCCCGAACATCCGCACAGGCGAGGGTCAGCGCCGTCGGAAGGCCCTTGGCGATATCCGCCGCAAACGATGGCCCGGTCAGGATCGCGGGTGTCGCGGCGTGGCAAATCTCCTGAACGATCTGAACGGGGCCTTTGCCGGTACTCAGTTCCATACCCTTGCAACAGGCCACAAGACGGGCTTGCGAAAGCACGCCCCGATGCCCTTCAAGCACGCCGCGCAGGCGCTGCATGGGAACCGCCAGAAGGACCGTATCCTCACTTGAAAACGTCTCTAACCCGGCACAAAACGTGATATTTGTTGGCAGTGGAACCCCCGGCAAACGCCGTTCGTTCTGCCCTGTGCGTTGCATTGCCTCGACATGGCGCGCGTCATGCGCCCACAGGCGAACCGGCCCATTCCGGGACAGGGATACCGCCAAGGCCGTACCAAAAGCGCCCGCGCCCATCACCGTGATCATGCCTTGGCCCCCTTCTTGCCACCGCCCAACATCCCCGGGCGGCTTTGATCCAACGGCCACCGGGGACGCGCCGCAAGGTCCATCCCGTCACGCCGACCCAAAGCGAACAGTTCCGCACCGGCATAGGCAATCATCGCCGCGTTATCGGTGCAAAGTTTCAGGGGCGGCGCCAGGAATCTTGCCTCGAACTGCGCTGCAACAGTCTCTAATTCCGCCCGAATTGCCCCATTGGCGGCAACACCGCCAGCCACGGCAATCACTGGCTCTGCCGGGTTTTCCTGACAATAAAGCGCCATGGCGCGGCGTGTCTTTTCGGCCAGAACATCCACCACGGCCGCCTGAAACCCGGCGCAAAGATCGGCCCGATCCCGACGCGTCAATCCGCCTTTCTCGGCCACCAAAGCATCCCGTGCACGCAGAACCGCGGTTTTCAACCCGGAGAAGGACATATCGCAACCGGGCCGGTCCAGCAGAGGCCGCGGCAGCCTGAACCGCCCCGCATCACCATTCGCCGCCTCACGCTCGACCGCCGGGCCACCGGGCTGCACTAGGCCCAGAAGACGGGCGACCTTGTCAAATGCCTCACCCGGCGCATCATCGATCGTGCCACCGAGCCGGGTAAAATCCTCGGGGCCGCGTACAATCAGGAACTGGCAATGCCCCCCCGACACCAGAAGCATCAGGTAAGGATAAGCCACCCCATCCGTCAGGCGCGGCGTCAGGGCGTGCCCGGCCAAATGGTTCACCCCGATCAAGGGCAGGCCAGTGCCCGCCGCGATCCCCTTGGCGCACATCACGCCGGACAGGACCCCGCCGATCAGGCCAGGCCCCGATGTCACGGCCACGGCATCGAGATCGCCAAATCCAACACCAGCCTCCGTCATAGCCGCAGCTACCGAAGTATCCAGCTTCTCGGCATGGGCCCTTGCCGCGATCTCGGGCACGACACCGCCAAAATCCTCGTGCAGGGCGGTCTGCCCGTGCACTATGGACGACAAAACCTCGGGCCCATCTGGTCCAACCCGCACGATGGCCGCCGCCGTATCGTCACAGCTACTTTCCAAGCCAAGAATCGTCAGGGTCTTGTTCATCGCGCGGCCCGTTGCATGAATGCTGATAGGCAGGTAACACCAAGGTGTGAAACAGACAACTGTGGACACCCGATGACGGCAAGCATCCTGATCACCCGGCCGGACCCGGCGGGCACCACATTTGCCGGCATGCTTCGTACAAAACTCGGCGAAAACTGTACGATTTGTACATCTCCACTGATGCAGATCGAGGTCTGCGCCAATTTGCCCGACCTTGTCGGCACAGGCACCCTCATCTTCACTTCGCGTCACGGGGTCGAGGCCTTCGCGCAACTCACCGACCGGCGTGATATTCCCGCCTATGCCGTGGGCGAGGCAACAGGACAGGCCGCGCGCGACATCGGGTTGACGGTAACCGTTGGCGAAGGGGATGCAGAGCGTCTGATAAAACAGATCGTCGCCGACAAACCAAATCTCCCATGCCTTCATCTGCGAGGTGAGCACGTGGCCGCCCCATTAGCAGAAACCCTGACTTCCGCAGGGTTAGAGACACATGAAGCCGTGATCTACCTGCAAAGGCCATGCCCGCTCTCCGACGAGGCCCAACGACTTTTGCAAAAGCCGGATCCCGTCATCCTACCGCTGTTTTCCCCCCGCAGTGCACGCCTTGCCTTTGCGCAGGAAAAGCACTCCAATTGGCAGGCCCCCCTGCATATCGTGGCCATGAGCCAAGCCGTCGCTGATCAAGTCCCGGCAGGGCGCGCAAGCAGCATCAGCATTGCGGCAACACTCGATGCGATGGCCATGGTGCAAGCCACTGAACGGGCATGGATCAAAGCCAACCGACTTGAGGGCTGCTAACCTGCGCATTAAGGTTCAAGAGTGCATCGCGCGCGCAAGATTCGAAAGGGTGTATTGTAGTGGCTGGAAAAAACAAATCGTCAAACGATAGTACGGTGGACGAAACAACCGCGGATGACTCTGAAAACGTGCAGGCAGACGACACGCCGGCCACCGATATCGACGCCACGGAATCAGATGATACGCTTACTGCGGAGGATGACACTGCAAGCGAGCTTTCCGTAACTGGTGAGCAACCAGCAGACGCAGACGCAGACGCAGACGCAGACGCAGACGCAGACGCAGACGCAGACGCAGACGCAGACGCAGACGCAGACGCAGACGCAGACGCAGACGACGTAACGGCGACAGATGAGCCGTCAAGCGCGGATGATATTTCCGAGGCAGACGCCCCCAAGTCTTCTGTGCCCGAACCTCAACCCACCCCTCCACAGCAAGAAAGCGCCGCACGCAAGGGCGGTTTTTTCCCGATGTTGCTGGGTGGTATCGCCGCAGGGGCCATCGGAATTGGCGCCGCTCAATACCTGCCGGACGGTTTCCTGCCCTTTGGCACGACCTCGGAAGATCCAAAAACAGACGAGATTCAGGCCGCCCTCGACACACAGGCGACACAGATTGCCGAACTGAATGAAAAACTCTCTGCCGCTGCTCAAAGCCCGGACCTAAGCGGGATTGAAACAGCACAAGATTCAATTGCATCGTCCGTCTCCGAAATCTCGGCGCAGGTCAGCAAGATCGAGACCCGGCTTTCAGAGCTGGATACACGCCTGACGGATGTTGAACAGCGCCCGATCACCGAAGGGGCCTCGGATGCCGCCGTTGCCGCATACGAACGTGAGCTTCGCGCGCTACAAGATGCCATGGCCGCGCAACGTTCCGAGATCGAAGACATGACGGCCGAGGCGCGAAAACTGGAAGAAGATGCCGCAGCCACGGCACAGGAAACCATGCGCCGTGCCGCCCTGACCCGTATTCAAACCGCGCTCGAATCCGGCACCGGATTCGCCCCGGCCCTAGCCGATTTGGAAGCCACAGGTGCGCAGGTTCCCGAGGCGCTTAAAGCTGTTGCTGAGGATGGCGTACCCTCACTGACCGCACTTCAGGAAAGCTTCCCCGACGCGGCCCGCAAGGCATTGGCTACGTCGCGTTCCGTGGTGACGGGTGAGGGCAAAACTAGTGGATTTTCCGATTTCCTGTTTGCGCAACTGGGCGCGCGGTCGCTTGAGCCGAAAGAGGGCAACAGCCCCGATGCCATCCTGAGCCGGGCCGAAGCCGCGTTGCGGGATGGGCGTTTGACCGATGCTCTGGCCGAAATCGAGGGCCTTCCCGAACAGGGCCGCGCCGAATTATCCGACTGGTCCGGCGAGGTTGCCCGCCGGTTGGATGCCATCTCCGCCGCGCAAGCGCTTGGCGAGAACCTGAACTGAACCTGAAAGGGCGTTTTTATGCTTTGGTCGATTATTAAAATAGTTGTTTTCGGCGCCCTGGTTGCCGCCGCGGCTTATGGCGCGTGGTTTCTTCTGGAACTGGACGGCGGTGTGCAAATCGTCATGGCCGGGTATGAGTTCAACCTGACGCCAATGATGACGGTGATCGCGCTTGTGCTTCTGGTTCTGGCGATCTGGATCATCCTGAAACTGGCGGGCCTGTTGATCGCGGTGCTGAAGTTCATCAACGGCGATGAAACGGCCCTTTCGCGGTACTTCGATCGGAACCGTCAGGAAAAGGGCTATCGCGCACTTTCCGAAGGCCTGCTTGCCTTGGCCTCGGGCGAAGGCGATGTCGCCATGGCCAAGGGCAACAAGGCCGAGAAGTACCTGAAGAAGCCGGCCCTGACCAACCTGATCACGGCACAGGCCGCCGAAATGTCGGGCGACCGCAAGAAGGCGGAATCTGTTTATAAGCGCTTGTTGAAAAACGAGAATACCCGTTTCGTGGGTGTCCGTGGCCTGATGAAACAGAAACTCTCGGACGGCGATACCGAGACCGCTTTGAAACTGGCGGAAACCGCCTTTGCCCTCAAGCCCAAGCATGGCGAAGTGCAGGATGCGCTGTTGCAATTGCAGGCCAAGACCGAGGATTGGAAAGGCGCACGTGAGACCCTGAATGCCAAGCTGAAATATGGCACCCTGCCGCGTGATGTGCATAAACGGCGCGATGCCGTTCTGGCCTTGTCGGAAGCACGCGAGGTTCTGGAGGAAGGCCAAAGCATCGAGGCGCGAGAGGCGGCCATTGAGGCCAATCGCCTGTCGCCCGATCTGGTGCCTGCGGCGGTTTTGGCGGCGCGTGGTTATATCGACCAAGGCTCGAAACGCTATGCAACACGGGTGATCAAGAAGGCGTGGGATGTTCAGCCGCACCCCGATCTGGCCGCCGCTTTCGCCGAGATCGAACCCGACGAGACGCCGGACAAACGCCTGAAACGCTTCAATAAATTGCTACGCGTTCATCCCGAAAACCGCGAGACCAAGCTGCTTGAAGCCGAGCTGCATATCGCCGCCGAAGACTTCCCGGCGGCGCGGCGGGCTTTGGGTGATCTGGCCGAGGGGGACCCGGATGCGCGGGCGCTGACGATCATGGCCGCGGTGGAGCGGGGCGAAGGCGCCTCGGACGCGGTGGTCAAGGGTTGGCTGGCGCGGGCGCTGTCGGCACCGCGCGGTCCGCAATGGGTGTGTGACAATTGCCATCATATACACGCCGAGTGGGTGCCGATCTGCGAGAATTGCGAGTCTTTCGACACGCTATCGTGGACAGCGCCACCGGCCCAATCGGTAAGTACGGCCACGGGTGTTGAGATGCTGCCGCTGATCGTTGGCGCGATCGAGGACAAGTCATTGGAAGACAACGAGGAATCCGAAGACGACCACAGCGATGTCGTGGATGCCGAGATCGTTGAAGATGAGGGCGAAACACCCGAGGAACCAACCGAAAAATAACGCTTCCACAGGGGCGCACGCGGTGCTATAGCCGCGTCCCGAGTGCCGGTGTAGCTCAGCTGGTAGAGCACGTCATTCGTAATGATGGGGTCGTAGGTTCGAGTCCTATCACCGGCACCAGATCTTCCCGAAATCCTGCGGCGGCAGCCAAAATGTGGCGAATCGGGCTCAAGCTCTTCGTTAACAAGGGAAATTCCAGTCTGCATCGCGTCTGTTATGCGTCGGTATCACGTCGGTATTTTTCGCCGCACCCCGGCGGGTTAACAGGGCGCGCGGTGGGTTTTGTACGAAACGTACGCGAGTTTCGTACGTTTTGGGAGACGGTTGAAAGTTTCACCCGTTGGCTAACCCGAAAGTACAATTCTCAGATCTCGACCCAGCGTCAAACTAGACACAGCACCCGAAAACCACTTCTATGCCGGGCGAAGGAGACGACCGTGACCGACCCAAGCAAGGCTGAAATTATAGACCTCGTGAGCAAACGCGCCAAAAATCGGATAAAGGGCAGCGTTCGGCTAGAGATGCCGGGTACGGCGACGCTCTTTGTGGACGAAACCGGAGCAATAGAAAGCGATCTGGCCGCTGACATAACTCTGACGGCGGACGCTCGTGTATTCTACGACATCGCAATGGGGATCAGGAATCCCGCAAAGGCGTTTATGATGCGCCAACTAAAGGTCGATGGAAATCCGATGAAGGCGCTCAAAATCGGTGAAATCCTGAGTGCGGCAGATTAGGCTTTTGTGACCCGGTACACCGTTTTCAGCGAAAATCTGTTGCTTTCCTGAGGCTGAATAGGCTGTTGTCGAGAAACGCGCCTAGCCGCCCTTCAGGCCACAAAATTCGATGTCCACTTCGTCCTGCACTCCAGCCGTCGAGGTGACCTGTGCCAAATGTCCGATCATCTCAAAGATCACCCCATTCACCTTTCGACTCCGGCCATCTCAAGGTAAAACCCACATTAGAGATGGATTATCCGATTTCGGTGTACTATGGTATGCCGAAACTTCAGAAAGCGTGGAATCATGGCTGAAAACACTCCTGACATTATCTATACCAAGGTCGACGAAGCCCCCGAACTGGCCTCGGCCTCTCTTCTTCCGATCATCGAAAGCTTTGCCAAGGCGGCGGGCGTCAGCGTTGGGACCAAGGATATTTCCCTTGCCGGGCGCATCATCGCCACCTTCCCCGAGGTTCTGACCGAAGAACAGCGCCAGTCGGATGACCTGGCGGAGCTGGGCAAGCTGGTGAAAACGCCCGAGGCGAACGTGATCAAGCTGCCCAATATCTCGGCCTCGGTGCCGCAGTTGGTGGAAGCGATCGAGGAATTGCAATCTCAGGGCTATGCCCTGCCCGATTATCCTTATGAGCCGGCAAATGACGAAGAAAAGGCCATTCAGGCCAAGTACGACACGATCAAAGGCTCGGCGGTGAACCCGGTTTTGCGCGAAGGCAACTCGGACCGTCGCGCGGCGGCAGCGGTGAAAAAATATGCCCAGAACAACCCGCACCGCATGGGAGACTGGAGCGCCGACAGCAAGACGCGCGTGGCGGCGATGTCGGGCGGTGATTTCTTCTCGAACGAAGAAGCGGCGACGCTGGACAAGGACGCGACCGCCAAGATCGTGCTGGACGGTGCGAGCGGTGAAACCGTGTTGAAAGAGGGGGTTTCCTATCCTGCGGGCACGGTCGTTGACGCGACCTATATGAGCGCCAAGGCGCTGGATGCTTTCCTTGCCGAGGAAATCGAAAAGACCAAGCAAGAGGGTGTCTTGTTCTCGCTGCACATGAAGGCCACGATGATGAAGGTCAGCGACCCGATCATTTTCGGCCATGCGGTCAAGGAATTCCTCAAACCCGTGTTCGAAAAATACGGGGACGAGATGAAAGCCGCCGGTGTGAACCCCAACTCGGGCCTTGGCGCGCTGTTGGATCGCGTGGCGGACAAGCCCGAGATCAAGGCAGAGATCGACAAGGTCATGGCAGACCGTCCGCCGATGTACATGGTGGACAGCGGCAAGGGCATCACCAACCTGCACGTGCCGTCGGATGTGATCATCGACGCCTCGATGCCGGCGCTGATCAAGGCGGGCGGCAAGGGCTGGGGCCCGGACGATGCACAGCACGACACCAACTGCGTGATCCCCGATAATTCCTATGCGCCGGTCTATGACGAGGCGATCGCCTTCTTCAAAGAGAACGGCAAGATGGATCCGGCGACCGCGGGCACGGTGCAGAACATCGGCCTGATGGCGCAGAAGGCCGAGGAGTACGGCAGCCACCCCACCACCTTTGAAATCCCCGAAGACGGGGTTGTGAAGATGGTTCTGGACGATGGCACCGTGTTGCACGAGCACAAGGTCGAAGCGGGTGACATCTGGCGTTCGGCCAGCGCCCGCAAGGCGCCGATAGAAGACTGGGTGAACCTGGCGATCGAACGTCAGAAAGCGACCGGGTATCGCGCGATTTTCTGGCTGGACGAGGCGCGCGCGCATGACGCCGAACTGATCAAATACGTCAAACCCATCCTTGAGGCGAAGGGCGTGGCCGACAAGTTCGAGATCATGGCCCCGCGTGAGGCGACCCGCGCCAGCCTTGAAACCATCACCAAGGGCGAAAACACCATCGCCATCACCGGCAACGTCCTGCGCGATTACCTGACGGACCTCTTCCCGATCCTTGAACTGGCCACCTCGGCCAAGATGCTGTCGATCGTGAAGCTGATGAACGGCGGCGGCTTGTTCGAGACCGGCGCCGGCGGGTCGGCCCCCAAACACGTTGACCAGTTGATGGAAGAAAACCATCTGCGCTGGGACAGCCTTGGGGAATTCTGCGCGCTGGGCGAGAGCTTCAAGTTCCTGGCCGATCAGAAGGACAACGCCAAGGCGCGGATTCTGGGCGATGCCGTCGAGGCCGCGACGCAGGGCGTGCTGGACAATGGCCGCAGCCCCTCGCGCAAGGTGGGGGAGCCGGACAACCGCGACAGCCACTACTGGTTCGCCCGCTACTGGGCCGAAGCACTGGCCGCGCAAGGGAACGATGCCGATCTGGCCGCCCATTTCGCGCCGATTGCCAAGGCGCTGGCCGAAAAAGAAAGCGAGATCGTTTCCGAGCTGGCCGCGGCACAGGGCAAGCCCGCCGATCTGGGCGGCTATTACCACGGTGACCCGGCCAAGGTGTCTTCGGTGATGCGGCCTTCGGCGACCCTGAACAGCATCATCGGCTAAGGTGTTTCGGGCCGGACACCCCCGGCCCAGCCACAAAAAAACGCCCGGGGCTTTTGGCCTCGGGCGTTTTCTTTTGGTTGTTGGTCCGGCTTAGCCGTAGACCGACTCTTTGCCGAAGTGCTTGGTCAGCATGTAATAGACCACGGCGCGGTACTTGTTGCGCTCGGACCGGCCATAGGTTTCGATCACCTGGTTGATGGCATCCATCAGTTGCGGACCGTCGGCAAGGCCCAGCTTCTTGATAAGGAAGTTGTTCTTGACGGTCTCAAGCTCTTCGGGCTGACCGGCGGCGACGGTGCTTGCATCCGCGTTGTAGATCGCCGGGCCACAACCGATGGTGACCTTGGTCAGCAGGTCCATATCCGGCTGCATCCCGCATTTGTTGCGCAGATCGTCAGCGTATTGTGCGATAAGGTCGTCGCGTTTGCCCATAATTTTTCTCCCACCTGAAACCGGCCATCCACCGGTGCATGATTAAAATCCAAGCCACGAAAACGGCTCTGAAAGGTACGATAACGGCAGATTCAGAACGCACAAAGGGAAAACTTGGGTGGTTCTCCCCATGGATAGGGCACAAAAAAGGGCGGCCGCACCGCGACCGCCCCAATTTTTCTTTCCCAACGCTCAGTAGCGGTAGTGTTCGGGCTTGTAGGGGCCTTCGGGTTTGACGCCGATATAGGCCGCTTGCTCAGGGTCCAATGGGGTCAGTTTCACACCGATCCGGTCAAGGTGCAAACGGGCCACCTTTTCATCCAGATGCTTGGGCAGGATGTAGACCTCGTTCTTGTATTTCTCGCTGCGCTGCCACAGCTCGATCTGCGCCAGAACCTGGTTGGTGAAACTGGCCGACATCACGAAGGACGGGTGGCCGGTGGCGTTGCCAAGGTTCAGCAGGCGGCCTTCGGACAGAAGGATGATCCGGTTGCCCGAGGGCAGCTCGATCATGTCCACCTGTTCCTTGATGTTGGTCCACTTGTGGTTCTTCAGGCTGGCCACCTGGATTTCGTTGTCGAAGTGGCCGATGTTGCCGACGATGGCCATGTCCTTCATCTCGCGCATATGCTCGATGCGGATCACGTCCTTGTTGCCGGTGGTGGTGATGAAAATATCCGCCGATGCGACCACGTCTTCCAGCAGGACAACCTCGAACCCGTCCATCGCCGCCTGAAGGGCGCAGATCGGGTCAACCTCGGTCACTTTCACACGGGCACCGGCACCGCGCAGCGATGCGGCGCTGCCCTTGCCCACGTCGCCATAGCCCATGACAACGGCAACCTTGCCGGCCATCATGGTGTCGGTGGCGCGGCGGATGCCATCAACAAGGCTTTCTTTACAGCCATACTTGTTGTCGAACTTCGACTTGGTGACGCTGTCGTTCACGTTGATCGCCGGGAAGGGCAAAAGGCCGTCGCGCACCAGTTGATACAGGCGATTGACGCCGGTGGTGGTTTCCTCGGACACGCCCTTGATCTGGTCGCGCACCTTGGTGAACCAACCGGGGCTTTCCGTCATGCGCTTCTGGATCTGTGCCTTGATCACTTCCTCTTCCTCCGACGACGGGACGGGGATGATATCCTCGCCCGCCTCGGCGCGTGCGCCCAGCAGGATATACAGCGTGGCGTCGCCGCCATCGTCGAGGATCATGTTCGGGCCATCCTCGAACAGGAAGGATTTATCAAGGTAATCCCAATGCTCTTCCAGCGTCTGGCCCTTGATCGCGAAAACCGGCGTGCCGCCCGCGGCAATCGCGGCAGCCGCATGGTCTTGGGTCGAGAAAATGTTGCACGAGGCCCAGCGCACATCGGCACCCAGTGCCACCAGCGTTTCGATCAGAACGGCGGTCTGGATCGTCATATGAAGTGAGCCGACGATGCGCGCGCCTTTCAAGGGCTGTTCGGCACCGTATTCCTCACGCAGGGCCATCAGGCCCGGCATTTCGGTTTCGGCGATATCCAATTCCTTGCGTCCATAATCCGCGAGGCTGATGTCTTTGACGATATAGTCCTTTGCCATCCGGGTGGCTCCTTGCAATCTGTATACTTGCCGTGCAGATAGCACCGGTCAGTATCTTCGGCAACGCCAGAGCCACACCGCCGACACAGCGCGACAAAGAGGTCACGATGAAACAACCCCGTGCATGGCAAAAAATGCTGTCCGGCAGGCGGCTTGACCTGCTGGACCCAACCCCGGTGGACATCGAGATCGAGGATATCGCCCATGGTCTGAGCTTCGTTGCGCGCTGGAACGGGCAGACCCTGGGGGACTATGCCTATTCGGTGGCCGAACATTCCCTGTTGGTGGAGCGGCTGTTTACCCGGCTCAATCCCAAGGCCCCAGCCGAGTGGAAACTGGCCGCGTTGCTGCACGATGCGCCGGAATACGTGATCGGTGACATGATCAGCCCGGTGAAATCCGCCGTCGGCCCGGATTATGACGAGCTGGACAAGCGCCTGACGGCGGCGATTCACATCCGCTTCGGCCTGCCCGCCACCATCCCGGTGCAGGTGAAAAAACAGATCAAGAAGGCCGACAGGATCAGCGCATGGATGGAAGCCACGCAGATCGCCGGGTTTACAACGCAAGAGGCCGACAAGTTCTTTGGCCGTCCCGTGGCTGACGTGATCGAGGGGTTGCACATCGTCTTGCGCCCGCCGCTTGAGACGCGCCATGACTACGTTGCACGGCACAATGCCCTGTTGGAAGAAATCGGGTGATCCATATCCGTCAGGCCGGGGTGATGGATGCCCGCCAGATGGCCGAGTTGCTGAATACCATCATCCGCAAGGGCGGTAGCACAGCACTCACCGAGGAGATCACAGGCGACACGATCGTAGAATGGTTTGAGCAAGCCCCTCCCAAGTCGCTGTGGCATGTAGCCGAGGATGAGGCGGGTGCGCTGCTTGGCTTTCAATATGCCAAGCCAAAACCCTAACTGCCACCCGAGGCCTGCGACATCGCAACTTTCGTGAAGCTCGGCACGACGGGCCTTGGCATCGGCTCAAGGCTGTTCGAAACCACTAGGGCGGCGGCCCGCGCGCTGGGCTACCAGTGGATCAATGCCACGATCCGCGCCCATAATACCGGCGGGCTGGCCTACTACCAAAGCCGGGGGTTCGAGGAGTACGCCCGCCACCCCGAACAGCGGCTTGACGATGGACAGCTTGTGGGCAAGGTATCAAAACGCTTCGATCTCTAAAGCGCACCGAACTTCATCTTTCCCAAAATACTCCCGCCGGAGGCGTCCGACCGTCGCCACAACGCGAAGCCGTCTTACCGTGGGCTGCGCTTTGCCAAGATGCGTTGCAGGGTCCGGCGGTGCATGTTCAACCGGCGGGCGGTTTCGCTGACGTTGCGGTCACAAAGCTCGTAAACCCGCTGGATATGTTCCCAACGCACGCGGTCGGCGCTCATCGGGTTTTCCGGGGGCGGAGGCAGTTCATCGGCCCCGGCCAAAAGGGCGTTGGTGATATCCGTGGCATCGGCGGGTTTCGACAGGTAATCGGTGGCCCCGATCTTGACGGCAGCCACGGCGGTGGCAATCGCGCCATACCCCGTGAGGACCACGATCCGGCTGTCGGGGCGTTTTTCGCGGATTACCTCGACCACATCGAGGCCATTGCCATCCTCAAGCCGCAGGTCGCACACCGCGAAGGCAGGCGGGCGGGCCGTGGCGATGGCGGTTCCAGCGGCAACAGACCCGGCGGTTTCCACCTCGAAGCCACGCTTTTCCATGGCCTTGGCCAGACGCCGCAGGAAGGGTTCGTCATCATCGACCAGAAGAAGCGACCGATCTTCACCAAGGTCCTGCGTATTTTCGGACATTCAGTCGCTCCTCCATTCCTGCACGCGCAGCTTTAGAGTAGTTCTAGCCTGCCATTGTGAGTGCGTCAAACGAACGCGGCTGTCACATGGCCTCAAGGAAACATTCAACACGATCAGCCATTTGTTCGGGGCTGAGCGTACGATTGAAGAACTCCACGAACCCGTGTTCGGGCAGGGTGAGGTAGGTCATCGTGGTATGATCCACGAGATAATAATCCTCGGCGCCCTCGGCGGGGGCCTGTTTTTCATAGAATGTCCGATAGGCACGGCTGGCGGCCTTCACCTGTTCCTCCGACCCCGTCAGGCCCAGCATCCGGGGGTGCAGGTTATCGGTAAACTCGGCCAGAACCTCGGGGGTGTCGCGCGCCGGGTCGATCGAGATGAAAACCGGCTTCACGATCTGGTCGCGCTCTTCGAGAATCTCGATGGCCTGCGCATTGCGATAGTTGTCGAGGGGGCAGACATCGGGGCAGAAGGTGTAGCCAAAGTAAATCAACGACGGTTTGTCAATGACGTCCTTGTCGGTGACGGTTTCCCCGGTTTCACTGACAAGGGTGAAGGGGCCGCCGATCTGCGATGTGCCACCGGCAACCTTGCCTTTGCGGCATTGGGCAAACTGATCGTCCGGCGCGCTGCCGATGGTCAGGTAGTAAACCCCGCCCAGCAGGGCCAGAATGGCCACAACGGCGGCAATCGCGATGTTACGAGTCATGAAAATTCCCCTGTGAAGCTAGGCAAGATGCCCGTCCTGTGGCACATCTAACACCGGGTGCCAAAGTTGCAACGGGACGGAAACGCGCAGATGTCCGACTCTTCCATGGATATGTTCAAATCGCCCAGTCAGGGCAACTGGATCAGGCTTCGCACGCTGATCCTGTTGCGGTGGTGGGCGATTATCGGGCAGATCACGGCGCTGGTCGTGGCGCAGCGGCTTTACAACCTGAACCTTGAAATCGGGCTGTGTTACATGGCCGTCGGGGTTGCGGTGATTTCCAACCTCGTGGCCTCGTTCATCTACCCCGAAAACAAGCGCCTGTCCGAGACCGAGACCCTGCTTGTCGTGTTGTTCGACATGCTGCAACTGGGCTTGATGCTGTATCTCACAGGGGGCCTGAACAACCCGTTCTCGATCCTGATCGTGGGGCCGGTGATCGTCTCGGCCTCGGCTTTGTCCTCACGCTCGACGATGTTCCTGGGCATGATGGCGATCCTGATCGTCTCGCTTTTGACGCAGCTATACCTGCCGCTGCGCACCGAGCAGGGGTTCATCCTGCAAATCCCGCAGATTTTCGTATTCGGCAACTGGGCGGCGATCGTCATCGCGGTGATCTTCCTCGGGGTCTATTCGCGGTGGATCGTGTCGGAAATGCATTCGATGTCCGACGCGTTACAGGCAACGCAAATGGCGCTGGCACGGGAACAGAAGCTGACCGATCTGGGCGGTGTGGTGGCGGCGGCGGCGCATGAGCTGGGCACGCCCCTGGCCACCATCAAGCTGACCAGTTCGGAACTGGCCGAGGATCTGGCCGATAACGCGGACCTGCGCGAGGACGCCTTGTTGATCCGGGAACAGGCGGACCGCTGCCGCGACATCCTGCGCTCCATGGGGCGGGCGGGCAAAAGCGACCAGATGCTACGCCGCGCCCCCCTGACCGCCGTTGTCGAAGAGGCTGCTGAGCCACATGTTGAGCGCGGCAAGGTCATTCTGTTCGAACACGGCACCGAAAGCGACGGGGAGCCGCCCACAGTGCTGCGCCGTCCCGATGTGATCCACGGGCTGCGCAACCTTGTACAGAATGCCGTGGATTTCGCCCGCGAGACCGTCTGGGTCGAAAGCCGCTGGACCGAGGACCGGATCGTCGTGCGCATCATGGACGATGGGCGGGGATACCCGCCGCATGTTTTGGGCCGTATCGGTGACCCCTTCGTGCGTCGCCGTAGCAACACCACCGATACCCGACGGCCGGAATACGAAGGGATGGGCCTTGGCCTGTTCATCGCCAAAACGCTTCTGGAACGGTCTGGCGCGGACCTCAGCTTTGCCAATGGCTCGGACAGTTTCAAACGGCAATCTGACCTGGCCGAACGCACCGGCGCCTTTGTCGAGGTCAGTTGGCCACGCGCCGTAATGGAGGCCGAACCGCGCAGCGACCGCGCGCCGATGGGTGAAAACCTCCAGATCCGCGACTGAAATCTCGGTCGGGTTAACCCCCGATTAACCAATTTTGCACCATTCTGGCCCCGAAGTTCGCCAAGGGGGCCCGATGGACGCCATCACACCGATCCAAATCCTGATCCTGATGGGGGCGGCGATCACCTCGGCGCTTCTCGTGCTGTGGCTTGCGGGGGTCGTGATTTCGCGTCCGGCCCGCAGCGCAACACAGGACTCGACCCATGAAGGAGACGCCTTCTTCCTCTATCGCAACGACCAGCTTGTCGATCTGGACGTCGGATCACCCCCCACCGGCGACGGCACTTTGGACCGGTTGAGCCGTTGGGACGGGCTGCGCACAAGGCTTCAGGCCGTGTTTCCCGCGCTCCCCGAAACCCTCTCCGATCTGCGAAACGGCAGCGAGACCCGGTTTAGCGTCCAGAACGAGGCACACGGTATGCACCTGATTTGTCATCGTGATGGGGCCGACAGCCGCCTGCGCCTTCAGACAGCCCAAAGGCTCACCGCATGGGACAGCCTTGTCAACATCACCGAAGGTCAGGCTCAGACCGAACAGGTCGAAGCGCTACGCGATGCCCCCTGTGCCATCTGCATGACCGACACCGAGGGGCGAAACACCTGGCACAATACAGCGTGGACGGCCCTCCCCGAGAGCGTCGCGCAACAGGCGCTCACCGAAGCCACCGACAATGAGGCCACCGACGGTCAGGTCACCCGGATCAAGGACCCGGACGCAGGGCGTTGTTTCGAAATGTTGACAGCCCGGCAGGGGGCTGGATCTGCGCTGTACGTGACCGAGGTGACCGGCCTTGTCCGGGCCGAAAACGCCCAGCGCAAATTCGTTCAGACCCTGACCAAGACCTTTGCCAACCTGACCACCGGGCTTGCCGTCTTTGACCGAAATAAGGAACTCGCCCTGTTCAATCCCGCGCTTCTTGACCTGACGGCCCTGCCTGCCGCCTTCCTGACGGCCCGCCCCCATGTCATGAGTTTTTTCGACGGGCTGCGCGACCGGCAGGTGATGCCCGAGCCGCGCAGTTACCCGAAATGGCGAAAACACATCCTGGACATGATCGAAAGCGCCAGTGACGGGTTGTATCAGGAAAACTGGGCCCTGCCCTCGGGCCTGACCTATCGGATCACCGGCCGCCCGCACCCCGACGGCGCGGTGGCCTTCCTGATCGAGGACATCACCGACGAGATATCGATCAAGCGACGCTTTCGCGCGCAACTCGACCTGCGGCAACTGGTCATGGACGAACTGGACGAGGCGATCACCGTCTTCGATTCCCGCAACCTGTTGATGTTCTGCAATCAACGCTGCGCGGATTTTCTGGGGATCGACCCCGATAGCAGTTTTGCTGATTTCAGCGTGGCCGACATCATCAAGGCCTATAAAGACACCCCTTTGGGCGATGCCGATTGGACGGCGGTCGAGGAGAAACTCATCACGGAGCAATCGGCATTGAATGAGAAATGGACACTGCAAGGCCGTGCCGGGCACTGTCTTGAATGCCGGGTGCAGTCGCTTTCCGGCGGCTCCAAGATGCTGTTGGTCAAGCGCCTTGCCGCCTCCTCCAAAAGCCAACCAACGCCCGCGCACGCCTGACCCCTTGCAGGCGGGGACCGCGCGTGTACTGTCGCGGCATGTCTTGCCACAGCGCCCAAATCAGCACCCGAAGCCCCGAGGAAACCTGCGCCCTTGCGCAGGCGCTTGGCCCGCGTCTGGCCCCTGGCGATTGCCTGCTGCTTGAGGGTGAGGTTGGCGCGGGCAAAACCCATTTTGCACGCTGCCTGATACAGGCACTTCAAGAGGTGCCCGAGGATGTCCCCTCGCCCACCTATACGCTGGTGCAAACCTACCCGGGCCGCCACGGCGAGATATGGCATTCTGACCTCTATCGCCTGACGGACATCACCGAGATCGAGGAATTGGGCCTGCTTGAAGCCTTTGAAACCGCGATTTGCCTTGTGGAATGGCCCGACCGCCTAGGGGATCTGGCGCCACCTGATGCCCTGACGCTACGCCTTGACGCACCGACAGGCGATGACACCCGCACACTCACCTTCGAATGGTCCGGCGGGACATGGGCGGACCGTATAAAGGACATTTGCAATGCCTGATCGCGATAGCCTGATCCGCGATTTCATCGACCAGACCGATTGGCAGGGTGCATCGCTGGCCCCACTGGCGGGCGATGCTTCGAACCGGCGCTACCTGCGCTTGGACCACCCCGAGCACGGCAGCGCCGTCTTGATGGATGCCCCCCGCGAAAAGGGCGAGGATACCGCACCGTTCATCCAGATTGCCGAATACCTCACCGCGCAGGGCCTGAGCGCGCCCCGCATTCTGGCCCGCGACACGGCGCAGGGGTTTTTGCTGCTGGAGGATCTGGGCGATGACCTGTTTGCGCGGGTCATTCCCCGCGACCCGACATGCGAAAACAGGCTCTATTCCGCCGCAACTGACCTTTTGGTGCATCTGCACAGGGCCCCGCCCCCCACCGGATTGGCAGCTTATGACCCCCCGCTGATGGCCGACCTCGCGGCGCTGGCTTTCGACTGGTACGCCAAGGGTGCAACAGGCGAAGTGCCCAGCGCCCGGTCAGAGTTCGCCGCCGCCATGCAGGCCACGCTTGAAGGGTTGACCGCGGCACACGAGGTTCTGATCCAGCGCGACTATCACGCCGAAAACCTGCTATGGCTGCCGGATCGGGCCGGGGTGGCGCGTGTCGGCCTTCTGGATTTCCAGGACGCCATGCGTGGCCACCGGGCCTATGATCTGGTCTCGCTCCTGCAAGATGCCCGGCGCGATGTGCCCCCCGCGGTCGAAGAGGCGATGATCGCGCGCTACGTCGAGAAAACCGGGCTGGACCTCGTGCCGTTCCGCGCCGACTACAACCGGCTGGGCGCACAGCGAAACCTGCGGATCGTCGGCGTCTTCGCCCGGCTTTGCATCCGCGACGGCAAAGCGCATTATGTTGACCTGATCCCGCGCGTTTGGGGCCACCTGATGCGCAATCTCGAGGACCCGTCGCTTGCCGATGTGGCGGGCCTCGTAAAGGGCGACCTGCCCGCCCCCGACCCCGCCATTCTTCAAAGGCTGAAAGACCAATGCGCGACACACCCAACGCCCTGATGCTATTCGCCGCCGGGTTCGGCACCCGTATGGGCGCTCTCACAGCCGAGCGGCCCAAACCCATGGTCGAGGTGGCGGGCAAGCCGCTCATCGATCACGCGTTAGAGCAGGTACGGGCGCATGGCGTGCCAACCGTGGTCGCCAACCTGCATTACAAACCCCAACCCCTGATCGACCACCTGCACGGCAGCGACGTTCGGTTTTCTCATGAAACCCCTGACATCCTGGACACCGGCGGGGGCCTGCGCGCCGCGCTGCCGCTACTGGGCAACGGGCCGGTTTTTACCATGAACACCGACGCGGTTTGGCAAGGGCCGAACCCGCTTGATGAACTGGCCACGGCATGGAACCCGGCCCGAATGGATGCCCTCCTTCTTTGCCTGCCGCGGGAAAACGCGGTGGGCCACAAGGGCGCGGGCGATTTCGTGATCGACGCGGAGGGCCGCGCCACGCGCGGGCCGGGGCATGTCTATTCCGGCCTGCAAATCCTGAAAACCGATCTTTTGCAGGACATCGAGGAGGATATTTTCTCACTCAACCTCCTCTGGAACCGGATGCTTGAGGCGGGCCGCCTCTATGCCGCGCCCTACCCGGGCAAATGGTGCGACGTGGGCCACCCCGAGGGTATCGCGCTGGCCGAAGAGATGCTTGGATACCCCCATGTTTGACCCAACCGATGCCCCCCGCGTTTTCGGCGTGCCGCTTGGCGTGGATTTCCCCAAAGCGCTGGTCGATGGGCTTTTGGCGCTGCATGAACGCCACCCGCCCGAGGCGCTGGCGCGGGTCCACCTGATCGTCAACACCCGCCGCATGGCGCGGCGAATCCGCGAAATGTTCGATCAGGGTCCGGCGCTCCTGTTGCCGCGCATCTCGCTGGTCACCGATCTGGGCGAGGATTGGGCCATGGCCGACCTGCCCGATGCGGTGCCACCCCTTCAGCGGCGACTGGAGCTTTTGACAACCGTTGAGCGCCTGCTGGATCAGTCCCCCGATCTGGCCCCACGCGCCGCGCTTTACGACCTGTCCGACAGCCTTGCCGCCCTGATGGACGAAATGCATGGCGAAGGCGTGCCGCCCGAGGTGATCGAGGATTTGGACATCACCGATCAGTCCGGCCATTGGGAGCGGATCAAGGCGTTTTTGGGCATTGTCAGACCCTATTTCGACACGGGCCAGGCCGAACCCGACGTGGAAACCCGACAGCGGATGGTGATCGAACGATTGATCGCCCAATGGGCCGAAACGCCCCCCGATCATCCTGTGATCATCGCGGGTTCCACCGGCTCACGCGGGGCGACGCAGATGTTGATGCAGGCGGTGGCGCGGCTTCCGCAGGGGGCCATCGTTTTCCCCGGCTTTGACGCGGATATGCCCGAGGAGGTCTGGGAAACGCTGGAAACCCCGCTGACGTCCGAGGATCACCCGCAATACCGCTTTGCCCAGTTCATGGCGCAGTTGGGCGGCCACCCGCGCGACGTGGCCCCATGGCCCTGGGCCTCCAGACCCGTCAGCCCGGAGCGCAACAAGGTGATCTCGCTTGCCCTGCGCCCCGCGCCAGTGACCGATCAATGGCTGCGCGACGGGCCAAACCTGCCCGATCTGACCAAGGCCATGGCCAATGTCACGCTGCTTGAGGCCGACTCCACCCGGCAGGAGGCGCTGACCATCGCCATGCGCCTGCGCAAGGCCGCCGAAGATCAGACGGCGGCGGCCCTGATCACCCCTGACCGGACGCTGACCCGGCAGGTCACGGCACTTCTGGACCGCTGGGGCATCATCCCCGACGATTCCGCCGGGATGCCGCTGCAACTTTCGGTGCCGGGCCGCTTCCTGCGCCATGTGGCCGACTTGATGCGCAACCGCCTGACGGCGGACTCGCTTCTGACCCTTCTCAAACATCCGCTGACCCACACCGGCGTTGATCGCGGCCCGCACCTGCGCCTGACGCGGGAGTTGGAGTTGCACCTGCGCCGCTACGGCCCCCCTTTCCCTGATGCCGAAAGCCTCAGCACTTGGGCCGCCGCCCGGAAAGAGCCGGAAGCCGCCGGTTGGGTGGCTTGGATTCGAGACTGTTTTTGCGACAAAGAACTGTCATCCTCCAAACCCCTGACCCAACTCGTGACCGATCATATCGCGCTGGCCGAACGCATCGCGCAAGGCCCGGATGGGGACGGCGCGGGCACGCTTTGGGATAAGGAGGCCGGGCGCGAAGCCCTCAAGGCCGTCACCGAATTGCGGGACAATGCCAAACATGGCGGCGCGCTCAATGCCCCGGATTACGCCAACCTTTTCACTGCCGTCCTGAACCGGGGCGAGGTGCGCAACCCCGACACGCCGCACCCGTATATCCGCATCTGGGGCACGTTGGAGGCCCGTGTTCAGGGGGCCGACCTGCTGATCCTTGCCGGACTGAACGAAGGAAGCTGGCCCGAAGCGCCCAAGCCCGACCCGTGGCTCAATCGTAAACTGCGTAACGAGGCGGGGCTTTTGCTGCCGGAACGGCGCATCGGCCTTTCGGCGCATGATTTTCAACAGGCCGCCTCTGCGCCCGAGGTCTGGATGACGCGCGCCATCCGCTCGGACGATGCCGAAACCGTGGTCTCCCGCTGGCTCAACCGCCTGCAAAACCTTCTTGATGGCCTCCCTGATCGCGGCGGCAAGGAGGCCCTCGCCGCCATGCGTGCCCGTGGGCAGCATTGGCTATCGCTGGCCGAACAACTCGAAGACCCGGGGCAGGTCACACCGGCCACGCGCCCCGCGCCAATCCCCCCGGCCACGGCGCGGCCCCGGAAGCTTTCGGTGACCGAGATCAAGACCCTGATCCGCGACCCTTACGCCATCTATGCCAAGCATGTGCTGGGTCTGCGCCCGCTCGATCCGCTGATGAAAGCACCCGACGCCCTGTTGCGCGGCACGGTCCTGCACAAGGTTCTGGAAGAGTTCATCAGGGATACTTTGAATGATCCCGGCCTGCTGACCCGCGATCACCTGATTGCACAAAGTGAGACTATTCTTGCCCAAAACGTCCCATGGCCCGAGGTGCGCGCCATGTGGCTGGCGCGGATGGAGCGGGTGGCGGATTGGATACTGGACACGGAATCCACCCGCCGTGCCCGTGCCAATCCCACCCTGTTCGAGGAAAAAGGAAGTGCCGAGTTGCCCTCGCTTGGTTTTACCCTCACCGGCACAGCAGACCGCATCGACATGGACGAGACCGGTCAGCTTTATATCTACGATTACAAGACCGGCGCCGCCCCTACGAAAGATCAGCAAACCCATTTCGACAAACAGCTTCTGCTTGAGGCCGCGATGGCCGAACAATCGGGCTTTGGCCAACTGGCGCCCAATCCCGTCGCCGGGGCCTATTACCTTAGCCTCAACACCACCCCGAAGGAGGTTGAGGCCCCCCTGGCCGAAGAGCCGGTCGAGAAAGTCTGGCAGGAGTTCGAAGCCCTGATTGCCGCCTATCTGGACGAAACCAAAAGCTTTCCGTCACGCCGCGCGATGTTCACCAAGGACATGGCCGGCAATTACGATCAATTGGCGCGCTTCGGGGAATGGGACATCACCGATGACCCGGATGAGGAGCCGGTGACATGATCCAACGCGACGACGCCAGCCAACGACAGGTGGACGCCGCCCGCCCCGACCGCTCGACCTGGCTGTCGGCCAATGCCGGCTCGGGCAAGACACGGGTGCTGACCGACCGGGTGGCGCGGCTTTTGCTCGATGATGTCGATCCGCAGCATATCCTGTGCCTGACCTACACCAAGGCCGCCGCCAGCGAGATGCAGAACCGCCTGTTCAACCGCTTGGGCGGCTGGGCGATGCTGCCGGATGATGCCTTGCGGGCGGAACTGGAAAAGCTTGGGGTCGAGCGGGACCTTGGCCCCGAAACCCTGCGCAAGGCGCGGCGGTTGTTCGCCTGCGCCATCGAAACCCCCGGCGGGTTGAAGATCCAGACGATCCACTCCTTCTGCTCCTCGCTCCTGCGCCGCTTTCCCTTGGAGGCGGGCGTCACACCGCAGTTCACCGAGATGGACGATCGCACCGCCAGCCTGCTGCGCGCCGAGATCGTCGAGGAGATTGCCGAGGGGCCGGAGGCCGGGGTGCTTTATGCCCTCGCGCGGCACTATACCGGCGATGATCTGGATAAGCTGACCGCGGAAATCGTGCGGCACGGAACCGCCCTGCAAGCCCCTGTCAGCGATGCCAAGTTGGCGCAGGTGTTCGCCGTGCCCGCCGATCTGAGCGAAACTTCCCTGCTGTCCGACGTGTTCCTCGGCAGCGAACAGGCGCTACTGGATCAATTGATCCCCGCGCTTGAAGCCAGTAGTTCTAACGACCAGAAAGCGGCCAAAAGTCTGCGCGAGATAACACAGTTCGACCTGTCGGCTCTGGCCGAACTTGAAGGACTATTCCTGTTCAAGTCAGGGGCAAAAGCCTTTACGGCCAAGATAGGCTCTTTCCCAACCAAACCGTGCCGCGAAAACCTTACCCCGATCATGCCGCAGATCGAAGATTGGATGGCCCGCGTCGAATCTGCCCGTGACCGGCGCTTGGCCCTCGGTGCGATGCGCAAAACCCGCGCCCTGCACGATTTCGCCGCCATCTTTTTGAAAGCCTACGAAAAGGCCAAACTTCGCCGCGGCCTTCTGGATTTCGACGATCTGATCCTGCGCACCCGTGACCTGCTCACCAATCCCGATGTCGCGGCCTGGGTGCTGTATCGGCTCGACGGCGGAATCGACCATATCCTTGTCGACGAGGCGCAGGATACCAGCCCCGTGCAATGGCAGGTGATCGAGCGGCTGGCACAGGAATTCACCAGCGGCGAAGGCGCGCGCGCCGATGTCCCCCGGACGATTTTCGTGGTGGGTGACAAGAAACAATCGATCTATTCCTTTCAAGGGGCCGACCCGCGCGAATTCGACCGGATGAAAGACGAGTTCGCCAATCGCCTGAAATCCACCAACACCCCGCTCAGCGTGCTGGGAATGGAGTATTCCTTCCGCTCGTCCAATGCGGTCCTGTCCCTGGTCGATCAAACCTTTGCCAATGCCGAACAAAGCGGTTTTGCGCCGGATCAGGGTCACAAATCCTTCAAATCCGACATGCCGGGCCGGGTCGATCTCTGGCCGGTGATCGAAAAACCTGACAAGGAAGACCAGCCCGAGTGGTACCTGCCCGTCGATACCAAGGCACCCAATGATCCGGCGATCCTTCTGGCGCGCAAAATCGCCCGCACGATCCGCCAGATGATCGACGACAACACCCCGATCCCCGATGGCAAGGGCGGCATGGCCCCCGCCCAACCGGGCGATTTTTTGATCCTCGTGCAACGCCGCAGCGCGCTGTTTCACGAGATCATCCGCGAGTGCAAGGATCAAAACCTGCCCATCGCCGGGGCCGACCGCCTCAAGGTGGGGGCGGAAATGGCAGTGCGTGACCTTGGCGCGCTGCTGTCTTATCTTTCCACGCCCGAAGACAGCCTTGCACTGGCCACCGCCCTGCGCTCCCCGCTGTTCGGCTGGAGCGAGGCGCAGCTATACAACCTCGCCCATGGCCGCGCGCAAAAATACCTCTCCGCCGAACTGCGCGACCGGGCGGCGGAGTTCCCCGAAACCACCGCCATTCTCGATGACCTGCGCAAACAGGCCGATTACCTTCGGCCATATGACCTTCTGCAACGCATCCTCACCCGCCACGATGGCCGCCGCAAACTGCTTGCCCGGCTGGGGGTTGAGGCCGAGGATGGCATCGACGCCCTGCTGTCACAGGCCATGGCCTATGAACAACGCGCGGTCGATAGCCTCACGGGCTTCCTTGTCTGGCTGGAAACCGATGATCTTGAGATCAAGCGCCAGATGGACAGCGCCGGCAACCGTATCCGGGTGATGACCGTCCATGGCGCCAAGGGGCTGGAGGCCCCCATCGTCATCCTGCCCGACACCGGCCAGCGCAAGAATGACATCAAGGACCAGATCCTTGACCATAAGGGCACCGCGCTTTGGAAAACCGGCGCCGATGACGCGCCCCAAGTGATCCGCGAGGTGGTCGAGCGGGCAAAGGCCGCCCAGATCGCCGAACGCGACCGCCTGCTTTACGTCGCCATAACGCGGGCCGAGAAATGGCTGATCGTGGCCGCAGCGGGCGATTTGGGCAAGACTGGAGACACATGGCACGACAAGGTGCGCACCGCGCTTGAGGCCACGGGTGCCGCGCCGCACCCAACCGAGGGCGATGGCGCGCTGCGCTTGGAACACGGCGATTGGGCGATGAGACCCACGCACGAGGCGGCCGGTAAAACCCCGGATGGCCCCCCCGCCCTGCCCGGGTATTTCAACAAACCCGCCCCCGGCGGGGCCGCGGCTTTGGACACCCTCAAGCCCTCCGAACTGGGCGGGGCCAAGGCCCTTCCCGGTGAAGGCCTGGAAGAAGAGGCCGCCAAGCGCCGCGGGCGGCAAATCCACCTCCTGCTGGAAATCTTGCCCACGGTCGCACCAGATAGCTGGCCCGACACCGCCGCCCGCATCCTTGCCAATGGCCCCGACGCTGCCGAGGGCGCGGAATTGGACGCACTATTGAGCGAGGCGCAGGGCGTTTTGACAAAGCCAGATCTGGCGCATCTCTTCGCTCCCGACGTGCTGGCCGAGGTGCCAATCAGCGCCAATATCGAGGCTCTGCAAAACCGCCGCATTCACGGCATCATCGACGCGCTTATCGTCACGCCCGACCGGGTGCTCGCGGTGGATTTCAAGACCAACACCGTCGTTCCCGACAGCCCTGAAACCTGCCCGGACGGCCTTTTGCGGCAAATGGGGGCCTATGCCCACGCGCTTGCCGCGATCTACCCGGGCCGCGACATCCAGACGGCCCTTCTTTGGACCCGCAACGCAGCCCTCATGCCCCTGCCGCACGATCTTGTGACCAAAGCACTCAGGGATACGACCATCGCTTGACGCTTCCCGCAGGTCTACATAGGTTGCCAATCAAACGCACACCCCTGTCAGGAGAAAGCCAATGGCCACCGTTGCCGTAACCGACGATACCTTCGACGCCGAAGTCCGTAATTCCGATATCCCCGTTGTGGTGGATTTCTGGGCCGAATGGTGCGGCCCCTGTAAACAGATCGGCCCGGCCCTGGAAGAAATTGCCGCCGAAATGAACGGCAAGGTCAAGGTTGCCAAGATCGATGTCGACAGCAACCCCAACGCCGCCGTGCAAATGGGCATCCGTGGTATTCCCGCGCTGTTCATCTTCAAGAACGGCGAAGTGGTGTCCAACAAGACCGGCGCCGCTCCCAAGGCCGCGCTGCAAAGCTGGATCGAAGAAAGCATCTAAGCGATCCGCGCATAGGTTTCGAAAGGGCTGCCTGCGGGCGGCCCTTTTCTTTTGCCGCTGGGCCTAAACGGTTTGACAAGGGACGCGCCCGACCCTGGGTGGGCGCTCACTACGGCTAATTCAATTGAAAACCCCCGCCTTACGCAAAACCATGGTTCGACACGCAACGGTACCCATGCGCCCTCCCGGGGGGAGGGTCGGGCGCGGCCCGGGGCAAGCCCGGGCGGGACGGAGAAGGAGTGTTGCTCAATTAAACAGCCCCTTCCCTTTTCCCCCTCACCACGCGACAAATGGCACATGACCCTCACCAATTCCGATATCATCGACCTGATCGCCCTGCGCCACGATCTGCACCGCCACCCCGAGGTGTCGGGGAACGAGGCGCAAACCGCCCAGCGCATCGTGCAGGAATTCGCGCCGCTGTCGCCCGATACCCTGATCACCGATCTGGGCGGGCATGGTGTGGCGGCGGTGTTCGACGGGTCCAAGGACGGCCCCACCGTGCTTTTCCGCTGCGAACTCGATGCCTTGCCGATCTACGAGACAGGAACGCCCGCCCATCGCTCCCTGATCGACGGGGTCGGGCACCTTTGCGGCCATGACGGGCACATGGCAATCCTCATGGGGCTTGCCCGGCTCTTGTCGCGGCAACGCCCCGCGCGGGGGCGCGTTGTTCTCCTCTTCCAACCGGCCGAGGAAACCGGCGCCGGGGCCAAGGCGGTTCTGGAAGACGCCAAATTCGACCCTGTTCAACCGGATTTTGCCTTTGCGCTGCATAACACCCCCGGTCTGCCACTCGGGCATGTGGCGCTGACCTCCGGGCCGGTCACCTGTGCCTCGCGTGGTCTTGAGGTACAGTTCACGGGCCGCTCCGCTCATGCCTCGCAACCCGAAACAGGGATTTCCCCCATGGCGGCGCTGGCTCAGGTCATGCCAGAGATGACCGCCCTCAGCCACGGCACTACGCAAGACCCCGATTTCGCACTGGTCACCGTGACACATGCGCAAATGGGCGAACCCGCCTTCGGCATCGCCCCGGGTGATGCACGGCTTTTCGTGACCCTGCGCACGCTTACCGATGATCGCATGGCCGATCTGTGTGAACAGGGTCTAACCTTGCTGAAAACCGCTTGTGAGCCGCACGGCCTTGGCTTCACTCACGCCTTCCACGACGTCTTCCTGCACAGCGAGAACGACGCAGAGGCCACGGCCATCGCCACCGCCGCACTCGATGCGCTCAACATCCCGCATGACGCCACCGGCCTGCCCTGGCGCCCGTCCGAGGATTTCGGGCGCTTCGGCCATAACGCCCGCGCCGCCATGCTGTTTCTGGGTGCGGGCCACGGCCACGCGGCCCTGCATAACCCCGATTACGATTTTCCCGATGATCTGATCCCCACCGGAACAGGCATCTTTCACCGCATCGCGCGTGACCTTCTGGGGTGAACCCTTGCACCACGCGCCACAGCCTTCCATATAGGCACGAACCAAAGCGGAGGCGGACAATGAGCAACGAATTCCCCGGCTGGCACGGCACCACCATCATCGGTGTGAAAAAAGGCGGCGAGGTGGTCATCGCGGGCGACGGTCAAGTCAGCCTCGGCCAAACCGTGATCAAGGGCACCGCCCGCAAGGTCCGCCGCATCTCGCCGGGCGGCTATGACGTGGTCGCAGGCTTCGCAGGCTCCACCGCCGATGCCTTCACCCTGCTGGAGCGGCTTGAGGCGAAACTCGAATCCACCCCCGGCCAGTTGCAACGCGCCTCTGTCGAACTCGCCAAGGACTGGCGCACCGACAAATACCTGCAAAAGCTCGAGGCGATGCTGATCGTTACCGACGGTGATCAGATCTACGTCATCACCGGCGCGGGCGACGTGCTGGAACCCGAACACAACTGCACCGCCATCGGCTCGGGCGGCAACTACGCCCTCGCCGCCGCCCGCGGCATGATGGACAGCGACCGCACCGCCGAACAGATCGCCCGCGACGCCATGGCCATCGCCGCCGATATCTGCGTCTACACCAACGGCAACCTGACCGTAGAAAGCATTTCCAAATGACCGACCTGACCCCCCGCGAAATCGTCAGCGAACTCGACCGTTTCATCATCGGCCAGAAGGACGCCAAGCGCGCCACCGCCGTCGCCCTGCGCAACCGCTGGCGCCGCAAGCAACTCTCCGATGACCTGCGCGAGGAAGTCTACCCGAAGAACATCCTGATGATCGGCCCCACCGGCGTCGGCAAAACCGAAATCTCCCGCCGTCTGGCGAAACTCGCCCGCGCCCCCTTCATCAAGGTCGAGGCCACCAAGTTCACCGAGGTCGGCTATGTCGGCCGCGACGTCGAACAGATCATCCGCGATCTGGTGGATACCGCCATCGCCCAAACCCGCGACTACATGCGCGAGGATGTCAAAGCCTCCGCCCACCAGAACGCCGAGGACCGGGTGATCGAGGCCATCGCCGGCGAAGACGCCCGCGACACCACGCGCGAAATGTTCCGCAAGAAGCTCCGCGACGGGCTGCTTGATGACACGGTGATCGAACTCGACGTCGCCGACAATTCCAACCCCATGGGCATGATGGACATCCCCGGCCAACCCGGCTCCCAGATGGGGATGATGAACTTGGGCGATCTCTTCGGCAAGGCCTTCGGCGGGCGCACCACCCGCAAGAAACTCACCGTCGCCGAAAGTTATGAACTGTTGATCAGCGAAGAGGCCGACAAGCTGCTTGATGATGAAACCGTCAACAAGGCCGCGCTGGACTCGGTCGAACAGAACGGCATCGTCTTCCTGGACGAGATCGACAAGGTCTGCGCCAAATCCGAGGCCCGCGGCGGCGATGTCTCCCGCGAGGGGGTGCAGCGCGACCTGCTGCCGCTGATCGAAGGCACCACCGTGTCAACCAAGCACGGCCCGGTGAAAACCGATCATATCCTGTTCATCGCCTCGGGTGCCTTCCACATCGCCAAACCCTCCGACCTTCTGCCCGAACTGCAAGGCCGCCTGCCCATCCGGGTCGAGTTGCGCGCCCTGACCGAAGAAGATTTCGTGCGCATCCTGACCGAAACCGACAACGCCCTCACCCGCCAATACACCGCGCTCATGGGGACCGAGGAGGTGACGGTTGACTTCACCCAAGACGGCATCGCGGCGCTCGCCCGCATCGCGGCGGAGGTCAACCAGACCGTTGAAAACATCGGCGCCCGGCGGCTCTATACCGTCATGGAACGGGTGTTCGAGGAACTAAGCTTCACCGCCCCCGACCGCGCCGGCGAAGGCGTGACGGTGGACGCGGGCTTTGTCGAGGAGAACCTGGGCGAGCTTATGAAATCGGCGGATTTGTCGAGGTATGTTCTTTAGTCATAAACAGGCCTTTGCGGACATCCGTGCTGATCGCCGCGCCTAACAAGTCTCCGATCTAGATGCCACAGTGGGCAGTAACCTGTTCACGATTTCTTAGGGAAACTTGCTAAATATACCGCACAGTGCCATATAATTAATCGACCAGAGGCTCAAGGAAACCAACCATGTCGTATGATCCGCGCAAAGCTGCGCAGACCATTGCATATTTTTCCATGAAAAATGGAGGGCAACCGCTTCACGTCGTGAAAGCGGTTAAGTTGGTGTATCTTGCGGACCGCGAAAGCACCGCTCGGTCAGGTTTTCCGATTCAAGATGAGTCTCGAGTTTCGATGAAGCACGGTCCTGTGAATTCGTCTACATATTCTTTCATTAATGGAGAATATGATCCGACGACTTGCGGATGGTCCGAATTTCTAAGTGATCGCTCAAAGCATCGCGTTGGGCTTTCTCGGTCGGATTTGACTGAAGACGATTTGGACGAATTGAGCGAAGCTGAGATTCAGGTTCTTGATTCAGTTTGGGAAAAGTTCGGTCCAATGGACACTTGGGCTTTGCGCGACTGGACTCATGATTCAGATAACATTCCCGAATGGGAAGACCCAGGCAATTCATCGTTTGAGATTCCCTTAGAGCGCATGATGCATTCGCTTGCCATTGAGGAAGCAAACGCACAGGCCGACACTGTGAAAAGTTTAGGCTACGCGAAACATCTTGTTAAGAGTCTCTAAGTTTGGATGCCAATTTACCGTGCGGGAACGCTTCTCATACCCTCTGGTCCTTCGCATGATCCCGACAGGAAGCATCTCCACGTAGTCTGTAACGATACAGACGATGACGGGAACAATTTGATCGTCCCGGTTGCTTCTTGGACCAATAGTCTCTGCGACGACACTTGTATTCTTTTGCCGCATGAACATGATTTTGTGCGGCACAAATCTTGGGTTGTTTATCGGAACTGCACAATTGTCGCAGCCAAGAGTTTGGAACGCGGGATTATAGAAAAGCAAATTGCCCCACACGCAGACATGAACGCAGCTGCGTTCTTACGTGTCCGCAACGGTGTTTGCCGCTCAATACATACCCCAAAGAAAATCAAACGATATTTTGCATGTGCTTAGTGTGTTACACCTTTCTAATCAATCGGACCTAAAAACGGTGGGCGCCTTCGTTGGCCCCACTTTGCCCACAAAATCGCTTTACTGGCGTTCCATGTCTGTCCCGATAAGCTAACGCATGGCGTAAGAAAAGGTCGATGTATCCAGTGCCTCATTCCTGCGGCCAGAGAGTACTTCCTATATTCGCATGAGGCGGCCTCGGCTGAATTTCGTGACCTGTCGTTCCTCACATATCTGGTCGAAACAATCCTCAGACAGGTCTTCGGAAAAGAATGGTGTCGCCGAGTGCAGGGCGATGGTCCAAGGTCAGTTTCAGCCCGGCAGCACCCAACATTGCCAGCCGGACCAGTCACGCTGTTACATTTTTCGAATAAGCAACTCTCTGAGCATAGCCCCCGTTGGAGCAAGTCGCTGCGAAGCTCCGCTCCCAGTCCAAATCCCTCCACGTCCGCGCAACCCCCGTACACACCCCCCAAACCCCACCGACGGGATACCGACAAAATACCGACGTGATACCGACAGGGGTTTTTCGGCTTTTCGGGGCGAGGTCGGCCCCGACCTATCCGCCCCCTTCAAATCTCCGAGTTTCGTACGAAACTCGCGTACAAAACGTACGACTCGTACGTTTTGCACCCCTGCGGGCCGGGCGTTGTTGTGGGCGCGGTTTGGCTGCTGATTTTCGCTAAATTCTAGCCAAAGGACACCGGGTTGCCATAAAGCCTCCCCGCCCATTTCCGCCTTTGTTTGCAAGCCTTTAGGCAGGTGGAACTTTGTGGGTGTCTGGTCATGGCGGGACAAATCAATCATGTGGCAACGGTTTTTGATCGCGGGTTGGAAACCCCCTCGCCCGTGGTCACCTTCACCCACACCAACAGTGGCCCGACCCCGAAAATCACTTTGATTAATTGGGGTTACGGGGAATCGCAGGTGTTCGATCTCACCCCCACGGGGCCACAGGCGGGCGCGATGCGGGTGCTGGGCAGCGGCGATTTGCTGACCCTTGATCTGGGTAGCTATGGTACTGGAAGCATTGAAGAAATCCAGCTCGGGCAGGTGTTTGAAGACTGGCAACTGGGCCATCACAGCGCCACGCTGACCTATCTCGGAAACACCGCCCACCAAGGCGATGCTACCTCTCTCATGGCCCTGGAAACCTCCAGTGGCACCCCCCTCCTCTTCGCCGCTCCGGCCTCGGGAAGTGGCATCACGGGCTTTCGCCTGAACGGGGAAAATCTGTTATCTGACAGTGTCTTAACCCCCGATCAGGATGGGCGCTACCTCGATCGGATCGCCGACATGGCCGCCATCAACATCGGCGGGCAGGCCTATCTCTACGCCGGATCGTCCAGTGAACACGGCATCAGCGCCTGGCGCGTCAACGACGACGCCTCCCTGACCGAAATCACCCAACTCGGCCGCAACCAAAGCCTTCCCGTACAGGCCATAACCGCCCTGGACATGGTGCATGTGGGCAGCCAGCCCTTCCTCATCGCAGCCGCCGCTGGCACCTCCAGCCTGAGCGTCATGCGCATCGCCGAGGATGGCACATTGGAGGTCACCGACCACGCGATCGATACGCGGCATACAAGGTTTCGCGACGCGGCGACACTATCCGTCGTCGACCATGAAGGGCAGGCCTTTGTTGTGGTCAGCGGACGCGACGACGGACTGAGCCTGTTCACCCTGACCCAAGCGGGACGGTTGGTGCATCTTGATAGCCTTGCCGATAGCCAGATAAGCGCATTGGGCAATGTTAGTGCCTTAAAAATGCTGATCCGCGATGGCGACCTTGAGATTCTGACAACGGGCAGTGCCGATGCCGGGCTGAGCCAGTTCCGCTACGATCTCGGAGAGTTGGGCGAGGTGCGTAGCACGGCCTCGGGTAATTTGAGCGGCACCATCGGCAATGACCTTTTGTCCCTGAATGGCGGCTCAGGCCGGGTCGGCGCGGGAGGCGGCGACGACCTGATCAGTGATGGGGATGGGGTCGATACGCTGACGGGCGGGCAAGGTCAGGATACCTTTGTGATGCGGGCCGACAGGGCCCGCGACGTGATCACCGATTTCACCGCTGGCGAGGATCTGCTTGATCTGTCGGCTTGGCCCTTACTCCGTTCAGCGGATCAGATCGAAGTGACCCAAACCGCAACCGGCGCGCTGCTGCGCTATGGGCAGGAAGCGTTGGAATTGCAGAGCGGAAATGAAAGCCCGCTTGAAGCCGAACAGGTTGCGTCGTGGCTGCGGTTTGGTGCGGATCACTTCAGCGTAATTTTGGCCCCCTTGCAGGAGCCAGAGCCAAGGCCCGACCCCGAGCCGACACCGGAACCGGAGCCCAATCCCGATCCGCCACCTGAACCCGAGCCGCAACCAGAACCGCAGCCAGAACCGGGCCGTATCCTTTCAGGTAGTGACGGGCCAGACAGCATGGTCGGGGGGACCGGTAACGATTTCATAAGAGCTGACGCGGGGGAGGATACGATCGAAGGCGGTGCCGGGAACGACTCGCTTGTGGCAGGTTCGGGTTCAGACCTCGTGCGCGGAGGGCCGGGCGATGACAACATCCCGGGCAAAGCGGGGAACGACACGATTTATGGTGATGATGGTAATGATCAACTGGGAGGAAGCGATGGTTTCGATCTGATCTTCGGCGGCGAAGGCCATGATCTTGCGGGCGGCGGTGATCAGAATGATACGATGGACGCAGGCCCCGGTGACGATTGGTTTTCCGGCGGCTGGGGCAATGACATCGTGCGTGGCAATACCGGCGATGACAAGCTGGCCGGGAGTTACGATGATGATTGGGTCTACGGCGGTGACGGGAATGACTCTCTCGGTGGCGGAGAGGGCCGGGATGAGTTGTATGGCGACACCGGGAATGACGTTCTTGGGGCCGGGGAAGATAATGACAGTTTGTGGGGCGGCCTGGGCAGCGACTCTTTGGGCGGAGCTGATGGCGACGACGTGTTATACGGTGAAGAGGGAAACGATACATTGAACGGTGCGCATGGTAACGACACCCTCACAGGGGGGCTCGGTGCGGATGTGTTCTTTTTCAACAATTTCTTCTCAAGCGGCACAGATATGATTACCGACTTCGACCCAGGGGAAGATTACCTGCGGCTGGTCGGGCTGCCTTTGGGGAACGATCCGATTGGCAAGCTTGAGCCGACCGAAGGACCCCACGAGGGAAGAAGCGGTCTGTGGCTGGATTTCGGGAACAACCTGATCTTCGTGGAAGGGCTTTCCGCAGGCGATCTTGATGAAAGCCACTTTCTGTTTTGATCATGCACCAATGCCCTGCGACATCCGCCAATCCTTATAGGTTGGCGATCTCGCGATTGTAACGGCGCAACAGCAGGAGGCCGGCGGCAAAGGTGACAAGGGCAACAGCATAAACGTAAAGGGGCGAAATATAGTCGCCGACATAGGTGTTGAAGATTCCGCGGCGTACTTCGCCTACAACATGAACCAGCGGGTTCCACATCAGCCAACCTTGGTAAGGTTCGGGCACGGAATCGACCAGGAACAGTACCCCGGAAATAATGAAGAGCGGCCGGGTTACCACGGCCCAAGTCCTTTCCCACACCGGGAAAAGCGACAGCAAATAGCAGTTCAGGGTTCCAATCCCCAAAGCCAGAACAAAGGCCATGAAGAACCCATGCGCCAAGGCCACCGGATCAAACAGAATATCAACACCCGAGAACCAGATGATCGCCCCGAATACGATGCCGGCCACCATGATTTGTGTGATGCTGTTGATCAACAAACGTGCGGTCAACGCATCCAGAAAGGTGACACCGGGATAGAACATCAGTGCTTTGGAGAACCGGAGCGATACCGAGACTTTCTGACTGATATCATTATAGGCCATGAACGGAAGAAAGCCGCTGGCATAGAAAAGTGGAAAGTTGGTACCAAGCGGCGGGCTGCGCAACATCAACGAAAAGATCATCGTTAACAAAAGAATACCTGCCGCTGGCTCTAGAATGGCCCAGACATAGCCCAATGCCGAGCGGCCATAGGTCGTTGACATCTCGCGCAACATCAACGCCGAAATCGTCCTTAGGGTCGCCTGACGCCTAGGGGGTTGTGCTGGCGGCAATGGAGCACTGATATCCGATGGCATGTCTGGTGTCTGGCCGAAAGTTTGACTAATATTGGCGCTGAGTAGCCGATTTCCACGTATTAAACAACGAGTTCCCTTTTGGAAAAGCAACAGCCGAAATCGTCAGACCCTGAACCCAAGGGGTCGGACGGGCCCGCCTTCGCGCCACCAGCCAGACTTGCACGGACCAAGACACGCCATGTCATTCTGCTACTCAGCTTCATACTCTGGGTGCTGGTACCCACCAGCGGGGTTGCGGTATATCTTTATACTGTCGCCAAGGATCAATATGCCAGCCATGTCGGGTTTTCCGTCCGTCGGGAAGAAGTCGGATCGGCAATGGAGCTATTGGGGGGGATCTCGGCGCTATCGGGGTCGTCTTCGACGGATACGGACATTCTGTATGAATTTATCCGTAGTCGGCAAATGGTGCGTCTGGTGGATGATCGTTTGGATCTTCAAAGCATCTACACCGTGAATGGCGATCCCTATTTCAGCCTTGGCACGGATGCCAGGATCGAGGCCCTTGTCGAATACTGGCAACGGGTGGTCAGCGTCTATTATGACAATTCCAGCGGGCTGATCGAAGTTCGTGCCCTAGCCTTCGATCCAAAGGATGCCCACGCGATCACACAGGTCGTTTTCGACGAAAGCAGCCGCATGATCAATGAATTGTCGGCCATCGCGAGGGAAGATACCACGCGATATGCCCGCAAGGAACTTGATCAGGCCATTGACCGGCTGAAGACAACCCGTAGCAAACTGACCAAGTTCCAGAACCGGACGCGCATTGTTGATCCTACGGCGGACCTCCAGGGTCAGATGGGCCTGCTGAATTCATTGCAGCAACAACTGGCCACCGGGAAAATCGAGCTTGAACAGCTCTTGGGCAGCACGACGGTGACCGACCCGCGGGTCAAGGCCCTGCGCAAGAAGATCGCCGCGATCGAAAAGCTGATTGATCAGGAACGATCCTCGTTCAGTAGCTCCGAGACCGGATCGGATGCATTTTCACAGCTTTTTGCCCAGTTTCAGGAATTGCAGGTCAACCTTGAGTTCGCCGAGAAAAGCTATCTCTCCGCGCAAGCCGCTTATGACGTGGCTCAGGCCGAAGCGGTACGCAAGTCCCGGTATCTGGCAACCTATATAAAGCCGACGCTGGCCGAAACGGCGGAGTATCCGCGCCGTCTCGAGTTCGTGCTGTTGACCTTGGGGGCGTTGGTTCTGTCTTGGTCGATCTTGGTGATGATCTATTACTCACTGCGGGACCGGCGATGATCGAGCTGCGTAATGTCTGCAAGACATTTGTGTTGAACGGGCGCTCCAAGACTGTTGCCGACCGGATCAGCGTAACCTTCCCGCATCATACAGCCGTTGGCGTGCTCGGCCGGAACGGCGCCGGAAAGACGACCATGCTCAAGATGCTGGCCGGTTCAATGGAACCGGACTCAGGTGAGGTGAAGGTGCATGGATCCATCTCTTGGCCGGTGGGATTTGCCGGCTCGTTTCACCCGGATCTGACCGGGTTGCAAAATACCCGGTTCATCGCCCGTGTTTACGGGGTGGATACGGATGAACTTGCCGATTTTGTTGCTGATTTCTCGGAGCTCAGGGAACATTTCTATTTGCCGGTTCGAAGCTATTCTTCTGGCATGAAATCGCGTTTGGCTTTCGGCGTCTCCATGGGAATCAAGTTTGATACCTACCTTGTGGATGAAGTGACAGCGGTCGGTGACGCCTCGTTCAAACAAAAAAGCGAAGCGTTATTTCGGGCACGGATGAACGAAAGCTCCGCGGTGATGGTGACACATGCCTTGGGCCAGGTAGAGCGGCTTTGTGATCATGTCGCGGTGCTGGAGGGCGGGCAGTTGCATTACTTCACAGATGTCATGGAAGGCATCGCTTTTCATCAAGAAAACATGCACCGCGCCCCTCCGGAAACCGGGGTTCGATAGTCCTGTTCGATAAGGTTATAATGGCCGGGATACATCCAGCCGGTTATCGAAGCCGAATAATTCATGAAGCTTCTTGTTTCGATCAAGGAACAAAGCCTCGATCCAGCGGTCTCGTTCCTGGGTGCGTCCCGCATCAGGCTCATCAACCTTGTGAAACGCCGACCGGAACATCTCTTTTAATTCCGGAGCCGGGATTTCATGATTGGCCAAGGCTGCTGCAAGAGCTTCGCAATCACTCACTCTCAGTGATCGGTTCGTTTGGGTCGCCGGGACTGTCCAGTTCATGTCAGAGGGCAGGTCAAGCTGCGACTCGATCACCGGACGAATGTCGCGATGACTGGCCAAAACCAAGGAGTTTTCAGTCAAATCACTCCAAGCCTTGAGCCAACCGGCAACCGGCATATCCTGTGATCGCTTGACGGCAAATTCTTCGAAATTGCGTCCGTCATAGGCACGGCGGGCAGCGCTGAATTGGTGGAACCGCTGCTTCATGAACTGGGAATAATCGCCATAGATGAACTGGCTGAACGGGCGCAGGAAAACCACGGCCTTCAACTTGATACCCTGTGAGCGTGACAGTTGCGCCAGTGACTTCCCGCGGGGCGGTTGCGAAAAAAGGTCTTCATGGCTCAGGACGACCGTGTACGCATCATTGGCAAACATGGCATTGAGCCCTGCTTCGTTCAGCTTGGCAATTTCGGCGGCGTTTCCGGGGTGCCCGCCCTCATTATGGGGATACTCGATACCTTGGACCCTGAGTTTATCTCGGTTGTTCAGCATAACGCGCTGCAAATAGGTGGAGCCACACTTGGGGGAACCGATATGAAGAAGGATTTGTCGTGTCATGACATTTTCTTTCCATAGGACGCGACACCGGGTGTTGCACCAAGTTGCTCATGAAGACGGTCAAGCATCTTGTCCAACGGGTCACCTAACAGGGTCAGGTCGATCCGGCGGTCGGCATCGCATACGGGCGGCATATTCCAAGCCCGCAACAATGCCTCGGCCAAGGCCGGGCCAGTGGGGGCGCTTGACAAGATGGCGGGGCTGAGTGTGGCCAGATCCTTGCCACCAAAACGGTTGGTAACAACGCGCACCCCCGAAGCCGCCATTTCAATAGGCGGATGGCTGGGGTGTGGAGAATACATCAAGGTCAATCCCAAGTCGGTCCCAAGGAGGTAAGGCGGATAATCATCCCACGCCAGTTTGCCCATGCTTTCCAGAACGACACCACCGGGTAGCTTCACCGGATCATGCCGCAGGCCGATAGAGACCGGGGCAATGTCATCCGGCCCCAAGCCGCAGTCTTGGATAAACAGGCCCAGTGCTTCGATGGCGGTGGCAAACATATTCCGCGGCACTTCGGGCCGACCATACAATGCCAGCCGACGCGCCCCACTTTCAGAAGGTACGGGATTGCGTGGCGCATCCGCATATCGGGCAATGTCGATCGAGGGGTGGAATGCCAGCGCACCCGCCGTGGCAAACCCGAACCCCTGCGTCGCGAAATGATCGCGCAGAAGCGTTGTATTGAAAATCGGTTCGAATCCCAATTCATACGAGGCCATGGCATCGGCAAACTCTGGCCCCCAAGGGTAAAAATTGGGTTCGAAATCCTGTATCAGATACCAAAACCGTGTCTCGTTCAGGTCGTACTCATCAATCAAATGGCGGGCGATGTGGGCACTCCACCACGCGGTTGCCAGAATGCGGTCATCGGGATTGAGGGTAAGGCCACGACCCAGCACACCGCATTGCAATTCGATGCGGTTGGCGGCACCGCTTTCGATGGCCTCGGGTGCCAATCGCCGAGTCACGAACAGCCGTGATGCGGCGGGGTTCACCAATGGCATATCCGTGGCAATGAAGCGTACCCGGCGGCCCCGTGCGGCAAGGCCCAGACCAATATCCAGTGCCGTCGCAATACCAGCGAAGATTTCCGTCGGGTTCAGGGTCGGCACAAGGATGATGATCGCGGCATCGGTTTCAGGCGTCACGACCGGTTCCCAAGAGGGCATTTTCCGCGTGTCGATCAGGCTTTTGTAATCTTGCGGTTGCTTCGTTCCGCCGCCAATCGCACCCGTGATATCGGATTTTTTCGGCGGCACCCCCGGAGACAAGCCGTAAAGCCGGTTATCGAAGTCATCGAGGGCTTTGGGCAGCCGCGAATAAAAGGTATCGCGCAGGGTCCAGACCAGACGTCCGGCATTGACCAAGGCAAAGCCAGCAGCGATCCGGGAAAGCCGGGCATGACCTGTAAACAGCAGCCGCGCCGCGTCCAGTAGATGGGGCCCCGCCCCAAGACGGTGTCGCAGGTAGGGGCGCAATGATCCTGTTCGGGCGCTATCGACAGGTATCCCGCCATTCGCCATGGTCTCTGCCATACGGTTGTGGACAGATATTCCCAGATAGCGCGCCAGCGCATAAGGCCCTGCCTCGCGGCGCATCCATGACAGGCGTTCTTCACGACTACGCCGACGCAACCACCGACGCGCGGAGCGGTCGACGGCACCGATGGCATTCTTTTCGTGTTGACGGTAATCGACCAAGGCTTCCTGTATCAGATGCACACCCGGTCCGGGAAGCGCTTCGGCAATCAGGCCCAACCAAAGATCATGGTAGAAGTGGACACCGTTTTGCTGCGGGAAGGGCAATGCCGTTCGCAATAACCCCACCTGCATCAGTGTCGTCATCCCGGTGATGTTGTTCCGATAGAGCAGCCCACGCAGCCCCGGCGCGCGGTGTCTTCGCTCGTATCTGAACATCGAAGGATGAAGCTCGGTGCCGGAGTCATCTATGAGTCGGGCATCGGAATGCACCAGCAACGCACCGGTTCGCCGAATTTCGGCACATCCACGCGAAAGGCGCTGTGGATGCCACAGATCGTCTTGATCACTCATGGCGATCAACGGTTCTGGGCCGTCCGCTGCCTGTTTCTCACTTATTGTGAGAGCCTCTGTCAGCCCGGCCTCAAAGGCTCGTACCGCGTCAAGCTGACCGCCCGGGTTCAGGACATGCACATCAACACCGGCACCGGCGGCAGTATCGCGCAACAGGGTTTCAGAGGTCCCGTCTGCGATCACGGCAATCAGCGTAAGCGGACCGATGTCGGTTTGCTCGGCTATGGATTTGATCTGTGTCGCCAGGTGCGCAGGGTCAGGCCGGAAAACCGCCATCACCACCAGGATTGGCTGTGCATCCCGTGTCACGATGGGCCGGTCCGGCGAATGTGACTCAGAGGTCATCTTTTGCGGAATATCCGGAACGTCCGATACTTTCATAGGCAGCGAATCCAGCCTGCTTGGCATCGGCGACTGTGTAGACATTACGAAGATCCGCCATCCGCGGAACACTCATGATTTCGGCGATACGGCCCAGATCCAACGCACGGAATTCATTCCACTCGGTCAGGATGACCAGAAGATCGGCACCGCCTGCTGCATCATAGGCATCGTCACACCATGTGACCCCGGGCAAAAGCTTCTCACCTTCATGACGGCCTTGCGGGTCCGCAACCTGAACCCGCGCACCGCCACCCACGAGGGCAGGTACAATGGTAAGCGACGGCGCATCGCGCATGTCGTCGGTATTCGGTTTGAAGGTCACACCCAGCACGGCCACGGTTTTGCCATTGAAGCTTCCGTCGCAAAGATCGAGAAGTTTATCGATCATTCGACGTTTGACCTTGTCGTTCACCTCGATCACGGTCTCGGTAATGAGCATCGGAACACTGTGATCCTGACCAATGCGAGCAAGTGCATTCGTGTCCTTTGGAAAGCACGAGCCGCCATAACCGGGGCCAGCGTGCAGGAACTTGTTGCCAATACGCCCATCAAGACCCATGCCTTGTGCCACTTTTTTGACATCGGCGCCGGTGCGCTCACAAAGTGCCGCAATCTCGTTGATAAAGGTGATCTTGGTCGCCAGAAACGCGTTGGCAGCATACTTGATCATCTCGGCGCTTTCCAGATCGGTCGAGATGATGGGAAAGTCGCGCAGGTAGAGCGGGCGATAGATCTCGGCCATGACATCGGCAGCACGATCGGTCTCGACCCCCACAACGACGCGATCGGGCTTCATGAAATCGTCGATCGCGGCACCTTCGCGCAAGAACTCGGGGTTCGAGGCTACGTCGAAATCCAAATCAGGATTGGCATTTTGCACGACCTCCTTGACCTGACGGTTGGTCCCGACGGGCACGGTGGATTTGGTGACAATCACCATATAATCCTTTGCCGCACGGGCGATTTCCTCGGCGGCCGCCATGACGTAACTCAGATCAGCATGACCGTCACCGCGCCGCGTCGGTGTACCCACGGCAATGAACACCGCATCGACGCCATCGATGGCCTGTGCCAGATCATTGGTAAAGCTCAGGTGCCCGATGTCGACGTTCTTGGCCATGAGCCGATCCAGACCCGGCTCGAATATCGGAACCTCACCGCGTTCAAGCATCGCGATCTTGTCCAGGTCTTTGTCGACGCAAGTCACATCATGACCGAAATCCGAGAAGCACACCCCGGATACAAGACCCACATAACCGGTTCCAATCATTGCGATTTTCATACGAGATGCACCTTTGCAAACAAATTAACTTACCTACCCTGAAAACATGGGTTTTATCTGCTTGATCGTCTGATAATTGGTTTCAACGGAGTTATCAATGACCCGCGAACCGCCATAAGACAACCCCGGTTACACTCGCTAAGGTTGCTAGCCCCGTGCCCGGGAATCATCTATGCAGAGAGTTTGTAGAAGCGTCGGGACCGATTCCCACTGACAGGTACGGTAAAATGGACGATGTCATGACAAGGCAAGAAAAAGATGTGACCATCTTGCTTGGCGTCCGTAATGGTGAAACCCACCTGACCGAACAATTGAACAGCATCGCCCGCCAAACCAACGCCGATTGGACGTTGATCGTAAGTGACGATCAATCTTCGGATGGCAGCCAGAACATTCTGCAACGGTTTGCTACGGATCACCCTGTCACCGTCCTGAATGGGCCGGGTGAAGGTTTTGTTCGGAACTTCATGCACTTGATCAAAGCACTGCCGGGTGATCCTTCCTATGTGGCGTTCTGCGATCAGGATGATGTTTGGTTGCCAGATAAGTTGGCATCGGGGATGGATGCGCTGCGGCAAATTCCTTCTGGTGTACCAGCGCTATACTGTAGCCGGCGCATAGTCTGGAATCCGAAAATCGATAGTCGCCGATTGTCACTGGCCTATGATCGGCCGCCATCCTTTGCCAATGCCTGCATTGAAAACATCGCACCGGCCAATACAATCCTTCTCAATAGGACCGCAGCACAATTGGCACGCGAAACCGCTGAAAGTGGGGAAAAGGTTTTTGCCCACGACTGGTGGCTATATCTTTTGATTACAGGGGTCGGCGGGAAAGTCGTATATGATCCCGAACCCCATGTGCTTTATCGTCAACACACAGGCAACCAGATCGGGGCCGGAGAACAGATCGGTCGCCGCCTGAAAAACAAATTGGCGGTCTTACGCGGAAGCTATGCCGAGCGGATGAACCGCAACATTGCTGCACTCGAAGACATTGCTGACCATTTGACGCCAGAAAACAGACAGTGTCTGGCTCTGCTTTCCGAGGCGCGAAAGGCACCACTTATGCGCAGGTTGACGCTGTTGCGCCAAGCGGGAGTGTACCGTCAGGGTCGTGCGTCGATGCTGTCATTCTGGGGGGCGGCCTGTCTTGGCAAAATCTGATCGGCTTCACATCCTGTTATTGGGCGGCGATGGTGGCTACTCTGGCGTTCCGACTTATCTTGCACAACTCAGTAAGGCGCTGGGCGAACAGGCTGACCTGAGCGTAGTCGCAGACTTAAATCGCGGCGGGTATGATTTTTGTGCCGATACCGGCATAAACCTGCACGAAGTCCCGGGAATGAAAACCGGGCTATCGCCTCTACGTATGAGAAGGGCACTGCGAAAACTTAACAGAGTGATCGACGATACGGCCCCCGATCTGATCTGGGCACATGCCCGCATGAGCCTGATCCTCTTGCGGTGTCTGGCGGTTCTTCGGCGGGTGTCCGGGCGGCCAATGCCATCTTTCGCAGTCACGTATCATGGATTGCCTTTTGGTCCCGGGCACCGGCTGACAGCGTCTGTCGTGTCGCTCATACTCGAGCGTTTTTGGCTACGCATGGCACCGCCGCATCACCTCCACTTCCTATCGGACGCCGCCAAGGCTGAGTTTGCCTCTCGCGTTCCAAGGCAGAGTCTTGGCCGCCACGCATGTCACGTACTCACCAATTGCTCTGATCTTGGCCCAATCAAACCAGCGGCCCGCCCAGCGCATCCGACCCTGCTCATGTCAGGACGCAGTAGCTATCAGAAAAACCATATGGCGGCAGTCGAGCTTTTGGCCGCTTTGCCATCGAACTATCGGCTCATTCTTTGCGGTGAAGGCACCGAGACGCTGGCGCCACTGTTCGAACAGCACCAGCAGGGTTTGTCGAAAAGGGTACAATTCGTCGGGCCCGTTGCGGATGTTCGCCCACTTCTTGCCGAGGCGGATCTGTTCCTGCTGCCATCGCGTTACGAAGGTATGCCACTTGCGGCATTGGAGGCCTTCGAAGCCGGGTTACCGGTCGTTCTGAGCGATACACCCGGCATGTCCGAGATACTGGCCACGCACCCGTTGGCCCATCCGATGGATATTCGAAACCCCGCCGGGTCAGCCGGGGCCGTCGCTCAACTGGTGGACCACTTCCGCGCCAACCCCAATATTCGCCGGGACATTCATGCCGCATGGGAAAAAGCCTTTTCCAAGGCCCACTGGCGGGATGGAGCAGAAATTCTTCTGACCAAGTTTTCAACGCCCCCGGATGAACACGAATGAAGCCCTGCTGACGGTGGCAATGTCGGTTGGATAGGGCAGGACTGTCGCAACAAGGTGTCCTGCCCAGAGACAAATGAAACGCTTGCGGCGCATTGGATTGCTGTTCACAAAGACCGAAAAATCAATGTGTCGAATATGGTTGATGGTATCCGTCGACCACAGGACGTATTACATTTCAACGATCTGCTGCCGCAGACGTGCCATAGGGAGATGTCCATGAAGACAATTATCATCATTCCGGCCCGTTATGCCTCAACCCGATACCCCGGCAAACCGTTGGCTGAACTGACGTTACCCGATGGCACGCGCAAAAGCCTGATCCAAATGAGCTGGGAGGCCGCAACACAAGTTAGCGGCGTTGACGCGATCTACGTCGCCACAGATGACACACGCATTGCAGAGGCCGCAAAGGCGTTTGGGGCAGATGTTATCATGACGAGTGAAGCCTGTGAAAACGGGACCGCTCGCTGTGCCGATGCCTTGGATAAAGCGGGCATCAAGGCCGATCTGATCGTGAATTTACAAGGGGACGCGCCACTTACGCCGGAATGGTTCATCGAGGATTTGATCGCGGCGATGGCCCGTGACCCGGACGCGCAAGTGGCGACGCCGGTCTTGCAGTGCGATCCCCAGACCTATGGGATGTTCGTGGAAGACCGCAAAGCCGGGCGCGTTGGCGGCACCACCGCTGTTTTCGACCGCAACCAGCACGCCCTGTATTTTTCCAAGGAAGTGTTACCCTATATCGACCCTAGAAAGGTCCCCGAGAAGGATATTCCTGTATATCACCACGTGGGCGTCTACGCCTATCGACCTGCGGCATTGGCTGCATATACATCATGGCCGGAAGGGTCATTGGAAACCCGCGAGGGACTGGAGCAACTACGGTTTCTGGAGAATGCAACGACAGTTCGCTGTGTCATTGTCGATGGCCGTGGCCGTGTCTTTTGGGAGCTGAACAATCCAGAAGATGTGAAACGAATTGAATCCGTATTGAAAGAACGATCATGACCGACCAAAAAGTCATTCACGTGGGCGACATCGCTATCGGTGGCCAAGAACCGATTTCCTTTATCACCGGTCCTTGCCAACTTGAGGGGCTGGACCATGCCCGGATGATGGCCGAGAAGATTTCCGAGGCCTGTGCCCCAACCGGAACCCGGTTCATCTTCAAGGCCAGCTACGACAAGGCCAACCGGTCTTCGATCACGACGCAACGCGGATTGGGCATGGACGAGGGCCTGACGATCCTGAGCAAGATTCGGGACGAATTCGGCTGTCCCATTCTGACCGATGTTCACGATGCCGGACAGTGCGCGCCCGCAGGCGAGGTTGTGGACGTGATCCAGATCCCGGCGTTTCTGTGCCGCCAAACCGATCTGTTGCTGGCGGCTGGCAAGACTGGCTGTGCCATCAACATCAAGAAGGGCCAGTTCCTGGCGCCTTGGGATATGGGCAATGTCGCCGAAAAGGTCGCGAGCACGGGAAACGAGCGGATCATGTTGTGTGATCGCGGAACGTCCTTTGGGTACAACACTCTGGTCACTGATTTCCGCGGTCTGCCAACGATGGCGGCGACGGGATACCCGGTCGTGTTTGACGCGACACACTCCGTACAGCAGCCGGGTGGCCAGGGGGTCACATCCGGCGGACAACGCGAATTCGCGCCGATCCTGGCGCGCGCGGCCTGTGCGGTCGGTGTATCCGCGCTGTTTATCGAAACACACGAAGACCCGGACAATGCACCATCTGATGGACCAAACATGATTCCGGTCAATCAAATGGGGAACTTGATTGCCAGATTGCGCGCGTTCGATGCCTTGAACAAAGGCCTTTGATAACTCGGATAGCCATATCGAGTGGCGCGGACGGATGCGCAGATTTTCATGCAAAGGTACCGGTTATCACGTTTGATCACAAAGCGGCCGGCCGAGTTTTCCAACTTCTGACTGCAAGGCATGCGCGCGGGTAAGGGTGTCTTGTGTAAAATCCGACAAATCATGATCGGCGCTGCGCCCGATGGTTGACGGCTCGACCAATCCCTCGGGCAAGGGGCGATCCGCAGGCAAACCCAGAAACTTCTGTATACGAATCCAGTGTTGCGCAGGGCGAGCGCAGAAATCCTCATACTCCACGACCATAAAGCGCCCTGCCATATGGCTCATGCCATAGGAAATGGCCGCCGTGTTGGCAGCGATCCAATAGCGTAACTGCCTCACAGGTAGTGGTACGTCCGGATCTTCAGGGACTTGGTACAAATGGGCCCAATGGCGCACTTGCCAGGTGTTCTTGCTGAACGCCATATCAAGCCCGTTGCGGACAATATGGATATAGCGAAGCCCCGGGATCTGCTGATCGAGATGCGGCAAGAACACATGTGTGTTCGGTTCCTTCCAACCCCAAAGGAGGGTATCACCATTTTCAGGCACAGAACTGGCAACAAGATTATCGGCATGAACCGACCTTGCGCCGCACTGCCAATCCCCGATCGGAATCAAATCACGTCGCAATCCCTCCAACAGATCCTGCTCGGCTTGCGTCAAGCTGTCAGCAAGACCAACGGTCATCGCACGATGAAAAAGGTCGATCGATCTGGCAATGTCAGCCGGATCAGGCGCTTGCGCGACATCGGGACGGCCCCAAGCGGCACGCTTGAAAAGCACCGTGAACCAAAGATTGTCGAGCGCAGCATTGAGGCAATCGCCAATATGAACCCCTGCCGCCCGCAAAAGCGCCGCAAAAACCCGCGTACCACTTCCACCAAGCCCACCAATGGCGATGGGGGATGGGGCAAATGGGGTGAATTCGACTGAAGGAGTAGTCTTTGAGTTAGCGCTAGACCCTCTCATAAGTCAATTGTGAGATAGATATTCATATGCCTAAAACTGAGTTATAATGGTTAACACATCATTAAAATGAGAAGTTTGAACGTCTTCAACCAATACGGCTAAATCAGTACGCAGCCACTTTAGCTGCGCTCTTTTGGGGGAATTTCACGCTAATAGGTGTTCGCACTATGGCTCATGGATTTGTCGCCAGTCTGCGAGGTGCCCCATAACGTATATGCGGCGGATCAAGTTGCGGAGATCAGTGGATAGTCTGAACCCGATTCAGTTTGTGTGTGCTACCCGGCAAAACACAGGTGAGCTCTCTGATAATGCCTGCAACTTCTTACCCACAGCAGCAATATCAGACGATTTACTTAAAACAGTCTCTTACACCTAAAAGTAGTTTACATTATGGAAATTCTACAATTGCATGCACGTGCTGTGGTGTCTAGAAAGCGGCGTCCCCTTCTCGAATAAGAAGCACAGTAGTATATGGTTTTTACAGAACGTATCTCCTTTATTCACCGCAGGTTTGGTGCGTCTTTCAATGTAAACATCGACCATATGATGCATCGGTTTGTCTCTGGATGGATCGTTTGCCGTGGCACAGGGCAAAGCGTGGCTTACGAGCTTAGGGTCAATGGTGAAATCGTCGCTCGAAAACAGCGCGCCGATCTGTTTCGCGTAGATCTTGCCCAACATTTTACCGAACATGAAAAGCATGGCTACCATGTCGAGCTGGATGCGAAAATCACCACCCCAACAGCCGTTGTTGAATTTCTGATGCCACGAAGTGGCAAAGTGATTGCCAGGTTCGGAAAGCAGATCCACACTCAAGGATTGATGTTGCGGTCGCCTTTAAAAGGAAAGTGGCCCAGACGAGCACTTGGGCGGCACAAAAACGTGACAGGTTCAGGGATGTTTCCGAATGAATCAAATACCGGCCTACAGCGTTCTCTACTCCAAGCTGATCTTGGCATTCGGATATTGAATGAGTCCAGAGTTACACGCGTCAGTGAACGGCGCAGACTAAACATCGCGCTGCAAAGACCGGATCGCTCCGTGCACAACGAAAGCAAGCCAAACATGTCAGCAACGGGGGGATCGTGATGAAAAAAACACTCTATATGCACGTAGGAGCTGGTAAGACCGGCACCTCGGTTCTCCAGCAATTCTTTCTTGCAAACCAGAATGCTCTGGCGGAACGCGGATACATTTTCCCGCATCAATGCCAAGTCAACGTCAATCACGGCGTTCAGCATCATCTGCTAGCGGATCTCGGGAGTTACAAGAATCCCTCGGCCATTGACGCTTGGGCAGAGATCGCAGTGGGTTCTCGGCAAACGGCAGTGATAAGTTCGGAACTTTTGCACAATAAGATCAGCACCGGAGAGGGGCCGACATTTTTCCGTCAGTTGCGTGAGTTGTTTGCAGACTGGAATATTCGGGTGGTTTTCTATATCCGTAGGCAAAGCCAATGGCTCCAGAGTGCGTATGCTCAGCATGTCAAGGGCGCACTGGAGGTTCGCAAATATCCCGACTTTGTGGGCCATTACAAGCGCAATCTACCGGACCAGATTATAGAGTTTAGCGAAATCTTTGGCCCAAAAGCAATGGTAGTTCGCCCATTCGAGCGTGCTCAATTTGTTGGCAGCGACATTTGCAAAGACTTCTGTACGGCTATTGATCTTGAGTGGTCTAATGAATTCAAAATTCCAAAGATAAATGCCAACCCGCGCCTTACCCTTGATGCTCTAGAACTTAAGCGGCAATTAAACCATTACTTCGATTCACCAAAAGACATGAAATGCATCCTGGATGCACTTCTGGATTATTCCAAAAGGGAAGACAGTAAAGCAAGTGCTGACGCTTTTCATACGCATGATCTCTTCGATCCGGCAATTCAACTGAAGATCGAACAGGAAAACGCCTCCAAATACGCCCGCATTGCAGGTGAGTTAATGGGGCGCTCCGATGGTGTACTATTCCGCGACGGTTTGGATGCACGGCTAAGCGGCGCCATTGCCGCAGAACAACCCAAATATAAAGTGCCGCAAACGGATGCGGCAACAGCCTTTGTCATCGACCAACTCTTACATCGGATAGATGGATTCGAGAATCGCCTTAAACAATTGAAGGCCAAAATCAAATGAACCGACTTTCCCAATAACTGAAGTACAAATACAAGCCTGAGTTTGAAATGAACAACAAGTCACCAGAACGTCAGATATCGAATAGCCCACTATTTGATCGCACTTGGTATCTAGCAACCTATCAGGATGTGGAGCTTTCAGGGATCGATCCGGTACGCCATTACCTTCACTATGGTGCGAAACTAGGTCGGGATCCGGGGCCCTATTTCAGCACTACATTTTATCTCAAAATGAACCCCGACGTGGCGCAAGCTGGAGTCAATCCACTACTGCATTACGAGCGTTCAGGCCGGCTCGAGCGGCGCCGATATCATCCGTCTCAAGATTTAGAGGTAATATCTGACAAGCCTCTGACAAAAAAGCGCCCAGAAGTTGATGTGGTTATCCCTGTTTACAACGCCCTCTCTGATGTACAGTCCTGCCTCGCTTCGCTGACTTGCGCAGAGACACGTTTTCAATTGCGGGTGCAGGTGGTCAATGACGGCTCTGACGCCACCACCACTGCTTGGTTACGCCGTGCGGTGAACCTGCTGGCGGGTCCACACATATCATTTGAACTGCACGAGCACGAAAGCAACTGTGGTTATACAGTGGCGGTTAATACAGGATTACGCGCATCAAGGGCTGATTACGTTGTTACACTCAACAGTGATACCATTGTCACCTCCGGTTGGCTTGACGGATTGGTACGCTGCCTTGAAAGCGCGCCCGATATTGGAATCGTCGGACCACTATCGAACGCCGCCACTTGGCAGAATGTGCCAGAGCTTTATGATGAGACTGGTAGGCATGCGATCAATATCCTACCCAAAGGCACGACACCTGAGCAAATTGCGCAGTTGGTGCGCAGAGTTAGTATAAAGTGCTACCCACGAACGACTTTCGTCAACGGTTTTTGCTTTTTGATCGCCCGGACAGTGTTAGATGCAGTGGGCTACATGGACGAGGAAGCCTTCCCGACGGGTTACGGAGAAGAAAACGATTTCTGCATCCGAGCAATGGATGCGAAATTCGAGCTTGCCTATGCCGACGATGTTTACGTGTATCACGCCAAATCCAAAAGTTTCGGCTCAGAACGACGCGTCGCGCTTTCCAAAGCTGGCGGTGAGGCACTGCGCCGCAAGCATGGCACGAATAAGATCGCTGACCTAGTCGACAGGGTAAATCAAACTGAAAAGATGGACGCAGTGCGTGATCGATTACGGTCGGCAATGAAAGACACCGCTAACTCCGTTGGCGCGATCGTCACACCTGAGGAAATGCAGCTGCTACCACCAGCAATCCATGCACCTAAAGGCTACGTGGTGACACCCAGTATTGGAGGACCGATGCTTAAATTGCCCTTCCATAACGAGTCTGGGCGAGTGCCAGAGCTTGATTTGGGTATCCACCTGCATCTGCACTATGTTGATCTGGCCGAGGAATTCACGAACTATTTGCGCCACGTACCGGTTCCATTTCACCTCTATGTCTCGGTACCCCTTGACAGCGACGTGAAGGAAATCGAGGAACTATTTACCAAAGTGCTGCCGAAGGCAAAAATTCGAATTGAAGCGTTTGAGAACCGCGGTCGCGATATCGGACCGTTCCTTGCTGGATTCGGCTCGATAATCTCGAAACACGACTATATCTGCCACATCCATTCCAAGCGAAGCCCACACAATTTTGCCAAGAACGATTGGCGGTTACAACTAATGACCAACCTCATGGGCTCACCGTCCGTAGTTGGGGAGGTCTTGAGGCTTTTTGACCAGAATCCCGACTTGGGGATCGTTTTCCCGGAATATCATTGGTCTCTGGCCAATCAAATATCGTGGGGATCCAACTATGCAATTTGCACCGAACTGGCGCACCTTCTCGAGATCGAAATTAGCCCTGTGGTGATGGCACCGTTTCCTGCCGGCTCAATGTTCTGGGCTCGTCGGGCTGCCCTTGCACCTCTCTTTGACCTCGGTTTGTCATTCGAAGACTTTCCTAGTGAAGGCAATCAAGTCGACGGAACACTAGCTCACGCAATTGAACGATTGTTAGGTAATATCGTTGCAGCGACCGGTTACAAACTGCAACAATTGTCCACCGCAAAACCATACGATTTGCAGAGCTATTACACGGTTGCTTGGCCTTATCCGGCGAAGCCAGCCAACGAGCTGAGTAAAGTCGCAGAAACCTATCGAACCGAAAGAAAAAAAGTCCCGGCAAAGGTGGGGCTTCTATGCGCCAATGCTGGTGGGTATGATGCTACAGTAATGCATGAATATCTAGACCCGGCGATTGATTATCATTTGGTGACGGATTTTCCAGCTCCCAATTGTGGTTTTTGGATTCAACATGACATGGCCAAAATTGGCAACCCGACCGGGCGGGCACGTGCTGTAAAGACTGATCCATTACCCTATATCGGAAGCTACGATATTGGTGTTTGGATTGATGCCAATGTTATGATTCGTGGCACATTGGAACAGTATTTCAAGATAGTTGAAGCAAATCCCGACGTTCCGATATTTGGTATTCCGCACCCTCAAAGAAACTGCATCTATGATGAGGCACAGGCCGTGATCGAGCACAAAAAGGCAGACTCTGATAAGGTTCGTGCGCAGATGGCAGTCTATCAAGCGGACGGGTATCCCAAGCGGCATGGGCTAATCGAAACTAATCTCCTAGTTTATAATCTAAAGCATCCTCGCATAGCGGAGATTCTAACAGCTTGGCGCGCCGAGGTAAACGAACGCACCCACCGCGATCAGTTGAGTCTGAATTATGTCTTGTGGAAGCTTGGTTTGCAGTGGATGCCGTTGATGGGCGAAGGGCGCTGCCTGCGCACGAACAATGATTTCGCCTATATCGGACATGGTCGCAACGCAGGGTATTCAACTCCGATACTGCCACCTCACACCGTAAAACCCCGTAATCCGACCAAGGCAGCATAAATATGGCACACCGCGAAGGACTAATGGACCTCGTTACTACAACGACAGGTGATATTGAGGCCAACTTCCGAGCTATTGAAGAGGGGCGGAAACGAGTGATCAAGCAGCCTCAGGTGATCACTTGGTTTCTACCAATTGTAACCCATGCGCTAAAGGGAGGTGTTCGAACCGTATTCGCCTTTTCTGAATATATGTCAGTCAAATATGGCACGTTAAACGTCTTTGTGGTCTATGCTTATAACGGAGTTGATTTCGATTCTGCGTCACTTTCAAATTCATTGCGCGATCATTTCCCAAATCTCAAATTCGTGATACGCAAGTTTCTACATGGAAAGGACCGTGTCGAAGACCTTCCACATTCCGATATCTCGGTTTGTACGCTGTGGACCACAGCGTATATCATGCTACGCTACAATCAAACCGCTCGGAAATTTTATTTCATGCAGGATTTTGAACCGATGTTCTATGCTGGTGGCGATCTGTACATGATGATCGAACAGACTTACCGGCTGGGATATTCCTGCATTGCCAATACCCCTGGTGTCGGCAACAAATATCGCGCCTATAGTTCTGACGTAGTCAGTTTTCTGCCAGGCATCGACGGCAGTGTGTTTTATGCTGATCCCGAGAAGAGTGATCGGATCAACGCTGACGGGATGTGGCAGATTGTGTTCTACGGACGGCCCGGAAATGCTCGGAACGGTTTTTTTCTTGGAGCAGAAACCCTTAAGTCGGTTAAGGACCGGCTTGGTAACAAAGTACGTATCATCTCCGTAGGCGCGGACTGGGCTCCGGCAGAATTCGGGCTTGAGGGGGTTGTCGAAAATCTAGGCTTGCTCAAGCGTATTGAGGAGGTAGCCGATCTTTATCGCAAATCAGATCTAGGGCTGGTGTTTATGGCCACACCGCACCCGTCATACCAACCATTGGAATATATGGCCTGCGGCTGTGTCGTGGCCACCAATCGCAACGAATCTAACAACTGGCTCTTAAATGCCAATAATTCGCTACTGCTAGATCCAATCCCAAGTGTTGCAGCAGACTGCATAGTTAGACTACTGCAATCACCCGATAAGCGCCGCCGCCTAATCGAAAATGGTATCGAAACCGTCAAGGAGCTTAATTGGAGTACCGCTTTCGAAGTGATTGAGACGCGGATGATTTGGAGTGCTCCCTTGGCCGACTCATAAGCGCTTTGGAAAATACATCGTGCCAAACAAACCTAAGAAATGCGACAAGACATAAGCTTATGACTGCTACCCCTAATACAAAAAAAAATAGCCCCGTGAACGCTAAGACAAAGTCCCGTACCAAAACAAAAGAACATCCTCAAACAAAGCGCACCGCCTTGGTGGTTTTAGGGATGCATCGTTCTGGTACTTCGGCATTGGCCGGCACCTTGGGGATACTGGGCGCTGACCTTCCCAAAACCCCAATACCAGCCAGTGGCTCGAACGAGAAAGGCTATTTCGAGTCCCATGTAATCAACGACTTTCACGAAGACCTTTTACATTCGGCCGCATCATGCTGGCAAGACTGGTTGGAAATGCCTCAAGGATGGTTTGAAAGTCCGCGAACCGACGAATTCCGTAAGCGAGCTGCTAGACTTGTCGAAGAAGAATTCGGTGAATCTTCTCTTTTTGTATTGAAAGATCCCCGATCGTGCCGTTTCGTTCAATTCTGGGAAGATGTACTGCTTGGAGAGGGCATAGAACCACACTACGTTCTGATAAACCGGAATCCACTTGAAGTTGCGGCTTCGCTTTTGAGGCGCGACTCGATTGACCAAAATTTGGGGCTACTAATTTGGTTACGGCATGTCCTCGATTCCGAGGCGATGAGCCGGGGACGCAAACGCGTTTTCGTGAACTACACCGGGCTGATCCGGAACTGGGCAAAGGTTGTTGAAACCATCCAGACAAATATTTCCTTGCGATTTCCCCGTATGTCTCTCGGCGTGGCCAATGAAGTTGAGAATTTTTTATCAGCCAAACTACAGCACCATCAGGAAAGCACGGATGAAATCTTACAAAATCCTCTTATAACTAGCTGGGTTAAAGATACTTACGAAATAATGGAGCGCTGGGTTAAATTAGGCGAAGATAGCGCAGATTTTACTTCACTTGATGCCATTCGTGAATCTTTGGGGTCAACTGCTCCGGCCTTTGCGCGACTTGTCCAAGCTGGTTCTGAGAGCGCCAGACAAACAAGAGAGCTTTCTGATGAAAAAAATAAAATTTCAACTCAACTAGCTGATGCCAATACTAGTATCGCAGCATTGACAGAGAAGCTTGAGCAAGCGCAAAATGAGAATGATAAGGTAGAAGCCAAATATATAGAAGCGCATGATGTGCAATCGGAGATGGCTCAACAGTTGGCTGTCCGTCAACAAGAATTGGAATCTCGAAGCGACGAACTGAATTCCATAAAAGCAACTGTTAAAGATCTCCAAAAAAAGCTCACCGAAAGTGACGATGCTTTGCAGCAGAGTCGTCTTGAGGTTGAGGAAAGGGCCCGTGCATTGCAGGAGCTGAAAGAAGCTCGCTCTGCCATTCACGCTGCCCGGGACAAGGAGCTGCAGACTCGCAATGCCGAACTGACTTCTGCGGAGGCACGCGTTGAGCACCTTCAGCATAAGCTGGCAGAGATAAATAGCGCCTTACAGCAGCGTCGTCATGAGGCAGAAGAAAGCGCCCGTGCATTGCAGGAACTGAGAGAGGCTCGCTCTGCCGATCAGGCTGCTCACGAGTCTTTGATGACCACATTGCAAGATGAGTTAAAGCAAGCTCAAAACTCATATGAGAAGGCGGAGGCAGCGAGGGTTTCAGAGGAGAAGATTCACGGGAAGCAAACTGCAAAGCTTAGTGACAAAGTCACTAACCTAGAGTCACAACTGCAAACGAAGACACACGAGTTGGCCGAGATAACCCGAATGCTGTCGGGAGCAGAAGAGAAGTTGAAGATAGTGTTTGATGAGCAATTACAGGAGCGCAATCGTGTAGAAGAAATGGAGGCGGCACTCGACGAGGCACATGATCGAGCCGCGCGGGCAGAGCATAGTGTTATGGAGCTGACGGGTAGTACTTCTTGGAAATTGACGGCCCCCGTACGAACAGTCGCCATTCTCTTGAAGCGTATAACCTGATCCCACTTTTTGTCGCGACTTCACGGAAAGTGCACACCGCTTCGGCATCAGATCAAAGGCGTCATGCGTGGCGCCGCATTTACCGAACACCTCACAACCGCTACCGACACCCGAGCTGCGCCAGCCGGCGTATCACCCAAAGGGCTCCGGTTCCGGCTGGATGATAGTTCAGTGGCAGGCCATCGGAGACGTTGATTGAAGGATAGACGGTCAAGGGTGCGGCTCGGCACCATGATCTGATTCCGAGCACGTCATCGGTTTGGCGTCGCATGGCACGGCACTATGACACATCCTGACCCTGGGGGTGAATATATGCGTGGCGACCAGTCCCGTCGATTTTAGCACCCTTCAAAATAGCATTCTCCAAACACAAAACACATCTGAATCTGATCGGCGCGCGCGCTTCACAGACATACTCTACGCAATCAACAACATCTACTCGTCTTACGAAAGCTGGAACTACTTCAAAGCCGCCGGATATATCCCAGGATATAAAGGTAGGAAGCTTTAGGTCTACTAATGTGCCAATCTTAAATCTATGAATCACCGAGTCATTTCCAATATTAGACGAAAAAACGGTCAGCTATTGACCGTCCATGCAACTCAGCCCTGCAACAGACTCTCAAGATACCGGCCATAGTCATTCTTGGCAAAAACCTTCGCGCGTTCTTCTAGCGCGTCACGGCTGATCCAGCCTTCCTGAAATGCAATCTCATCCGGGCTTCCTGATTGTTGGCCCTGACGCTTCTCAAGCGTACGAACGAAATTACCCGCATCGAGCAGCGAACCATGTGTGCCGGTGTCCAGCCAGGCATAGCCGCGGCCCATGCGCTGCACCTCCAACAGCCCATCCTCCAGGTACATCTCCAGCAAGGTGGTGATCTCAAGCTCGCCGCGCTGTGACGGCGTTACTTTCTTTGCCCGATCTGGCGCAGTTCCATCGAGGAAATAAAGCCCTGTCACCGCATAGTTCGAGGGCGGCACCTCGGGCTTCTCGATAATCTCCGAGGCACGCCCGTCTGCATCGAAGGCCACCACACCATAGCGTTCCGGGTCGGAGACCCGATACCCAAAGACCGTACCGCCGGTTTGCTTGAGACTGGCGGTGCGCAGCACTTCAGAAAGCCCATGCCCGTAAAAGATGTTGTCACCCAGGACCAACGCAGAAGGGGCCCCGGCCAGGAAATCTTCGGCCAACAAGTAGGCCTGCGCCAGACCGTCCGGGCTGGGCTGAACGATATAGCTTAATTCGAGCCCCCATTGATGACCGTCACCAAGGATACGCTTGAACTGATCCTGATCCTGCGGCGTGGTGATGATCGCAATCTCGCGAATCCCGGCGAGCATCAGGACCGACAGCGGATAATAGATCATCGGCTTGTCATAGATCGGCAAAAGCTGTTTCGACACACCCATCGTTATCGGATACAGCCGTGTGCCCGATCCACCAGCCAGAATGATACCTTTTCTGTTACTCATGTACTCAGTGCTCCCAGATCACGTAAAATATCCTTCAACCCGGCCCGCCAATCCGGACGCGGGAGGCCAAAGGTGGCTTCCGTCTGACTATTGTCCAAGCGGCTGTTCAAAGGCCGTTTTGCCGGGGTCGGGTAATCGGACGAAGGGATATCGGTTACGGCGCAATCGGTATCTGACAAACGGAAAATCTCCCGTGCGAAATCGGCCCAGCTGACATCCGGTCCACCCGACAGGTGGTAGATCCCGCTTTTGTCCGGGTTTGCCGCCAACTGACCAGCGGCGGCAAGGCATGTGTCGGCGATATCCGCCGCGCATGTCGGTCCGCCCACTTGATCGGCCACGATGGTCAGGGCGTCACGCTCTGCGCCAAGCCGCAACATGGTTTTAACAAAGTTACCACCATGTGATGACACCACCCAAGAGGTGCGAAAGATCGCATACCGGCCACCAGCTGCGCGCACCTCTTCCTCACCCTTGAGCTTGCTTCGTCCATAAGCGCCCAAGGGGCTGGTGGGATGATCGGGCACAAAGGGTGTTTGCCCGGACCCGTCAAAAACGTAATCGGTCGAAATATGCACGAATGGCAGGTCTCGCTCGGCACACGCACGGGCGATCGCCCCCGGCGTGGTGCCATTGACCACGCGTGCGATGTCCTCCTCTTCTTCCGCCTTGTCGACGGCTGTGTAGGCCACGGCATTGATCACGGCATCCGCGTCGGTTTCGCGCACCAAACGCACACAAGATTCCGGGTCCGCAAAATCGGCCTCGTCACGGCCGCAAACATCCAGCGTGATATCGCCCGCCCTGCGTGCAAGCTCTTGCGCCACCTGCCCGGTTTTTCCGAACACCAAAACTTTCATGCTGTCCCCGCCTTCACGGCCTTGTCGGCGTCGGCCCCGATACGTTCCCCGACCCCGTCACGGTCTTGCAGGGCCCGCCACCAGGTTTCGTTCTCAAGATACCAGCGCACCGTCTTGCGCAAACCCTGTTCCACCGTGACCGAAGGACGCCAGCCAAGTTCAGACGCGATACGAGTGGGATCAATGGCATAGCGGGCATCATGGCCGGGCCGGTCGGCGACAAACTCGATTTGTGTTTCGTATTTCTCGCCATCGGCGCGCGGGCGCATATCGTCCAGAATGGCACAAAGCATCTTGACCAGTTCGAGGTTGGTCAGTTCGTTTTCGCCACCGATATTATAGGAGCGCCCCAATTCACCCTTCTGCAACACGGTCAGAAGAGCATCGGCGTGATCTTCCACGTAAAGCCAATCACGAATGTTATCTCCCCGCCCGTAAATTGGGAGGGGCTTGCCCGAGAGGGCATTCAGGATCGTCACCGGCACCAGCTTCTCGGGGAAATGGAAAGGGCCATAGTTGTTGGAACAATTGGTCATTACAACCGGCAGACCGTAGGTTTCAAACCACGCCCGCACCAGATGATCGCTGGCCGCCTTTGAGGCAGAATAGGGACTGCGTGGGTCATAGGGCGTGTCTTCGGTGAACTGCACCGAGGGGTCCGCGGGAAGCGATCCGAACACCTCGTCGGTCGAGATATGATGGAACCGGAAATGCGCTGGCTTGCCCTGCGCGACCCAGAATTTCCGCGCCGCTTCAAGCATATTGTATGTGCCCGTGATATTGGTCTCGATGAAATCGCCCGGCCCGTCGATCGACCTGTCGACATGGCTCTCGGCGGCAAGATGCATCACCGCATCGGGGGTGTGTTCGGCAAACACCCGGTCTATCTCGGCCCGGTTGCGGATATTGACCTGCTCAAACACATATCCCGGTGTGTTCGAGACGCTTTCGACATTGGCCAAACAGCCCGCATAGGTCAGCGCATCAAGGTTGATGACTTGATGACCGTCATGAATGGCCTGCCGCACTACAGCTGAGCCAATGAACCCCGCACCACCGGTTACCAGAAGCTTCATGGCCTATCCTTCCCAAACAAAGGGGCTGTCGAAATCCTTGAAAAACGGTGCCTTTGCATCTTTATCGCTAAGTGCTGCACTGTCCACATCGAAGCCCCAGTCAATTCCGATCTGCGGGCAATCGAACCGAACCGCGCCGTCGCACTCGGGCGCGTAATAGTCCGAACATTTATAAACGATCTCCGTATCGGGCGCACGGGTAACAAATCCGTGCAAGAACCCCTTGGGCACCAGCAATTGCCGACCGTTCTCAAAGCTCAGCTCGTAACCCACCCATTTCCCATAGGTGGGCGATCCCTTGCGGATATCCACCGCCACATCGAACAACGCACCACGCCCACAACGCACCAACTTGTCCTGAGCATGTGGGGGCGCCTGAAAATGCAAGCCTCGCACGGTACCGGGCTGTACCGACAAAGAGTGATTGTCCTGAACAAAATCGATCGTCACCCCATGCTCGGCCATGCGTGATCGGTTGTAACTTTCCGAGAAAAACCCGCGCGAGTCACCAAACCGGCGGGGCGTGATCAATAAAACCCCCGGTAAAGTTGTTTTTTCAACCTGCAACATAAAAGAGCGCTCCGGTTTCAACTAAATTACTCGTTCTCATGGCCGCTTTAGCGCAATTTCAAACCAAGGAAAAGAAGACAGATCACTGCCGTTTCAGCGTCATGTTACAAGGTGCGCGCGCTGCTTTAAGACATTCGCAAGCAATCAGGGCGGTAATCCAGACGAACAAACCTATTTAACAGAGGTCCCCATGTCTGACATATCCCCCAACTTGCAACTGCCCTTTTTGCAACCCTCCCAAGCGCAAAAACACGTCACGCACAACACCGCACTAGAGCGCCTTGACATCCTGGTGCAGCTCCGCCTTCAAGAGGTCTCGGCCACGACCCCACCCGCTGTACCCGTCGAGGGTCAGATCTTTGCTTTGGGTAGCGGGGCAACCGGGGATTGGGCCGGTCATGATGGCGAACTGGCGATTTATCTCAACGGTGGATGGGACTTCGAGCCTCCCTTGGAAGGTTGGCAGGCGGTTGATCTTTCGACCGGAGCGTTTCTTGTATGGCAAAATGGTGCATGGCAAGCCCCCGCCCTACCGCACGACAACCTTGAGGGGGTTGGCATTGCCACGACATCCGACGCAACCAACCGGCTTGCCTTGGCAAGTCCAGCGGCGCTGTTCTCCCATGCCGGTGCTGGCCATCAACTGAAAATCAACAAGGCCAACGAAACAGAAACCGGGACAGTATTGTTTCAGACAAATTGGTCTGGACGGGCCGAGATGGGTCTTGCCGGAGAGGATGATTGGTCAATCAAGGTCAGTCCCGAAGGCAACGCATGGAAAACGGCACTGCGCGTCGATGCTACCAGCGGCCGCGTCGGTATCGGGCCCGAAGCGGACACCGCCCAGCAACTGAGTGTCACGGCCGATGCCACCGAACCCACTATTCAGGTTCGCAATGCCGGTGGGAACGGCGGCGCAACCTTTCGAATGATCGATGACACCTCCGGCAGTGATTGGAAATTCAAAACCACGGGTGATGGCTCTTTCAAATTACGTGACCATGCCAGCGGATTGGACGTGCTCTATCTTGAAAAGGCAACCCGCGTTTCTGATTTCGTCGGGCCGCTACGCCCGGCCAGCTTCACCGTTGCCACCCTGCCCGATCCGATCGCAGCCGGGGCCGGATCTATGGTTTTCGTCAGTGATGTAAGTGGCGGTGCGGTGCCTGCCTTCTCTGACGGGTCCGAGTGGCGTCGAATGACCGACCGCGCTGTCGTGACCTGATCGATTTTCCCCGCGAAAACGAACATCCAAATCTAATGCCGCGGCCCCAATCACTTTGGATTGGGGCCGCAATGCCATGGGTATGACTTCGGCCTTGCAAACCAATCTCTTTGCAAAGCCCGGGTAATGGCGTATTCCCGCGTGATCCAAGCCAAGCGGGGCCGCCCATGAACATGCTTTCCACCTTCGTCAAACCCATGCACCCGGAGGGCCGCAAGTTCGTGGCCATTTTCGCGGCGATTACCCTTGTCCTGTTCCTGATCTGGGATGTCTTGGGATGGGTCGGTGTCGGCCTGACGATCTGGTGCTACTACTTCTTCCGCGACCCCGAACGGTTCGCCCCCGCGCGCGACGGCCTTGTTCTCAGCCCTGCGGATGGCATCGTTTCCCTGATCGAACCCGCCACGCCCCCTGCGGAACTGGGCCTGCCCGATGCACCGCTGACCCGGGTCAGTGTCTTCATGTCGGTTTTCAATTGCCACGTGAACCGCGCCCCGGTTCCGGGCAAGATCACTGCCATCGCCTATCGTCCGGGCAAGTTTTTCAATGCCTCGCTTGACAAGGCCAGCAAGGACAACGAACGAAACAGTCTCGTGATCCACATGGAGGATGGACAGGACATTGCCGTCGTTCAAATTGCCGGTCTTGTCGCTCGGCGGATTGTCTGTTTCGTCAACAAGGGCGATCATGTACAAGCAGGGGGTAGGTTCGGGCTGATCCGCTTTGGATCACGCCTTGATGTCTACCTGCCCGATGGCGTGAAACCCCTTGTTCGCGTCGGGCAAACCATGATCGCCGGGGAAACGGTGATCGCCGAATTGGCAAAGGATGATCAAGCGTAAGCGCATGTCTGACTACCGCGACAAACCAGAATCCCTCTCTCCTTTTGTGAGGGTTCTGCCCAACGCCGTGACCTTGGCAGCTATTTGCGCAGGACTCACGGCAATGCGCTCCGCCATTCAGGATCATCATACAGCCGCCGTTCTCTTGGTCCTGTTCGCTGCTGTCCTCGACGGACTCGACGGGCGCCTCGCGCGCCGCGTGGGCTGTGATAGCGAACTTGGGGCCGAACTCGACTCTCTCGCCGATGCTATCAACTTTGGTGTGGCCCCGGCGCTGATCCTTTATTTCTGGGCACTCGAAGGCATGGGGGCCTTTGGCTGGAGCACGGTTTTGGTCTTTGCGCTTTGCTGCGTCATACGACTTGCCCGGTTCAATGTCTCATCCCGACAGGATACCTCGGGTGAGTGTAACGTTCATTTCACCGGCGTCCCGGCCCCCGCCGGTGCCTTCCTCGCGCTGGCTCCGATGTTCCTGTCCTTTTCCTTTGCCGACAAACCGGTTTTGCCCGGTGTCGTCATTTGCCTTTACATGCTGTTCATAGGCTTGCTCATGATCAGCCGCATACCGACCGTTTCATTGAAGGCGTTTAAAATCTCACCCGAAAACAAGGCTGTTTTGATCTCGGGTGTCATCCTCCTGATAGTTTCGCTGGTTATGTTTGAGTGGGTAACGCTTGTAGCGATCGCGGCGGTCTATTTGGCCATGGTGATCAAATCCATGCTGACACCCGGATTGCACACCGAAGAAAACGAGTAACGACAATGGATCTCAAGGCGATTGAATCGTCCTATGCCCGGTGGGCGCCGGTATATGATGCGACTTTTGGGCGTATCACCAATGCCGGTCGCCGTCGCGCCGTGTCCCTGATCAACCAAAAACCCGCGACTGTCTTGGAGGTGGGCGTCGGCACCGGCCTCGCGCTGCCGCATTACGCACCGGAATGCCAAGTGACCGGCATCGACTTCAGCGAGGACATGCTGAAAAAGGCCCGTCGCCGCGTCGCTGAACATGATCTGTCTCACGTCACGGCGCTGCGCCCGATGGATGCACGCCACCTCGATTTTCCGGACAACAGTTTCGAGACGGTGGCCGCAATGCATGTGCTTTCCGTCGTGCCGGAACCCGAGCGCGTCATGGCAGAAATCGCCCGCGTCTGTGCGCCGGGTGGGCGGGTGATCATCACCAACCATTTCGTCCGCGAAAAGGGTTTCATGGCCTTCCTTGAAAAGGTCGCCGCGCCCTTTGCCAACGTGCTTGGCTGGCACTCGGATTTCCGGATCGACACTGTCTTGCGGGACGATCTTGACGTGACCCAGAAAAAATCGCTGCCGCCGGTGGGCATGATGACCTTCCTCGTCATGGAAAAGCCGCGCCCGTCCTAAGGGGACATCCTTTCCCCAATTCTTAACGCACACCCTGTTAACCATCGGTCTGCCCACAGGTCTGACCGACGCAATACCGACATTTTACCGACGCGATACAGTTTGCGGTTTGGCCTTGTTAACAAAGCGATTCGACACGTTTTACAGAAAGCAGGCGCACACTCCCCGGACGCTGCGTTAACGAATTGCCCTTTCCTTCCTCTTTATTTCGTCCGACCAAAGGCATATGCCGATTCTCGCCTTTCTTCGTGACAACGCACCATGGCTTGCCGCCGGGGTCCTGCTGACCTTCCTCAGCAGCTTTGGCCAGACATTCTTTATCTCGATCTTCGCGGGCAAGATCATGGAAGACTTCAGCCTCAGCCACGGCCAATGGGGTGGGATCTATACCTTGGGCACCACGGCTTCGGCTGCCCTCATGGTCTGGGCCGGGGGCCTGACCGACCGTTTCCGCGTCCGCGCCCTTGGCACCGTGATCCTGTTGATGCTGATGGGCGCCTGCCTCTTCATGGCACTGAATCCCGTATGGTGGCTCTTGCCCGCAGTGGTCTTTGCCCTGCGCTTTACCGGTCAGGGCATGACCAGCCACATCGCCGTTGTTGCCATGTCCCGCTGGTTCATCGCCACCCGGGGCAAGGCCCTGTCCATCGCGACGCTGGGGTTCGCCGGGGGTGAGGCCCTTTTACCGCTGATCTTCGTGGCCCTCATGCTGACATGGGATTGGCGGGCCTTGTGGATCATGGCGGCCCTCATTGCCGTCGTAGGGATTCCTGTGCTCTTGTTGCTTTTACGGCAGGAACGCACCCCGCAATCCTGGGCTAAATCGGACCAGTCCCTTGGCATGTTGTCCCGCCATTGGACCCGGAAACAGACGCTTCGTCATTTCCTCTTTTGGTTCATGGTCCCGGCCCTTTTGGGCCCTGCCGCCTTCAACACCGCCTTCTTTTTCCATCAGGTCCATTTTGCCGAGGTGAAAGGGATCGCGCATGTGGAACTGGTGGCCATGTTCCCGCTTTATACGGGCGTCAGCATCGCCTCTATGGTCCTGTCCGGCTGGGCGCTTGATCGTTTGGGCACCGCCCGCCTGATCCCCTTTATGCAACTGCCAATGGTCGCGGCCTTTATCCTGTTTTCCATCGCCAACGGGCCGATCACCACGCTTTTGGGCTTTGTTTTTCTCGGTATCACAACAGGCGCAAACACCACCCTGCCCAATGCCTTCTGGGCCGAGTTTTATGGCACGGGTCATATCGGTTCGATCAAAGCCATGGCAGCGGCAATCATGGTCTTCGGGTCGGCCATCGGTCCCGGCCTGACAGGGCTGGGCATCGACCTTGGCCTGGGGATCGAAGCACAATACCTGTTGGTCGCCGCTTATTTCGTCTTCACCTCCGTCATGATGGGCATCGGCATTAGCCGTGCCCGCCCCGACCTATCGGGCGCGGCGTAAATATACGTAATAGGCCCCGCCGCCACCGTGTTTCAGATGCGCTTCGCTGACCTGCAAGACAACCTGCGCCAAGGGTGGTGTTGACAGCCAATGCGGCACGTTATGGCGCAAGACCCCTCGGCGCACCGGGATCGGACCGCCCTCGTCGCGGTCCTTGCCCTTCCCCGTGATCACCAGAACAAGGCGCTTTCCCTGCGCATGTGCCCGCAGGATGAAGGCCGTCAGCGCCGGATGCGCCCGATCCATCGTCATCCCATGCAGGTCCAGCTTCCCTTCGGGCACCAGTTTTCCACGCTTCAACCTGCCAAAGGTCTTGCGATCCATTTGCACTGGCGCTGACTTGATCCGCTCTGTCACACTGGGCGCCAGATCATGATCATTGCCTTTGGGTTTTGCGTTTTGGCCCAGATCAAATCCATCAATCCGTGCCTGCGGGCTTTTCCGCGGTGTCGGCTTGGGAAGGGGGGTATCCACATGCTTGCGCTCGGGGTGGAGTTTCTCGGTCGTCTGGGCGACCTTACGCCACAGCTCAAGCTCCTCGGGCTTCAGGCGCCTGCGCGTCATGGCAACAGATCCGTCGCCATGGCAAAGGCACGCTGAATAGGCATCAGCACGACCAGCCGACCAGGGTCGCGCAACTTCCCGGCGGCACGCCCCGCGGCATCACCCGTGCCAAAGAAAATATCGGCACGTTGCGGCCCCTTGATGGCTGAGCCCGTATCCTGCGCCACCATCAGGCGTTGTATGGGGCTTTTGCCGCCCTTCTCAATCCAGACCGGCGCACCAAGAGGTGTGTATTTTGGATCAACGGCAACCGTGCGCTTTGGCGTGATTGACCTGTTCATCGCGCCAAGCGGCCCGGCATGTGCGGGCACTTCATCCAACCTGCGGAAAAAGACATAGGCCGGATTATGAAACAAAAGCTCACGCCCCGCCACAGGATTGCGCCGCACCCAATTCTTGATCACCTGCGCCGATACCTGATGTGCTTTGTAAATTCCACGCCGCACCAATTCGACACCGATTGACCTGTAATCGTGCCCATTCGACCCGCCATAGCCAACACGGATCATCCGACCATCCGGCAGGCGTATACGCCCCGAACCCTGAATTTGCAGGAAGAACAATTCGACCGGGTCATCGACCCAGGCAATCTCAAGGCCCTTGTCGGCCATGACATCGCCGGTTTCGATCTCGCGGCGGGTCAGCCACGGGTTGGACACCTTCGAGACGTTCGGCTCCCGATAGAGAGGATACTGATAGCGCATCGACGGACGTAAAGAGCCGTTCAACTCCGGCTCGAAATACCCGGTAAAAAGGGGGCGTGATCCATTTTCGATCACTACAGGGCGAAAGAACAATTCGAAAAACGATTTCGCATCAGGCCCCTGCTGGGCCAATGCGCAAAGTGATCGCCAATCCGGGTCATCCATATCCGCGCAGGTATTCACAAAGGTCTGCAACGCGGCGGCGTGATCATCCTCTTGCCAACCCTGCAATTCATCGAATTGCAAGATCTTACGCGTGACCTCCTCGGCCGTGGCGGGCAAGGCCAGCCACGGCAAAAGACACAGGACAAACCGCAGCGCGCGGATCATTCGCCCGTGGCAACAAGCCGCCAATTGGGATCGTCCGCTCCCATGATGCGCTCGAAAGTCCAGCTGTCCTTCTGGCGCTTGGGCTGTCCCGGCTTGCCCTCGATAATCTCACCATCCTTGTCCCGTACAACGGAAACAAGCTCACCTACAAAACGTACGGTCAATTCGGCACGGCGCGTTTCGGTATCAAATCTGGCCTCCTTCAGCACGGTTTCCCGCACGCCGATAAACTCGGCCTCAACGGACAGGCCTTGTTCCTCGCGGGTATCCACAACCTGTGCGAAGGCTTCGAAAACATCTTCCGAAAGGAAGGGCGCAACCTCTTCCAGCTTTGCATTCTCAAAGGCCATCAAGATCATCTCATAGGCACCACGAGCACCTTGCAGGAATTCACCGACACCAAAAGACGGCTCGACCCGCTTCATCTCGGCCAGGGCCTGGGCACTGTCCGACCCTTCGGGGACGTTGTCGATGATGTCGTAATCCGGGCCGCCTTCGATCACCTCGAAGTCCTGACGACGTGTGTCGGATGGGCTTTCGCGGCGTCCATCCTGCGGTGATCCTTCGAAACCGTCACGCGTTCCCAAGACGCTTTTCAGCCTCAGAATGAGAAAAATCGCGATACCAGCCAGTACCAGAAGCTGAATGATGGGCGAATTCATGGGCACCTCTTTTTGTGCGGGGCATGGTATGAAAACCGTTCCGCACTTATGTAGGTGACTGACCGGCCCAAGTCTACCACAAGGGCCAAGTGATAACGGAGTTTCGCCAATGTGGCTTTTCGCGGCATTTCTTATGGTCCCGCTGATCGAGATCGCGCTTTTCATTCAAGTCGGCGGTGCAATCGGGCTTTGGCCAACCCTTGGTATCGTGATCCTGACCGCGATCCTCGGCACGTGGTTGGTGCGGACGCAAGGCATCATGGCCATGGGGAATCTGCGGCGATCGTTTTCAGAGCTGGACGATCCGACGGAACCCTTGGCCCACGGTGCAATGATCCTGATTGCCGGTGCGTTGCTTCTGACGCCGGGGTTTTTCACCGACGGCATAGGTTTCGCCCTGCTCGCGCCGCCGGTCAGACATGCGGTTTTCAATTATCTGCGCAAGCGTGTTCATGTTCAAAAGTTTGAAATGGGTCCGGAAAACCCGCGCCGCCCGAGACATCCCGACATCATCGAAACAGACTATCATGAGGTTGATCGTAACGATCCTCATTCCAAGGGTGATTCCGGCTGGACAAGGCATTGAGACAATCGAACCATGCTGCTAAGCCACTGAGCAACAATATTGTCCTTTCCGGAGATCGAAAAATGGCCGAAGAAACACCCGGCGCACAAGACCAGCAACAGATCAAGATGAACGCCCTCACGCAATTCGTGCGGGATCTGTCGTTTGAAAACATCCTTTCGCAACGCGGCGGGAGCGGCGAAGTCCAGCCTGACGTGCAGGTTGGCGTGAACCTTGATGCAAAGAAGCGGTCAACAGAAAACCAATATGAAGTGATCGCGAAACTTTCAGTCAGCTCCAAGAACAAAGATAGTGAAGACGCACTCTTTTTGCTTGAGATGGAATACGTTGGCGTTTTCCATGTCGAGGGCGTTCCCGAAGATCAATTGCATCCTTTCCTTCTGATTGAATGTCCCCGGATGATGTTCCCCTTCATCCGCCGGATCGTCAGCGACGTGACCCGCGATGGAGGGTTCCCGCCGCTGAACCTTGAAAACATCGATTTCGTGCAGCTTTACCGCAATGAAATCGCACGTCGCCAAGCGGCGGCCGAGGCCGAGAAAAAAGAAACCCCTGACGCCTAAGTCAGCCCAGTTTCTTCCAAAGCGCACCGTCGCCCATTGCCTCGACAAATTCGGCATGGGCGGCGGTTTCTTTTTCGGTCAGGCGTGACGCCAGCGGCGTTGGCCGGGGTTGCGGGCGCCACGCAGACTCCGCGCTACTGGCCTGCTCCGATCCCGCATTCGACGACACGTTCAGCGCAAAGTCAGGCTGCCGTCCTCCAATCAGTTCCAGATAAACCTCGGCCAGAATCTCGGAGTCGAGCAAGGCCCCGTGTAACGTCCGGGAAGAGTTGTCGATATTGAACCGTCGGCACAATGCATCCAAGGATGCCGGAGACCCCGGGAATTTCCTTCGTGCAATCGCCAGAGTATCCACGGCCTGTTCCCACGGAAGCTGCGGGAAACTCAGCCATCTCAATTCGGCGTTCAGGAATTTCATGTCGAAGGCCGCATTGTGAATGACCAGCTTCGCATCGGCCACGAAATCCACAAACGCCTGGGCGACCTGATCGAAAAGTGGTTTGTCTTTCAGGGTGACTTCGCCATCTTTTGGAGGGCGCGGCGTATCCAAAAGGTCGGGCCCGATCCCATGAATATCAAACGCGTCCTGCGGCATCCCGCGTTTCGGGTTGATGTATTCATGAAACGTCCGCCCCGTGGGCATATGATTATAAAGCTCAATCGCCCCGATTTCGACAATCCGGTCGCCTTGTTCGGGGTCGAACCCCGTGGTTTCGGTATCCAGAACGATCTCACGCATCAGCCAACCCGCATCTGATTTTCCTGACGACATCATGAACCTGCGCGCGCGCATGCTCAAGCGTATCGGTTTCAATGATAAAATCCGAATGGGCGACCTTTTCCTCATTCGGCATTTGACGGGATAGAATATCCTCGAACTGCTCCTCGGACATGGTGCCACGCTCCATGACCCGCTGCTTTTGCAGGTTTGGGGAAACTGTCACGCAGGCCACGGCATCCACGTTTTTTTCATACCCGTTTTCGAACAAAAGCGGGATGTCCAATACGATAATCGCGGTTTCAGACCCGGCAATGAATGCCTCCCGATCCTGCGCGACAAGCGGATGAACAATTTTTTCGATGGCCTTGAGTGCCGCCGGATCACGGTCAATGATCTCTTTCAGGCGTTCTCGTGAAATTCCGCCATCTTCGACAGCCTCGGGAAAGGCCGCACCCATAGGCGCGACTGCCGCGCCGCCCCTGGCATAAAGCCGATGCACCGCCGCATCCGCATCCCATACGGCACAGCCTTCCTCGGCAAACATTCTGGCCGTGGTGGATTTGCCCATCCCGATTGAGCCGGTAAGCCCCAGAAGAAAGCTCATCTCAATGCCGCGGCGCGTGTGGCGCTATCCACTTCGGGGCGGACGCCAAACCAACGCTCGAATGCCGGCACGGCCTGATGCAAAAGCATTCCAAGCCCATCGACCGTGGTACATCCCATCTTTTCGGCCTCGGCCAAAAGATGGGTTTTCAGCGGCGCATAAACCAGATCGGTCACGACAGCATCTTTGCGCAATCCATCCAATGGCACCCGAAGGGGCGGTTTTCCAAGCATACCAAGAGAGGTGGTATTCACCACCGTCGTCGCCTCCTCCAGCATGTTCCCGGCCTGAACCCACTCCACGACTTCGATCCGCTTGCCGAACTCGGATTGCAGCGCCTCGGCGCGTACACGAGTCCGGTTCGACAGAAGGATATGTGGGACACCCGCATCAAGAAGCGATGCAATCACCGCACGCGCCGCACCGCCAGCCCCCAAAACCGCAGCTGGGCCCGCCTTCACGTTCCAGTTCGGTGCATTCTGTCGGAGGTTTTCAAAGAAGCCATAGCCATCCGTATTGTCGGCGCGAAGCTTCCCGTCTTTTTGAAAGGTCAGGGTATTCGCCGCCCCGATGAGCGTTGCACGATCCGTCACCAGATCCGCAAATTCCATAACCTTTTCTTTGTGCGGAACCGTTATGTTGACACCGACAAATCCCATTTTCGGCAACGCATCCAAGACCTGACCAAGGTTGTCTGTACTGACATCCATCGGAATATAATGCCCTCTCAGACCATAAGTCTTGAGCCAATGCCCGTGAAGTTGTGGGGATTTTGAATGTGCAATCGGCGACCCGATGACACCGGCAAGGGGAATGCGGTTTTCACTCATGCAGGAAGATCTCCTCTTACCGTCAGGTAGTTCAAAAGCTCCAGCAAGGGCAGCCCGAGAACCGTAAAATAATCGCCCTGCACCTGAGTAAAAAGCCGAACGCCCTCTTCCTCAAGCTTATAGCCACCAACAGAGTGCCGAATGCTATCCCAGTTACGCTCAAGGTATGCATCAAGATAATCGTCCGAGAAATCCCGCATCGCCATCCGAACGATCCCGATGTGTCGCCATACCGGCTTACCACCCTCACAGATCACGGCCGCGGATAAAAGCTCATGCCGGTTCCCGCGGAGTTTCTTTAGCTGCTCACGCGCATCATCCGGCGTCGTGGGTTTTGATAAAAGCGTCTTTTCAAAGCTCAAAACCTGATCACAGCCTATGACAAGCGCCCCAGGGTATTTTGCACTGACTTTCTGCGCTTTAAGTTCGGCAAGGGCATCTGCAATGTCCCGCGCAGGCGTACCATCCGACAAAAGGGCATCCCGCACCATCACCTCATCAACACGCGGAACGCTGACATCATAATCCACCCCTGCATTTCGCAAGAGGGTCGCCCGGATGTCCGAGCCTGACGCCAAGATGATTTGCTGTGTCATGTGGACAACTCGCGGCATAAGTTTGTTAACGTTCTATGAACCGTTCAATGAAATTTCCAGAGTTCTTGGGCCTCGCCTTGGGCAATGGGATAAATCCGGTGGTTTTGTAAGAATGTCCAAAAGTGGAAAAGGATAAACCGACAAAGGGTCATATCCCTTCATCTTCGCAAAGTTTCCCGATTTCATGAACATGGGCAGTGCCAGCAGTGAATACTGTAAGTCCTTATTTTTAATCACTAAATTTTCATATCATCCAATACTTCCATCTTTATCAACACGTTTGTCAACATATCTGGCTGACTGTTGAAAACCCTGTAGAAAGGTGGTTAATCCACAATCAAAGCCACCTCCTAAAACATCATCATCTCTTTTCTTTTCTTTTTTATTTATAGAGAAGGAAACCAAACCGGGGCACTGAATGACTGATTTCCTGATCACGCTTTATCCATGGAACAAGGCCATACATATCATGGCTGTCATATCCTGGATGGCAGGAATCTTTTATCTGCCTCGCCTGTATGTCTACCATACCGAGCAATCCCAACCCGGGGACAGTCGCGATGAAGTTTTCCAAACTATGGAAGATAAGCTGCTTCGCGTGATCATGACACCGGCAATGATCGCAACATGGATCTTTGGGCTTGCCTTGGTCTTTACCCCCGGCATTGTCGATTGGGGTGCGGTCTGGCCCTATACCAAGGGGGCTTCGATCTTGGCGATGACTTGGTTTCACCATTGGCTTGGCATGCGGCGTAAAGATTTCGCATCGGGTTCGAACACTCTGACAGGCCGTCAATACCGGATGATGAACGAGGTTCCCACGGTTCTCATGGTTATCATCGTCCTGTCGGTTGTCGTTCGTTTCTGAGAAACATTGACTCATGCCAAGAGGCTGAGTATGAACCGCGCAAGCACCCGTCCGGGTGGCTATTTCTCCTGAGACACATATCGACACGGCGCAAGTGGCGCTATGTCCCGAGGTACCCCCATGTCCGATGATCGTCTGAACCTGTCCGATCTCAAGGCGCGTAGCGCCAAAGACCTGCTTGCCATGGCCGAGGAGCTTGAGATCGAGAACGCCTCGACCATGCGCAAGGGTGAGATGATGTTCCAGATCCTTCGTGAGCGCGCTGACGAGGGATGGACAGTCTATGGCGACGGTGTTCTTGAAGTCCTGCAAGATGGGTTCGGGTTCCTGCGGTCGTCCGAGGCGAACTACCTGCCCGGTCCGGATGACATCTATGTTTCTCCTGATACGATCCGTCAGCACTCATTGCGCACTGGCGATACCGTCGAAGGGCAAATCAAGGCACCGGACGATAACGAGCGGTATTTCGTGCTCACTTCGGTCACTCAGATCAACTATGAAGATCCCGAGCGCGCACGCCATAAGATCGCTTTCGACAACCTGACGCCCCTTTACCCCGACGAGCGCCTGAAAATGGAGGTCGACGATCCGACGATCAAGGATCGCTCGGCGCGTGTGATCGATCTTGTGGCGCCTATCGGGAAAGGTCAGCGGTCCTTGATCGTGGCGCCGCCGCGGACAGGTAAAACCGTCATCTTGCAGAACATCGCCAGCAGCATCGAGAAAAACCACCCCGAGTGTTACCTGATCGTCCTGCTGATCGACGAACGCCCCGAAGAGGTGACGGACATGAAGCGCAGCGTGAAGGGCGAAGTCATCAGCTCGACCTTCGATGAACCCGCCGCGCGGCACGTGGCCGTGGCCGAGATGGTCATCGAGAAAGCCAAGCGTTTGGTCGAACATAAACGAGATGTTGTTATCCTGCTCGACTCAATCACAAGACTTGGTAGGGCTTACAACACAACCGTGCCTTCCTCGGGGAAGGTCCTGACGGGTGGTGTGGATGCGAACGCGCTGCAACGCCCCAAGCGGTTCTTCGGTGCGGCGCGGAATATCGAGGAAGGCGGGTCGCTCACCATCGTTTCGACTGCCCTGATCGATACCGGCAGCCGGATGGATGAAGTGATCTTCGAAGAATTCAAGGGCACGGGTAACTCCGAACTGGTCCTTGATCGCAAGATCGCGGATAAGCGCGTCTTCCCGGCCATCGACATCCTCAAGTCGGGCACCCGGAAAGAGGATCTTCTTATCGATAAGGTGGACCTGCAGAAAACCTATGTCCTGCGCCGAATCCTGAACCCGATGGGCACCACTGATGCCATCGAGTTCCTGTTGTCGAAGCTCAAGCAGACCAAGACAAACGCCGAATTCTTCGATTCAATGAATACCTAAAGGGTATCGCACGGGGTCATTCCCATGGACACGATCTATGCACTTTCGACGGCGCAAGGCAAAGCGGGCGTCGCCGTGATCCGCGTGTCTGGCCCCTTGGCGTTTCAGGCGTGTGAGGCCTTGGCCGGTGACGTCCCGATGCGCCGTCAGGCGGCGCTACGGACACTGCGGGATGCTGAGGGTGTTCACCTTGACGACGCTCTGGTCCTGACGTTTTCAAAGGATGCAAGCTTTACAGGCGAAGACGTGGTCGAGTTCCAGTGCCACGGAAGCACGGCAATCATCGCCTCAATCCTTCACACCCTTGGAAACTTGGATGGTCTGCGTTCTGCCGATCCTGGCGAATTCACGCGCCGCGCCTTGGAAAACGGGCAACTTTCTCTTGCCCAGGTCGAAGGTCTGGCTGATCTCATCGATGCCGAAACCGAAGCACAAAGGCGTCAGGCCTTGCGCGTGCTATCGGGTGATCTTGGCAATCTGGCCGAAAGCTGGCGCCGTGACCTGATCCGCGCGGCTGCACTCCTTGAGGCGACGATCGATTTCGCGGACGAAGAGGTTCCGGTCGATGTCGCGCCCGAGGTTTCCGCGCTTGTTGAACGCGTCATGACTGCTCTTGAGCATCAGATCGAGGGCGTCGGCATATCCGAGCGGATCAGAACGGGGTTCGAGGTCGCGATTGTTGGGGCGCCCAACGTCGGGAAATCCACCCTTCTCAACGCCATTGCAGGCCGAGATGCCGCCATCACGTCCGAATTTGCAGGAACGACTCGGGATGTGATCGAGGTCAGGATGGATTTGAAGGGCTTGCCGGTAACCATCCTTGATACGGCTGGCCTGCGAGAAACCGATGATAAGGTGGAATCAATTGGCATCGACCGGGCAAAACAGCGCGCTGAACTGGCCGATTTGCGCGTTTTCCTTGTTGAGGGGGACGAAGCCCCTGACATCCCGGTTCTTGCAGATGACATCGTGGTCAAGGCCAAGGCCGATCTTCTTGATGATCCCGCCAATGCGATCTCAGGGGTGTCAGGATATGGCCTTGGAACGTTGATTAACCGGATCACGGCAACCCTCTCGGAGCGGGCCTCTCATGCGGCTGTCGCCACGCGTGAAAGGCACCGTATTTCCATGGCCAATGGGCTCAGCGCTTTACAATCGGCGAAAACCCTCCTTCCCGGTGGCGAAGAAACCGCGGATATTTCCGCCGAAGAAATTCGAACAGCTATCCGCGCCCTTGATTCTTTGGTAGGACGCATAGATGTCGAAAACGTGCTCGACGAAATCTTCAGTAGCTTTTGCCTTGGCAAATGAGGAGTGTTTCACGTGAAACATTTTGATGTCATCGTCATCGGGGGTGGCCACGCCGGCGCTGACGCCGCACATGCGGCGGCCCGCACCGGGGCGCAGACCGCGCTGGTTACCCTGTCACGTAGCGACATCGGGGTGATGTCCTGCAATCCGGCGATTGGTGGCTTGGGAAAAGGTCATCTTGTGCGTGAAATCGATGCGCTCGATGGGGTTATGGCTCGCGTCGCTGATAAGGCTGGTATTCAATTCCGCCTTTTGAACCGCCGTAAAGGTCCCGCCGTACAAGGGCCACGTGCACAGGCGGACCGGAAAATTTACCGCGAGGCGATGCTGCAGGAGATCGACAGTCAGCCAAACCTTTCGATCATCGAAGGCGAAGCTGCCGATTTTCTGATGGAGGGTGAGCGGGTCACAGGCATCACCTTGCTGGATGGGTCCGAGATTCTTGCGAAAGCGGTCGTTTTGACGACGGGGACCTTTCTGCGCGGTGTGATCCATATTGGCGATGTGTCTCGCGCGGGTGGCCGGATGGGCGACAAGCCATCGATCAAATTTGCAGAGCGCGTCGACTCGTTCGGTCTGACGCTTGGCCGCTTGAAAACGGGTACGCCGCCGCGTCTGGACGGAAATACAATTTCTTGGGACGGTTTGGATGAACAACCGGGTGACGATGACCCGGTTCTGTTTTCCTTTCTCTCGAAAGGCGTCAGTGCGGCGCAAGTGTCCTGCGGCATCACCCATACCAACGAAAAAACACACGATATCATTCGGGAGAATCTGGATCGTTCGGCCATGTACGGCGGTCATATCGATGGGGTAGGGCCACGGTATTGCCCCTCGATCGAAGATAAAATCGTTCGATTTGCCGATAAAACGTCGCATCAGATTTTTCTTGAGCCGGAAAGCTTATCGGACAGCGTGATTTACCCTAATGGCATCTCAACGTCCCTCCCCGAGGAGGTGCAACAGGATTACGTTCGCTCCATTACCGGCCTTGAGAACGCGGAGATTTTGCAGCCGGGTTATGCGATTGAATACGACTATGTCGACCCCAGGAACCTCGATGCGACACTGGCGGTCAAATCCGTCCCAGGGCTATATCTGGCCGGCCAGATCAACGGAACAACCGGCTACGAAGAAGCGGCGGCCCAGGGGCTTGTCGCCGGATTGAATGCCGCCCGGTCGGTGACGGGGAAAGAGCCAGTGCTGTTCAGCCGTGCGGATAGCTACATCGGCGTGATGATTGATGATTTGATCACCCGCGGCGTGTCCGAGCCCTATCGCATGTTCACCTCTCGCGCCGAATTCCGTCTTTCCCTTCGGGCGGATAACGCGGACCAGCGGCTTACGCCTGTTGGGCTAGAGGCTGGTTGCATTGGTGAGAAACGGCAGAAAGCCTTCGAAGACAAAATGGAACGCCTGAACGGTGCGAGGGAGCTTCTCACGTCTGAAAGCTACACGCCAAAACATCTGGCAATTTGCGGCTTGAAGATTAACCAAGACGGGACACGAAGAACGGGGTTCCAGTTGCTCGCGTTTCCTGATGTGAACTTTGATACATTGGTGCAACTCAATAGCGACCTGGCTGATGTGGATACGGAAACCCGCGCCCAACTTGAAAAAGATGCACTTTATGCCAACTACATCACCAGACAAAAACAAGATGTTGAAATGATGAAGCGGGACGAGGCACAGGAAATCCCCAAGGACTTCCCGTTTCAAAGCATCGAAGGCTTGTCAAATGAACTCAAAAACAAGCTTAGTGCGGCTCAGCCGGCAAATTTGGCTCAGGCGTCGCGTGTTGATGGCGTGACGCCTGCGGCCCTGACCCTCATTCTGGCGCGCTTGCGCAAGGATAAACGGGAAAAATCTGCATGAGGCGTGCGGGGCTGCCCTTCGATGTTTCACGTGAAACATCGGACAAGCTAGAGCATTTTGCCGACCTTTTGCTCAAGTGGAATCCGCGTATCAATCTTGTCTCTCGCAGCACCTTGGATGATCTTTGGGCGCGCCACATCCTTGATTCCGCTCAAATCTATGATCTTGCCCCCCATCCCGTGACCCACTGGGCGGATCTTGGCTCGGGTGGCGGGTTTCCTGGCCTTGTGCTTGCAATCCTTGGGGCCGAGAGCGGCTCCCCCAAGAAAGTCACCCTTGTCGAAAGCGATGTCCGAAAATGTGCGTTTTTGCGCACGGTTATTCGCGAAACCGGCGTATCGGCCCAGGTGATCAATGACCGGATCGAAGATATTCCTGCGCTCGGCGCGGATGTTCTTTCGGCCCGCGCGCTAGCGGATTTGCCAAAACTTTTAGCATTTACCGAGCGGCATTTGTCCGCAGATGGTACGGCTCTTTTCCCAAAGGGCGCAACATGGGAGAAAGAATTGCAAGATGCTCAAAGTCAGTGGAACTTTGAGTACCGTGTTGCTAAAAGCAAAACAGAAGACGGCCCCGCCATTCTTGCAATTACAGGAGTCTCCCGTGTCTGATCCCACGCGCCCCCACGGTCCGAAAATCATTGCCGTCGCCAACCAGAAAGGCGGAGTTGGGAAGACCACGACAACCATCAATCTTGGCGCTGCGCTGGCCGAAGCCGGGCAGCGGGTATTGATCGTCGATCTCGACCCGCAAGGAAACGCATCGACTGGCCTCGGGATCGAGCCGGATGAGCGTGAGTTCACGACATACGAGTTGCTGTTGGAAGATATAGACCTGTCCGAGGTCATTCGCCCGGCCAACCCGGAGAACCTCATGATCATCCCCGCGACGGTTGATCTGAGCTCCGCGGATATCGAGCTTATTGCCAATGAAAAGCGCAGTTTCCTGTTGCATGATGCGCTACGGCAGCACGCGATGGATACCTATTCCCTCGATTATATCCTGATCGATTGCCCGCCGTCGCTCAATCTTTTGACGGTGAACGCCATGGTGGCCTCTCATTCGGTCTTGGTGCCCTTGCAAAGCGAGTTTTTTGCTCTTGAAGGTCTGTCACAGCTCATGCTGACCATCCGCGAGGTGCGCCAATCCGCCAATCCCGGTTTGCGGATCGAAGGGATTGTCCTGACAATGTACGATGCCCGCAACAATCTGTCGTCGCAGGTTGAACAGGACGCCCGCGACAACCTTGGAGATCTCGTGTTTCAAACGCGAATCCCCAGAAACGTGCGTGTCAGCGAGGCGCCCTCCTACTCTACCTCCGTTCTTGAGTATGATACCACCTCCAAAGGGGCGCAGGCCTATCGTGAGTTGGCACAGGAGCTCATGAAAAATCAGGCACGCGTAGCCGCCTAACGAAAGGAATCGGGAATGGCCGAGAAAAAATCAAAACAACGCGGGCTTGGCCGGGGGCTTTCGGCCTTGATGGCGGATGTGGCGGAAGATAGTGCGCCTGCCGGCGAGGCGGCCAAACCGGCAGATCGTGCAATTCCGATCGAACTGATTTCCCCCAACCCCGATCAGCCGCGCCGGAGCTTTGATCCTGAAAAACTGGACGATCTGGCGGCCTCGATCAAGGAAAAGGGGATCATTCAGCCGTTGATCGTACGGCCCAAGCCCGGCAAGGACGGCGAATTCGAGATTGTTGCCGGCGAACGGCGCTGGCGTGCGGCCCAGATGGCCAAGCTGCACGAGATTCCCGTTCTTGTGCGTGATTTCGACGATACCGAGGTTCTCGAAGTTGCGATCATCGAAAACATTCAGCGTGCTGACCTGAACCCGGTTGAAGAAGCGGCTGGATACCAGCAATTGATGGATAAATTTGGCCACACGCAGGAAAAACTCGCCGAGGCTTTGGGCAAAAGCCGGAGTCATATTGCCAATTCCATGCGTTTGTTGGGTCTGCCTGATGAGGTGCAGACGTATCTTGGGGAAGGCAAGCTTTCCGCCGGACATGCCCGCGCACTCATCACATCTGACGATCCTGCAAAGCTGGCTCGCGAAGTGATCAAGAAGGGCTTGTCGGTGAGAGAGACCGAGAAACTCGCCAAAAAACCAATGGGCAATATCTTTTCCGATGATGGAAAAGCCAAGAAATCTTCGGCGCCTGCGAAAGATGCCGATACAAAGGCTTTGGAAGGCGATCTGGCCGCGAATTTGGGGATGAAGGTCTCGTTGAACCACAAGCCGGGTCGCGAAAATGGCCAGATCACGATCAGCTATGACACTTTGGATCAACTGGACAATTTGTGCCGCATCCTGACGTCTAGTAGTTCGGCCTAGTCCAGATAAACAAAAGAACGCAGCTCAAAACCAGAGCCTGAATCACCAGAACCAGCGGTTTTATTCCCATGGCAAGTGACAGGCTGAAAACTGCGATGATTGCGATGGTCGATATCCGTTTTACGCGCGGATTGATGGCGCCGCGTTCATGCCAATCGACAATCGCGGGCCCAAACTGTCGATGCGACAGCAGCCAATTATGCAACCGCTCGGATGAGCGGGCAAAGAAAAATGCCGCCAAAAGCATAAAAGGAACAGTCGGAAGTAACGGAAGGATCACGCCAAGCATTCCCAACCCGACACAGATAAGTCCCAAGGTTGCCCAGAAAATGCGCACGATCTAATCCCCGATCAATTCAACAAGCACGGAATTTAGCACAATCCGCCCCTTCTGCGTGGCCCTTATCGCATTTGCGTTCGTTTCGATTAGCCCCAGATCTTGAAGATAGTACAGTCGATCCTGCGGCAAAGGCTTGCCCGCCAATTTGGCATACCGATCTGGATCAATCCCTTCCCGGACGCGCAGGCCCATCATAAGGTATTCGCCAGCCTGATCTGTTGGCAAAATGGCTTCATTTCTCTTTTCGCCATCACCCTCCGCAACGGCACGCAACCAGCGGTCTGGATTTGACCATGCTTCGGTTGCATATCGCTGACCATTCAGTGTGACACGACCATGTGCACCAGGCCCGATCCCAACATAATCCCCATAACGCCAATAAATCAGATTATGCCGTGATTCCGCGCCGAGTTTGGCATGGTTAGAGACTTCATAAGCCCCAAGACCCGCAGTATCGCAAATCTCTTGCGTCGCCTCGTACATATCGGCGGCCAAATCCTCTTCGGGCAGGCCGCGCAACTTTCCCCGGTCATAGCGATCGCCAAATGCCGTTCCGGGCTCGATCGTCAATTGGTATAAAGACAGGTGATCCACCGCCATGGTCAGCGCTTCGGAAAGTTCGTTGCGCCATGCTGCAAGCGTTTGGTCTTGCCGGGCATAGATAAGGTCAAAACTCACACGATCAAAGTTTTTTCTAGCAATATCAAAGGCTTGCCTTGCTTCCTCTATCGTATGAATACGCCCAAGCCGCCGAAGGTCCGTGTCATTGAGCGCCTGAACACCCATTGACACCCGCGAAACGCCACCCTGCGCATACGCTTGAAACCGTCCAGCTTCTACCGAACCGGGGTTTGCTTCAAGCGTGACCTCCAGATCATTGGCAGCGGGCCACAGTTTACGCACACGCTCCAGAATTGCGGCAACGGTTTCGGGGGCCATCAAACTGGGGGTGCCACCACCAAAGAAAACCGAATTCAAGACACGATCAGGCACCAATTCGGCGTAACGGTCCAACTCCTTGAGATACGCCGCCTGCCAATGCGCCTGATTTATCTGACGGGATACATGAGAATTGAAGTCGCAATAGGGGCATTTGGCCTCGCAAAACGGCCAGTGGATATACAGGCCAAAGCCCCCGTTTTGCCAATCCTCAGCCAAAACAACCCTGCACGAGCTTGCCAAAGGCGTCGGCACGATGGCTGATCTTGTTCTTTTCCCAGCGATCCATTTCGCCGAAGGTCTGATCATAACCGTCAGGCTGGAAAATCGGATCGTACCCATGCCCCTCGTGCCCACGCATGGGCCACACAATCTGCCCTTCCACGGTCCCGGGAAACACTTCGTCATGTCCATCGGGCCATGCCAGAACCAGAGTACAGCAAAACCGCGCTGTCCATGGCTTGGGTTTGCCGCTTTCCAACAGGCGATCATGCGCCTTGCCCATTGCCATGATGAAATCACGGCCCTTTTCTGTTTCGGCCCAGTTTGCGGTAAATACCCCGGGCGCACCGTCAAGCGCGTCAATCTCGATCCCGGAATCGTCGGAAAGCGCCGGAAGCCCGGTGGCCTTCGCCGCCGCGTGCGCCTTGATCCGGGCATTGCCGACAAACGTGGTTTCGGTCTCCTCGGGTTCATCAAGGCCCTTTTCGGCGGCACCCACCACGCGGACGCCAAAAGGCTCCAGAAGATTGGCGATCTCTTCCAGCTTCCCGGCGTTATGCGTTGCCACCAAAAGCGTCTCGCCCTCGAACTTACGCATTAACGGCTGCCTTCTGCGCTGTGACCAGATCGGAAACCCCTTGCTCGGCCAAATCCATAAGCTGGTTCATCTGGTCTCGGCTATAGGTCGCGCCTTCGGCACTCATTTGCACTTCGATCAATTGCTTTGATCCGGTCATGATGAAATTGCCATCAACGCCCGCCTCGCTATCCTCGGGGTAATCAAGGTCAAGCACCGGCTGCCCCGCGTAGATGCCACAGCTCACGGCGGCGACAGGATCAACCATCGGGTCGCTAATCACATCGCCAACCTTCATCAGCTTGTTCACCGCAAGGCGCAGGGCCACCCAACCCCCGGTGATCGAGGCACAGCGCGTCCCGCCATCGGCCTGGATCACGTCACAATCCACGGTGATCTGGCGCTCACCCAATGCCACGCGATCAACACCGGCCCGCAAAGACCGGCCAATCAGCCGCTGAATCTCAACCGTGCGCCCGCCCTGCTTACCGGCGGTCGCCTCGCGGCGCATTCGGCTTGTCGTCGAGCGGGGCAGCATCCCGTACTCCGCCGTGACCCATCCAAGGCCCGAGCCCTTGATGAAGGGCGGCACCCGGTCTTCGATGGTGGCGGTACATAGAACATGCGTATCGCCCACCTTGATCATGCACGACCCCTCGGCATGTTTCGTCACACCTGTTTCGATTGAAACAGCGCGCATTTCGCTTAAATCTCTACCCGACGGACGCATGGTATATTCCTCATTCTGTTTGGCTCGGGGATACATGCGCCGTTGGTCGGATAGCAACCCCGATTGACCTTTTCCACACAGCGTCTTTAATGACCGGCCAGACGGGATATATGGGCAGTATGAGCAACGCAGGTAAAATTCTGGAAGAACTGAACGATCGCTCGCGCGAGGTGTTCCGCCGCGTGGTCGAATCCTATCTCGCATCCGGCGATCCCGTCGGCTCCCGGTCCCTGACGCGAGACATGAGCGAAAAGGTCTCGGCGGCCACTATTCGCAACGTGATGCAGGATCTCGAATACCTTGGATTGCTGGACAGTCCCCATGTCAGCGCGGGCCGAATCCCGACGCAGGAAGGCTTGCGCATGTTCGTCGATGGCCTGCTTGAGGTGGGCGATCTTGAAAACACCGACCGGAAGATGATCGATGCCACCCTCGGCTCGAACTCCGACGATGTGACTGGCGCGCTCGACCGGATCGGGTCGGCCCTTTCCGGCGTCACGCAAGGCGCCTCCCTCGTACTCGCCCCCAAGCACGAAGCGCCGATCAAGCATATCGAATTCGTTAGCCTCTCGCATGACCGCGCTTTGGTGGTTCTGGTCTTTGCCGATGGTCACGTCGAAAATCGCATTTTCCACCCGCCCCCGGGCCAAACGCCCAGTTCCATGCGCGAGGCGGCGAATTTCCTGAATGCCTTGGTCGAGGGAAAAACCATCTCCGACCTGCAAACCGTCATCGCCCGCCAAATCAACGAGCGGCGGCAGGAGATTGACAAAGTCGCCCATCAACTTGTCGAAAGTGGTCTCGCCGTGTGGGATGGTGAAAGCGACAATTACGAGCGTCTGATCGTCCGTGGCCGCGCGAATCTCCTGAATTCCGAGACCGAGGAAGAGGAATTCGACCGCATTCGCACCCTGTTTGACGATCTTGAACGCAAGCGGGATATCGCCGAGTTCCTCGAACTGGCCGACGAAGGCGAAGGTGTGCGCATTTTTATTGGCTCCGAGAACAAACTTTTCTCACTTTCGGGTTCCTCTTTGGTGGTCTCTCCTTATATGAACGCAGACCGAAAGATCGTTGGCGCGGTGGGCGTGATTGGCCCGACCCGCCTGAACTATGGACGTATCGTGCCGATTGTGGATTACACGGCACAACTTGTTGGAAAGCTGATCGCGGACCGCAGCTAAAGGTGAATTATGGCAGAGCCGAAAAACGACGACTTCCTTGATGACATCGAACAGGTCGAGGCCGAGGAACAAGCACAACACGCCGAAGAAATCGACGATACCGAGGCCGAGGTCGAGGCTCTGCGCGCCGAACGTGATGCCTTCCAGGACAAATTCATGCGCGCCCTCGCCGATGCCGAAAACGCCCGCAAACGGAGCGAGAAAGACCGCCGCGAGGCGGAAAACTACGGCGGTTCGAAACTCGCCCGCGACATGCTGCCGGTTTACGACAACATGAAGCGCGCGCTTGAGGCCGCGACGGACGAGCAAAAAGAGGTCTCCGCCGCCCTCATCGAGGGGATTGAGCTGACCATGCGGGAACTGCTTAACGTCTTTTCCAAGCACGGCATCACCCTGATTTCGCCCGAAGTGGGTGACAGGTTCGACCCCAACCATCACGAAGCCATGTTCGAGGCCCCTCTTCCCGGCACCAAGCAAGGCGAGATCATTCAGGTTTCGGCCGAAGGCTTCATGCTGCATGATCGTATCCTGCGCCCCGCGCAGGTCGGCGTGTCGTCCTTCCAAGGCTAACGATAGGCCGGGTTACCCCGGCTTATCCGCCAACCCCTTCAACTCGTAAATCAAATTCAGCGCCTCGCGCGGGGTCAGGTCGTCGGGCAGAATCTCGGCGATCCGTTTGTCCAGGTCCGACTCGCGCACCGGCTTAGGTGCGGGCGGCGGCGTGGCGGAAAACAGTGGCAGGTCGTCGATCAACGCTTTTTGTGCCGTGCCGCCTTCCCGTTCGCCCTTTTCCAAGGCATCCAACACGACACGTGCCCGCTCCACCACGGCGGATGGCAACCCGGCCAGCTTGGCCACCTGCACACCATAACTCCGGTCGGCCGCCCCGCGCTTGACCTCGTGCAGGAAAATCACCTCGCCCTCGTGTTCCTTCACGCTGACGGTGGCATTATCCACCCGGGTAAGCTTCTCACTCAGATTGGTCAGCTCGTGGTAATGCGTGGCAAACAGTGCCCGACAGCCATTCACGTCATGCAAATGCTCCAAGGTCGCCCAGGCGATGCTCAACCCGTCATAGGTGGCCGTGCCGCGCCCGATCTCGTCCAAGATCACAAGTGCATGGTCATCCGCCTGGTTCAAAATCGCGGCGGTTTCGACCATTTCCACCATGAAGGTCGACCGCCCGCGTGCCAGATCGTCACTGGCCCCGACCCGGCTGAACAACTGGCTGACAAGGCCCACATGCGCGCTCGATGCCGGCACGAAACTGCCCGCCTGCGCCAGAAGCGCGATCAGCGCGTTTTGCCGCAAGAACGTGGATTTACCTGCCATGTTCGGCCCGGTCAGAAGCCAAATATCGCTCTCACTCCCAAGCGCACAGTCATTTGCGATAAACGGCTCCCCCGCCTTGCGCAGGGCCTGTTCCACGACCGGATGCCGCCCGCCTTCGATCTCAAGGGCGCGGCTTTCATCCACCTGCGGGCGGCACCAGTTCTCACCGCGCGCCAGATCGGCAAACCCGGTGATCAGGTCCATCTCGGCCAAGGCGCGCGCGGCCTGCGAAACCTCTGCCGATACCTCCAGAATAGCTGCTTTTAGGCTGTCATAGAGACGCTTTTCTATCTCAAGGGCCCGCCCTCCGGCATTCAGAATCTTGGTTTCCATCTCGCTCAGCGGCACTGTGGTAAACCGTACCTGATTTGCCGTGGTTTGCCGGTGCTTGAAGGTTTCGTTCAAGGGTTCCGACAACATCTTGTCGGCATGGGTGCTGGTCACTTCCACGAAATAGCCCAGCACATTGTTGTGCTTGACCTTCAGGCTCTGGATCCCCGTCAGCTCCTGATATTCACTCTGCATTGCCGCGATCACGCCGCGCCCTTCATCGCGAAGCTGCCGAACTTCGTCCAGTTCCGCGTCATATCCCGGCGCGATGAACCCACCGTCGCGCGCCAAAAGCGGCGGCTCGGCAATCAGGGCCTGATCCAACAGGTCCAGCAATTCGTCATGCCCAGTCAGGTCTATTGCCGCTTCGGCCAGAATCTTGGGCAGGCCGACACTCTCGACCATTCCGGCAATCTCGGCGGCCTGTGCCAAGCCATTGCGAATAGCGGCCAGGTCCCGCGGCCCTCCGCGATCCACCCCAAGCCGCGATAACGCGCGGTCAAGGTCCGGCACCTTGCGCAAGGCGCCGCGCAAATCTTCCGAGAATCGAGACTGTTCCACCGCAAAATCAACGGATTCCAGCCGATCCTGCACCACCTCCATAACCCGGCTGGGGCTCGACAGCCGACGCTCCAGCAATCGCCCACCGCCTGCCGTGACCGTCCGGTCGACCGAGGCCAAAAGCGATCCGGCCCGCCCGCCGCTCATGGCTTGCGTGATCTCAAGGTTGCGCCGCGTGGCGGCGTCGATCTGCATCACCCGCGCCTGCGCTTCGCGCTGCGGAACCTGCAACAGTGGCAGTTTGCCCTTCTGGGTGATCTCCAGATATTCGACGATGGCTCCCATGGCGGCCACTTCGGGCCGGCTGAAGGCCCCGAAAGCCTCCAACGTCCCCACGTCGAACAACTCGCACAGTCGCTTTTCACCTCCTGTGCTATCAAAGGCGGCCCGGCCCAGTTCCGTCACCGAAGCCCCGGATTCAGTCACTATGTCACCCAAATCCGTGTCATCTTCACTGGCCACGATCACCTCGGACGGCGCCAGACGCGCCAGTTCCGGCCCAAGCCGAACCTGTGCCAGGGACATCACGTGAAAGGCGCCCGTGGAAATATCGACCCAGGCCAAGGCCCCCTCGCCCCGCACCTGCGCGAAACTGGCCAGGTAATTGTGCCGCCGGGCCTCCAAAAGGCTTTCCTCGGTCAGTGTCCCGGGCGTGACCAGCCGCACAACCCCCCGCTTGACCACCGATTTCGAGCCGCGCTTCTTCGCCTCCTCGGGGCTTTCCATCTGCTCGCAGACAGCTACGCGAAACCCTTTGCGAATAAGCGTCAATAGGTAATTCTCGGCCGAATGGACCGGCACGCCGCACATCGGGATGTCCTCGCCCAGATGCTTGCCCCGCTTGGTCAGGGCAATATCGAGGGCCTCCGCCGCCGAAACCGCATCGTCAAAGAACAGTTCGTAAAAATCCCCCATCCGGTAGAACAACAAAGCCCCCGGATACTCCGCCTTGATCTCAAGGTACTGCGCCATCATCGGCGTCACGGTGGATTTCATGGATGTCACGTCTGCCCCCCGGCGTTGATTGCCGCCAACATTACAAAGCCAAGCCCGCGCATGAAACCCGAAAACCCTCTTGCGGTTGAGGCTTATGCAAACCCCCGCTATGGAGTACCAAATCCGACTGATCCCAATAAGGCCGCGACATGTCCAAACCCAAGTATACCCGTGAAGAGGCGCTCGCCTTCCATCTTGAACCCACCCCCGGCAAGTTCGAGATCACGGCCACCGTGCCGATGACCACGCAGCGCGACCTGTCGCTGGCCTATTCCCCCGGCGTCGCCGTCCCCTGCGAGGAGATCGCCCAAAACCCCGAACTGGCCTATGACTACACCAACAAGGGTAACCTCGTGGCCGTCATCTCGAACGGCACCGCCGTTCTGGGGCTTGGCAACCTCGGCGCGCTGGGCTCCAAACCGGTGATGGAGGGCAAGTCGGTTCTCTTCAAGCGTTTTGCCGATGTGAACTCCATCGACATCGAACTTGATACCGAAGACCCCGAGGCCTTTATCAAGGCCGTCGAACTCATGGGTCCCACCTTCGGCGGTATCAACCTCGAAGACATCAAAGCGCCCGAGTGTTTCATTATCGAACAAACCCTCAAAGAGCGGATGGACATCCCCGTCTTCCACGACGATCAGCACGGCACCGCCGTGATCTGTGCCGCGGGTCTCATCAACGCGCTGCATCTCTCGGGTAAGAAGATCGAGGATTGCCGGATCGTGCTCAACGGCGCGGGCGCGGCGGGCATTGCCTGTATCGAACTGCTCAAGGCCATGGGCGCCCGGCATGAAAACTGTATCGCCTGCGACACCAAGGGCGTGATCTATCAAGGCCGCACCGAGGGCATGAACCAATGGAAATCGGCCCATGCCATCACCACCGACCTGCGCACCCTCGAAGAGGCGATGAAGGATGCCGACGTGTTTCTTGGCGTCTCTGTCAAAGGGGCCGTGACGCAGGATATGGTTGCCTCCATGGCCGATAACCCGGTGATCTTCGCCATGGCCAACCCCGACCCCGAGATCACCCCCGAAGAAGCCCACGAAGTGCGCCCCGACGCCATCGTCGCCACCGGCCGCAGCGACTACCCCAACCAGGTGAACAACGTCCTCGGCTTCCCCTACCTGTTCCGTGGTGCGCTCGATGTGCACGCCCGCGCCATCAACGACGAAATGAAAATCGCCTGCGCCGAGGCCCTGGCCCAACTCGCCCGCGCCGATGTGCCCGATGAGGTCGCCATGGCCTATGGCCGCAAACTGTCCTTCGGGCGCGATTACATCATTCCCACGCCCTTCGATCCGCGCCTGATCCACACCGTCCCGCCCGCCGTGGCCAAGGCCTGCATGGAAACCGGTGCCGCGCGCCGTCCCATCGTGGATATGGACGCGTACGAGCAAACCCTCGCCGCCCGGATGGATCCCACGGCCTCCATCCTGCGGTCGATCAACGCCCGTGCCCGCAATGCACAGGCCCGGATGATCTTTGCCGAAGGTGACGACCCCCGCGTCCTCCGCGCCGCCGTGCAATATCAGCGCAGCGGGCTGGGCAAGGCCATCGTTGTTGGCCGCGACGATGACGTGAAACAGAAACTCGAAGCCGCAGGCCTTGGCGATGCGGTGCGAGAACTCGAAATCACCAACGCCGCCAAAACCGACCGTTTGGCCGACTACAAGGAATTCCTCTACAAACGCCTGCAACGCAAGGGCCATGATCGCCACGATATCCACCGCATGGCCGCCCGCGACCGTCACGTTTTCGCGGCGCTCATGCTGGCCCATGGACATGGCGATGGCCTTGTCACTGGTGCCACCCGCAAATCCGCCCACGTGATGGAACGGATCAACCACGTTTTTGACGCCAACACCGAAAACGGTGTCGCGGGCGTGACGGCCCTGTTGCACAAGGGGCGGATTGTCCTGATTGCCGATACCCTGGTTCACGAATGGCCCGACGAAGAGGATCTCGCCAACATCGCCACCCGTGCCGCCGGTGTCGCCCGTCACCTCGGGCTGGAGCCGCGCGTCGCCTTCGTCAGTTTCTCGACCTTTGGCTATCCCAAATCCGAACGGGCCGAGAAAATGCACCTCGCCCCCAGTGTGCTTGAGCGGCGCGGAGCCGATTTCGAATACGAAGGCGAAATGACCGTCGATGTCGCCCTGAATGCCGTGGCGCAGGATGCCTACCCGTTCCAACGCCTCACTGGCCCGGCCAACATCCTTGTGGTGCCCGCGCGCCATTCGGCCTCGATTTCCGTGAAACTGATGCAGGAAATGGCCGGGGCCACCGTGATCGGTCCGATCCTATCCGGCATCGACAAATCGGTTCAGATTTGCTCATCGACCTCGACGGCCAGCGACGTGTTGAACATGGCCGTTCTGGCGGCTTGCAAGGTCGGCTGATTGCAGAAAGCGGGCGGGTCCCTGTTGGGGCCGGCTCGTTTATTTCACGAAGGGTGCGGATGACCCCCAAAGGGCTTTCACCCGATCATCCCGGCCACAGGCTTCGCGATACCGCTTGTAGGCGGCGGATTGCCGCTTCGGGTCAAAGCGGGTGAGTACAAAATCGTCACCCTTGTAATAATCCTGGTGATAGCCTTCGGCCTTGTAGAACTCCGATGCCTGCAAGATCGGCGTCACGATCTTTTGCCCAAGCGCCTTTTCCGCGTCGGTCTTGGCGGCCTCTGCGGCTTGTTTTTGGGCTGAATCAGAGACGAAAATTGCTGTGCGATAGCTATTGCCACGGTCGCAAAACTGCCCGCCCGCATCCGTCGGGTCTACGGATCGAAAGAACATGTCATACAACTGGCGGGCCGAGACTTTCGCCGGGTCATATTTGATCTCGACGGCTTCATAGTGACCCGTTCCGCCCCGTGTGACCTGTTTATAGGACGGGTTTGCCACGCTACCGCCGGTATAGCCCGATACAACCTCACGCACGCCGCGCACTTTCTCGAAATCTGCCTCGACACACCAGAAACAGCCACCCGCGACGGTGACAACCTCTGTGCCCGCCGCATGCGCCGTTTGTGTCTCCACCCCAAGGCCAATGGCGATCAGCACCGCCAAAAGCCCTGCTTTCAGGTTTCGCAATTGCCATTTCATGGCTTGGCCCTCCAAATCGTTATCCGCACATTGCCTGTCTTCAACGCGCCCGCCAATTCACTCCGGCGTGATCTCACGCTCTGGTGATCCGAATTTACCGCTTGGCACTTGAAGCGCGCCCGCCTAGCCTCGTCTGACATTGCGAACAGAGAGTGAAATGACGGACCACCAAACAACCCATCAGGCGCAGGAAGACGCCCGGAACGAGACGATCAGGATCTGGCTGAACGGTCAGGTCGTGCCCAAGGGCGACGCCAAGGTCAGCGTCTATGACAGTGGCTTCATGTTGGGTGATGGTGTGTGGGAAGGGCTGCGCCTTTATAATGGCACATGGGCCTTTATTGATGAGCATCTCGATAGGTTGTTCGAGGCTGCCAAGGCCATTGATCTCGACATCGGGATGACCCGCGATGAGGTGTTTCAGGCCGTGTTAGAGACACAAAAAGCCAACGACATGCACACGGATGCCCATGCCCGCCTGATGGTGACGCGCGGTGTCAAAACCCGGCCGTTTCAACACCCCTCTTTGTCGCAACAGGGGCCGACAGTCACGATTATCATGGAGCATTCCAAGCCCAAGATCGCCCGCCCTATCCGTCTGGCAACCGTGCCCCACCTGCGCGGGTTGCCTATGACGCAGGACCCCAAGCTGAATTCGCATTCCAAGCTCAACTGCATCCTTGCCTGCATCGCCGCCGAAAAGGCCGGGGCCGATGAGGGTCTGATGCTGGATGTGAATGGCTTCGTGAACACCACGAACGCCTGCAACTTCTTCATCGTCCGCAAGGGCGAGGTTTGGACCTCGACCGGCGATTACTGCATGAACGGGATCACCCGGCAGAAGGTCATCGATCTCTGCCGCGAGGATGGGATTCCGGTCTACGAGCGGAATTATTCCCTCGTCGATACCTATGGCGCCGACGAGGCATTTCTGACCGGCACATTCGGCGCGCAAACCCCCGTGGGCGAGATTGATGGCCGTCCCATCGGCAACGGTGAAATGGGGCCCGTTACCACCCGGATCAGAGAGCTTTATAAGTCTCTAATTCAGCGTAACTGCTCCTAAATCGGCACGTAAAGGAGACTGCCCATGCGCCTCGCAATGTGGTCTGGCCCCCGCAATCTTTCGACCGCGATGATGTACTCCTTCGGCGCGCGTTCTGATTTCGCGGTGATCGATGAGCCGTTCTATGCCGCTTACCTCACCCTCACCGGCCTTCAGCACCCCATGCGCGATGACATCATCGCGTCACAACCCACAGAACCGCAGGCCGTGATTGATGGGTTATTAGGCCCTGTTCCTGCCCAAAAACCGCATTTCTATCAGAAACACATGGCCCAGCACATGATCGATGGGGTCCCGCGGGACTGGATAACGCAGGTGACGAATGTCTTTCTCATCCGCCACCCGGCCCGCGTCGCGGCCAGCTTCTCGGCGAAATACGACAACCCCACGCTCGCCGACATCGGTTTCGTCCAACAGGCCGAGCTTTATGATCTGCTCACCGCGCAGGGCCAAGCGCCCGTGGTGATCGATTCCGCCTACATTCGCCGTGACCCCGAAACCATGCTCAAGCGTCTTTGCGCCGCCATCGACCTGCCCTGGGATCCCGCCATGCTCAGCTGGCCCAAGGGCGGCCACCCGGAGGATGGCGTCTGGGCGGCTCATTGGTATGCCTCGGTGCATGGCTCCACCGGGTTTGCCGCGGCCGAAGGCCCCTTGCCTGCCCTTGATGGTCCACGCGCCGAGCTTGCCAAGGCCGCGATGCCGGCTTACGAAAAACTCCGCGCCGTGGCGCTGTGACAAACGAAAACCCCCGGCCTGTCGCCGGGGGTCTACCGTCATTCATATGTTCAGGTCTCAGCCCGCGTTGCGCGTCTCGGCCCGGAAGTCGGTGCTTTCGGTCACGCTAAAGCGGCCGCCCTTCAGCTTCTGAAGCTTACCCTGCCGCAGCAACTGACCAAAGGTGCGCAGGCCATCCTCGCGGCTGAATGCACTCCCCTCGACTTCCTTGAGCTTGCCCATCAGCATCGGGCGCGAGAACTGGGCGCGGCCTTCGACATCCGACATATAAGCCGCCGCCGCTTCAAGAAGCTCGGGCAGGCCCCGCACACCCATCTCCTCGGCGAATTCGCTGAAGTTGCCGCCGCTTTCGGAAACAGTCTCGACATCCGCCAAATCCGCCGTCGACACGCGGCGCGGGCGTACCGGGGTACTGTCCACATCCACCCGCTGCTCGGCCACCAGTTTCAGCGGCGCAGGGGCGCTCGGCTTGACGCTGGGGCGGCTGGCGCGCGGGCGGCCTTCGCCCGGCTCCGGGCGGCGTGGCCGCACCACGCTGGCCAGATCGCTGCGGTAGGGTGTATCATCCACGTCTTCCTTCAGCGACGCACCGGCATTCTTCTCGGCCCGGGTCGCGGCCACAGCGGCGCGAAGATGTTGAATGGCGCTCCGGCGTTTGTTCGATTCCGGCGCTTCAAGCTGCGTGTCGGCCTCGTCGAAAATCCGCGCCAGATCTGCTTGGCGCTCGGCGCGTTCCAGCTTGGAAATCCCGCGCGGTGTTTGCTCGGGCTCTGCTTCCTCCGAGGGTTCCTCACCCTCGTCCTCGGCCAAGTCCTGAACCTGTTCCTCTTCGGTCAGGCGCAGGGGCGCGCTTTCCTTGTCAGCGGTTTCAGAGTCCTCGGCTTGCTCGGACTCGCCGAATTCCGCTTCGACTTCGGCAAGCTCACGCTGCAATTCGGCTTCTTCCTCGGCGCTCAGGCCGGAATCGTCTCCGAACAGGTTTGAATCAAGGTCTTCGTCACCGTCCTCTTCGATGTACCCCTCTGCGATGGCCGCTTCGAATTCGCTGCGCTTCATCTTGACCACGCGGGCCTGAACCAGGGGGCGCTCCTCGTCGTCTTCGGAAACCTCCGCCTCGTCCGCAGGCTCTTCTGCCTCCTCGGGCATGGCATCGGCGAGAAGTTGGGCCAGTGTATCTTCGGCAAACTCTTCCGCCTTGGGTTCTGGTTTCGGGGCTTCAACGGGCTCCTGGATCGGGGTGCGTGCCTCGACAGCATCCAGAACCGCGGAAAAATCGGGCTCCTCGGTCTCATCCTGTGCGGCGGTTTCCGCCGCGTCGTCCTCGCTCAGAACTTCATCGAGGTCTGCGGCAGTTTCGCTCAGGAAATCTTGCGCATGTTCGTCTTCGGAATAAACGGTATCCTCGAACCCGCTGTCCGAATCCTGAACCAGCGATCGGATGCGACGCAGGCGATCGGCTACGCTGTCACCCTCACCGGCGGCATCTTCGGCCTCGGGTTCAACCGGCGCCGCGTCTGTCTCGGGGGCCACGTCTTCGACGGGCTCATCGCCCAAGGATGCCATGCTGGCCAAGGTCGCCATGTCCTCTTCGGCAGGCTCTTCCGTGGCCGCTGTGTCTTCGGGTTCCGGTTCTGCCTCGGCCTCTTGGATGGCGTCGGCCTCTGCTTCCGGTTCGTCCTCCGCGATGGGTTCCGGTGCCACTTCATGGGTGGCTTCGGGCTCCGAGACCGCTTCGCCGCCATCCGATTCGAGTGCAGGCTCTTCCGTGCCCTCGGCAACGGCTTCCGTCACTTCGGGGGAAGGCTCCGAATCAGGCTCTGTTTCTGCCAAATCTGCCGTAACGGGCTCTTCCGCGGGCTCTGGCATCGGCTCGGCTTCGGGTGCCTCGTCAGCGGTGCGATCTTGTTCCGGGGCAGGTTCGGTTTCCGGCTGGTCAACCGGGGCGGGGGCGTCCGCCTCTTCTTTCATGGAGGGCGCGTCAGACTTGGGTTCGGTTTCCTGTTCCGGCGTTGCCGGTGCATTCAACGCGGCATCCTCGGCCGCGCGCAGCACGATCTTGCCCTCTTGTTCATGGGCATCGACACGCCGCGCAATCTCGCGCTCGGCGATCCGGGCCAGCATATCCGCGTCCGGTGTCGGTGGTTCGGCACCGAAATATCGGTCATCCGCGGCCAAATCGCGAAAGTACTCCGCAATTGCCTTCATCGTGTCGAAGGAATCGTCGAATCCTTCAAGGGTGCACGAAAAGGTGCCATATGAAACTGTGAGTATCTTGCTTGAATTAACCATTATTCCGCTCGCTCCGCATTACCTGCTGGGAGTAGGCTTATCACCACAGCCAAGACCAAAGATGCCCGATTCTTAGAATTTTACCGTATCATTTCGTGGTCAGAATGTGATCTGTTTCCAAAATAGGGCCTAATCTGGATTTTTGAACATGATTGTAGTGCATGACAAACCTGTAACCTTGATTGGTGGGGCCGAGGTCTCGAAAAAGATGCTCGATCGTGCACAATCCTTCGGGCCGTGTGTTGTTGCGGCGGATGGTGGGGCTGATGCCGCGCTTTATAACGGGGTCATGCCCGATGCCGTAATCGGTGATTTCGATTCGCTCACCGATTGGGCGCGGGGGCAAATCCCTCGGGCGGCCCTGCATCCCATTCCCGAACAGGAAACAACCGATTTTGACAAATGCCTGCGTAACATCGCGGCGCCGCTTGTTGTTGGCGTGGGGTTTTCGGGCAATCGGCTTGATCATCAACTCTCCGCTTACAATACACTTGTGCGTCACCCGCACCGGCCCTGTGTGCTTTTGGGGGTGGAGGAGCTTGTGTTTCTCTGTCCTCCGTCCATCCGCCTCGATTTGAAAACTGGCTGTCCGGTTTCGCTTTTCCCCATGGGTGCGGTCGAAGGGGTGTCCGATGGGTTGCAGTTTCCCATCGACGGTTTGAATTTCGCCCCCGACGGTCGGGTCGGCACATCCAATACGGCACTTGGCCCGGTCGATATTTCGGTCACGTCACCCAAGATGCTGGTTATCCTTCCTCAAGAGTCGTTCGAGCAGGCCGTTCAGGCGTTGCTGTCCGCCCGGTCGTGGTGGCCCGCGCCATGAGGGAAGGTTAAACCGCGAAAACTTGCATTTGAATTAAAGCCACGCGCGCAAAGGTAAGGCCCGGCGCTGGGCCGGGCCTTCTTTTCGAAGAATCGTACGACTTGTACGAAAGTTTTTCGCGACCCCCGGATTTTCGTACGAAACTCGGGGGTAAAACGTACGACTCGTACGTTTATCCTTTCAACCGGCGCTCCCGCGCCGCCAAAAGCTTCAGGCGCAGCGCGTTGAGCTGGATGAAACCGGCGGCGTCCTTCTGATCGTAGGCGCCCGCGTCGTCTTCGAAGGTCACATGCGCTTCCGAATACAGGCTATGATCCGACCAGCGGGCAACCGTGCGGGCCGAGCCTTTGTAAAGCTTCAGTTTCACAGATCCGGTCACATGATGTTGTGAGGCGTCAATCGCCGCCTGCAACATCTCGCGTTCGGGGCTGTACCAGAACCCGTTATAGATCAGCTCCGCATACCGCGGCATCAACTCATCTTTGAGGTGCGCGGCGCCCCGGTCCAGCGTGATTTGTTCGATCCCGCGATGCGCTTCCAGAAGGATCGTGCCGCCCGGGGTCTCGTAAATCCCGCGGCTCTTCATCCCCACGAACCGGCCTTCCACCAGGTCCAGCCGCCCGATACCGTGCTTGCCGCCCAATTCATTCAGTTTTGTCAATAGGTTAGCAGGGCTAAGCGCCTCGCCGTTGATGCTGACGGCATCGCCTTTCTCAAAGCCGATTTCGATGATTTCCGGTTCATTCGGCGCATCCTCGGGATGAACCGTGCGTTGATACACGTAATCCGGCGCCATCTCTGCGGGGTCTTCCAGAACCTTGCCCTCGCTCGACGTATGCAGCAGGTTCGCATCCACGGAAAACGGCGCTTCGCCGCGTTTGTCCTTGGCGATCGGAATCTGGTTTTTCTCTGCAAAATCAAGAAGTTTGGTACGGCTGGACAGGTCCCATTCGCGCCACGGCGCGATCACCTTGATGTCGGGGTTCAGGGCATATGCGGCCAGTTCGAACCGCACTTGATCGTTGCCCTTGCCTGTGGCCCCATGCGCGACGGCATCGGCTCCGGTTTCCTCGGCAATCTCCACAAGACGCTTTGAAATCAACGGTCTGGCGATTGACGTACCCAGAAGGTACAGCCCCTCGTACACTGCATTTGCGCGGAACATCGGGAAAACGAAATCACGCACGAACTCTTCACGGATGTCTTCGATAAAGATGTTTTCCGGTTTGATTCCAAGAAGTTCCGCCTTCTTGCGCGCGGGCTCCAACTCCTCGCCCTGGCCCAGATCGGCGGTAAAGGTCACCACCTCGCAACCATATTCGGTTTGCAGCCATTTCAGGATGATCGAGGTATCAAGCCCCCCGGAATAGGCCAGCACGACTTTCTTGGGCGCGGACATCACTTTTCCCTCTCTTCGGATATGCGCACGGCGCTTATCGGGTTTTTGCCGCCGGGGCAAGATACGTCAGGTTTGCGGTATTCTTATGTATGCTTTGCCCAACACCCTTGCCCCGGATGTAACATTCCGCCAATCAAGGCGTTATGACTGATTTTCGCCCCCTTGCCCAATCCGCCGAAGCCGCGATGCGCGACGTGTTCGACCCCACGCCGCTGCAACGCAACGATCACCTGTCCGAACGTTATCATGCCGACATCTGGCTCAAGCGCGAGGATCTGTCGCCGGTGCGCTCCTACAAGCTGCGCGGGGCCTTCAACGCCATGCGTAAAGTCTTGGAAAATAGTCCGAATTCGACACAGTTTGTTTGTGCCAGTGCCGGCAATCATGCCCAGGGCGTGGCCTTCATGTGCCGTCACTTCGGGGTCAAGGGTGTGATCTTCATGCCGGTCACGACCCCGCAGCAGAAGATCGGCAAGACCGAGAAATTCGGTGGCGATGCCGTTTCGATCCGGCTGACCGGCGATTACTTTGACGATACGCTTTCGGCGGCACAGGCTTATTGCGCTGAAATCAATGGGCATTTCCTGTCTCCTTTCGACGATGAAGACGTGATCGAAGGTCAGGCCTCTGTGGGCGTCGAGATCGAAAAACAGCTGGATCATATGCCCGACCGGATCATCATGCCCGTCGGTGGCGGGGGTCTCTCCTCAGGGGTTTGCAGTTATCTCGGGGATCGCACCACTTTCACATTGGTCGAACCGGAAGGTGGGGCCTGCCTTGCGGCTGCGTTGCATGCCGGTAAGCCGACCCGTCTGGACCATATCGACAATTTCGCCGATGGTGCCGCCGTCGCCCAGATCGGGGCCAAGACCTTTGCACGCCTTGCCCATATCGACCCCTCCACCATGCTGGCGATTGATGAAGATCGCCTTTGCACCACGATGCTTGAAATGCTCAACGTCGAAGGCATCGTGCTTGAACCTGCTGGGGCGCTGGCCGTTGATGCGCTCAAGGATTTGGCACAAGATATTCGTGGCAAAACAGTGGTTTGCGTGACGTCCGGGGGGAATTTTGATTTCGAGCGCCTTCCCGAGGTCAAGGAACGCGCACAGCGTTATTCCGGTGTCAAAAAGTACTTCATCCTGCGTATGCCGCAGCGCCCCGGTGCCTTGCGCGATTTCCTGAACATTCTCGGCCCCGAAGACGATATTGCACGGTTCGAGTATCTCAAGAAATCCGCCCGCAATTTCGGGTCGGTCCTGATCGGGATCGAAACCAACCGCCCCGAGAACTTCGAACATATCCAGACAAAACTTGAAGCGGCTGGTTTCGACTATCGCGACATAACGAATGACGAAGTTCTTGCCGAGTTCCTGATTTAAGCAGGCGATACGCTACCTAACCCCTCAAGGAAAACGGCTTTCGAGGTGTCGTAGCTGGCCAGAATGTCGGCAATATCAACCTGCTCTGCCGCACCAGCCGCTGCCGCTGTTTCACCCGCTTGGCATTTCTCTGAGAACTGTGCAAACCCAAGGTTCAGTGCGCTGCCTTTCAGGGCATGCAAGCGGGATTCAAGCGCATCCTGCCTTGGATCATCTCGAAGCCCGGCAACTTCTGCGTCGGCTTCTTCAAGGAACATACCAACCACTTCCTGCAAACTGTCGGCGCCGATTTCATCGCGCAAGTCTTTTACCCTGTTCCAGTCGATCATCGCCAAAATGTCCTTATCTTGCTCATTCAGAGTGTTGTTCAAAACTGTTAAGCGATCCTGAGTACAGGCAATTCTAGAAATTCGATTTTTAGGCTTCATCATCGGTTAATCCCCGCTGGCTTTCACTGGCCTGACACGTGTTGACGGATGGGAATGGTGAATAGTTTCGCGGCCAAAGACAGTCCAAAAGCATCGCCGGATTTTGCAATGCGCAGGGTTCTCGTGGTGGATGACAGCCGCGCGCAAAGGCGCATTTTGTCTGCCTCTCTGCAACGCTGGGGTTTTTCCGTAAGAGAGGCCGCATCAGGCCTCGAAGCCTTGACAATCTGCCGCGACGATCCGCCCGACCTGGTGATGAGCGACTGGATGATGCCGGGTATGGATGGCCTGGAATTTTGCCGTGAATTCCGGGCCATGCGGCGTGACAGCTATGGTTATTTCATTCTTCTGACGTCCAAAAGCGGCAAGGAAGAGATCGCCCATGGCCTTGATGCCGGGGCCGATGATTTTCTAACCAAGCCGGTGAATGCCTCGGAACTACGCGCGCGTATCGCTGCGGGCGATCGTATCCTGCGGATGGAGCGGGAACTGACCGAGAAGAACCGTTTGGTCAAATCCACACTGGATGAATTGCAGTCCCTCTACGATGCGCTCGACAATGATTTGATCGAGGCGAAGAAGTTGCAACAATCCTTGGTCAGCGATCGTCATCGCGATTTCGGGCCTGCCGAGGTTTCGCTCATGCTGCGATCCAGTGGCCATGTGGGGGGTGATCTGGTCGGGTTCTTCCCGGTCACTTCCACACGCATTGGGTTATACGGAATCGACGTGTCAGGGCATGGGATCAGTTCGGCCCTGATGACGGCGCGCCTTGCGGGTTACCTATCCGCGGTGTCGCCGGATCAGAACGTCGCGCTGCGCCGTATGCCGGACGGGTCATATGCCCTGAAACCTCCGGGTGAAACCATTGCCGCGCTCAATCAAATGGTCCTGAACGAAATGGAGACCGAACATTACTTTACCCTGCTTCTGGCCGATGTGAACCTGTCTACGGGAAAGGTAACCATGGCGCAGGCGGGTCATCCCTACCCGGCCTTGCAGCGGGCCAACGGGCGGGTGGAAATGATCGGAACCGGCGGTTTGCCGGTGGGCCTGATCGACGGGGCCGAATACGAGGATTTCGAGGTTACGATGGCCCCGGGGGATCGGCTCATGATCCATTCCGACGGGGTGGTGGAATGTGCCGACCCGGCTGGTGCCCTGCTGGACGATCCCGGGCTTGCACAAATCCTTGCCGAGTTGCGCCAGACACGCGGCATGGCCTGCCTTGAGTCACTGGTCTGGAAACTGGTGGATTTTGCGCACACAGACGACCTGACCGATGATGTCTCGGCAATTCTGCTTGAATTCAAGCCAAGCCCCATAGTTGGCTGACGAAGTGCCGATCCCCCGCGTTCCCCAGTTCCTGCGCGGCGCGTGCTGGCTTAGCCCAAACAGGGGTATGTCCGGCCTCGGATGGTGGGCCTAGCGGACGCACGGGCCATGCCATGTAGATCATGCAAAGCTTTTCCGCCCACAGGTCATAGTCCGGCATATAGGTGAACCGGCGAAACGCCCCCAACCGGCGCGCCGATCCGATCTTCCACCCGGTTTCCTCGAAAACTTCCCGGTGAAGCGCCTGTATCGGCCCCTCCCCCGGGTCAATCCCACCGCCCGGAAGCTGCAATTCGGGGATTGGCTCCGATTGATGCGTCAACAAAAGCCGCCCGTCCCGTGGTAAGATCGCGTAAACTCCGGGGCGGCGTGTGTATCGCACGTTAGCGCGGGGTGTTTCGCCAAAGCGCCGTATCATGCCACATCCCCCCTTGGACCTTGCCTTGATGGTTATATATAGACGCGATATGCCAACTTCCGGCAGACAAGGAAACCCCATGACTCTCGGACAAAAAATCGCTTGGGACGACACGATCCTGCCGTTCCAGCTGGACAATGCGGATATTCGCGGCCGGGTGGCGCGGCTGGATGGTGTGCTTGATGGCATCCTCAAGCAGCACGATTACCCCGCCCCGGTCGAGGCCCTGGTGGCCGAAATGGCCCTGCTGACTGCGCTCATCGGGCAAACGATCAAGCTGCGCTGGAAACTGTCGTTGCAGGTCCAGTCCAAAGGCCCGGTGCGCATGATCGCCACCGATTACTACGCCCCCGAGGCCGAAGGTGAGCCCGCGCGCATCCGCGCCTATGCCAGCTTTGACCGTGATCGCATTTCCGGTACGCCCTTCGATCAGGTGGGCGAAGGGTATTTCGCCGTGATGATCGATCAGGGCGAAGGCACCACGCCATATCAGGGGATCACACCGCTTACGGCCGATGGCCTGAGCGCCTGTGCCGAAGCTTATTTCGCACAGTCCGAACAACTACCGACGCGCTTTTCGCTATCCTTCGGCAAATCCACCGAGGCAGGCGGACAGGAACACTGGCGCGCCGGTGGCGTCATGCTCCAGCATATGCCAAAAGCTTCGCCCTTTGCCCAAGGCGGCGGATCGGGCGAAGAGGGGCTTTTGACCCCGCAAGACGTGGTGGAAGGTGACGATGCCGAGAACTGGAACCGCGCCAACACGCTTTTGGATACGGTTGACGATCTTGAGCTGATCGGTCCCTCGGTCGCGCCCACAGACCTTCTGGTGCGGCTTTTCCACGAGGAAGCCCCGCGCGTTTTCGATATGCAGCCCGTGCGCTTTGGTTGTACCTGCTCCGAAGATCGGGTGCGCAACAGCCTGTCGATCTATTCGGCCAAGGACATCGAGAAGATGACCACCGAAGAAGGGGTGCTGACCGCCGATTGCCAATTCTGCGGGGCCCATTACCGCATGGATCCCAGCACACTGGGCTTCGATGCGCAAAATCCACCCGGTGATGATGATTGATCCGATCACCCATGTAACCCGTGCCTTGGCCAAGGCACGGCTGGATACGTCGGATTACGACCTGAATCCCGATATTGTTCTTCCTGCGGGCCGGAAACTTCGGCCTGCGGGGGTTCTGGTGGCGATTGCCGAGGTCAGGACCGGGCCGGTTGTCTACCTGACGAAACGCTCCTCCGCGCTCAAGCATCATCCGGGGCAGATCGCCTTTCCCGGTGGCAAGCAGGACGAGGGTGATGATGATGTCACCGCCGCCGCCCTTCGGGAAGCATGGGAGGAAATCGGGCTTGAGCCCGATAATGTCGAGGTTCTGGGTAGCCTGCCCAGCCATGAAACCGTGACCAGCTTCACGGTGACGCCCGTTGTGGCGCGCATTCGTGCCGGGTTTGACCCGATTGCGGAACCCGGCGAGGTCGAGGAGGTGTTTACCGTTCCACTCTCGCACCTGCTGCACACTGACAATTTCCATGTCCAATCCCGCCGTTGGCGTGGCCGGCAGCGGCGGTATTACACTGTGCCCTTTGGCCCCTATTACATCTGGGGGGCGACCGCGCGTATCCTGCGATCTCTGGCCGACGCGGCGAGGGCGTCATGAAAGTCACCGGCGACTGGATAACGGCCAAGCCCACCCAAGCGGTGTGCCGGATGCTTGAATCTGCCGGGTTTCAGGCGCTGTTTGTCGGTGGTTGCGTCCGCAACGCGCTTCTGGAGGCGCCCGTGGCGGACATTGACATCGCAACCGACGCACCGCCCGAAACCGTTGTTCAACTCGCCGAACAAGCCGGTTTCAAACCTGTTCCAACCGGGATCGAACATGGCACGGTCACGATTGTCTCGGATGGTTTGCCGCATGAGGTGACGACCTTCCGCGAAGATGTGGAAACCTTCGGGCGCCATGCCACCGTGGCCTTTTCCACGGATGTTGCCGAGGATGCGCGGCGCCGCGATTTCACGATGAACGCGCTTTACGCCCGGTCGGACGGTACGGTGATCGACCCCTTGGGCGGTCTGCCTGACCTCAAGGCGCGGCGTGTGCGCTTCATTGAAGACCCGGGTCAGCGTATTCGTGAAGATTACCTGCGTATCCTCCGGTTTTTCCGGTTCCACGCATGGTACGGTGACCCGCAGGCCGGATTGGATGCCGAGGGCCTGGCGGCTGTTGCACAGCATCTGGATGGGCTGTCCGGCCTGTCACGCGAAAGGGTCGGGGCCGAGTTCGTCAAGCTGTTGTCGGCCCCCGATCCGGCCCCGTCCGTCGCGGCCATGCGGGCCTGCGGGGTCTTGATGGCTGTCTTGCCCGGGGCGGATGATCGCGCCCTCGCGCCCTTGGTGCACTTGGAAGGCATGGCCGGGGCGGCCCCCGACGGGATGCGGCGGCTTGCGGCGCTGGGCGGTGACGCCCTGCAAGAACGGTTTCGCCTGAGCAAGGCGCAGGCCCGTCGCGCGACCATGCTGCGCTCCGAGGCTACGGGCCTGCGGGCACCTGCCGAACTGGGCTACAGGTTTGGTGAAACGGATGGTCAGGACATCCTGCTATTGCGTGCCGCGCTTCTGGAACAGCCTTGGAGTGACGATGATTTGGAACCGCTGCGCAAAGGCGCGACGGTAAGCTTCCCGCTCAAGGCCGCCGACCTGATGCCGGCCTATGAAGGCCCTCGATTGGGGGAGCGCTTGCGCGAACTGGAGCAACGCTGGATCGACTCGGGCTTCGCGCTGACCCGCGACGACATGCTGGCGGAGTAACGCAATGGATCAATACCACATCACACGCTTGGGCCACCGTGGAGATGGCATTGCCGAAGGCCCGCTTTTTGCCCCGCTCACTCTTCCGGGGGAGGTTGTGACGGCCCGGCGCGATGGTGATCAGCTGCGCGATGTCAAAATTGTCACGCCGTCCGAGCATCGCGTTGCCCCGCCCTGTCGCCATTTCAAATCCTGTGGCGGCTGCCAGCTTCAGCATGCCTCGGATGCCTTCGTGGCAGATTGGAAGGTCGAGGTCGTGCGCACCGCCCTTACCGCACAAGGGATCGAGGCCGATTTCGCGCCGATCCATGTTTCCCCGCCCCTTTCCCGCCGCCGTGCCACATTCGCGGCGCGCCGCACGAAAAAGGGCGCCATGGCAGGTTTTCATGCCAAGGGGTCGGATGTGATCACCGACATCCCCGGATGCCAGTTGTTACATCCCGATCTGTTACAGGCACGCCCGGTGGCCGAAGCACTGGCCATGGCCGGGGCCAGCCGAAAACATAGTCTTGATGTAGCGGTCACCCTGACCCGCAACGGTTTGGATGTTGCCGTGAGCGGTGGCAAGCCCTTGGATGGTCCGCTTCGATTGGAACTGGCGCAATTGGCCGAGGCCCATGATCTCGCCCGCCTCGCGTGGGAGGACGAGGTGATCGCAACCCGCCTTCCGCCCGAACAGGATTTCGGCGGGGTCACTGTCACTCCTCCACCCGGGGCCTTTTTGCAGGCTACGCAGGATGGGGAGGCCGCGTTGCGAAATGAAGTTGTCCAAATCACCAAGGGCGCCAAGCGTATCGTCGATCTTTTCGCCGGATGCGGCACCTTTGCCCTGCCGCTTGCCAAACAGGCCGAGGTGCACGCCATCGAAGGCGACCCGGCGATGATGGCGTCCCTTGATACGGGGTGGCGACATGCGCACGGCCTGAAGGCGGTCAGCCATGAGGCGCGCGACCTGTTCCGCCGCCCGCTGATGCCGGATGAACTTAAAACCTTCGATGCGGCGGTGATCGACCCTCCACGCGCCGGGGCCGAGGCGCAGATCGCGGAACTTTGCCAATCTGATATTCCGGTCATCGCGCATGTTTCGTGCAACCCGGCAAGCTTTGCCCGCGATGCACGCGCCCTGTTGAGCGCGGGGTTCAAGATGGGTCCGGTGCAGGTTGTCGATCAATTCCGCTGGTCGGCGCATGTTGAAATGGTGGCCGCATTCCAACGGTCGTGACCGGGGTCACGATTTCCCTTTTTGAATTCGCGGCAGACGGGTTAAAATGCGGGCGAGACAGGAAAACAGGTTAACCGAGATGCGTATTCTGAAACTGATTCTGGCTGGCTTTTTATGCCTTGGCCTTGCCGCTTGCAGTTCGAAATTCAAAACCTACAACGGCCCCGAGGTGACGCGCGTCATCGTCAACAAGGGCGACCGCGAGTTGTATCTGCTGCACCATGACAAGGTGCTGAAGAACTATGACATCGACCTGGGTTTCGCACCCGCCGGGCACAAGCAATTCGAAGGGGACGGCAAAACCCCCGAAGGCCACTACGTGATCGACCGCCGCAATCCGAATAGTGAATTTCACCTCTCCGTCGGCATTTCCTATCCCAATCGCAAGGATATCGCCTTTGCCACGTCGCAGGGCAAAAGCCCAGGTGGCGACATTTTCATTCATGGGCAGCCAAACGCCAAGGGCCTACTGGAACGGACCGACCCGGATTGGACCGCAGGCTGTATCTCGGTCAAGAATCGCGAGATCGAGGATATCTATGCCATGGTCAAAAACGGCACCCCGATCAGTATCTACCCCTGATCGCCGGGCTTATTTGCCCAGGACCATGGTCCACCAGATCTTGCCGTTGTCTTCTTGAAGCCAAGCAAAGCCCATGTCGCGGGCCTCGGGGGACAGGATGACATTGCGGGTGGTGTCTTTTTCCATCCACGCGGCCAGAGTCTCGGTTTCGGTCTCATAGGTTTCCGAAATGGTCTCGCCCACAAGCTGCCCGGCATATCCGACCCGGCGCACCCGGTCGATCGGCGAAGAGCCGTCCGAGCCAAAGTGCCATGGGCGGTTCTGGATCGACATATCGCGCGAATGGGTCGCTGCCGCAGCGTTGAGTTGCGAATTCAGTTGCACCGAAGGCACGCCCGCGGCTTCGCGAAGGGCATTGACCGAATCCAACATGCGGTACTGAATTTTCGCGGTCTCGCCGGAACGAATGCGATAAACCTTGGGCAGCGGCTTGCCATCTGGCCCAAGTGTCGGCTCCGGCGGGGTGGTCGCACAGGCCGAAAGTACCATCAAAGCCGAAAGAAGAAGTCCGGAAATACGTATCATATCTGCCTGCCACCCGTGCTGTTGCTTGCGCGATAGCAGTAACCAAACCGCCGTTGCGATTCAAACCCACATCTGCGTGACTTTGCCGATTAACGTTTCTTTGAATTGCGACTGCGACATTCGCGCCATATATTCCAGCACAAGTCAGATAGCCAAGAATGGAGTTCGAGTATGGCCATCAAGTACTCAAATGGCATGAGCCGACGGGCTTTCATGGCCGGGACGGCTGCGGCCGTCGGGTCGCCGGTCTTGGCACAGGATGTCACGGGCGATGAAACCGTCGAGATCGAACGTGACGTAACCACCAGCGTACGGCGCAATATTTCCAGTTTCCGCACGCTGGATTGGCAACCCTATTTCTCGAACCTGAAAAACGGTGCAATCCTTGTCGATATCGACTCGCGTGCGCTGCATTTCTGGTCGGAAGACGGCGAGACCTACAAACTTTACCCGTCCAGTGTCCCGTTGACCGAGGATTTGACGCGCCGGGGCCGGACACGTGTGGTGCGCAAGGTCGAAGGCCCCGACTGGCGCCCGACACCCTCGATGCTCAAGCGCAACCCCGATTGGCCGCCCTATGTGCCCCCCGGTCCGGAGAATCCGCTTGGCACGCACGCCCTTTACCTGAGCTGGACCTATTACCGTATCCACGGAACCCACGACACGCGTAAAATCGGGCGGCGTTCGTCAAATGGTTGTATCGGCCTCTATAATCAGCACATCGCAGAACTCTTCGGGATGACCAAAGTCGGTACACAAGTGTTGCTTATTTGACGAAATTCCGCCGTATCTTGCTACCCATGGCACAAGATGAGTTTGCATTCCCTCCGGTTTGCTGATTAGAAAAATCTCACGAGGTAAGTCTTGGGTGCCTGCCGTCGTTTGAATTTCGGTAGGCCAATATCTGGAGGATACTATGAAAAAACTCGTTCTCGCCGCTGCAATGGCAGCCGCCGCTTCGACCGCCACTGCTGGCAACATGGAAGAGCCGGTAATGGAAGCACCCGTCGTTGTTGAAGAAACCACCGCAAGCTCGTCGGCAGCTGGCGTTTGGGTTCCGCTGGTTCTGCTCGCCATCGTGGCAGCAGTTGTCGCAGCCGACTAATCGGTCGCACGACAAAGCAAACGAAAAAGGCAGTGGTTATCCACTGCCTTTTTTGATTCCGGGGGATGGCCCGATCAGTCGAGCCACCCCTTTAGGTTCTCTTCCACGACACCGGCCAGGGCCTGCATGTGGCTGTCATTGTCGTTGAGGCAAGGAATATAGGTGAATTGCTCACCTCCCGCCTCTTCAAAGCTTTCGCGGATTTCCTCGTTGATCTCTTCCAGTGTCTCGATGCAATCCGCCGAGAACGCGGGCGCCATTACCGCGATTTTCTTTTTGCCCTCGCGCGCCAGGTCGGCGACGTGATCAACCGTATAGGGCGTGAGCCATTCTTCGGGGCCAAAGACCGACTGGAAGGTCGTGGTGATCTGTGTGTCGTCCCACCCCAGCCGCTCTTTCAACAGGCGCGTGGTTTTTTGGCACTGGCAATGATACGGATCGCCCTGCATAAGGTATCGCTTGGGCATGCCGTGATAGCTGACCACAAGGATATCGGGCCGTTCGTCCACCTCCGCATAGGCTTTCTCGACGGATTGGGCGAGGGCGTCGATGTAAGCGGGGTTTTCGAAATAGGGCTCTACAACCCGCGCCGTGGGCTGCCATGGCTCCTCCATCAAGGCACGAAAGAACTGATCGTTCGCCGTGGCCGAGGTAGCCCCGGCATAATGCGGATAAAGCGGGAAAAACAGGATGCGGGTGCAGCCTGCCTTGACCATCGCGCGCACCTTCGACTTGGTCGAAGGATTGCCGTAACGCATACAGAAATCCACCATGACCTGATCGCCATACCGCTCTTGCATAAGGTCGGCCATCTTGGCGGTCTGATCCCGCGTGATGGTCATCAAAGGGCTTTCGTTCTTTTCCTCGTTCCAGATCGATTTATAGGCCTCGCCGCTGGCGAAGGGGCGCTTGGTCAGGATGATAAGTTGCAACAACGGCTGCCACTTCCACGGGCTGTAATCGATCACCCGGCGATCCGACAGGAACTCGTTCAGATACCGGCGCATCGGCCAATAACTATAGTGGTCCGGGGTGCCGAGATTGGCCAGAAGAACACCTGTTTTCGCCGTCGGAATGGCGGGATGATCGGCATTGGCGTGCTCGGGAACCTTGGCAGTCGTGCTAGCGTCCAGCATGGGCAATCTCGTTTTCATATTCGTGTTTCATTGTGTGAGATAACGGCTTTGTCCCTGCCGTCAATCTTTCAAACTGCTTTCTTCCGTCCCAAGCGCATCGGCCAGACGCGCGGTGGCCGATCCGGGGCGCAGCGGCTGTGGCTGGCTTGCGTCCGGGGACCAGCCCGTCAGGACCATCAGGTCGAAGGTGGCGGGCACCCGCCCGTCCGGGGTGGCGAAGGTTTCGGTATAAAGTTCACAGGCGCGCATCATGACCGTGCGCCGCGTTGCATGGCGGGGCCGCGCCGCAAGCGCCGAGGTCTCGCCCATGGCCCGCAACTCCCGCATCAGGTGCAGGGGTGATTCGTAACTGGCCTTCAGTGGCAGGTAATCCGCCACCGGAAGGGTAAATCCCGCGCGCTGTAGCAAAGCACCCAAATCACGAATTTCGCCCATGGGGGCCACGCGTGGGGATAAACCGCCCATTAGATCCACCTCGGCTTGCGCCAAAGATGCCCGCAATTCATGCAGGGTTTCACCACCGAAAAAGACACCCAGGAACAGACCATCGGGTTTCAAAGCCCTGCGTGCCTGAATGAGTTGCCCGACAGGATCATTCGCCCAATGCAGACACATGGCGTGGATCACCAGATCATGCGTGCCTTCCTCAAGGGGCAGGGTCTCTTCATCGGCCACACAGACGGCATCGGGAAACCAGTTTTGCCACGCGCCGGGAAAACCGCTCACCACGGCTGGCCGGGTAAATGATTTATTAACCATCCCCAGCCGATCCTTGATCTCGTCTGCCGCCTCCTCATGCAGAAACAGGGCCGGTGCCGTCATGGCGCGGGCGCGATTGCGAAGCAGGGCAGGGCGGTCAGTAAGGGAATGATCCATGCGAGGGACAATAGGGTGAGCACCCGGGCTTTTCAAACGGCGTTGCACTTGGTCTATCCGCCGCGCTGCACCCTCTGTGGCGATCAGGTGGACAGTGATTTCGGGCTTTGCGGCCCTTGCTGGCGTGAAACGCCTTTTATCTCGGGCCTGTGTTGCGATGCCTGCGGCGTGCCCTTGCCCGGCGAAGACCACGGCGAAGCCGAGTTTTGCGACGATTGCCTGACACTCGCGCGCCCATGGGCCCAAGGCCGTGCTGCCCTTCTCTACAAGGACCACGGTCGCAAACTCGTTCTGTCACTCAAGCACGGCGACCGGCACGATATCGCCCGTCCGGCAGCCCTTTGGATGGCGCGGGCCGCTGCACCTCTGATCGACCGGCGCATGGTTGTGGCGCCTGTCCCGCTTCACTGGACCCGCATGGTCAAACGCCGTTTCAACCAAGCGGCCTTACTGGCCGAGGCCGTGGCCCATGACTTGGGTCTCGATTACTGTCCTGATCTTCTAATCCGGTCTCGCCGTACCCAGAGCCTTGAAGGGCTGGGGTTCGAGGCGCGTCATGCCACCGTGGGACAGGCAATCACCCCGCACCCCCGGCGTCGGCACAAAATGGCGGCACGCAAGGTGTTGATCGTTGATGATGTGATGACCTCGGGGGCCACCCTATCCGCCGCCACGCAGGCTTGTTTTTCCGGCGGTGCCGCGGGCGTGAACGTTCTGACACTGGCACGCGTGGCCAAGGACGCCTAAGTTCCCTGCGAACAGCCAAGGGAACACGTTATGCAACCTGTCGAGATTTACACATCGCCGCTCTGCGGCTTCTGTCACGCGGCCAAGCGCCTTTTGAAGCAAAAGGGTATCAATTTTTCCGAAATCGACGTGCTGGTTGATCCCGCGCGCAAGCCCGAGATGATCCAGCGGGCCAACGGCGGGCGCACCGTGCCCCAGATTTTCGTGGGCGAAACCCACGTCGGCGGCTGTGATGAGCTTTACGCGCTTGATCGCGCCGGAAAACTTGACCCGCTTTTACAGGGGTGAAGCGTATGAAAGCGGCCCTGATACAGCTTAACAGTAGTGATGATCCCGAAGAAAACCTCGCGGTCACATGCGACTATGTGGATCAGGCCGCCGCGCACGGGGCGCAGTTTATCCTCACCCCGGAGGTGACGAACTGTGTCTCGGCCAGCCGGACACGGCAACAAGAGGTCCTGTGCCACGAAGCAGACGACCCAACCTTGGCCGGTCTGCGCGCCCGCGCCAGGAAACATGGCATCTGGCTCCTGATCGGCTCTCTTGCGCTCAAGACCAATGATGCCGACGGGCGCTTTGCCAACCGCTCCTTCCTGATCGACCCCATGGGCGAGATCACGGCGCGCTATGACAAGATCCACATGTTCGACGTGCAGGTTTCCGACTCCGAAACCTACCGCGAATCCGCAGGCTACAGGCCGGGGAAAAAGGCCGTCTTGGCCGATACCGGGTTTGGCAAAATCGGCATGACCGTCTGTTTCGACGTCCGGTTCCCTTACCTATACCGCGCCCTTGCGCAAGCGGGGGCCGACATCCTGACCATTCCTTCGGCCTTCTCCCCCGTCACAGGCGAGGCCCATTGGGAGGTTTTGCTGCGCGCCCGGGCCATTGAAACCGGCTCTTACGTTCTCGCGCCTGCGCAAACCGGCAGCCACAACGCGACCCGCGGTAAAGCGCGCCAGACTTACGGCCATTCCCTTGCCGTCGCGCCTTGGGGCGAGGTGATCGCCGATGGCGGCACCGATCCGGGTGTCATTTACGTTGATCTCGACTTGGGTAAGGTGGCACAAGCACGTCAACGCATCCCGTCCCTGCAAAAGGCGCCCCAATTCGATGGTCCGTGAATGAGTGAAGCCTCGATCAATTCCCTTGCTGTCGCCCTGTTCAGCGAGATTCTCACCGATGAGCAATTGATCCGGAACCGGCTGAGCCGCGTTTTGCCCAAGGGCATGGAAATCTCGCATTTTTCGGTTCTCAATCACCTTGCCCGCGCCGGAGGGGAGCGCAGCCCGGCACAACTGGCCAAGAGTTTCCACGTCACGCGCGGCGCCATGACCAACACACTCAGTAAGTTGGAATGGGCGGGCTACGTGCATATCCGCCCCGATTGGGATGACGCCCGCCGCAAGATGGTGGCGATCAGCCCCGCAGGCCGTCAGGCCCGCGATGCGGCGATTGCCGCAATCACGCCGATGATCACCGAACTGGTCCGCGACGTCGGTGAGGACAAGGTGCGCACCACGCTGCCTGTCCTGCGGGAACTGCGAACCAAGCTTGAGTCCGATTAGGCGGGTTTCACACTGGCCGTGACATAATTCACGCTCATGTCCTTGGCCGACAGCGACCATTGCCAAGAGACCGGGTTAAAGACGAACCCCTTGCGATCCACCGGCGTCAGCCCCGCCTTTTCGATCAGCGAATAAAGCTCATCCGGGGTGATGAACTTGTTCCACTCATGCGTCCCCTTGGGCAGCCACCGCATGACGTATTCCGCGCCCACGATCGCCATGGCAAAGCTCTTGGCGTTGCGGTTGATCGTCGAACAGATATGCAAACCACCGGGCTTGAGAAGGGTCTGGCAGGCGGTGAGATAGGCCAAGGGGTCGGCCACATGCTCCACCACCTCCATGTTCAACACCACGTCGAACCGCTCACCGGCGTCGGCAAGGGCCTCGGCGGTGGTGTGGCGATAGTCGATGGTCAGGCCCGATTGCTCGGCGTGGACTTGCGCCACGGGGATGTTGCCCCCGGCGGCATCCGCGCCCACCACTTCGGCCCCAAGCCGCGCCATGGGTTCGGACAACAACCCGCCGCCACAGCCGATGTCGAGAATCCGCAGGTCCGCGAACGGATTTTCGCTGTTCAAATCCCTGTCGAACTCGGCGGCGATCTGTGATGTGATATAACCCAGACGACAGGGGTTGAGCATGTGCAGCGGCTTGAATTTACCGTTTGGGTCCCACCATTCGGCGGCCATGGCCTCGAACTTGGCAACCTCGGCTGGGTCGATCGTAGTTTGAGCGGCTTGCATTCTGCTCTCCATATGCTCATGTGGTCCGGCCCCTCTATATAGGACGGTCATGGATAAATTCTCAGGCCAAAAGAGCGCAGTCCAGTATCTTTACCCGCCGATCGAGCCTTTTGATCGTCGGATGCTGGACGTGGGCGATGGTCACGAGATTTATATAGAGCAATCCGGTAGCAAGGATGGCCTGCCGGTTGTCGTGCTGCACGGAGGCCCGGGTGGTGGATGCAGCCCGGCGATGCGCCGGTATTTCGATCCGAATGTCTATCGAATCATCCTCTTTGATCAACGCGGCTGTGGCCGGTCGAAACCGCATGCCAGCGTCGAGGCGAACACCACGTGGCACTTGGTGGCGGATATCGAACGCATCCGCGAAACCCTGAAGATCGACGAGTGGATCGTTTTCGGCGGAAGCTGGGGCGCGACGTTGGCCCTGATCTATGCACAGGCGCATCCCGGTCCGGTGCGGCATCTGGCGCTGCGCGGGGTCTTTACCATGACGCGGGCCGAACTGGACTGGTTCTATGGCGGTGGCGCCGGGCGATTCTGGCCCGAAACATGGGCGCGGTTTTGTGAGCTGATCCCGGAAGATGAGCGCGACGATATGATCGCGGCCTATCACCGGCGGCTGTTTTCCGGCAATCGCACCGAGGAAATCCGCCATGCAAAGGCTTGGTCGGCTTGGGAAAATGCCTTGGCCACGGTGCATTCCAACGGGGCCACAATCGACAGCCCGGCCGAGTATGCCCATGCCTTCGCACGATTGGAAAACCATTATTTTATCAACGGCGGCTTCCTTGAGCGCGATGGCCAGATTCACGAGGACATGCCCAAGATCGCCCATATCCCCGGCACCATCGTACAAGGCCGATACGACATGATCTGTCCGCCCGCCTCGGCCTGGCGTCTGGTACAGAACTGGCCCAACGCCAGCCTGCGCATGATCCCGGTCGCCGGCCACGCCCTGTCCGAACCGGGAATCAGTGCCGAACTGGTCAAGGTCATGGACCGTTTGGGGCGTGGGGCGTAAGCCTTTGGAAAAAAGCAATAATATCTGTCTGTGAAACGTCGGTATTTCGTCAGTGTCGCGTCGGTGTGGTTTTAGGTCTTCCAAGCCCCTTGCAGACTCAGCCACCAAGGCGTATATCCCCTTTCAACAGCGGCGCGTTGGGGTCCAAACCCGGCGCTCCACCGGGAAATATCGACGGGCCGCGCGCCCGTTTTTTTGTGTTTGAAAGACTGATGAGCAACGACCTGATCGCCAAGACAGCCATTGATCGCCGCATGGCCGAGATCATCACCCCCGTCATCGAGGACATGGGGTATGAACTGGTGCGCGTGCGCCTGATGGGCGGCAAGACCAACACGCTTCAGATCATGGCCGAGAAACCCGAGGGCGGCATCGAAGTGGATGATTGCGCCGACATCTCGAACGCCGTCAGCGCGGTTCTGGATGTCGAAGACCCGCTGACCGATGCCTATACCCTGGAGGTTTCCAGCCCCGGAATCGACCGCCCCCTGACCCGCCTCAAGGATTTCGAGGAATTCGAGGGCTACGAGGCAAAGCTGGAAACATCCGAAATGATCGACGGGCGCAAACGCTTCAAGGGCGTTCTGGCCGGGGTCGAGGACAACGACGTGCTCATCAATATCGAAGAAGGCACCGTTGGCCTGCAATTCGATTGGCTGGCCGATGCCAAGCTGGTGCTGACCGATGAGCTGATCAAGGACATGCTGAAGGCCCGCAAGGACGCGGGCACACTGAACGAAGACCATTATGACGAGATCGAGACCTCAGGGTCCGAGTCTGAGGAGGACTGAGACAATGGCAATTACCTCTGCAAACCAGCTTGAGCTGTTGCAAACCGCCGAGGCCGTGGCCCGTGAAAAAATGATCGACCCGTCGTTGGTGATCGAAGCGATGGAAGAAAGCCTCGCCCGCGCCGCCAAAAGCCGCTACGGCGCCGAGATGGACATCCGCGTCAGCATCGACCGCAAGACAGGCCGCGCCACCTTTACCCGCGTGCGCAGCGTGGTCGAGGACGACGAGGTTGAAAACTATCAGGCCGAGATGACCGTCGAACAGGCCAAGCAATACCTCGACGACCCCAAGGTCGGCGACCAGTTCATCGAAGAAGTGCCGCCCGTCGATATGGGTCGGATCGCCGCGCAATCGGCGAAACAGGTGATCCTGCAAAAGGTCCGCGAAGCCGAACGTGACCGCCAGTTCGAAGAATTCCAGGATCGAGTCGGCACCATCATCAACGGCGTGGTCAAGCGCGAGGAATACGGTAACGTCATCGTCGATGTGGGCCGGGGTGAGGCCATCCTGCGCCGCAACGAAAAGATCGGTCGCGAAAGCTATCGCCCGAATGACCGCATCCGCTGCTACATCAAGGATGTGCGCCGTGAGGCCCGCGGCCCGCAGATTTTCCTGAGCCGCACCGCACCGGAATTCATGGCGGAACTGTTCAAGATGGAAGTGCCGGAAATCTACGACGGCATCATCGACATCAAGGCCGTCGCTCGCGATCCGGGCAGCCGTGCCAAGATCGCCGTGATCTCTCACGATGGTTCGATTGATCCGGTGGGTGCCTGTGTGGGTATGCGCGGTAGCCGCGTTCAGGCCGTCGTGAACGAACTTCAGGGCGAAAAGATCGATATCATCCCCTGGAACGAAGATCAGCCGACCTTCTTGGTCAACGCGTTGCAGCCCGCCGAGGTCTCCAAGGTGGTTCTGGACGAAGAGGCCGAGCGCATCGAGGTTGTCGTCCCCGAGGATCAGCTTTCGCTGGCCATCGGCAGGCGGGGTCAGAACGTGCGTCTGGCCAGCCAGCTGACCGGCCTCGACATCGACATCATGACCGAGGCGGAAGATTCCGAGCGCCGTCAGAAAGAGTTCGAAACCCGTACCAAGCTCTTCATGGATACGCTGGACCTTGATGAATTCTTCGCGCAGCTTTTGGTGTCCGAAGGCTTCACCAACCTCGAAGAGGTGGCCTATGTCGAGGTTGACGAACTGCTGGTCATCGACGGGGTGGATGAAGACACCGCGAACGAGCTTCAGGCCCGCGCCCGTGACGTGCTTGAGGCACAGGCGACCGCGGCCCTTGAAAAGGCCCGCGAACTGGGCGCCGAAGACAGCCTTATTGATTTCGAAGGCCTGACACCCCAGATGGTACAGGCATTGGCCGAGGATGGCGTGAAAACGCTGGAAGATTTCGCAACCTGCGCCGACTGGGAGCTTGCCGGCGGTTGGACCACCGTCGACGGTGAACGCGTCAAGGACGAAGGTTTGCTTGAACCCTTCGATGTGTCGCTTGACGAGGCGCAGAACATGGTCATGACCGCGCGTGTCATGCTGGGCTGGGTCGATCCGTCGGAACTCGAAGCCGAGGCCGAAGAAGAGGCCGAAAGCGACGAGGCCGAAGATGTCTTCGCATCCGAGGAGGCCGGGGCCTGATCCGTCAGGCCCCGAGAGGCACCTGATGGGTCGCGGCGGGCAACCCAAGGATCGCACGGACGGTCCCGAACGCAAGTGCATTGCCACCGGCGAGGTGCGGCCAGCGTCGGGGTTGATCCGGTTCGTGGTCGGTCCCGAAGGGCAGATTGCCCCGGATATCGCCGGGAAACTGCCCGGGCGTGGCATCTGGGTGTCGGCTGATCCTGCGGCCTTGAGCAAAGCGGCGCAGAAGGGCCTGTTCGCCCGCGCCGCCCGGCAAGCCGTCAAGGTCCCCGAGGATCTTCCGGCACTGGTCGAACAGCAACTGGCCGAGCGCGTTGTGAACCTGATAAGCCTCGCCCGTAAGGGTGGGCACGCCGTATCGGGGTATGAAAAGGTCAAGGATTGGCTTGCCAAGGACGAGGCCGAAATTCTGATCCAGGCGAGTGACGGATCAGAGCGTGGAAAATCGAAATTGAGCACGCCATATGGCGGTTCTTTCATTGGCTGGCTGACAGCCGAAGAACTGGGGCGGGCTTTTGGGCGACAAACCGCGGTGCATGCGGCACTGCACGCTGGAGGTTTGGCCCAACGTGTTGTAGAGGAGGCGGCAAGGTTGAAGGGCCTGCGCGTCTCGAACGGCGAAAAGACCCGCCGGAAAGGAAGTAGAAGCTGATGAGCGACAACGACGGTAAGAAAACATTGGGTGTGCGTGGCGGTCCCCGGTCGGGGAACGTGAAGCAGAGCTTCAGCCATGGGCGGACCAAGAACGTCGTGGTGGAGACGAAGCGCAAGCGCGTTGTGAAACCGGGCGCCAAGCCGGGTGCGGCCGGGGCCTCGGGGAACAAGCCGAATACGCCTGTGGGCGACCCCAAGAAGCGGCCCGCCGGTATCTCCGACTCCGAGATGGAGCGCCGCATGAAGGCGCTTCAGGCCGCGAAAGAACGCGAGGCGGAAGAAGCCGCCAAGCGTGAAGCCGAGGAAAAGGCCCGCGAGGAAGAGCGCCAGCGCCGCCGCGAAGAGGCCGAGGCCAAGGAACGCGAACAACGCGAGGCCGAGGAACGCGCCAAGGCCAAGGCCGAGGAAGAAGAACGCAAGCGCCGCGAGGCCGAGGAAGCCGCCCAGAAAGCGGCCGCCGCCCCCGCGCCGGAACCTGCGCGCGCCGCGCCCAAACCCGCACCGCGCAAGGAAAAAGAGCGTGAGCAACAGCAACCGCGCGGCGGCAAGGGCCGTCGGGGTGGTGACGATGGTCGCCGCTCGGGCAAGCTGACCCTCAATCAGGCGCTTTCGGGCGGTGAAGGCGGGCGTCAGAAATCCCTCGCCGCGATGAAGCGCAAGCAAGAGCGCGCGCGCCAGAAGGCCATGGGTGGCGGCGAACAGCGCGAAAAGGTCGTGCGCGACGTGCAACTGCCCGAGGCGATTGTCGTTTCCGAGCTGGCCAACCGTATGGCCGAGCGTGTCGGCGATGTCGTCAAGGCACTGATGAACAACGGCATGATGGTCACGCAAAACCAGACCATCGACGCAGATACCGCCGAACTGATCATCGAGGAATTCGGCCACCGCGTTGTTCGCGTGTCCGATTCGGACGTTGAAGACGTCATTCACCAAGTCGAGGACAAGGACGAAGACCTGAAACCGCGTCCGCCGGTGATCACCATCATGGGCCACGTGGACCACGGGAAAACCTCGCTTCTGGACGCCATCCGCGACGCCAAGGTCGTGTCGGGCGAGGCCGGGGGGATCACCCAGCACATCGGCGCCTACCAGGTGACTACCGATAGCGGCGCGGTCCTGTCGTTCCTCGATACACCCGGCCACGCGGCCTTTACCTCGATGCGCTCGCGCGGGGCTCAGGTGACGGATATCGTCGTGCTGGTTGTCGCCGCCGATGACGCGGTCATGCCGCAGACCATCGAGGCCATCAACCACGCCAAGGCCGCCGAAGTGCCGATGATCGTGGCGATCAACAAATGCGACAAGCCCGAGGCGAACCCCGATAAGGTCCGCACCGATCTCTTGCAGCACGAAGTCATCGTCGAGGCGATGTCGGGTGACGTGCAGGATGTCGAAGTGTCCGCCGTCACCGGGGCTGGTCTTGATGAACTGCTCGAAGCGATCGCGCTTCAAGCCGAGATTCTCGAACTGAAAGCCAACCCCGACCGCGCCGCCGAAGGCGCCGTGATCGAGGCACAGCTTGACGTTGGCCGTGGCCCCGTTGCCACCGTTCTGGTCCAACGCGGCACCCTGCACCAGGGCGACATCTTCGTCGTGGGCGAGCAATACGGTAAGGTCCGTGCCCTGATCAATGACCGCGGTGAGCGTGTGAAAGAGGCCGGGCCGTCGGTTCCGGTCGAGGTTCTGGGTCTCAACGGTACGCCCGAGGCGGGCGATGTCCTCAACGTCGTCAAATCCGAGGGTCAGGCCCGCGAAATCGCCGAGTACCGCGAAAAAGCAGCCAAGGAAAAACGCGCTGCCGCCGGGGCCGGTACCTCGCTGGAACAGCTTCTGGCGAAGGCCAAGGAAGACGAGAACGTCAAGGAACTGCCGGTTCTGGTCAAGGCCGACGTGCAGGGCAGCGCCGAGGCGATCGTTCAGGCGATGGAGAAAATCGGCAACGAAGAGGTGCGCGTGCGCGTGCTGCACTCGGGCGTTGGTGCCATCACCGAATCCGATGTCGGTCTGGCCGAGGCCAGCGGTGCGCCGGTTCTGGGCTTCAACGTCCGGGCCAATGCCCCGGCCCGCAACAGCGCCAACCAGAAGGGCGTCGAGATTCGCTACTACAGCGTGATCTACGACCTCGTGGATGACGTGAAAGCGGCGGCCAGCGGTCTGCTCGGGGCCGAGATTCGCGAGAAATTCATCGGCTACGCCGAGATTCGCGAGGTCTTCAAGGTCACCGGCGTCGGCAAAGTGGCTGGCTGTCTTGTCACCGAAGGCATCGCGCGCCGCTCCGCCGGTGTGCGCCTGCTGCGTGACGATGTGGTGATCCACGAAGGCACGCTGAAAACCCTCAAGCGCTTCAAGGACGAAGTCAGCGAAGTGCAGTCGGGTCAGGAATGCGGCATGGCCTTCGAGAACTACGAAGATATTCGCCCGGGCGATGTCATCGAGATTTTCGAGCGCGAGGAGATCGAACGCAAGCTCGACTGATCTCAGCCAACAAGCAAATAGAGAAGGGGGCCTGCGCGGCCCCCTTTTTCGTGCCTACCCTGCGATCCGGGGCCGCCCGCTGGCCTCGACCGTGATCGTCGCCTCAAGAAACACCTCACGCGCTTCTGCCTGCGCCGATTTGATATCCTTCGATACGATCACATGCACATCCAACGCCCCCGCTGCGTCGGCGTCACGACGCGCTTCCTCCTCCAGAATGCTGCGCAGGGCCTCCATGGCCTCCTCCGCATTGGTGAAATCCTTGGGGTTCTCGTCGGTATGCACCCGGAACTTGCCTTCGGCGGGGCAAGTCACCGTACCCGCCCGCCGGATCGTCACGCGCCCCACCACCGCGCCGATGGCATTGGCCACTGCCGCGTGCTGCGGCAGGATCATCCGACAGCCCAAACGCTCCCCGACCGCCGGATAGTAACTGGGCGCCGAGGCCCCAAGCCCCACCACCGGCACATCAAGCCCGGTGTCCAGCCGCACCAATCCGCGATGCCCATCAAGGCCGCGCTGCATCAGGACATGCCGCGCCAGGTCGGCGGGGGGTAGGCCAAACTCTACCTCTTCTTCGGCAAAAGCAGTCTCTAACAAGGCCAAACTCGTCTGAAACGTCAGTCGATCCACGATCATTTGCGCCAACTTCGCTGGTTCGGGACAAAGACGCGTGCCCACCCCCGTGCGCTTGCGCCCAATCAGCTCCAGCGCCTTCTGCGCGGCCTCGCTATCCCACGCATCCAGCCGCCCCAGAACATGCGCCGCGTCCGACGGCGTGACACCCGACACCTGCACCAAGCCCCGCGCTACAAGCCGCTTTAGCGCCCCTGCTTCCATCCGGGTTCTCAGAACCTTGCCAAGCGGCTGTACCGTGTCGCCGATACGCTCCAAAAGTGCGGCATCGCGGGTCTGCAACCCGCCTGCCTCCATCCCCGGCACGGCCCGAACGAACCGCGTGTCATATTCCCCCGGCGCCGAGTTGCGCAGTTGTTCCTCCAGCATGTCATGCACGACCTCCGGCGCCTCCTGCGCCATCAGGCTGACCGGCACCACCCGGCGGGGGCCAAGCGTGACGCCGCCTTGCAACCCCTCGTCGTTGACATGCACTTCACTATCGCCGCCAAGGCCCGTGGTGCGCATCGCCACGGCCTCCACCATGGTGCGCCACGGCCCCACCTGCGCGCCCGCCGGGTCGATCATCGGCCGCCCATCGCGCAGCACGGCCACATCCGTTGTCGTCCCCCCGATGTCCGAGACCAGCGCATGATCCGCCCCGGTCATCCACCGCGCGCCGACGATACTTGCCGCTGGCCCGCTCAGGATCGTTTCGATGGGTTTTTCACGGGCCTGTTCTGCCGAAATCAGTGCACCATCGCCCCGCACCACCATCAGGGGTGCGTCAATGCCGAAATCCTGCAACTTCCCCTCGGCCTTTTCGATCAACCGCGCGATCATTCCGATCAGCCGCGCATTGAGCAGCGCCGTCAGCGCCCGCTTCGGCCCATTCAGCTTGGCCGACAGGTGATGGGAACACGACACAGGCCGCCCCGTCACCTCCCGGATAAGCTCCGCCACGCGCTGTTCATGCGCGGGATTGCGGGTGGCGAACTGGCTGGCCACGGCATAGGCAGACGCCGCCGGATCAGTCTCTAACCATGCCAAAAGCGTCGTTTCATCCAGCGGCGCGGCCTCACTCCCGGCATAGCTATGCCCGCCAGCAATCACCAGTGCCGGGTCGCCCGCCAAGACCTCCTGTAAGCCATGCGCGGCCAAATCGCCCTCGCGAAACCCGACATAGACCAACCCGGCCCGCCCGCCCTGACCCTCGACCAATGCGTTCGTCGCCAGGGTGGTCGAAAGCGAGGCCATGCCGATGTCACCCACATCCGCGCCGCTGGTTTGCAACACGGCCTCCACCGCCTTGCCGATCCCTTCCGACAGGTCATGCCGCGTGGTCAATGACTTGGCGCTGGCCACCACGTCCCGCTCGTCACGGATCAACACCGCATCGGTGTAGGTGCCCCCGGTATCCACCCCCAAAAGCAAAGCCATGCACGTCACTCCTCATCACGTTCGGCATGGGTTTAGCGTGTTTGAGGGTCTATTCCATCCCGTTTGCGGCATGGCGCAGTCGCTTGACCGCCCATCGCGCCGCATCCGCCACCGTGGCGTCGGGATCGTCGCACAGCCCCTGCGCCACACCAATCAGCGCCGGGTCGCCGGAATTGCCAACCGCATAAAGCACATTGCGCACGAACCGATCCCGCCCGATCCGCTTGATCGGGCTGCCCGAAAACCGCGCACGAAACCCGGCATCGTCCAACCCGGCCAACTCCGCCAGCTTCGGCGCGGTCAAATCCTCGCGCGCATGGTACTTCACCTCACGCGCCTCTTGGGCAAACTTGTTCCAAGGACAGACCGCCAGACAATCGTCACAGCCATAAATCCGGTTACCCATCTTGCCGCGCAGTTCCTCGTCCACCGGGCCCTTATGTTCGATCGTCAGGTAAGAAATACAGCGCCGCGCATCCAGCTGGTAAGGCGCCGGAAAGGCCTCCGTCGGGCAAATATCCAGACAGGCCCGGCATGACCCACAATGATCCACTTCCGCAGGATCAGTGTCGATTTCCAGCGTCGTGAACACCGAGCCGATGAAAAACCAACTGCCCAGCTGACGACTCACCAGATTGGTGTGCTTGCCCTGCCATCCCAACCCCGCAGCCTGCCCAAGCGGCTTCTCCGGCACAGGCGCGGTATCGACAAACACCTTCACCTCGCCACCCGCCTCGGCAATCAACCACCGCGCCAATCGCTTCAGCCGCTTCTTGACCGTGTCGTGATAATCCTTATTGCGCGCATAAACCGAAATGGTTGCCAGATCGCCCCGCTCCAGCGTCGCCATCGGGTCGTCCTTCGGCGTATAACTCTCGCCTAACACGATCACCGACCGCGCCTCGGGCCACAGCGCATGAGGATCCCCCCGCCAATGGCTCCGCTCGGCCAGCCATCCCATCTGCCCGTGGTACCCCTTGTCTAGAAATGCGGCCAAACGCGGCGGCACCTGCCCCACGTCCCATGGCCGGCAGATGCGGCAGGCATCGAACCCTTCCTCAAGGGCCCGGGCCACCAATCTGTCCTTCAACCCGTCCATTTCATCTTTCCCGAAATACTCTGGGGGGAGGCCGCAGGCCGGGGGGCAACGCCCCCGATCTCAGAAATCCAGATCGGCATAATGCGGCGGCTGCGGGAAGCCGGGCACCTGGTCGGCCAAAATCCCCCGAAACGCCGGGCGTGATTTGATCTTGGCGTACCAATCCTTCACCGTATCACTGCGGTTCCAATCCACGTCCCGGATATAATCCAGCGAACTCAGATGCGCGGCGGCGGCGAAATCGGCCAGCGTCATCACGTCCCCCGCCAGCCACCGGCGATGGTCCAGCAGCCACGCCATGTAATCCAGATGATATTTGATCGCCTTGGCCCCGGCCTTGACGTTGGTACTGTCCGGGAAACCCTGTTTCATCACCTTCTTGTTGACCCGCTCGTACAGCAGTTTCGAGGTGACCTCGTGATGGAACTTGTCGTCGAACCACGATACCAGCCGCCGCACCTCATACCGTGCATCGGCGCTTTTCGGCATCAGGCTCGGCTCGGGGTATTTCTCTTCAAGGTATTCGCAGATCGCCGCGCTTTCGGCCATGGTCTTGCCGTCGATCTTCAGGATCGGCACTTTCCCGGCAGGATTGCGCCGTAGGAAATCGGGGTTTTCCTCCCAATAGCGCTCCTCGACCAGCTCACATTCGATCTTCTTCTCGGCAAGGCTCAGCCGGACCTTGCGACAGAATGGAGACAACGGAACGTGATACAGCTTGGCCATGCGTCATTCAAACCTTGCGTCGAAAAAGGGATACCCCTCCATGCCGTGAAAGCGCGGGGTTTTCAATCCTCGAAGCATGCCGCGCGACCGTCACGGCGGATCGTGGCCGCCCCGTCCATGATGCCCGCCGCCCGTGTCCTGAGCCAGCGTGAGGGCCGTGCCGCATTGCGGTCTTTGGGGGCGGGCAGCACCGCGGCCAGCCGCGCGGCCTGTACCGGGGTCAGGGCCTCGGGGCCGACGCCAAAGTAATGCCGCGCGGCGGCCTCCACGCCGAATACGCCTTCGTCGAACTCGGCCACATTGAGATAAACCTCGATGATCCGCCGCTTGGGCCAGATCGCCTCGACCAGCGGGGTAATCGCCGCCTCCAGCGCCTTGCGTGGCCATGAGCGGCCATGCCAGAGATAGACGTTCTTCACCACCTGTTGGCTCAGGGTCGAGGCCCCGCGCGTGCCGCCATCGGCGATAGCATCGCGGATGGCCGACATATCGAAACCCCAGTGCTGACAGAAATTCGCATCCTCGGCCGCCACGACCGACCGCGCCATGACCGGGGCCACCCCCTCCAGTGGCACCCACTGTCGGTCCAGCGTGCCCAGCCGCCATTTTTCCTGCATCATGTAAATCGTCACTGGCGGGTTGATCACGCGATAGGCCGCCACGGCCAACAGAACGACAGCCGCAACCACAAGGAACAACCGAAACAGCCACCGCCGCAGCCAGCGCAGCGGTTGAAACCGGCGTGCTTTGGTTTTCCTGTTGGTTTTGGATGTCCGCTTGGCCATATCTCACTTGCTATAGCGCGGTGCCGTGCGATGCAATTGTCGCGCCCCGGTCAGGCGGCGCTATTGATGTCGGATGTCTCGAACCCATCACGATCCGCTTCGAAGATGTGCCGCGGTATCGCACCCAAGCGCATCAATCTTTTGCCAAGGCGATGATGCCGCCCCTCGATCGCCAGATTGACGAGTGTCGGCAACGCGCCTTTCCTTTTCAATTTGATGGCAAGGCGATGCCCATACCCCGGGAGGATAAGATGCGACACTCTTTGAGAGGGTGGAAACCGAAGGGCATGGATCAACTCATCGGCCTCATCGCCGTGCAAGATGAAATAGGCCGTCTTCTCAGGCCGCAAACCTTGCACAGCAGGAAAGCGGAAATTCTCGATCTGCCGCCGGAAAAAACGCCAGCGGCGCTCCTCTGGCACGATGGCGGGATCGACTGAATACTGCGGGGTAAAGGCCAGGATCGTATCGAATGCCACGTCGCGCGACAGGTGCAACAGCATCGTTGCCCCCATCGAATTGCCAAGACCCACCAGGCGCTTTGCACCGATCTGCAAGGCGACGTCTTCAATGGTTGCGATCAGGCGTTCGGCCATACCGGGGCTGTTCAACCATGATCGGCTTTCGTCGATCACGAACAGCACATGATTTTCACCCTCTGCGGTCGCCATCCCGGAAAATTCCGGGGGCGGAGGCGTCTTGCGGTCGGTCCCACGCCGGAACAACTGATGACCAAGGTGTCATTGCGGCCCGGTGCGTACAGAACACGCAGCGGCCCGTCATGAACGATGGTTTTGACAGTCTCCGACACGAATAAGCCCCGCTTGCGTTTGACAATGCCGCAGCATTGTTCGCAAACGGGGCTTAAATAAGACTTAAATGGTGCCTTATCGCGTTATTATTCGGCCGGGATGGCATCCTCTTCTATGCCCAGCGGATGCGCCAGCTTGTCCAGCATCTCGGTGGGGCAAACCTGAAGGAAGTTGCCCTTCTCCACGTCCCAGTATTGCAGGATTTCCTGTGCCTTGCGGCTGCCGGTTTCGGCGGCGTGGCGTTCCACCAGTTCCTCCAGCTCGGCAAGCCAATGGTCCTGTGTGACCGGGCAAGTGACCAGCGATTCCATGTTGATCAGGTTTGCGACGGTCCCCTCGGGATCATAGAGATAGGCCATGCCGCCGGTCATCCCGGCACCAAAGTTCGCGCCGATGCTGCCAAGGATCACGGCAACACCCCCGGTCATGTATTCACACCCGTTAGAGCCACAGCCCTCGACCACCACTTTCGCGCCACTGTTCCGTACCGCGAAACGCTCACCGGCACGGCCAGCCGCGAAAAGATAGCCTTCGGTCGCGCCGTAAAGCACCGTGTTGCCGATGATCGTGTTGTCGGCGGCGACAAGCGGGCTGGCTTGTTGCGGGCGCACCACGATGGTGCCCCCCGACAGGCCCTTGCCGACATAGTCGTTGGCATCGCCCGAGACCTCGATCTTCAGGCCCGGCGCCGCAAAGGCGCCCAGCGACTGCCCCGCACTCCCCGACAGTTTCACCGTCAGGTGGTTGGGTTGCAGGCTGTTGCGCATGCCGAAGTTCTGCACGATGTGGCTGGAAACCCGCGTGCCCACCGTCCGGTGCGTGTTCTGCACCGCGTAGTGAAGCTGCATTTTCTCGCCGTCCTCAAGGAACCGCTGTGCATCGCGCACGATCTCGGCGTCCAGCGTGTCGGGCACCGGGTTGCGTGGGCGATCCCGGTCATAGGTGATGTCCTTGGCGCCATCCACGGTGATCAGCATCGGGTTGAGGTCCAGATCGTCGAGATGCGCGTTGCCGCGGCTGACCTGTGTCAACAGGTCGGCCCGCCCGATCACCTCGTCCAGACTGCGCGCGCCGATGCTGGCCAGCACCTCGCGCACTTCCTGCGCGTAGAAGGTGATCAGGTTCACCACCTTGTCGGCATTGCCGGTGAACTTGGCGCGCAGGCTTTCGTCCTGCGTACACACGCCCACGGGGCAGGTGTTCGATTGGCACTGACGCACCATGATACAGCCCATGGCGATCAATGCGGCGGTGCCGATGCCATATTCCTCGGCCCCCATCATCGCGGCCATGACGATGTCGCGCCCGGTGCGCAAACCACCATCGGTTCGCAGGGTGATCCGGTCACGCAGCTTGTTCATCGACAGAACCTGATGCGCCTCGGTGATGCCCATCTCCCACGGCAGACCGGCATATTTAATCGAGGTGGCCGGGCTGGCCCCGGTGCCGCCATTGTGCCCCGAGATCAGGATCACATCCGCCTTGGCCTTGGCCACACCGGCGGCAATCGTGCCCACGCCCGATTGTGCCACCAGCTTCACGGTGACCTTCACCGTCGGGTTGATCTGCTTGAGGTCATAAATCAGCTGCGCCAGATCCTCGATGGAATAAATATCGTGGTGCGGCGGCGGTGAAATCAGGGTCACACCCTTGGTCGAATGCCGCAGGCGTGCGATCAGGTCCGTCACCTTCATCCCCGGAAGCTGACCACCCTCACCGGGCTTGGCGCCCTGCGCCACCTTGATCTCAAGCTCCTCGCACTGGTTCAGATACTCGGCGGTCACGCCGAACCGGCCCGAAGCGACCTGCTTGATCTTGGCGCTGGGGTTGTCGCCATTGGGCTCGGGCACGAAATGCGCCGGGTCTTCCCCGCCTTCGCCACTGTCCGACCGCGCGCCGATCCGGTTCATCGCCACGTTCAGGGTCTTGTGCGCCTCGGGGCTGAGCGCCCCAAGGCTCATCCCCGGCGTGACAAACCGCTTGCGGATCGCGGTGACGCTTTCCACCTCTTCCAAGGGGATCGCATCGCCCATCGGCTTGATCGCCATCAGGTCGCGCAGGTGAATCGGCGGGTTGGCCTGCATCGCGGTCGAATACCGCTTCCACAACTCGTAAGAGGCAGTGTTACAGGCCATCTGCATCATATGCATGGTCTGCGCGCCCCAGGCATGGGTCTCGCCGCTCTTGCGCATCTTGTAGAAGCCGCCAATCGGCAACACATCCTTGCCGCCCTGGAAGGCTTGCCGGTGCACCTCCTCCAGCTTGCTTTGAATACCGCTCACGCCGATGCCGCTGATCCGGCTGGTCAGGCCCGGGAAATACTCGTTGCACATCGCCCGGCTCAGGCCGACGGCCTCGAAATTAAGGCCCCCGCGATAGGACGAGATCACCGAAATCCCCATCTTCGACATGATCTTCAGAAGACCCTGATCAATCGCATCGCGGAAACGCGCGACATTCTCGGTCAGCGTGCCATCCAACAACCCGCGATCAATCCGGTCGGCAAGGCTGTCCTCGGCCAGATAGGCGTTGACCACGGTCGCGCCCGCACCGATCAGCACGGCGAAATAATGCGGGTCGATGCATTCGGCCGACCGCACGTTGAGGCTGGTAAAGGTCCGCAGCCCCTTGCGCGTCAGGTGGCTGTGCACCGCGCTTGTCGCAAGGATCATGGGCATACCCACGCGGGCCTCACCCAGATGTTGATCAGTCAGCACCAGATGTCCCGCACCGCTGCGCACCGCGTCTTCGGCCTCGGCCCGGATACGCTCAAGCCCCGCCCGCAGCGCGCCTTCGCCCGCTTCGAAGGTACAGTCGATCTCAACCACGTCCCCATGGAACTGACGCATCAACTCGTCCCACTGGGCATTCCCCACGAAGGGGCTTTCCAGCACAAGGATTTCCGTCTGCGCGCTCGATTCATCCAGCACGTTCTTGAGGTTCCCGAACCGCGTTTTCAGGCTCATCACCCGGAACTCGCGAAGCGAGTCAATCGGCGGGTTCGTCACCTGGCTGAAGTTCTGGCGGAAGAAGTGGCTCAGCGGGCGATAGGTTTTCGACAAGACCGCGCTGGGCGTGTCGTCGCCCATGCTGGCAATCGCCTCCTTGCCGTCCTCGGCCATGGGGGCAAGAATCTGTTCCAGCTCCTCCACCGAATAGCCCGCCGCGATCTGACGACGGCGCAGGTCCGACCCGGTGAAAAGCGGTACTTCGGCAATCCCGGCCAGCTTTTCGTCAAGGTCGTTGATCTTGCCGACCCAATCGCCAAAGGGCAGGGCGCGGGCCAGCTTGTCCTTGATTTCCGTGTCGTGGAACAACATGCCCTTTTTCATGTCCACGGCCAGCATCTGACCGGGGCCAAGCGCGCCTTTCTCAACGATGCTCGCCTCGTCCACGTAAACCATCCCGGCCTCGGACCCGGCAATAACAAGGCCATCACCCGTCACAACGTAACGCATCGGGCGCAGCCCGTTCCGGTCCAGCCCGGCACAGACCCAGCGGCCATCGGTCATCGCAAGGGCGGCGGGGCCGTCCCACGGCTCCATCACCGAGTTGCAGTAGGAATACATGTCGCGCCATGCAACGGGCAGTTCCTCGGCCTGCTTCGACCAGCTTTCCGGCACCAGCATGGTTTTGGCCATCGGTGCGCTGCGGCCCGCACGCACCAGAACCTCGAACACCGAATCCAACGCGGCCGAGTCGCTCGACCCGCCCGGCACGATGGGCTTGATGTCATCCGCCATATCGCCAAAGGCACTGGAGGCCATGCGGATCTCGTGGCTTTTCATCCAGTTGACGTTGCCCTTGAGGGTGTTGATCTCGCCGTTATGGGCCAACATGCGGAAGGGTTGCGCCAGCCACCACTGCGGGAAGGTGTTGGTGGAATAGCGTTGGTGATAGATCGCAAAGGCGCTCTTGAATCGCTCGTCTTGCAGGTCGGGATAAAACACCGCCACCTGCTCGGCCAGCATCATGCCCTTGTAGATGATGCTCCGGCAGGACAACGAGGCGATATAAAGCCCGTTGATGCTTTGCGCGGCGGCGGCTTTCTCGATCCGGCGGCGAATGACGTAAAGCTCGCGCTCGAATTCCTCTTCCTCAATCCCCTTGGCATTTGAAATCAGGATTTGTTCGATCTCGGGGCGGGTCGCATTGGCCTTTTCCCCAAGGCAGGACACGTCAACCGGCACATGCCGCCAGCCATAGATCGAATGCCCCATGCGCAGCACTTCGGTTTCCACGATGGTCCGGCAGGCCTCCTGCGCGCCAAAATCGGTGCGCGGCAGGAACACCTGACCCACGGCCATCAACTGATCTTCGCGAGGCTCGTGGCCGGTGCGGCGAATCTGGTCATAGAAGAAAGGAACGGGAATCTGCACATGGATACCCGCGCCATCGCCGGTCTTGCCGTCGGCGTCCACGGCACCGCGGTGCCAGATCGCTTTCAGCGCCTCGATCCCGGCCTCGACAACCTTGCGGCTGGGTTTGCCATCGACCGACACGACAAGGCCCACCCCGCAGGAAGAATGTTCCTCGCTTTCGTGGTACATGCCGTTTTCCGAAAGCCACTTGCGCTTGGCTTCCTCGGTGGCTTTCCAGTTCAGATCCAGTTTCGTCATCGTTTACCCTTCCTTCGTCCGGTGGGTCAGGGCTGTTGCCCTGTTTGGTGTTCTTTGTGTCCGTTTCGTACGACTCGTACGAAGGTCAGTTCCGACTCCCCGATTTTCGTACGAAACTGCGGGGGTCATCGTACGAGTCGTACGAAAATTTACTCCGCCGCGACGGTCTGCGCCGCGTTCAGATGGTCAAGAATTGCCGCCGCGCTGTCGCGTCCGTCACGGATCGCCCAAACCACCAAGGATGCGCCACGCACGATGTCGCCCACGGCATAAACGCCCTCCATGGCGGTCTTGCCGGTGCCGAAATCGGCCTTGACGGTGCCCCAGCGTGTCACTTCCAATTCCTTTTGATTCCAAAGGGTTGGCAGGTCTTCCGGCTCAAAGCCCAGCGCCTTGATCACCAGATCGGCGGGTTCGTCATGCTCTGCACCTTCGATGGGTTCGGGGCTTTGGCGGCCTGTAGCGTCGGGTTGACCAAGGCGCATTTGCTGCACTTTGACCGCGCTCACCGGGTCGCCAACAAAGCCTTTGGGCGCGCTAAGCCATTCAAAAATAACGCCTTCTTCCTCGGCGTTCTGCACTTCGCGCTGCGATCCCGGCATGTTGTCCCGGTCCCGGCGGTAGAGGCATTTGACCGATTTCGCCCCTTGGCGAATGGCCGTGCGAACGCAATCCATCGCGGTATCGCCACCGCCGACAACCACCACGTTCTTGCCTTCGGCGTTCAGTTCGCCGCTATCGTATTCAGGAACGACATCGCCAAAAGACAAGCGATTACTTGCAGTTAGATAATCCAGTGCCCGCACGATCCCTTGTGCGCCAGATCCCGGCCCTTGCAAATCGCGGCTTTTGTAGACGCCCGTGGCGATCAGCACGGCGTTGTGCTTGTTGCGGATATCTTCGAACGTGATGTCTTCGCCCACGTTGCAATTCATCACGAACTCAACGCCACCTTTTTCAAGCTGCTCCATGCGCCGCATGACCACGTCTTTTTCCAGCTTGAACCCTGGAATCCCGTAGGTCATCAGCCCGCCACCGCGATCATAGCGGTCATAAACCGTCACCTGTACACCTTCGCGGCGCAGCACGTCTGCGGCGGCCAGGCCGCCGGGGCCGGCACCGATTATGCCAACGGATTCAACACGTTCCGCCTTGGGCGCGATGGCTTGAACCCAGCCTTTGTCCCATGCGGTATCAGTAATATACTTCTCGACCGCGCCGATCGTCACGGTGCCATGACCCGATTGTTCGATCACGCAGTTGCCTTCGCACAAACGGTCCTGCGGGCAGATACGCCCACAGATTTCCGGGAAGGTATTGGTGGCCTGGCTGAGATCATACGCCTCCTGCAACCGTCCCTGTGCCGTCAGGCGCAGCCAGTCGGGGATGTTGTTGTGCAGCGGGCAATGGCTTTGGCAGTAGGGCACGCCGCATTGGCTGCAACGGCTGGCCTGCTCTTTCGCCTTCGCATCGGCAAACTCGGCGTAGATCTCATGGAAATCCTTGTTGCGTGCGTCCGCCGCCCGTTTCTCGGGCATGTCACGCTCAACATTAACGAACTTCAGCATCGGTTGCTTTGCCACGGCATGGCCTCCGGAATTGACTTGTGCCGAGCCTGTCTAAAGCAACCCCTTGATAAATTAAAGTCAGAAAGAGTTACCTAATGTTAAAAAATTCCGTCTTCTGCGAGCGCACAGGTAGTATTTTGTTCATAAATTTAGTCCGAATCGGACTTAAATCATGACTTTCCTCACAATCTCAATCAGTTATAGCTAGACCAGCTTTCCTTGCGGGACTTCGCCGATGCCGCTGTTTCATCTTCTGTTGGTCGCCATAATTCAGGGCGTAACCGAGTTCTTGCCGGTTTCGTCCTCCGGTCACCTGATTCTGTTGCCGAATCTCACCGGCCTTGATGATCAGGGACAAGCGATTGATGTGGCGGTCCATGTGGGGACGCTGTTCGCGGTTATTCTGTATTTCTGGAGCGATGTCAGGGGTGCCATAGCCAGCCTGCCGCGCGCATTGACCGGCAAGATTGACACCGAAGGCTCCAAGCTGGCCTTTCTCTTGCTCGTATCGTCAATTCCTGTTGTGGCATTTGGTGTTTTACTCACCCTGACAGGTCTGGACGATGAGATGCGCTCAATCACCGTGATCGGTTGGACAATGCTTGTATTCGGGATCGTGCTTTATTGGTCCGATCAGGCGGGTGAAACCACGCGAGATGCAAAGGATTGGTCACTGCGTGATGCCATGGTCATGGGCGTGTGGCAGGCGATTGCCCTTATTCCCGGCACCTCGCGTTCGGGCATTACGATCACCGGGGCAAGGTTCATGGGGTATGGCCGGTCTGATGCGGCGCGCCTGTCCATGTTGATGTCGATACCGGTGATCATAGAAAGCGGCACGCTTTTGGCCGGAGAGGCCGCGTTGGAAGCCAACGCCGCCGTTTTGCGCGACGGGGCGATTGCGGCCGCGTTCGCCTTTATTTCAGCGCTTTTGGCGCTGACGCTGATGATGCGGTTATTGCGCAGCGTCAGCTTCACGCCCTATGTGATCTATCGGATCGGTTTGGGCGTTGTGCTGTTGGGTATCGCCTACAGTTAATTGGCGCGCAGGTTGCCAGCCGATTCCTTGATCGCCTCGTATTGGCCCGCCGGACGGAAGCGCCAGAGGTAATCGGGCAGAACCGCCTCAAGAGAGGTGGGTTCGATTCCGAGATCGGCAAAGCCCTTGGCATCGTTCGAGACGATGTTATCAGTCTTCAGGCTGCGCACTTGATCGCGAGTGATCTGCGGTGGGATAAGGCCAAGGCTTATGCTTTGAACCAATTCCATGACACCTCCCATGATGCTGGCCATCCAGAAGGGTAGATTGATGATGATCCGGCGACGACGGATTACCTGCAACATGTGCTGCATCAACTCGCGGAATGTGTTCACGTCGGGCCCACCCAGTTCGTAAATCCCAGGTGCAGCTTCGCCCATCACGCCCTTGGCGGCGGCATGGGCCACATCATCCACATAAACCGTCTGGAACTTGGTATTGGCCCCGACCACTGGCAGGAAGGGGCTGAAGCGGGTCATTCCAGCGAAGCGGTTAAAGAAGTTGTCCTCTGGACCGAAAATCACCGACGGGCGCAGGATCACGGCGTTCGGGAACGACTCAAGAATACCGGCTTCACCCTGCGCTTTTGATCTGGCGTAGAGGCTGTCTGACACGGCATTGGCACCGATGGCCGAGATATGCACCATCCGCTCGACACCTTCCTCAGATGCAAGCCGCGCAATTCGCTCGGCGCCTTCATGCTGGATAGCGTCGAAATTGTTACGGCCTTTGCGATCAAAGGTTCCGACGCAATTCACAACCGCATCCGCCCCCTGCATCACCGAGCGGACGCTTTCATCGTCACGGATGTTGCAGAATACCGGCTCGACCTGCCCGACAACGCCATAGGTTTTGACATGCATCGCCTCGTTGGGCCGTCGCACGGCCACGCGAACCCGCCAACCCGCTTGTGCCAGACGTCGCGCGATGTAGCGGCCCACAAATCCCGATCCGCCATAGATGGTGACAAGTTTCGACATGGGTGGCCTCCGGCGCTTGATGCGTATTCGATCACTTTCCTACCCTTGAAGTGCGGTTTGGACAAGGCGATATGATGAATGCGGGGATTGTCGCAAAATCGCCGTTGACAGTTCCTTGGGGCAAGGATACATGCCTGCCTCACGACACCTGCCCAGGTGGCGGAATTGGTAGACGCGCTAGCTTCAGGTGCTAGTGTCCGTATGGACGTGGAGGTTCGAGTCCTCTCCTGGGCACCATTCGTAAATACCCAAAAATCTAGGTATTCAGGATTCGCTAGTGAACAGAGTTCCTATGATTCTCCGTGGACCCCGGAAATTGGATAGGGAATATCGGGGCGGTCTGCGGTAACCTACCGCCCCTGGTTTTGCGATACGGAAATTAAGGGGTTTTACCCTCCCCCACATCCCAGAACAGACCCGCCATCAGCCTAAGTGCATCACGGCACACCGGCTTGAGCACATGTTCATCCGGCGCGTGTTGCGAGCATCCACGGTAAGAATGAGGCACCCAGACGGTGGGAAGGCCCAGGATGTCGGCAAAGGCGTCGTTGGGCAGGGACCCGGCAAGATTGGGCAGGATATGCGGGTTTTGGCCCGCGGTTTTTTCAAGCGAGGCGGCCACGAATTTCACCCAAGGATGATCCGGCGCCAGCCGGGTCGCACGGAAAAAGCCGCGGTCATGCGGGACGATCTGCACGACTTCGAACCCAAGTGCATCAAGGTGGCGTCGCAGCGCAGTAATGATGTCTTCCGGGTCGGTTCCGACGACATAGCGAAGTTGACAGGTGGCGCGGGCATGCGCCGATATGGCGTTGACCGGCGCCTCGGGGACACCGCTTTTCATGGCCAGTATCGCGAAGCTGTTCCAGCCATAGGCGCGTTCCGCCGGTGTCAGGCTCTTCTCGCCCCAGTCTTCGTCTATGGATGGCCCGTCACCCCCGGCAATCGGCAACCCGCGCAAGGCGGCGCGCACGTCATCGGTGAGGCTGTCGGGGCGCCATTCGGGAATACGGATCTGGCCCCGGGCATCGGTGATCATGGCAAGAGCTTGCGCCAGGATCATCGCCGGGTCGGCCAGAAGCCCGCCCCAGTTGCCCGAATGATGCGCGCCGTCGCGCAAATCCACGACCAGATCAAAGGTTACCCCGCCCCGCGATCCCATGAACATCGTGGGTGTCTCGGGTTGCAGGCGCGGCCCGTCAGACGCGATCAGGACATCGGCAGACAGGTCATCCTTGTGGGCCTCGAAAAACTCGGCCAGTCCGGGTGATCCGGTTTCTTCCCCGGTTTCGATCACCACGCGGCAGTTGAAGCCAAGCTTGCCACGGGTCTGCAAGACCGCATCAAGGGCGGCGATATTGATCAGGTGCTGGCCCTTGTTGTCGGCGCTACCCCGACCATAAAGGCGCTCGCCTTCTTCAACCAGTTTGAAAGGATGCAGGCCCTCGCGCCACTGGTCTGTCTGGGCACGGATCACGTCACCATGCCCATAGGTCAGAACGGTGGTCAGGTCGTCGCCCTCGTGCCGTTCGGCCACAAGGATCGGACCCGCGCCTTCGACCGGGTTGGGATGAATTTCACAGGAAAATCCCATGGCACTCAGGCGTTCGGTCATCGCCTTGTCCAGATAACGCGCGAGTTCAGGGGCCTGATCGGGGTTCTGGCTTTCGGTTTCGTAGGCGACAAGATCGCCCAGTTCGTTTTGGAAACGGCCGTCGTCAAAATAGGCGGAAACGGTGTCGATAGCGGAAGTGCGTGTCATGGTCTACCTGTCAGGTTCTTCACAAATGGCGTCGCCCCAGGGCGACATGATTTCGGTGCAGCCGCTGTTGAGACGGCCTTTACGCATGACGCCTGCGGGGCAGGCGAAGGCATAGGGGAACGGGCTGCGGCGGGTGGTGACAACCGGGTGCTGGGCTGCCAGTGCGTCTGTCACTGCGGCTGGCAGCGTGTCGTCTGCGACAATGGTGTTGCCACCCGAGACATCAATGCGCGGGTGGTGGAAGGCGGCCTCGGCATCCATGCCGAAGTCTGCGACGAACGAGGCCATCTGCGACATGGCCGAAACGATCTTGCGGCCCCCCGACGCCCCGTAGGCAAAGCGCGTCTCGCCAGCCTCGCCCAGAATTGGGCAGACATTCATCAGGCAACGTTTGCCCGCCACAAGCGAATTGGGCCGCCCTTGAACCGGATCGAACCACATGATCCCGTTGTTCATCAGGAACCCTGTCGAAGGCGACACCACGCGTGACCCGAAGATCGACAGAAGGGTCTGGGTTTGGCTCACCATGTTGCCGTCCCGGTCCACCACCGAAAAATGCGTGGTGCAGCCTGCATGTGTTTCAGTTTCGCCGGTGTCCCCCATGGTCTGAAGGCGGGTTTCATAGGCCCGGAACAGGCCTTCGGAGGTGGCAACGAAGGAGGTCGCATCGGGTGCCGGGCCGAATTCGGTTCCTGCCATGGAATCGAGTGTTTGCTGGAAAGTGGGGCCAGCTGTCAGGCCGGGCACCACATGGAACCTTGCATTGCGATAGTCGAAGCTGAGCGGCGCGGAAAACTCGGCGTGATAGGCCCGCAGATCATCATGGCCCAAGCTTCCGCCCTTGGCCTGAATGTCGGCGGCCATGGTCGCGCCAAGATCGCCGTCATAGAATTCCCGCGCGCCCTTGCGGGCCAGCCGTTCAAGACTGTCCGCCATGCGCGTCTGATCCAGCCGCTGTTCGGCCAGTGCAGTCCAGCCACTGATTTTCGGCCACTGCCCGTCTTCAAGGAAAAGTGTCGCAGCGTCCGGGTCCTTGGCCAACTCACGGGTGGCCGAGGCGATGATAAGCGCCGCATACCAGTCGACAAGAAGCCCCTCGCGGGCAAAATCCACGGCGGGCGCCAGCAGGTCGGCCCAAGGCATCCGGCCATAGCGCTCATGCATCTGGCCCATGCCATCGACGACCCCGGGCACTGCCACGGCAGTTGCGCCTTGCACATTGCGGTTGCCCTCGACTTCCTGCCAGGGAAACAGGTCGCCCGCCACACCGTTGCCGGACAATGGGTAATCCGCAGGGTTCAGGCCCGAAGGCGCACGCATCCCATAATTCAGCGCCTCTGCCCGACCTTCATCGGCGCGCCAGAGCATCAGTGCCCCGCCACCCGCCGGGCCACTCATCCAGGGTTCGAGAACGCCAATGGCAAAGGAGGTCGCGATCGCCGCATCGACGGCATCACCGCCCGCGGCAAGAACATCCGCCCCCGCCTGGGCGGCCAGCCGGTGCTGGGCCGCAACAACGCCGTGTTCAGTCTCGATGACGGTTTTCCGGGTCTGCGCCGTGCGCGACAGGTTCACGGACATCTCAGGCAACCTTCGCGTCGTGCATGGGGCTCTGCGGGTCAAGCAGGTGGCATTCCACACGGCCACGCGCTGTTTCAACGGGGCGTGGTGCCACTTTCTTGCAGAGATCCGTGGCCATGGGGCAGCGCGGATGGAACTGGCATCCCGCAGGCGGGTCGATCGGGTTGGGATAGGCCATGCCAAGCTGGGTGTCGGGAACGCCCAACCCCGGTTCGGGTGTCAGGACCGATTTCAACAACGCTTGGGTATATGGATGACCCGCCTCGTCGAAGAGGCCCGCCACGTCCGATTCCTCGACGATCCGGCCCAGGTACATCACCGCGACACGTGTCGCGAGATGCTCGACCACGGCAAGGTCGTGGCTGATGAACAGATAGGTCAGGCCGAATTCCCGGCGCAGGTCGCCAAGCAGGTTGAGAATCTGGCTTTGCACAGACACGTCCAGTGCCGATGTAGGCTCGTCGCAGATGACGATTTCGGGCTTCATGATGAGGGCCCGTGCAATTGCAACGCGTTGGCGCTGTCCGCCCGACATTTGGCTGGGGAATGTGTTCATGACCCGTGCGGGCAATCCAACAATGTCGAGAATTTCGCGCACTTTGCGGTCCCACTCCTGCGGGCCGCCCACACCATGGACGCGCAAGGGCAGCGATACGATGTCGAAGATGCTTTTGCGCGGGTTCAGTGACGAGTAGGGATCCTGAAAGATCGGCTGGATACGCCGCGCGAGGCTAAGCCGGTCCTGTGCAAGAATCTCCTTGCCGTCGATCAGGACCTGACCGCTCGTCGGTGTTTCCAGCCCCAGCAAGATCTTGGCGAGGGTGGATTTGCCGCAACCCGATTCGCCCACAAGGCCCAACACTTCGCCACGCGGTAGGGACAAGGATACATCGTTGACGGCGGTCAGGGGCTTGGCCTTGCCGAAAATACCCTGCTTGACGCGGTAGGTCTTGGTAACGTTACGCAGTTCCAGAACGGGGGGTGAGGTCTCAGGGCTCATGCGGGCACCTCCTCTTCGGCGTGACGTTTGCCGTCTGCATGGATGCAGCGGAATTCGTGGCTGTCATCGCCGTGCATCGGGATGGTCCCCTGACAGGCGCCTTCGGCATAGGGGCACCGGGTCCGGAAGGCGCATCCATGCACATCGCCGACCAAGGACGGGACGATGCCCGGGATCGTGCCAAGCTCGCTGCCGCGTTCGGTCTTGCCGGGCAAGGGAATGCAGCGCAGAAGCCCCCGTGTGTAGGGGTGCGAGGGTGTGTTGAACACCTCGGCGGCCGGGCCGGTCTCGACCAGTTCACCGGCGTACATCACCGCGACCTTGTCGGCGACGCGCGCCACCACGCCCAGGTCATGGGTGATCAGGATCATCGCCATGTTCATTTCGCGGCCCAGATCATACAGCAGCCGCAGGATTTGGGCCTGAATGGTCACGTCGAGTGCCGTGGTCGGCTCGTCGGCGATGATCAGTTCGGGTTCACACATCAGGGCCATGGCGATCATCACCCGCTGGCGCAACCCACCCGAAAGCTGGTGGGGATATTGCGACAGACGGCTTTCGGCGGCGGTGATCCCGACCTTCTCCAGCAGTTCCACGGCACGGGCACGGGCAGCTTTGCGGCCAACGGGTTTGTGCAGCAAAAGTGCCTCAATCAACTGATCCCCGATCGTGTACGCCGGATTGAGTGAGGTCATCGGCTCCTGGAAGATCATCGACATCCGCCCGCCCCGCAGCGCGCGCATTGTGCGCGGGCTGGCATTGATCAGGTCGGTCCCGTCGAACTCAAGTTGATCGGCGCTGCGGCGGATGTTGTTTCCCAACAAGCCCATCACCGCCAGAGAGGTCAGTGATTTGCCTGACCCGCTTTCGCCGACGATACAAAGGGTCTCGCCACGGTTCAGGTCAAAGTCGATGCCCCGAACGGCGTGCAGTGTGCCCGCTCCGACCGGGATGTCGATTGTAAGATTGCGGACGCTTAGCAAGGGTTTGCTCATTGTGTCAGCTCCGGTTTTCCGGGGCGGTCACGTCACGCAGACCGTCCCCCATGAGATTGATCGCCAGCACCAGCAGGAACAGCACCGCCCCGGGGATAAGCACCATCCACGGTTCAAACAGCATCATGTTCTTGCCTTCCGAGACCATGAGGCCCCAGCTTGGCGTCGGTGGCTGAACGCCCAGGCCCAGGAAGGACAAGGCTGCCTCCAGCAGGATGGCGTGCGCCATCTCCAGCGTGACCACGACGATCAGGTTGTTGGCGATGTTGGGCATGATCTCGGACAGGATCACCCGTGGGGTCGAGGCCCCGATGGCCCGGGCGGCGGCGACGTATTCGCGGCCCCGGACCTGAAGCGTCGAGGCGCGCATGACGACGGCGAAGCGATCCCACAAAAGAAGCCCGAGAACCACGATCACCACCTGCAACGATCCGCCAAGGATCGCCACGACGGCAAGGGCCACCAGAACCACCGGCATGGCCAGCCGCACGTTGATCAGGAAGGTCACCACCATATCGACACGGCCACCGAAATATCCGGCGGCCACCCCCATCGCGGTGCCGATCACACCCGAGATGAGCGCTGCGATGGCCCCGATCATCAACGAGACACGCGCCCCGTAGATCAGGCGTGACAGGTAATCACGCCCAAGGTGGTCGGTGCCCAAGGGGTGCTCCCAGCTTCCGCCGAGGAAGACAGGCGGTTCCATGCGGCTCATCAGGCTTTGCGCATAGGGATCATGTGGCGCCAGAAGCGGCGCGAAGATCGCCACGACAAGCAGAACGCCCAATACGCCTGCGCCGATCAAAAGGCCCTGATGCCCGAAGATGCGTTTGCGCAGCATCTGTGCCGGGGTCGGGCCGGTGATCTCCTGCAAAAGAGGGTCATTTGTTTCGGTCGTGGCCATATCAGCTACTCCGCATCCGAGGGTCCAGCCACGCGTTCAACACGTCTGCCAGAAAGGTGAAAACGATGTAGAACATCGAGAAAACAAGGATCAGCGCCTGCACCGTGGGCAGGTCATTCCGTGCGATGCTTTCCCATGCCAGATACCCGGCCCCGTGCAGGGCAAAGATCGATTCGACAACGATCGAACCACCCAGCATGAAACCCATCTGAACAGCCGCCAGCGACACCACCGGGATAATGGCATTGCGCAGGGCATGGCGGAACAGCACCCTGCCCTCGGACGCGCCCTTGGCGCGTGCCGTTCGGATATACTCGGACGACAGAACCTCAAGCATCCCGGCCCGTGTCAGGCGCATGATAGCGGGCATGGCATAGTAGCCCAGAACGATGGTGGGCATGATGAAATGCATGGGCGATGATGCGCCCGAGGGCGGAAGCCAGCCAAGTTGGATGGCAAAAATCACGATCAGGATCAGGCCGAACCAGAAGCTGGGCATCGCCTGTCCGGCGACCGACAGGAACAGGGCCAGCCGGTCGATCAGGGAATTCGGCCGGATCGCGGCGGCAACACCAAGCGGCACCGCCGTGAGCAGGGCAAAGGTGATACCGCAGACACCCAGCGTCATGGTCACGCTGAGGCGCTCGACGATCAACGACGAGACGGGCAAGCGGAAGTAGTAACTTTCGCCAAAGTCGCCCTGAACCGCAGAGAGCAGCCAGTCGAAGTATTGCACCAGCATCGGGCGGTCAAAGCCGTAAAGCTTGCGGATGGCTTCGATGTCTTCGCCACTGGCGGTTTCACCGGCCAAAGCCGCGGCCGGGTCGCCTGCCAGAAAGAGAAGCGTGAAGCTGATGAAGGAGACGGTGAAGGCCACCATGATGGCCAGCCCCAGTCGTTTGGCAATAAAAATGAGCACGGGCAAACCCTTTTTGCATTGCTCGCACCAGTGCGAGGAGTCTGTCAGGTGTCAGGCTGTTCGGAAGAGAAGGGCGGGCGCGGGTTAACCCGCGCCCGTTTAGATCACTTCCAGGACATGGTCGTGAATCGCAGGACCTCGTCGGCCGTCGGCGTATACTCGACCTCGTTGGTGAACACGTAGTTCGTGTTGTACGAGAACATCGGTGCCCAGTAGGCCTGTTCGGTGATGCGCTTGATCGCTTTGGCATAGTGCTCGATCCGCTGTTCGGGGTCGGTCGAGCTATCAGCCACGTTCAGATCCGCAAGCACCTGATCGTCACGTGCATCGTCCAGCGAGCCATGCTTGAAGAACTGGCTGACCATGGCCGATGCGTCATTGATCGAAAAACTGCCCCAGGTCAGGAATGCCAGTGGCACGTCGCCCTTCATATTCAGTTCGCGCAAAGCGGAATACTGAAGGAATTTGAAGTCCGTCTTGATGCCGACCGCGTTCAGGTAGCTGATGATGGCCTCGGCGTACTCGCGGTTGCGATAGGCGTAAAGCTCGGTGGTGAAACCGTCGGGATACCCGGCCTCGGCCAGCAGCGCCTTGGCTTTCTCGGGATCGTACTCATAGGTTTGCGCCGCGTCTTGCTCACAGCCGAACTGACTGGGGAAACACGGTGTCCAGACGACCTTCGATTTCCCTTTCAGAAGCGCATCAACCAACTCCTGCCGGTTGATCGCGTGGTTGACGGCTTGCCGCACACGCAGATCCGAGAACGGCGTATCGCCAGAGCGGCCAGCCGCATCCATCGACAGATACCCGACCCGCATCGTGGATTCGTTCTTTACCGTAAACTGGCCCATCTCGGCCAGTTTCTCGGCCTGATCCGCAGGAACCTGCCAGATTACATCAAGTGAGCCACTGAACAGCTCGGCCATCTGAGTGTTCACGTCGGGGATTGTCCGAATGTCGATATTGGTGACTTCGGGCTGTCCTTTGGGGCTGTCGTGGTAGTTCTCGTTTTTCTCAAGCACAAAGTGCTGCCCGGGAACCACGGAGACAACCTTGTAGGGGCCGGTCCCTACGGGCTCAAGGCCCATGCCGCTGGGCCCGACCTCGGCGTAATACTGATCGGGGTACATCGACACCGGGCCGGACAGGAATTCGATGGCCGCCGGGAACTTGTCTTTCAGGTTGATGCGAACCGTATAGTCGTCGATCTTCTCGGCGGACTCCATCCAGTTCACGTTGCGCTGTGTCTTGACGCCGTTTTCCTCTTTCGAGACGAAATTCACGGTATAAACCACGTCATCGGCGTTGAACGGTTCACCGTTGTGGAAGGTGACGCCCTCGCGCAGCTTGAGCTCCAGCGTGGTGTCGTCAATCCATTCCCACGATGTGGCCAGATTGCCGGTATATTCATTGGTCACCGGATCACGATAAATCAGGCCGTCCCAGATGGCGCGTTGCAGGACAACGCCTTCGCGCGACGAGTTGAAGAAGCTGTCGACATTCTCAAGCTCCTTCGTGAATGCCACGCGCAGCGTGTCATTGGCCTTTTCGGCCGAAGCAGCACCCGCCGCGGCCACCAGCGCAAGGCCAGCGATGGAGGATTTCAACCAGGATGGTTTCATGATGGTCTCCCTATGGTCTGTGGCGCCCCTTCTCGGACAGCCAGTGGATTTCTTTCTTGACTCGTGTATTACATTACGATACGAGCAACTTTTATATGATCCATTAACGCGGTCTGTCACAAAACCGTCAACCCCCTTTCGGTCGTTTTGGGGTAAGCTTTCCGGTAATTGCATGAAAACAAAACAGAACACGCTCTATGTTGCTTCGGTTGCCAAGGGGCTGCGGCTCTTGCAGGCCTTCGACGAAGGCCATACCGACCTTTCCCTGGGGGAGTTGGCCCGACGTAGCGGCTTGGACAAAAGCGCGACTCAACGTTTGGCGAATACGCTTCACATCGAAGGTATGCTGGACAAGGACCCGGATACCCGGCGCTTCCGACCCTCTCACGCCTGGTTGCAGCTGGCCTATGCCTATTACTGGTCGGATCCCCTCGTGGGGCAAGCGATGCCCAAGCTGATCGATCTTGCACAGGAATTGGGCGAAACGGTCAACCTTGCCGAACTGTCCGGTGATCATATCGTTTATGTCAGTCGCCTGCCGTGCAAGCGTACATACTTTGCCGCCACGATCATCGGGCGGCGTCTTCCGGCCCTGTCCACGTCCGCAGGGCGCGCAATGTTGTCAACCTTCCCGGAAGACAAGCGAAACGAAGCGATCGAAAATTGGCCGATCAAGAAGTTCACCGCCAGCACGACGACCGATCGCAACAAGGTCCGTGAAAGCATCGAGCAGGCCGTCGTGGATGGTTTCGCCATATCCAGTGGCCAGATGATATTGAACGAAATCGGTGTAGCGACGCCGATCATCGGCCCGGAAGGGCGCGCCTATGCGGCAGTGCAGTGCTCGGTATCTGCACACGTCTGGACGCGTGAAAAGATCGAACGTGAAATACTTCCCAAGCTTCAGGATACGGCGAATGCCATCTCGCCCTCTTTTCAGTCATACCGGGCAAGCGCGGTGTGATCACCAGACCGGCCTCGGAAAGAGGGTGATGAGGCCTGCGCGGGCGAGGGTCAGTAGCAAACATACCCTTGGCTTGCCTCTTTCGCGCCATGCTGCAAGTATTGCGCGGCACGGAACTCAGGCGTGTGCGAGAGACCGTGCGCGAGGGGGATCGCCTGCGGCATTCGGGGGAGGCCGAAGATGAAACTGGGATATGTCCTTGCCAAGGAGCGCGGCGCCACTGACCGTCTGTTGGCGCGGCTGGCCGACAGATGCCTTGCCCGTGGCTTGCGTCTGGCCGGTGTGGTGCAGACCAATACCGCCTGTTCCGATTCCTACCTTTGCGACATGGATGTAAAGGTTCTTCCCGATGGCCCGGTCTATCGAATCTCGCAATCATTGGGCCGCGAGGCGCGCGGGTGCCGTCTTGACCCCGCCGCGCTTGAGGCCGCCGTTGGCGAGGTTTCGAAAACCCTGTCGTCGCGGCCCGACCTTTTGATCGTCAACAAGTTCGGCAAGCACGAGGCGGATGGCCGTGGATTTCGCGATATCATCGCTCAGTGCCTTATCGACGGCGTGCCCGTGATCGCTGGCACAAACAGCCTGAACCTGCCTGCGTTTCAGAGCTTTACCGATAACCTGGCCGAGGCCGTCCCCCCACAGGACGACGCCCTGCTGGCTTGGGCCGAGGCTGCCATTGCCGAGAAAAACCGCGCCGCATAATCCGTTCTTGACCGGGGTCAGGCGTTGCCGCCTCGCGCCGTGGCCAAATCGGCCAGAATTGGACAGTCGGGGCGGTTATCGCCTGCACAGGCCTTGACCAGATGTGCTAATGTCTGGCGCATCCCTTGAAGTTCCGCGATCTTGGCGTCGATTTTCTCCAAGTGGCCTTCGGCGATCTGTTTCACGTCAGCGCTTGCGCGTGCCTTGTCCTCGTAAAGTTCCAATAGGCTGCGGCAATCCTCGATCGAAAACCCAAGCGATCGTGCCTGCCCCAGGAATCGCAGTTTGTGCAGGTCATTCTCGGAAAAATCGCGGTATCCATTCAGGCCGCGATCCGGCTGAATCAGGCCGATATCCTCATAGTAGCGGATGGTTTTGGCTGGCAGGCTGGCGCACTTGGCCGCATCTCCGATGTTCATCGCGTGCCTCCTATTCCGCCGGGGCGGGTTTGACCGTTGCTTTTTGCGGCATGGCTCCATCCTTCGGCTTGCTTGCCGCTTTCATCCCCCGCAGGCGCAGCGCGTTGGACAGGACAAATACCGATGACAGGGCCATGGCCCCCGCCGCCAGCATCGGCGACAGCAACACATCGAAGGCCGGATATAGCGCCCCTGCGGCCACGGGAATCAACGCCACGTTATAGCCAAAGGCCCAAAACAGGTTCTGTTTGATGTTGCGCATTGTCTGGCGTGACACTTCAACGGCGTTGACGATGCCCTGCAAGTCACCTGACATCAGAACCACATCGGCACTTTCGATGGCCACGTCCGTTCCCGTGCCGATGGCCACGCCGATATCGGCATGGGCCAGCGCGGGGGCATCGTTGATCCCGTCGCCTACGAAAGCCACGCGCCGTTCACCTTCGCGTAGGCGATCAAGGGCTGCAACCTTCCCATCGGGCAGGACATCAGCGACCAGTTGGTCTATGCCGACATCATCTGCAATCGCCTTGGCGGTGCTTTCCTTGTCGCCGGTGATCATCGCCACATGCAGGCCGCGGGCGTGCAGTGCCTTGATCGCGGCGGCGCTGGTGGGTTTCACGGGGTCCGAAACCGCCAGAAGCGCGGCCAGTTCCCCGTCGATCGCGGCGAATAGCGCGGTGCGTCCCTTGGACGATAGATTTGCCTCGGCCTTGGAGAGCGGTGCAGGGTCAATCCCCTCGCGCTCCATCAGACGGCGGGCCCCGACCAGAACGTCGTGCCCGGATACCGTGGCGCGCACACCATACCCGGTGATGGACTCAAAGCTTTCGACCTTGGGCAGGATTACCCCCTCGGCTTCGGCCGCATGGGTTATGGCCTGTGCGATGGGGTGTTCCGATTGCGCCTCGACCGCGCCCACAAGGCGCAGCACATCGGCCCGATCAAAACCCTTCGCCAGTTCCAGATCGGTCAGGTCGGGTCGCCCTTCGGTGACGGTCCCGGTCTTGTCCAAGGCCACCACATCCACCGACGCTAGCTGTTGCAGGGCATCGCCCTTGCGGAACAGAACGCCCAGTTCCGCCGCGCGCCCCGTGCCGACCATGATCGAGGTGGGCGTGGCCAACCCCATGGCACAGGGACAGGCGATGATCAGTACCGAAACTCCAGCCACAAGCGCCAGCGTCAGTGCCGGATCGGGCCCCAGGATCAGCCAGACAGAAACGGTGAGCACGGCCAGTGCCAGCACCGCAGGTACGAACCAAAGCGTGATCTTGTCCACCAGCCCCTGAATCGGCAGTTTCGCGCCCTGTGCCTCTTCGACCATGCGAATGATCTGGGCCAGTGTGGTATCGCGGCCCACCCGTGTTGCACGGAATTGCAGACTCCCTGCGCCGTTCACCGTGCCACCCGTTACCTCGTCGCCGGGGGATTTTTCCACCGGGATCGGCTCCCCGGTGATCATGCTTTCATCAACGTGGGCCGTGCCCTCGATCACCTCGCCGTCCACGGCAATCCGTTCGCCGGGGCGGACGAGAATGGTCTCACCCACGGTGATTTCGGCGATGTCCACATCCTGTGGTTTTCCATCCCGGATGACCCGCGCCGTTCGCGCCTGCAAGCCCATAAGCTTGCGAATGGCCGCCCCCGTGCGCCCCTTGGCCCGGGCCTCAAGTGACCGGCCCAGAAGGATCAGCACGACGATCACCGCCGCGGCCTCGAAATAAACCGCACGAACACCTTCAGGCAGCAGCGCGGGCAGGAAGGTGGCGATACAAGAGTACAGGAAAGCCGCCGAGGTGCCGACCGCGACAAGGCTGTTCATATCCGGCGCGCCTTTGAACAGCGCGGGGAAACCCTTGGCATAAAAGATCCGTCCCGGACCGATCAGAACCAATGACACAAGCACGAACTGCAATATCCAACTGGTCTGTTGGCCGATGGTGGAGTGGATCAAATCCTTGAATGCCGGAAAGACATGACCACCCATTTCGATGATGAACACAGGCAGGGTCAAGGCCGCCGCGATGGCGGTCTTGCGAAACATATCCCGCGCTTCTGCTGTTTTACGGTCGCTTGCATCTTCGGCCACCGTGTCGGATTCCGCCGGTGTCGCCGGATAACCCGATTCACGCGCCGCCGCCATCAGGTCGCCTACAGATGCGATTCCGTCCACGAAACGTACCGTGGCCGTTTCCGAGGCGAGGTTGACGTTGACGTCCAACACCCCGTCAACCTCGGCAAGGGCCTTGTCCACCCGCCCCACGCAAGAGGCGCAGGACATCGATTCGACATTCAGAACCACTGTTTCGATACGTGCCGGATAACCCGCTTCGTCGAGGGCCGCGATGGCATCCGACAACTGGCCATTCTCGGTCAGGTCAAACTGTGCCCGCTCGTTGGCAAGGTTGATCGAGACATTCTCGACCCCCGGCACCGCGGCCAGGGCGCGTTCGGCTCGGCCCATGCAGCCGGCACAGGTCATGCCTTGAATACTCAGGGTCAGGTGGCGGGACATGGCGGAACTCCTTCTTGTTCCAGCTTCAGATAAGGCTTCCAGTTACAGGAAGGTCAAGGCTTACAAGCAAACTATTTTCAGGTCATTCGGTGGATTTCGCTGAAAGTTGCCCCCGAACACCCCAGATTCCCCTTCATTTGCGCGTCAGGCTGCCGCACAAAGCGTCTTGAACCCCGAATCATATGGCTTACCTGCCTTTAAAGGGCGTGGCCTGATACGACGTGACCCAAGACAAGGGCCGGACACCGGCGGCCCGCCAAGGAAACACAACATGGCAAACCACCTATACAAAAACGATCTGCCCGACGGGCTTGACCTTGGGCCTGTCGTGGCAATCGACTGTGAAACCATGGGCCTTAACCCGCATCGTGACCGGCTCTGCGTGATCCAGATGTCGGGTGGGGATGGTGATGCCCATCTGGTTCAGGTGGAGCAAGGCCAGACCGAGGCCCCCAACCTGTGTGCGATGCTGGAAAACCCCGATGTGCTCAAGCTGTTTCACTTTGGCCGGTTCGACATTGCCGCGATGTATAATGCCTTTGGTGCACTCACCGCGCCGGTCTATTGCACCAAGATCGCCAGCAAACTGGTCCGGACTTACACCGACCGGCACGGCCTCAAGAACCTGCTGCAAGAATTGCTGAGCGTGGATATTTCAAAGCAACAGCAATCCTCGGATTGGGGCGCGCCCGCGCTGACCACGGCACAGCTTGATTATGCTGCCTCGGATGTCCTCTACCTGCACCGCCTGCGCGAAGAGCTTGACCGCATGCTGGCCCGTGAAGGCCGCACCGATATGGCGCAGGCCTGTTTTGATTTCCTGCCGATGCGTGCCAAGCTTGACCTTGCAGGTTGGCCCGAGATCGACATTTTCGCGCATTGATCATGCTGGGGGCCGATAATTTTCATTCGCGACTCGTGGCCTGGATGAAAATCATCCTGCCGCTTTTGGCGCTTGGGCTTTTATCGACCCTGTTTTTGATTTCGCGCACCGTCGACCCGACAAAGAACATACCGATCACCAGTATCGATCTTGAACAGCGGGCCGATGATCTGGGCGCGACGAACCCTTCGTTCGCGGGTGTGACCAACCGCGGCGATCAAATATCGGTACGGGCCGATCAGGCCAAGCCCGATGCAAATGACCCCGAACACCTGATGGCTCGGACCGTCGTTGCACAGTTGAGGCTGACCTCGGGCACGGTGATCGACATCACGTCGAATCGTGCAGAGATGAACCAAGGCACGTTGACCGCGAACCTTGAGGGGGCTGTTCATGTCGTCACGACCAATGGGTACGACCTGACGACCGAGCGTCTCAATACAAGGTTGGATCGCCTTTTCGCTGAAACCCCTGGCCCCGTTCAGGGCGCCGCGCCGGTCGGTACGATTGAGGCAGGGCGTATGTTGCTACAAACCAACGATGATTCCGGCGCGGCACATTTACTTTTCACCGATGGTGTCAAGCTGCTATACACTCCGCAAAACGTTAAGGAATAATTCCCGTGTCCCGATTTTTGCGGCTTGCCGCGTTCCTGTTTGTTACCGTGCTGCCCGTGCCCCTTATGGCACAAGGGGCGCAAGTGGCCTTCGGAAATACGCAACAGAACTCGAACCTGCCGGTCGAGGTGACAGCGGACAACCTGGACGTCAATCAGGCCGATGGTACGGCTATTTTCACTGGTAACGTCTTGATCGGACAAGGCGAAATGCGCCTCTCCGCCCCGCGCGTCCTTGTCGTTTACAACGAGGACCAAAGCCGTATCAAACGGCTTGAGGCCACGGGTGGCGTGACCTTGGTGAGTGGTGAAGACGCCGCCGAGGCGCAGCAGGCCGATTACAACATGGATAACGGGGTGATCGAAATGCAGGGCGATGTCCTGCTGGTCCAAGGGCCGCAGGCCCTGACCGGGGATCGCATGTTCGTCGATACCCGCGCCGGGACTGCGCGGGTCAGTGGCCGGGTCAAGACCATCCTGCAACCCTCCGAGAATTGACAGATGGCCAAGCCCGATCTTCATATCGCCCATGAAAACACAGGGCTCCAGGTTAAGAATCTGCGCAAAAGCTACAAGAAACGCGTTGTTATTCGCGATGTGTCGCTGGATTTGCAGCAGGGCGAGGTCGTGGCACTTTTGGGCCCCAACGGGTCGGGCAAAACCACAACATTTTATGCCATTGCCGGGCTGATCTATCCCGAAGGCGGGCATGTCCTTCTGGATGGGCGCGAGGTGACAAACCTGCCGATGTACCGTCGCGCCAAGATGGGCATTGGCTATTTGCCACAAGAGATGTCGATCTTTCGCGGCCTCTCGGTCGAAGATAATATCATGGCCATCCTCGACATCTCGGAATCCGACCGGCACAAGCGGCGTGAGCGGCTTGAGGAATTGCTATCCGACTTCTCGATCGAGCATCTGCGCCGTGCACCCGCCCTGGCCCTGTCAGGGGGGGAACGCCGCCGCGTGGAGATTGCCCGCTGCCTTGCGGCTGATCCGAAATACCTGCTTCTGGACGAACCTTTTGCCGGGGTCGATCCAATTTCGGTTGGCGATATCCGGCATCTTGTCGCTGACTTGAAGAAACGTGGCATCGGCGTGCTGATCACGGATCACAACGTGCGCGAAACGCTCGAAATCGTGGATCGCGCCTATATTTTACATGATGGTAAGGTGCTTATGTCCGGCAGCCCCGAAGAGGTGGTTGAAAACGAAAACGTACGCCGTGTCTATCTTGGCGATAGCTTCCGGATTTCGTGATCCTGATTGGATACAACTGTCATCCGAATGTCATTGACAAGATGGGGCCAAAGGGCCTCAAATAGGGTATGACATTCGATCATTCCGCGCTGTTCTCGCAAGTGGCCCCATCGTTCGGGCCTAAACGAACACAAGCCATTCGAATGTCATGTTTCCGCATCCGAACTTGATTCTCGTACAGGCGCCAAGCGTCATGTTCGCGGGTTCGGAATGTTCAAATGAAGGAGATAAGATGCGTTATCAAATCAGTGGAAAACAGATCGATGTTGGCGAAGCCCTCCAAACCCACGTGAAGGCGGAACTTGGCGAAGCCGTGGCCAAATATGCCGAAAGACCCACTGACGCGCATATCATCTTTTCCAAAAGCGCCAGTGAATATGTCTGCGAATCCATCGTGCATCTATCGACCGGCCTGACAGCTCAGGCCAAGGCCCACGCGCATGAAATCTATGCAGCTTTCGACAAGTGCTGTGAGAAGATGGAAAAGCAACTTCGGCGGTACAAGCGTCGATTGAAAGATCACCATCGCGACCGGGCGCAGCCGGTTGAAGTTCTGGGTGCATCCTCTTATATCCTCGCCTCAGAAAGCGAAGATGAGGATTCGGAGCCAGAAAACCTGCAACCCGTGATCGTCGCCGAGATGGAAACACAAATTCCCTCTCTGTCGGTTGGTGAGGCGGTTATGCAGATGGAACTGGCTGAGGCTCCGGTTTTGATCTTCCGTAATGAGCAAAATAACGGGTTGAACGTGGTGTATCGTCGGGATGACGGAAACATCGGGTGGATCGATCCGTAAATCAGGAAGAGAGGCGCGCTTGCGCCAACCTGTCGGAGCGACGCTGAACAGATGGAAATGTCAATGATCCTCAAGCCTGAGGCCGTCCGCGTACTGTCTGCTGCATCCAGCAAAAAGCGGTTACTCCATGAACTCGGCGATCTTGCCGAGGCGGCCTACGGCATCAAGCAGCTTGGTGCCGTCGAGGCCCTGCAAGAACGCGAAAGCCTTGGCCCCACTGGTGTGGGCCATGGCGTGGCCTTGCCACACGCACGGATTGACGGGATTGATGAGGTTGTCGGGGTTTTTGTCCTGTTGGACAAGCCGGTTGATTTCGACTCTGTGGACAGACAGCCCGTTGATCTGGTCTTTGCCCTGTTCGCGCCACGTGACGCGGGCGTTGAACACCTCAAGGCGCTGGCGCTTGTCTCGCGGACTCTGCGTGATCCGTCGGTTTGTGCGAAACTGCGTTCGAACAGCGATCCGGCAACCCTTTATACCATCGTTACCGAAGCTCAGGCCGTTCAGGCGGCCTGAGGTATAAGGGGCGTCAATCGCCCCATTTTCCAAATCCGAACATCATGTAATCGCGCTGATATACCGCGCGGGCCAGGTCTTCGAGATCGTCGTCGTAGATTTCGGAAAGGGCAAAGGGCACATCGGCCTGCGCCTTTGCCGGGCGTGGTGGTTTGGCATATCCCACCTGCTTGGCCAGAACTGGCAGAAGGGTCTCCATCTCGTCCTCGCGGATCACCATGTCGGGCAGGGCAAATTCCCCCATGCCCTGCATGACCGAGGATTGAGTGGCCCAATGCGCATCAATCCGAATACCCGTCTGCCCGGCCAGATTGGCCTTGAGGAACTCCAGAAACGCACCGAATGCCGCGCGATGGGCACGCCGGTCATAGGTGTCATCGGGGTTGCCGCCGGGGATCGGCAGCTTGTGGAAATTGCGCAGGGTTTTTCGAATATCCGAGAATGTCCCCGGCCCCCGCATCAGGATCCGGGTGCAAAACACGTGATGCGCCCGCGCCAGCGGATGGCGCAGCACGGTGAAACTGCGGTGCCTGCGGTTGCGCCGCTTCCATTGGCGCAGGCCCTTTTGCTGCATCTTGGTTGGCAGGGTCTCTGACGGGACACCATCCAGGGCCGCCAGCCACGCGCGCACCTCTTCTTCCGGGCCGGCACGCATCGGCATGTACAAAATCGGCGCCTTGGCCCCGGTGACATACCCCGGAACCCCCGGCCCCCGGCGCGGTTCGAAATTGGGCGTCCTCGTCAGGTTGAAAGGGTCCAACCCCGATAGCGCGCGCTCCATCTCGTCAAAGTTCGAGACCTTGTCTTCAAGGCTACTCGGGTTCTGTTTCTTCAGCGAGGCATCCAAAGCTTCAAGACGCTCGTCGCTGCCAAGGAATTTTGCCAGACCGTTAACCACATCGAGGTTCTGCAAATCCTCGTAGGCCACGTAGAACGCCGTCTGGCCCGTGGTTTGCAAACGGTTCAGCAGCATCACCTGAAACTCTTGCAGGCGGGCCACGTGTTTCTCGAACTCCGGCCCGTCAAAGGCAACTTTGCTGTCCTTGCGCCGCTTCACATTGGTCAGCTTCCACTGCCCCGTGGCCTGCGCGATTTTCCAGCTTACGTAACTGTCCACCGGATTGCGCGTCAGGATGATCTTGGCACAGCGCGGATCGTCCAGGCAAAGGTCCAGAACCCTTTGGTCGTGATCGTTGAAAAACCGGAACCCGCCCAACCCCTCGGACTGTTCCTTGATGGTGTTGACCAGGCGCGCGGGGTCGGCATCGCGCATGTCCTGCGTGACACCCAGAATCTCGGTCTTGTTGGGGTAGCCGATGAAATGCGGGTTGAATGCCTCGCCGTGACACTGAAAGCTGTCGAAAGCGTTCAGGTTGCTTTCAAGGAAGTTCGATCCGGTGCGCATTTCGGCGAACACGACGAAGTAATCAAAGGGGCCAGACATGCGGGGTTACTGCACCAGATAGGGTTTCGGTTTGTCGTGATGCGGCTCATGCGGGTCATGCGCCACCGGGAAATCCCCCATCAAGTAGGGGTGCATCCCTTGGTTCTTGAGGTTCTGAAGGAACTGCCCGAATCCGCTCAGGTCCGACATGCGCGGCACTTCGGCCAGACCACGCAGGTTTTGCTGCCCGATCTCGTCGATAATGGTTTGCAGCGGCTCCATCGGGGCCTCGATGAACTCGGCCATGGTCCAGATGCGCACGCGCGCCTTCGTCCAGGGCGACCGCAAGACTTCCAGATACTTGCTTTCGATCTGTTGCAGGCGCGCGGCTTCGCGTCGGATGTCCGAGAAATTGGCGTTGGATTTGAACAGTGGCACGGCCCATGCCCCGGTAATGACCGAGATTTGCGCATTGGGGTCTTTTGCCAGATCCCACTCAAGCTTCTTGATGTGATCGCGCGGTCCCATCTGGAAGCACTGCCGTTCGCCGCGCGTATTCCAGATCAGGCTGGCAAGAAAGGCCCGCGGATTGTAATCGCGCAGGGCGGCGCTATCGCTCAGGGCACCGTTCATCACCGTTTGCCCGTCCGAAAATTCGGCCCTCTCAGGTGCAAACAAATGGCCATGCACCCGGGTGCTCGTGGCCTTGGCCAGCCACGTCTCGAAATTCTCGAAAAGATCGCTGAACCCTTGGAACACCGAATATTGTGCGCAGGTCAGGCCGTTCTCGCGCCCTTCCACGGGAAACCGGCTTTGCATCAGAAGGCCGGGCCGCCCGCGTGTGCGCCGTTCGACCGCCTTGGCGAAAATCCGGTCGATCTTGCCGGGGTTCGGCTCGGTCCGTTTCATGGCGCCTGATTTATCATTCAGGAAGGCATCGTACAGGCGATTGGCAAAAGGCCAGATCTTGCGCGCCACAAAGCAATCCGAACGGCGCAAAAGCTGTAGATGGTCATCGTAAAAGATGTGTGGCTTGCCCTGGTAATCGAACTTCGACAGAGTCAGGGACCGGCTTTCGATTTGTCGCGAATACTGCCGGGCGAGCGTCTGGAAATAGCTCTCGTCGGGGATCCAGACCTTCTTGAAGTAGCGGTCATATGTGTCCCGCTCAGGGTCCGACAGAATCGCCGACAGGGTTTGCCGGGTCAGACACCACCACTGGCTTCCCATATGCGGCACAATGCCGTTGGGGATACGCCGCTTGTAGCCGATGACGCGTTGCAGGGCGACATAGCGGTCGAACAGGTAGCGATGCTTGCGCCACGAAAACGGGAACCGCAGGGTGAATCGCTCATGGTCCAGCCCGCCGATTGTCCAAGGCACATCCGCCGTGGTGGCGGATTCGATGAAATCGGTCTGCGGGCGCGCGGCCAGGTGATCGATCAACTCCTGAACCGGACGCAACGGAAGACAGGACCCGGAGGCGAGGTAGACATGCCGAACCTGCGGGAATTCCTCCAGCATCACCTCCGCGGCACTTTGCGTCGCCGCCACAAGGCCCCATGTCCCCCATTCACAGCGATGTCGCTTGGAAAACCGCACGTCGGGCAAATCAGACAGGGATTTGACGAACGCATCATAGGCCGCCTTGGGCACCGATTTGTCGGCATGGATCACCAGCGGGCAACCGGCCGCCGCCCAATGGCGCGCCACCTGCTCGGCCCGGTCAAAGGCCGTATGCACCAGCATGATAATCCCGACACTCACCCGTGACTGCCCTTTCCTCAGGCCCAGTTCCCCTTGGACATCAGTCCAAGAATTTCCAACTGGCGCCAGTTTATATATTTCTCCGACCATTTGCACCAAAGGTCGGGGTTGTCGCGAAGGCTTTCGGCATAGGCCTTGTATTCGATGCTTGCCGCATAATGTTCCCGGCGTTGCAATTCTTCTTCCGCTTTCGCAGTGAAAGTATCCAGAAACTTGGTGTGAAGCAAAATGCCACTGGCCTTTTCGCCGCCCCATTCGTCATACGTCAGGTTCAAACCCCTTGGCAAAAGCATGTGGGTCGAGCTGACATAAGCATTGCGCTTGTCCCATTTGACCAATGGCGTCTTGTTCAGGGCCGGGGCCTTCTTGGGGGTGTCATAGAAGAAAACCCTTGCCCGTGGCCCGCCTTGAATCCACAGGTTGCCGAAGGCCTTGTTCTTTTCGATGGTATAATTTCCGGGGTCAAACCACGAGGCAATCTCAAGCGGGTCCTGCCCAAGCTGATAAGGAACCGAGTCGATCCGCCCCTTGGGGTACATATCCAAAAGCATCGCCCCGAAGGACCGCACCTGCGAGGTGTCCAGCCAATCGGTCAGGGCCCGGATGGGCCGTGTGTCACAGAAGGGGTATATGAAGAACTCATCAGGATCGACGACAAGCGTCCAATGCCCGTGGCCATACTTCCCTTGTAGCCAGTTCAGCCAATCAACACCGAAACGCGCCTTCTTGTAGCTGGCCTTGGTCGTCCAGAGCGAGACATCGTCCTGCGCGGCAAGGTACTCCCGCCCGCCGTCCTGGCTGTCGTTGTCGACCATGATGAAATGCGACACGCCCAGATTGCGGTAGTATTTCATGAAATAGGGCAGGCGCACGTATTCGTCTCGGAAGGTTGAGAACAACAAGACATCACCGGGCCGGATTTTGGCCGTCCGGTCCTGCACTGGTAACAAGGAAAAATGCTTGCGCCACGCGCGCAGCTTGGCGCGTTTGCGTTTGAGCCGCATGCGATATGATTGCAACGGCCGCACCGCTTAACCCTCATCTCTTGTCTTGTTTTTCATGCTCGAAGTTACCTCACCAGAGCTTAACACACTCTTGTGCGCACTTAAAAACGAACCGGCCTCAAGGACGGTATTGTTTATCGTTTCGAAACACCGCTCCGTCAAACCCAATTTCCCTTTGACATCAGGCCCATGGCCTCCAGTTGTCGCCAGCTTATGAACTTGGTCGAGGCCCGGCACCATAAATCCGGGTCGTCGATCAGGCTGTTGTAGTAGCCGTCGTAAAGGTCACTGTTCGCGAAATGCTCGCGACGGCGCTTTTCTTCGGCGGATTTCTCGACGACCACGTTCAGGAATTTGCTATGCAGCAGAATACCCGAGGCCATCTCGCCCCCGTCATCGGCATAAACGCGGTTTAACCGCCGCGGCAACAGCGAATGGGTGGAGCTGACATAGGCGAACCGTCGGTTCCATTTGACCAGCGGGATTTTCCCCATGGTGGGGGCGCGTCGCGGCTCCCCCCCGAAAAAGCACCGGGCGCGCACGCCGCCCTGAATCCACAGGTTCTGTAAATCCGGCTTGCGTTGGATCATGTAATTCCCGCCATCGAACCAGCACAGCGCCGCAAAGGGATCATCGCCCGCCTGATATGGATGCGCGCTCAATTTCCCCTTGGGGTACATGTCCAGCATAAGCGCCCCGAAGGATGTGCGGCCTTGCCGATCCAGCCATTCGGTCAGGGCGGGCAGGGGGCGCGTGTCGTGATGCGGGTAAATGAAAACCTCATCGGCATCGAGGGTCAGGCACCAATGCCCATGCGCATAGCGCGCCTGAAGTGCCGTCATCCAATCCATCCCGAAGCGCGACAGCTTGTAACTCTGTGGCGTCGTCCACAGTGAAACATCGGGCTGCTCGGCCAGAAATTCGCGCGTCCCATCATCGCTGTCGTTCTCAACGAACAGGAAATGCGCGACACCCAAGCGCCGGTGATGGTCCAGAAAATGCGGCAAGCGCATCATCTCGTTGCGGACCGTGACCGCGCCAAGAATATCGCTCTTTTCAATCTGTTCCGTTCGATTGACGATACAACGCAACTGGGGCCGCTTGCGCAAGGCCCGGAACAACAGGCGGCGGCGTTTCCACCGCAGCCTGTAAGCCGTTATCGCATTGCTCAGTAAGTCCATTTTGTCCCGTGCTCAGCCACCTGCCGGATCACGGAATCATCCCGCCCGCAGCTGGCGTTTATTGCGCTGCCTTCTGTGCATGGACCACGTCATTCAAGTAGGCCCAAAGATCATCGCGCAGGTCGTCACGGCCCAGCGCGAAAGATACAGTCGCCTGTAGGAATCCCGCTTTCGAGCCACAGTCGAAGCGTTGCCCCTCAAACCGGAAACCATAGACTTCTTCACCGCTTTCACGCGCCTCGTCGATGGCATCGGTCAGCTGGATTTCCCCACCGGCGCCGGGCTTCTTCTTGTTCAGATTGCGCAGGATCTGCGGCGTCAGGATATAGCGGCCAATCACGGCAAGGTTGGACGGTGCCGCGCCCGGCTGTGGTTTTTCCACCATGCCCTTTGTCGATACGATCCGGCCCATATCTTCCTTGATGTCCAGAACACCATAAGCCGAGGCCTTGTCCTCGGGCACTTCCATCGCGGCAACTATGTTGCTCTGGGTGTCTTCGAAAGCTTCGACCATCTGCGCAAGGCAGGATTTCTCGGCGGCAATCACATCGTCGGGCAGGATCACGGCAAAAGGTTCGTTCGCGATCAGGCGACGCGCGCACCACACGGCATGCCCAAGGCCAAGCGGCTTGTGCTGGCGCACATAGGCAACGGCCCCGCTGTCCATGTTGGTGGCCTTCAGGATTTCCAGAAGGTCTTCCTTATCCTTCTTGCGCAACTCCTGTTCCAGTTGCGGTGCAATGTCGAAATAATCCTCAAGCGCACCCTTCCCGCGCGAAGTGACAAAGATGAATTCCTTGATACCGGCTTCGCGGGCCTCGTCGATGGCATATTGAACCAAGGGCCTGTCGACCAAGGTCATGATTTCCTTGGGCACCGATTTCGTCGCAGGCAGGAAACGTGTTCCCAATCCCGCTACAGGAAATATGGCTTTGGTTACTTTGTTTCGCATTTACCCATACCTCACTGGTTCCGAACACTCGCCGGTTTTCTTCAACTCTTACCCAATGAAGGAAAAAGGTGAAGAAATTTGGTCAAAACTCGTACCATTTTTTCTTTTTCTGGCGAATGCGCCACGACATCACAGGTCGCGCGCCGAAATATCGCCTGGAACGAGCCGACGCTACGCTGGCTTCAACTCAACCGTGGGCGAATAGGCGATGAAGAACGGGTTGGCATAACCGTCCTTGCCGTAGGTCAGCGGCGTGTGATCCTCAAAGCGCACCACTTTTCCGCCCGCGCCGTGCAGTACCGCATGCCCTGCGGCGGTATCCCATTCCATCGTACGGCCAACACGCGGATAGACATCCGCCTCGCCCGTCGCGATCAGGCAGAACTTGAGGGACGAGCCCGCACTTTTCATATCTTTCACGGCGTATTTGTTGATGTAGTCGTCGGTGGCCTGATCTCGGTGCGATTTACTGGCAACCACCATCAGCGCGCCGTTGTCGGCATTCGATACCTCGATCGGCCGTACCACACCCATTGTGCCGGCCACGAAAGGGGCCACTTCTTCCGCCGCGCTGCCATCGGCCAGTGTCAGGAACATACGATCACGCGCCGGGGCATAGACCACCCCGCGCGTCGGCACGCCGTTCTCGACAAAGGCGATATTGACGGTGAAATCGCCGCGCCGGTTGATGAACTCCTTGGTGCCATCCAGCGGATCGACGATCAGAAAGGTATCTCCGGTCTTGCTGTGCGAACTGGCCTGTTCCTCGGTGATCAACAGAACATCGGGAAATGCCTCCCGAAGCCCCGCCGAGATCAGCGCATCGGCGGCTTCGTCGGCTTCGGTCACCGGGCTATCGTCGGATTTCACTTTCACGTCGAAATCATCGGCGTTGTAAATCTCCATGATCTTGTCACCGGCCTCCAACGCAAGACGGCGCATCACATTTACCAATTTCTCGTAATCCAATGTCATTCTCCGGTTAACCATACTGCACAGCGCGACACACAGGCCGCATATTGCGGGATTGCTCGCCGCCCCTTATGATACTTGGGTAACGGGACAGCAAGAAACCTGTGCAAGAAAACCCATAGGCAGCCGGGCAGAAATTGAAATGTTCCAGAACGTAAGGCCAAAATCCACGCTTCACTCGGCCATCGCCCTGGTCGAACTGATCTATCACGCCACCGTTCGCAGTGTTCGGAAATCCCACGGAAATGCTCTCTGGGCGATCGGAAGCAATATGTTGCAGGCGGTCATTTTCGTGCTGGCCTTCTACATCATGTTTTCGGTGCTCGGGCTCAAAGGGGCGCGGTTGCGTGGGGATTTCCTGCTCTACATGATGTCCGGCATTTTCCTGTTCCTGACACATGTAAAATCGATGGGTGCCGTTGCGGGGGCGGAAGGGCCGTCGTCTCCCATGATGCAACATGCTCCGATGAATACCATCATCTCGATCACCTCGGCGGCGCTGGGCACACTTTACATCCAGGTTCTCTCGCTCACGATGATCCTGTTTGTCTACCATGTGGGGTTTAAACCTTTCGAAGTCGAAGAACCCATCGCGGCTTTTGCCATGCTCCTGTTGTCATGGTTCACGGGCGTGGCCATCGGGCTGTGCCTTTTGGCGATCAAGCCCTGGTTTCCGACATTCGTGTCGATCTTCACCACGGTCTACCAGCGGGCCAACATGATCGCTTCGGGCAAGATGTTCATCGCCAACAGTCTGCCCCCAACCATGCTGATGATGTTCGACTGGAACCCGTTGTTCCACACCATTGACCAGTGCCGCGGGTTCACGTTCGTCAACTACTTCCCGCGCAATTCCAATTGGGAATACCCGCTGTATGTCGGGATTGCCTTGCTGATGGTCGGCTTGATGGGCGAATTCTATACACGTCAATACGCCTCGGCCAGTTGGAACGCCCGCCGGTAAGCCCTTGTTTCGCGGTTTTTTCTTGGCAAAAATACCCGCCGCGCAGCGACCGCCCGACAGGGCGGTTCAATCCACCACGCGACAGGTCAGATTGATCCGCCCGCCTTTCTCCAGAAGGGTCGATGATCCGAACCTGATCTTGTCCACTCCATGATAGGTCAAGCGCGCGTCTCCACCCATCACCACCACATCGCCCGATTGCAACCAGATCGACTCGGTCTTGCCGCCGCGTGTCGTGTTGCCGATCCGGAAAAGGCCCTCATCGCCCAGCGAAATCGACAACACAGGCCATGAAAAATCCGCCTCGTCCCGGTCTTGATGCATACCCATGCGGGCGCCCTCGCCATAGTAATTCACAAGGCAGCAATCCGGTGTACGCTCGCAGCTGACCAATGCCTGCCAGACCGCCAGCACCCGCTGCGGAATCGCGGGCCACTCCACCCCGTCGGGGTGTTGCGTGACATAGCGATAACCACTCTTGTCCGACATCCAGCCATATTTGCCCGCCGAGGTCATTTTAACCCGCATGGGTTTGCCATATGGGGTCATCGGCGAAAACATCGGCGCGCGCGTTGCCACGTCTCGCAAATCTTCTACCAGGGCCGCTTGTGCGGGCCCGTCCAAGAACCCCCGATGGATTCGGAATCCACGTATTTCGACAGTATCCATATCCATGACCATGGCAGATTCGTTGAAAATATGCCCGCGATTAACCCCAAAATTGCAGAATCTGAGCCCTCCAAGCGCTTGCAGGTCAACAGACCCCTGCCTATATACGCCACGAAGCGCGGGACGGGCCATGCCCTCCGCCTCGAAACCGGGGGCCTGATGCCGAAACGGGTCGGGCGTCCGCACAATCGCCTTGAGATAGAAGGGATCGAAAAACATGTCCAAAGTCATTGGTATTGACCTCGGCACCACCAACTCCTGCGTCGCTATCATGGACGGTAGCCAGGCACGGGTAATCGAAAACTCCGAAGGGGCACGCACCACGCCCTCCATCGTGGCCTTCACCGAAGATGAACGCCTCGTCGGCCAATCCGCCAAGCGGCAGGCCGTGACCAACCCCGAAAACACCGTCTTTGGCGTCAAGCGCCTGATCGGTCGTCGCAATGACGACAGCGATCTTGCCAAGGACAAGAAAAATATGCCGTTCAACGTCATCGACGGCGGCAACGGCGATGCATGGGTCGAAGCCCGCGGTGAGAAATATTCGCCCAGCCAGATTTCGGCCTTCATCCTCGGCAAGATGAAAGAAACCGCCGAAAGCTACCTTGGCGAAGAAGTGACGCAAGCCGTCATCACCGTCCCCGCCTACTTCAACGACGCCCAGCGTCAGGCGACCAAGGACGCCGGCAAGATCGCCGGGCTCGAAGTGCTGCGCATCATCAACGAACCAACCGCCGCGGCCCTCGCCTACGGTCTGGACAAGGAAGACACCCACACCATCGCGGTCTATGACCTTGGCGGCGGTACCTTCGACGTCACCATCCTTGAGATCGACGATGGCCTCTTCGAGGTGAAATCGACCAACGGTGACACCTTCTTGGGTGGCGAAGACTTTGACATGCGCATCGTCAACTACCTTGCCGATGAGTTCAAAAAGGAAAACGGCGTCGACCTGACCAAGGACAAGATGGCCCTCCAGCGCCTGAAAGAGGCCGCCGAGAAAGCCAAGATCGAACTGTCCTCGTCCAGCCAGACGGAAATCAACCAGCCCTTCATCTCGATGGGCTCGGACGGTCAACCGCTGCACATGGTCATCAAGCTGACCCGCGCCAAGCTGGAAAGCCTCGTGGGCGACCTGATCAAATCCTCGATGAAGCCTTGCCAGGCCGCATTGAAGGACGCGGGCCTTGCCGCCAACGAAATCGACGAGATCGTTCTCGTCGGTGGTATGACCCGTATGCCCAAAGTGGTCGAGGAAGTGACCAAGTTCTTCGGGAAAGAGCCGCACAAAGGCGTCAACCCCGATGAGGTCGTCGCCATGGGCGCCGCCATTCAGGCCGGTGTTCTGCAAGGTGACGTCAAGGATGTCGTCCTGCTCGACGTGACGCCGCTCAGCTTGGGTATCGAAACCCTTGGCGGTGTCTTCACGCGCCTGATCGACCGCAACACCACGATCCCGACGAACAAGTCGCAGATCTTCTCGACCGCCGAAGACAACCAGGGCGCCGTGACGATCCGCGTGTTCCAGGGTGAACGTGAAATGGCTGCCGACAACAAGCTGCTGGGTCAGTTCAACCTCGAAGACATCCCGCCGGCACCGCGCGGCATGCCGCAGATCGAGGTGACCTTCGACATCGACGCCAACGGCATCGTTTCGGTTTCCGCCAAGGACAAGGGCACCAACAAGGAGCAGAAGATCACGATCCAAGCGTCCGGTGGCCTGAGCGACGAAGACATCGAGAACATGGTCAAGGAGGCCGAGGAAAACGCCGAGGCCGACAAGGAACGCAAGGAATTGGTGGAAGCCAAGAACCAGGCCGAAAGCCTTGTTCACTCGACCGAGAAATCGCTTGAGGAACATAGCGACAAGGTTGACCCGACAACAGTCGAGGCGATCGAACTTGCCGTTGCGGCCCTCAAGGAAGACCTCGAAAAAGACGATATCACGGCTGAGAAAATCAAGGGTGGCATCCAGAACGTGACCGAAGCGGCCATGAAACTGGGCGAAGCCATCTACAAGGCGCAAGCGGAAGAAGCTGACGATGCCCCCGCTGGCGCCGATGAGGCCACCGGACCGGCCGATGACGATATCGTCGACGCCGACTTCGAGGACCTCGACGACGACAAGCGCTCGTAAGGCGCCTGACGGGACCAATGGGGCCGGTCCGAGTATTGGGCCGGCCCCGCGTGTTCCATAAAAAGGAGATCCCCGATGGCCAAACGTGATTATTACGAAGTGCTTGGGCTTTCCAAGGGCGCCTCGGCGGACGAGATCAAGAAGGCCTACCGCAAGAAGGCCAAGGAACTGCACCCCGACCGCAACAAGGACAACCCCGACTCCGAGACACAGTTCAAGGAAGCGGGCGAGGCCTATGACGTGCTCAAGGACCCCGAGAAGAAAGCCGCCTATGATCGTTTCGGTCATGCCGCTTTCGAAGGGGGCAATGGTGCTGGCGCACGCCCCGGTGGCGGGTTCGGCGGCCACCCCGGTCAGGGTGACTTCGCTTCGGCCTTCTCGGATGTCTTCGATGATCTCTTCGGCGACTTCATGGGCGGCGGGCGTGGCGGCCCCGGCGGACGGCAACGCGCCGCCCGCGGGTCCGACCTGCGCTATAACCTGCGCGTGACCTTGGAAGAGGCTTATAACGGGCTGCAAAAAACCATCAACGTGCCGACCTCGGTGCAATGCGATGCCTGCGATGGCTCGGGCGCCGAAGGCGGGGCCGAGCCCACCACCTGCCCCACCTGTTCGGGCATGGGCAAGGTCCGCGCACAACAAGGGTTCTTTACCGTTGAACGCACCTGTCCCACCTGTTCGGGCCTGGGGCAGATCATCAAGAACCCCTGCAACACCTGCCACGGGCAGGGGCGCGTTGAAAAAGACCGCGCGCTTAGTGTGAACATCCCCGCAGGTGTCGAAACCGGCACCCGTATCCGCCTTGCCGGCGAAGGTGAGGCCGGGATGCGCGGCGGCCCTCCCGGTGACCTCTATATTTTCATCGAGGTTGCTCCGCATGAGTTGTTCGAGCGCGAAGAAAGCAACCTTTTCTGCCGAGTGCCTGTCTCGATGACGACAGCCGCGCTTGGGGGCGACATCGAAGTGCCGACCATTGATGGTGGCCGCAGCCGGGTGAAGATTCCTGCTGGCTCCCAATCGGGTCGACAGATGCGCCTGCGCAACAAGGGCATGCCCGCCCTGCGTGGCGGCGGGGCCGGGGACATGTTCATCGAACTGGCCGTGGAAACCCCGGTCAACCTGACCAGCCGCCAGAAGGAGCTGTTGCGTGAGTTCGAGGCACTGTCGGAAGACAACAACCCCGAAAGCAAAAGCTTCTTCTCGTCGGTCAAAAGCTTCTGGGATTCGATGAAGTCCTGATCCGGCAGACGGACAAAAAACCAAAGGCGCGCGGCCTTCGCGCGCCTTTTTCATGTCCGACGATTCGTCCTGACCTGATTCTCGTTTGCAATCGCGGCAAACTGCTGTATAGGCGGGCGTCATACATGCGCGTGCGGCCCGCTCTGGCCAGAATCACCCCGGTTGATGCAATGCCGGTTCGGGTTGGCGACGTGCAGCACAGTTAACAGACAGAACCCGAAGCAAAGGTTTGATTCAAAAATGGCAAATACGCCCCAGTCCAAGAAACGCGCGCGTCAGAATGAACGCCGCCTCGCCGTCAACAAAGCCCGCCGTTCGCGCATCCGCACCTACCTGCGCAGCGTCGAAGAGGCCATCGCCTCGGGCGATAAGGAAGCGGCTCAGAATGCTCTGCGTGCTGCCCAGCCCGAATTGATGCGCGGCGTCACCAAAGGCGTTTTCCACAAGAACACCGCGGCGCGTAAAATTTCACGCCTCGCGGCACGTGTGAAAGCTCTCGGCTGAACCACGGCCTAAGCTATTGAATCCAAAAGGCGCCCCTTTGGTGGCGCCTTTTCGTGTTTCTTGTGGCTATCCGAACGGATAGAGATTCTTTTTCCCCAAACTCCGAGTCAAGCGCTAAGAACAGTTGCCGCGGCACCCTGCAAATTGCTAGCTTCGTACCTGCGATTCACGCTTGGGGGGACAGGCAGTCGCAGCGTCGCAAAAAGGTCAATCAGGCCGAACACGCGATGTTGCTCCCGGGGCATATGCTTCGGTCGTCCGACAAGTAGACACGCAACAGACTAGGTTGATTTTACAGTGATGGGGATTTCTGCTTCAACCGGCCTGTTGCCGCATTGAGAGTTCTGTTTCGGCCAAGGCCCTTCCTCCGTTGCTTTGTCAGCGGATCGAATGACCTATGCCAAATGTCTCCCGGCTTGCATCGCATTCGCCGCTATTCGGCGGTCGGGGAATGTGGATATTGTGGAACGGGACAGCATGACACAAGAACAATGGGGCCAGGTCAAACAACAGCTTCTCAAAACGGTTGGGAGCAACAATTACAAAACCTGGATTGAGCCGCTCGAATTGCAGGAGGTTGCCGATGGGGTGGCGACTCTCGCGGCACCCACCAGCTTTCTGGGCAATTACGTATCGCAGAATTTTGGTGATCTGATCCTCTATCAAATGGGCAACATCAACGGCGACGTGCGTCGCATCAATTTCAGCGTCGCCGCCAACAGTGCCGCACGCCCGACTGCGCCCAAGGCCGACAGCACGGCCACGTCGACATCCGAAGACACCGCGTCCCCCGCGCCCGGCGCCAAAGTGGCCGCGGCCAGCGAAAGCCTTTTTCCCACCGCGCCACTGGATGATCGCTTCACCTTCGACAGTTTCATCGTCGGCAAGCCCAACGAACTGGCCCATGCCGCGGCCAAGCGTGTCGCCGAAGGTGGCCCCGTCACCTTCAACCCGCTGTTCCTCTACGGCGGCGTGGGCCTTGGTAAGACCCACCTCATGCACGCGATCGCGTGGGAGCTTCAGGCACAGCGCCCCGACCTCAGCGTGATCTACCTGTCTGCCGAACAGTTCATGTACCGCTTCGTGCAGGCCCTGCGCGACCGCAAAACCATGGACTTCAAGGAAATGTTCCGCTCGGTTGATGTGCTTATGGTGGACGACGTGCAATTCATCGCCGGTAAGGAAAGCACGCAGGAAGAATTCTTTCACACCTTCAACGCGCTGATCGACCAGAAAAAGCAAATCATCATCTCGGCCGACCGCGCACCCGGTGAAATCGCCAACCTCGAAGAGCGGATTCAATCGCGCCTGCAATGCGGCCTTGTCGTTGACCTGCACCCGACCGATTACGAATTGCGCCTCGGCATCCTGCAATCCAAGACCGAACAATACAGCGCTCAATACCCGGGCCTGAAGCTGGCCGATGGCGTGCTTGAATTCCTCGCGCACCGCATTTCAACCAACGTGCGCGTGCTCGAAGGGGCCTTGACCCGGCTTTTTGCCTTCGCCTCGCTCGTGGGCCATGAAATCACGCTGGAACTGACGCAGGACTGCCTTGCCGATGTCCTGCGTGCCTCCGAACGCAAGGTCTCGGTCGAGGAAATCCAGCGTCAGGTTTCGGATCACTACAACATCCGTCTCAGCGACATGATCGGCCCCAAGCGCCTGCGCAGCTTTGCGCGCCCCCGTCAGGTGGCCATGTACCTGTGCAAGCAACTCACCAGCCGTTCCCTGCCGGAAATCGGCCGCCGCTTCGGCGGGCGGGACCATACCACCGTGATGCATGGTGTGAAACGGATTGACGAGTTGAAACAGCAGGACGCCCAGATCGCGGAAGACCTCGAAATCCTGCGCCGGACGCTCGAAGGCTAAGCGCCTTTCCCGCCACACATCCAAAGAGCGGCCCGCTTCCGCGGCGCCGCTCTTGACGCGCCTGTGAATAAACCCGAAAACACAACAAAAGGCTTGAGGCCAAAGGGGAAGTTGCTAACGTGCTCCCCCGGCCAGAAGGTCGGCACCTGACTAGGGAGCGAGGGTATGAAACTCAGCATCGAACGCGGAACGTTGCTCAAGGCCGTGGCGCAGGCTCAATCGGTCGTCGAACGCCGCAACACCATTCCGATCCTCGCCAATGTGCTGATCGAAGCCGAAGGTGACGCCGTTCATTTCCGCGCCACCGACCTTGATATCGAGGTGGTCGACAAGGCCCCGGCGCAGGTCGAACGCGCCGGCGCCACGACGGTTTCCGCCGTGACCCTGCACGAGATCGTCCGCAAGCTGCCCGATGGCGCGCTTGTCACCCTCACCGACGATGGTGCCGCAGGGCGCCTGACGGTCGAGGCGGGCCGCTCGAATTTCAACCTCGCGACCCTGCCGAAAGAGGACTTCCCGGTGATGGCCTCGTCGGAATACAGCGCCAATTTCTCGGCCCCTGCGCCGGTGCTGCGCCGCCTTTTCGACAAGTCGAAATTCGCCATCTCGACCGAGGAAACCCGTTATTACCTCAACGGCGTCTACATGCATGTCTCCGAGGCCGAGGGCGGTAAGGTCCTGCGCTGTGTGGCCACCGATGGCCACCGCCTTGCCCGGATCGACGCCGACCTGCCCGAGGGGGCCGAGGATATGCCCGGCGTCATCGTGCCCCGCAAAACCGTGGGTGAATTGCGCAAGCTCTTGGACGACGACGATATGAAAATTGCCGTGTCGGTCTCGGAAACCAAGGTGCGTTTCGCCACCCCCGACATCACCCTGACCTCCAAGGTGATCGACGGCACCTTCCCCGATTACACCCGCGTCATCCCGCAGGGGAACACCCGCAAGATGGAAGTGGACGCCGCCGAATTCGCGCAGGCCGTGGATCGTGTGGCCACCGTCAGTTCCGAACGCTCGCGCGCGGTGAAACTTACCCTCGACGAAGACCGGCTTGTTCTCTCGGTCAACGCGCCCGATAGCGGCGCGGCCGAGGAAGAATTGGCCGTGGCCTATGGCGACGAACGGTTGGAGATTGGCTTCAACGCCAAGTACCTGCTGGAAATCGCCAGCCAGGTGGACCGCGAAAACGCCGTGTTCCTGTTCAACTCCTCCGGCGACCCGACCCTGATGCGTGAAGGCAATGACACCTCGGCGGTCTATGTGGTCATGCCGATGCGCGTGTGACACGGGCAGGACGCCTCCGGCGGGAGTATTTTTGGAAAGATGAAAGGGCGTGAATGCCCGGCCTCTACCTTTCGACCCTGACACTCTCGCATTTCCGCTCTCATAAGGGCGCGCGACTGTCATTGGATGACCGCCCCGTTGCGATTTACGGCCCCAACGGCGCGGGCAAGACCAATATCATCGAGGCGGTTTCGCTGTTCTCTCCCGGTCGCGGGTTGCGCCGCGCCGCCGCGCAGGACATGGCCCGCCGTCCCGAGGCCTTGGGCTGGAAAGTTACCGGCCACTTGCATTCCCTGCATCAGGTGCACGAGGTCGAAACATGGTCCGAGGAGGGGGCCGCCCGCCAAACCCGGATCGACGGCAAAACCGCAAGCCAAACCGCGCTTGGCCGTATTGCCCGTGTGCTGTGGCTGATCCCCTCGATGGATCGCCTCTGGATCGAAGGCACCGAAGGGCGCCGCCGCTTCCTTGACCGCATGACGCTCAGTTTCCGGCCCGATCATGCCGATGTGACGCTGGCCTATGACAAGGCCATGCGCGAACGGAACCGCCTGCTCAAGGATCAGGTGCGCGACGGGCATTGGTACATTGCCCTTGAACGGCAAATGGCCGAGGCCGGGGCGGCGATCCACGCCAACCGCCTTTTCGCGCTTGAACAGTTGCAGGCCGCGCAGGCGCAGGCCGAAACCGCCTTCCCGGCGGCGGACTTGGAGCTGACCACCACCGAGGGCGAGATGCCAGAGACTGTCTCGGACCTGCGCGATGCCCTCTCGGAAAGCCGCTTTCGCGATCTGGCCGCCGGGCGTACGCTTGTCGGGCCGCATCGTTCGGACCTCTACGGGGTCTATGCGGCCAAGGGCGTGCCGGCCCGCGATTGCTCGACCGGCGAACAAAAGGCTCTGTTGGTCTCGCTCATCCTTGCCAATGCCCGCGCGCTGACACAGGATTTCGGCGCTCCGCCGCTTCTTCTGCTCGATGAGGTCGCCGCCCACCTCGATGCCACCCGCCGCGCCGCGCTATATGATGAAATCTGCGCGCTTGGGGCACAGGCCTGGATGACAGGCACCGGGCCGGAACTTTTTTCCGAGATGGGCGAGCGTGCCCAATACCTCGAAGTGACCGAGGCTGACGGCGTCAGCACCACCCAAGAAAGGCCCACACCATGACCCCACAACGCGTTACCCTCGTTACCCTTGGGGTTGCCGACCTTGACCGCGCCAAGGCGTTTTATGCCGCCCTCGGCTGGACCCCGGCGGAAGAAAACGAAAGCATCGCCTTCTACCAACTCAATGGTCAGGTTCTTGGCCTCTTCGGGCGCGCGGCCCTTGCCGCCGATCAGGGGCGGCCCGATACGCCCCTTGGCACCGGGGCCATGACCCTTGCCCAGAATTTCGAAACCGAGGCCGAAGTCGATGCTGCCTTTGCACTCGCTCTTTCCGCCGGGGCGACAAAACTCAAAGCCCCTGAGAAAGTTTTCTGGGGCGGTTACTCGGGTTATTACGCCGACCCTGACGGGCACGTCTGGGAAGTGGCGATGAATCCCTTCTGGCCCTTGGCCGAAGATGGCAGTCTCACCTTGCCGGACAGTACGTCATGAGCCTCACACCGTTTGACCTCTGGCTATATGCGGGTGCGATGCTCGTGTTGTTCCTGACGCCCGGCCCGGTCTGGCTGGCCCTGATGGCGCGTGGCATGGGCGGGGGCTTTCCCGCTGCGTGGCCTCTCGCCCTCGGTGTCGCCGTGGGCGATATTCTTTGGCCCCTTCTGGCGGTGCTTGGCGTCACATGGGTGGCCTCCACCTTCGATGGCCTCATGGTCGCCCTGAAATACGTGGCGGTGGTGATGTTCGCGGTCATGGGCATTTTGCTTATCCGCAACGCCGACCGTACCATCGCCGCCGACAGCCGCCTTACACGTCCCGGTGCCTGGGCGGGCTTCATGGCGGGGCTGGCGGTGATCCTCGGAAACCCCAAGGCGATCCTGTTCTACATGGGCATGCTGCCGGGGTTCTTCGATCTGGCCTCTGTCACCCCTCTGGACATTGTCGCCATCGTCGCGATTTCCTTTATCGTGCCATTGGGCGGCAACCTGACCATGGCGTTCTTCATCGACCGGTTGCGCCGCCTTCTGGCCTCGCCCCGGGCGTTGCGCCGGACGAACATCGTTTCGGGTGTTTTGCTGATCGTCGTGGCGGGTCTCATCGCGGTTAGCTAGCGGAGTTTCGTACGACTCGTACGAAACACTTTCGAGCCCCCCGGATTTTCGTACGAAAATGGCCGGTGTGGCGTACGACTCGTACATTCGTACGCCTTGTTAACCCCTTGATTCGCGAGGCGATTTCAATTCGGCATAAAACCACAATCTGTTGTGGTGTTTGCGTGACATTGCCACAAGAAAAGCGTATAAAATCGCAAACTTGTCAGGGATAAAAACGCATGGCCGAAGCAGTACCGTCGCCCGAAGATTATGGCGCCGATTCTATCAAGGTTCTCAAAGGGTTAGAGGCTGTCCGCAAGCGGCCCGGCATGTATATCGGCGATACCGATGATGGCTCTGGTTTGCACCACATGGTCTATGAGGTGGTCGATAACGGCATCGACGAGGCGCTTGCCGGTCATGCCGATGCCGTAACTGTCTCGATTCACAAGGATTCTTCCGTTTCGGTCAGCGACAATGGCCGTGGTATCCCTGTGGACATGCACGAAGAAGAGGGGGTTTCCGCCGCCGAGGTCATCATGACCCAACTGCACGCCGGCGGGAAGTTCGACAGCAATTCTTATAAGGTTTCCGGGGGGTTACACGGTGTGGGTGTCTCCGTGGTGAACGCCCTTTCGGATTGGCTGGAACTGCGCATCTGGCGCAACGGCAAAGAGCACTACGCCAAGTTCGAGCGCGGGGAAACCGCCGAACACCTCACTGTTGTGGGGGATGCGGAGGGCCGGAAGGGTACCGAGGTGCGGTTTCTTGCCTCGACCGACACTTTTTCCAACCTCGATTACAGTTTCGAGGTCCTCGAAAAACGGCTTCGCGAACTGGCCTTCCTGAACTCGGGTGTGCGGATCATCCTGCGCGATGAACGCCCTGAGGAGCCGCTTGAAACCGAGCTGCACTACGAGGGCGGCGTTAAGGAATTCGTCAAGTACCTCGACCGGCACAAGACCCCGATGATCGAAGAGCCGATTTTCGTGACAGGCGAACGCGATGACATTGGGGTCGAGGTGGCGATGTGGTGGAACGACAGCTATCACGAGACGGTTCTGCCCTTCACAAACAACATTCCGCAGCGGGATGGCGGCACCCATATGGCGGGCTTTCGTGGCGCGCTGACGCGGACCATTCAAAAGTACGCACAGGAAAGCGGGATCGCCAAGAAGGAGAAGGTTAATTTCACTGGTGATGATGCGCGCGAGGGCCTGACTTGCGTGCTATCCGTGAAGGTGCCCGATCCGAAATTCTCCAGCCAAACCAAGGACAAGCTGGTCAGTTCCGAGGTGCGCCCCGCGGTTGAGGGTCTGGTTAACGAAAAGCTGTCCGAATGGTTCGAAGAGAACCCCAACGAAGCCAAGATGATCGTCGGAAAGATCATCGAAGCCGCCCTTGCACGCGAGGCCGCCCGCAAGGCGCGCGAGCTGACTCGCCGCAAGACGGCAATGGATGTGAATTACCTTGCCGGGAAGCTCAAGGATTGCTCCGAGAAAGACCCGGCCAAGACCGAACTTTTCATCGTCGAGGGTGACAGCGCCGGGGGTTCGGCGCAGACCGGGCGCGACCGGGGTACACAGGCGATTCTGCCGCTCAAGGGTAAAATCCTTAACGTTGAGCGCGCGCGTTTCGATCGCATGCTCTCAAGCCAGGAGATCGGCAATCTGGTGATGGCGCTTGGTACCGGGATTGGCCGGGATGAGTTCGACATTTCGAAACTGCGCTATCACAAGATCGTTCTGATGACCGACGCCGACGTCGATGGCGCACACATTCGGACGTTGTTGTTAACCTTTTTCTACCGGCAGATGCCCGAGTTGATCGAAGGCGGTTACCTCTATATCGCGCAACCCCCCCTCTACAAGGTTATGCGAGGAAAATCAGAGGTTTACCTCAAGGATGAGCCGGCGCTTGAGGATTATCTGATCCAACAAGGAACCGTCGATGCGGTTCTTCGGTTGGGGTCGGGTGAGGAGATCGTGGGCCAGGATTTGGTGCGCGTGGTCGAGGACGCACGACAAGCCAAGCGAATTTTGGAAGCCTTTCCAACGCATTACCCGCGCCACATCCTTGAGCAGGCAGCCATTGCCGAGGCCTTTGTTCCGGGTCGTGCGGATGCCGATTTGCAAGGCGTTGCCGATGCCGTCGCGGCCCGTCTCGATCTTATCGCGCTTGAGTATGAACGCGGCTGGCAAGGTCGCCCGACCCAAGATCAAGGTATGCGACTTACCCGCATTCTGCGCGGTGTGGAAGAGGTCCGAACACTTGACGGGCCCGTCTTGCGCGGCGGTGAGGCGCGCAAACTCGGACAGATGACCGAAGCCTTGCGGGACATTTACAAAGAGCCCGCAACCCTTGTTCGCAAGGAGCGCGTGCAACAGATTTACGGACCTCTCGACCTTCTGGATGCGATCCTGAAGGAGGGTGAAAAAGGTCTGACGCTTCAGCGCTACAAGGGTCTGGGCGAGATGAACCCCGATCAGCTTTGGGAAACCACTTTGGACCCAGAGGCGCGTACGCTGTTACAGGTGAAAGTGGATGACGTGGCCGAGGCCGACGACCTCTTTACCAAGTTGATGGGCGACGTTGTGGAGCCCCGCCGCGAGTTCATTCAGCAAAACGCCCTGAGTGTAGAAAACCTTGATTTCTAAAGTCTCTGCGCCGCCTGTGAGGGCGGCGCATGCGGTTAGTTGATGGTGGTCTCAATTCCCTCGGGCTGCCCCGTGATCACGAAGGTCAGGCGCGACGGGTCAAGCAATTCCCTGGCCACCCGGTTCACATCTTCCAAGGTGACAGCCTCGACCATATCGTTGCGGTTCTGGATATAGTCTTTGGGTAATCCTTCCATCTGCATGGCGACGGTGATCTCGGCAATCGGGCCATTCCCGTCGAACCGCAGAGGATAGGCACCCGTCAAATATGTCTTGGCGTCCTGCAATTCCTTTTCGGTCACGCCGTTTTCGCGGATGCGAGCCCATTCATCGCGGATCACCTTGACCGCTTCGGCAATCCGGTCGTTCGCGGATGAGACCGACCCCATCCAAAGCTGTGCGCCGTCTTTGTCTGACAGATAGGAATAAACACCGTAAGTCAGGCCGCGTTTCTCTCGTACCTCGTTCATAAGTCGGCTTTCGAATGATCCTCCGCCAAGGATATGATTCAGAATAAAGGCGGCAAAGAAATCCGGGTCTTCGCGATCAATCCCCGGTTGGGCAAATAGGGCAACGGATTGCGGGGTTTCGAAATCAACGACCTTGACGCCACCCGGTAAGTTTAGTTTCGCGGGACCGGGCAGAGGCGGGCCTTCTTCCGGTAAATCGGCTAGAAGGTCATCAAGCAGGGTTTTTAATTCTTCGGCGGTAATGTCACCAACGGCGCTGATATAGAGCCTGTCGCGGACCAAGGCGGCCCTGTGCGCTGTCACAAGGTCATCGCGAGACAGACTGGCGACGCTGTCCAATGTGCCGTTGACAGATGTGGCATAGGGGTGATCTCCATAGACGATGTTGTCAAATGCCATTCCAGCCAGATCGCGAGGATCCTTGAGGGAGGAACGGATGTTCGATTCCACTTGCGCCCGAACACGTTCGATCGCCGCCGAATCGAAACGTGGATTCACGAGGCTCTCGCGCAGCAGCTTAATAGCCTCGTCCCTGTTTTCTGTCAGGAAGCGGGCGGAAATACTTATGGCATCATCGCTGGCATTGTAGCGGAACGATGCTGCAAGGCCTTCTGTGGCCTTGGCAAAGGTGCGGGCGTCCATGTCGCCGGCTCCTTCCTCCAATAGACCCACCATCAGATTGACAGCGCCCCGTTTGCCGGGGGCATCAAGAGATGCACCACCCCGAAACCTGAGTTGGAGCGAGGCAAAGGGAATGTTGTGATCTTCCACCAGCCAGGCCTCAAGCCCGCCGGGCGTGGTGATTTCCTGTACATCGACATCTGCCTGTGCCGGAAAGGCCAAGAGGGTCAGGCAAAGCGCGAACACATAGCGGATCATTGGGTTACCTCCGGTGCGGTCAGCCATCCGGTTACGGATTTCTTGCGGTCCAGGACCTCACGCGCGACTGTCATGATGTCCTCGGGCGTGACGGCCTGAAGGATGTCAGGCCAGGCTTGCACATCCTCGACCGTCAGGCCTTGGGTCAATGCGCGGCCATAGCGATTGGCAAGCGCATTCACATCGTCGCGGGCATAGATTTGCGCGGCGCGGGCCTGCATCTTGATACGCTCCAATTGCTCGGGGTCTACGCCGGTGTTGAGGAACTCCGTCAGAACGCTGTCCAATCCGGCCTCGGCCTGCTCCAGAGTCACGCCTGGGGCCGGAACCACGTAAAAACTCAGGGTCGTGTCATCCAGAGACTTGCCGCGATAATAGGCCGAGGTATGGACGGCGAGTTGTTTGTCGAATTGCAGCTTCTCGGCCATGATGGATGTGCTTCCACCCCCAAGAATATCGGCCAGCAGGGTCAGGGCCGCCGCTTTTTCCTGTGCACCGCTGTCGCGTTCGGGCGCAAGGTAGCTACGGGTGACGTAAGGCTGTGCCACGCGGGGATCCTCAAACGTCAGGCGGCGCTCGGCCATTTGGCGCGGCTCGGTTGCACGGCTGCGTTCGGGAAGATCCGGATTTGCCGGGATTGCCCCGTAATAGGTTTCGGCGAGGTTGCGCACCTCATCGGGTTGAACATCGCCAGCGACTACAAGGACCGCGTTGTTGGGGGCATAATATGTCTTGTAGTAATCAAGTGCCGCGGCAAGGTCCAAATCGCGCATTTCGTGCTGCCAGCCGATGATTGGCACACCATATCGATGGTTCAGATACTGGGCGGCGTTCTTCTGTTCACGGAACAGGGCGCCGGGATTATTTTCGACGCGTTGATTGCGTTCTTCGATGATTACGTCGCGTTCAGTTGCAATATCTCCTTCATCGAGTTGAAGGTTCTCCATCCGGTCGCTTTCCATACGCATCATCAATTCGAGCCTGTCGGCAGAAACTCTTTGAAAATAGGCCGTATAATCGAAGCTCGTGAAGGCATTATCGCTGCCGCCATTGCGCGATACGGTGGCCGAAAACTCACCGGGTTCAAGGGTTTCGGTGCCTTTGAAAAGAAGGTGCTCAAGGAAGTGGGCCACACCGGAAACGCCGGGTTTTTCGTCGGCGGATCCGGCCTTGTACCACACCATGTGCACAACGACCGGGGCGCGATGATCCTCGATCACCACAACGTCCATACCGTTGTCGAGTGTGAAGGATGTCACCTGATCCTTGGCGCGCGCGGGCAATGCGATCACGGCGGTCATCATCAGGCAGGCAAGAAGCAGGCGCATGGAGTCCCTCCAAGGTTTGCATATCCCACGAAGATACGCCCGGACCATCCAGTTTCAAGCGTGTTGACGTAGCTGTGAGCGCCGAGCTCAGTCCACTTTCGGAGGAGGTGCCGTTGGTGTTTCGATGCCCAAACGACGGAGCCTGCGTTGCTCGGCATGGCTGTCCAGCCACTGGCGTTTGTAGGCATCGGTGTAGTCATCGGTCGGACCAAGGCGCAGGATATTCACGCGTCCATGGCGGCGGCGAACTTCCTTGTCTTCGACGGCGAGGGTTTGGCGAATACCAGCCTGCACCCCATAGCGAGAGGTATGCCGTACCAAACCGGCATCCCTTTGAGATGCCGCACCTGCGCCAAGGGCCGCAGGATTGCCGCCGAGGGCGGCCACGCCGTCACCTTTGGGGTTCTGGTCGGTCAGGTTCGCAGCACCCGGCGTGGGCGCGGGCAATGCCGCGTAATCTTCGGGTGCCTGAAGTTTCTTGCCGGGCAGAATCGCAAATTCGTCCGGGCCTTCGCCGGGTTTCTCGATCCGCCTAAGCTGAATATCCTCGCCGCGGTTCGAGCACCCCGCCAAGAGTGCCAGAACAACGACCAATACTGTTGCGCGCGACAAGATCATCGCCCCTCTCCGAAACAATTCGCCCTAGGCTTATCGCATCCAGACGCCAAGGTCACGAGGCGTTTTTCGACTCGGTGCTGAAGATCACCATACCGAAGGCTCCGGCGAAAACTGCGATGTCAGCAATGTTGAATGCATAGGGGTTGTTGATCCCGCAGCACGACATGTTGATGAAATCCGCAACAGCCCCGTACATCAGGCGATCAACGACGTTGCCAAGCGCCCCGCCCACCAGAAGACCGGCGGCGATTTTTTGCCATCGGCCTGCCGGGTCGGCGCGTACCCACCATATGACAGCTGCTGAAATGACCAAGGCAACCGCGATCAAGGTCCAGCGGGTCAATGGGCTGTCCTGGGCCATGAGGCCAAAGTTGATTCCATAATTCCACGCCATCCGCAGATTAAAGTATGGCGGCCAAATATCGATTGCTCCGACCCGCGGCAGCTCGAGCATGTGGACGACGACATACTTCACGACCTGATCCGCGAGAAAGGTAACGGCCGCCACCCAGAAAACGGTGCGCATTGTGCTCTCCTGCCTCGGGCGGCCAAGTCTGGCCACCCTGCTTTTTCTCGTGTTGCGTCGTTTAGTGCCGGAAGTGGCGCATGCCGGTCAAGACCATTGCAAGCCCGGCGTCATCCGCCGCCGCGATCACTTCGTCATCACGCATGGAGCCGCCGGGATGGATCACAGCAGTTGCCCCGGCTTCGGCTGCGGTCAGAAGGCCATCGGCGAAGGGAAAGAATGCATCCGATGCGACGACGCTGCCTTGGGTCAGTGGCGCCGACAGGCCAAGGGCATCGGCCATGTCCTGTGCCTTGCGGGCCGCGATACGGCAACTGTCGACGCGGCTCATCTGCCCGGCGCCAACGCCCACGGTGGCACCATCCTTGACGTAAACGATGGCGTTCGATTTCACGTGCTTGGCAACCTTCCAGGCAAACAGCATATCCGCCATTTCCGCCTCGGTCGGGGCACGCTTGGTCACGACTTTCAGGTCGTCTTGTGTCAGGCGCCCGTTATCTTTGTCTTGCACAAGGAAACCGCCCGATACCTGTTTGAGCGTCAATGCCGCCTCGGCGGGGTTTGCCAGACCTTCGGTCGTCAGAAGGCGCAGATTTTTCTTGGCTGCAAAGATGGCTTTCGCATCCTCGTCAGCACCGGGGGCGATGACGACCTCGGTGAAGATTTTCGAGATTTCCTCGGCAGTCGGGCCGTCAAGCGGCTGGTTCAGTGCTATGATCCCGCCAAAGGCCGACGTGCGGTCACAATCGAACGCTTTGCTATAGGCCTCTTGCAGGGTCGCGCCTTGCGCGACGCCGCAGGGGTTGGCGTGCTTGATGATCGCACAGGCAGGGCCCTCGGCCGTTGCAAATTCGCTGACGAGCTCAAAGGCCGCGTCCGTGTCGTTGATGTTGTTATAGCTCAGTTCCTTGCCCTGATGCTGTGTTGCTGTGGCGACGCCGGGGCGAGCGGAGCCATCCGTGTAGAACGCCGCTGATTGGTGCGGGTTCTCACCGTAACGCAGGGTTTGGGCCAATTGTCCTGCTACAGCACGGCGGCGCGGTGCGGTCTCTTCAAGAGCTTTGGCCATCCATGTCGAAACCGCTGCATCATAAGCGCCTGTCCGGGCATAGGCCGTCAGTGCCAGTTTCTGGCGGAAGGCATAAGAGGTCTGGCCGTCATTGGCAGCAAGTTCGTCAAGCAGGGCCGGGTAGTCCTCGACATCCACAACCACGTTGACGAAGGCGTGGTTCTTGGCTGCGGCGCGGATCATCGCCGGGCCGCCAATGTCGATGTTCTCGATGCAGGTGTCATAATCGGCCCCCTTTGCGACGGTTTCCTCGAAGGGGTAAAGATTGACCACCAGAAGATCGATTGCACCGATGCCATGATCGGTCATCGCCTTGACGTGATCGTCGTTGTCACGCAGGGCCAGAAGCCCGCCATGCACCATGGGGTGCAGGGTCTTGACGCGGCCATCCATCATTTCCGGGAAGCTTGTTACATCCGCCACGTCGCGCACCTCAAGCCCCGCGTTGCGCAGGGTTTTCGCGCTACCGCCAGTGGAGAGGAGTTCGATCCCGCGCTCGGCCAGGGCTTGGCCAAGCTCGACCAGTCCGGTCTTGTCGGAAACGGAAAGTAGGGCACGGCGGACAGGGGCGAGATCGGTCATTGGCAGCAGATCCTTGAGTCTTGAATTTTTGTCATTCGTCTTCGGTCATCAGATCGGGCTCAAAATCATCCTGTGTCAGGTCGCGGATACTTATCGGCGTGTCCTGAGCCTTGGCCAATGACCAACGTATGCGCGTCGCATACTCCATTGTGCGGCCGGATAGAACGATTTGTTTGGTCGCACGTGGCTTGAGGCGCGTTCTTTCGAGGTAGACACTGGATTGTAGCGCCATCTTGGTGCGGCCATCGGTACGAAAAACCCAGATTTCGCCACTCTTGAGGGCCATGGATACTGCCGTGCCCGCCATGTCTAGGGAGGCGTCGACCTCGGGGTGGAGGTGGAACCGGATCTCGAAGGGTATGCCCTCCAGCCGTTTGGCATCCATGGCCTTATCAAATTGCTTTTGGTCCTTGGGCGTCAGCGCCGCAAGCATGTCTTCGCCGGCAACGGCGCGACCGTCGAAGGTCAGGTCGATGATGCGGGCGTGGGTCAGGCCATAGGAGGAAACATATCCATCATGACCGCCCTCAAAGCGCAGGCCGTCGGGGGCCTTGGCCATTTGAATGGGGACGTTCGTGGGAATTTTCGTGAGTAAATCCAAATCCTTACGGGCATTTCCAAGCCGTGAGCTTGAGCGACCGTCAAGCATCAGGGTGGAATGGGAGGGAGTCGCGCGGCCCGCGCGGCGCCAGTCTTGACCGAAATTCGCACCAGAGCCGCAGTTGACGATCAGGGGGCGGCGGCCCGAGGTGAGCTCGAACGCGAGGGTCGAGGCGTGGGCATTGATCGAGGCTGCGCCGCTTGGGGGTGGGGCGGCGTCGATGATCAGGCTGGAGCGGCCCGCGCTGATGCGGGCGTAACCCATTGATAAGCCATCGGATTTACGGCCCTTTACGCCGCTTGTGGCAAGCGCGTTGTCCAAACGCCCTTCAAGCCCGCGCCCGCCACCGTGAAAGCGGGCAAGGCCGCCGTCAGCATGGCGCAGGGTGCGCAGGGTGGGGGCGATACGTTCGATCGCGGCCCAATGGGCATCGCTGGCGGAGCGTCCGGCTTCGCTGAGGGCCATGGCGGCCCATGTCAGCAAAGTGAAAACGTCCAGTAATTCCTCGGGGTTACGGGTTGGAATGCCGCCCTCGTCGTCGATCTGCGACTCACATTCGCGCGACAGGGCGTGCAGGGCCGGATCGACATGGCTTTCCATTCCCTCAAGAGAGAGACCGGCATAGACAAGACCCGTTAACGCCTCGAATCGAGGCAGGCCGGGATGCGCGCCCTTCCAGCGACGTGATAGGAAAATTGTCTGTTGTGCCAATGACTTATAGAAAGCGTCCGAGGCCTCGCGATCCCGCGATTGGAGCAGGAACAGCGCATGTGAAATCCAGCGGATCAGGCGCCGGCCCGTCAGGTCGGGCGTCCAGCCGGGGCCGCGGCCGGGGCCGAAGCGGGTGATCCATGTCCAAAGCCAATCCTGTGCGCGATTGCGGGCGGGAAGATCGCCCGCGGCGGCCAGATCATCCAGCCAGCCAAAGCCGTGCAGGGCCTCGGCGTAGTCGGAATCGGGGGCTTTCAAATCCCAGATGTTGGTATCGGGCTCTTGCAAAAGGTGACCTGAAAACAAGAAGTTACCGGCACAAAGTTGCCGTCCGCGGGCAAAGCTGCCGATGGTGCGCGGCTCGGGGTTGTAGGTGAATCCCGTGGCCGGGCGCGAGAGGGTGGCGCGCTTGGCTTCGATACGATCAAGGATGCGCGATAGCCGCGCCGACAGGTTTACGGGGTGTGACATATGCCTTGCCTCTGAACGCTCTTTCCGGCGCTGTTTTGTGGGGACTATACCGCGAGGGGCCGCGCAAGTCACCGTCGGATTGGCAGATCAGCGGCACCAAGGCGCAATTCTGTACAGTTTGTACAGAGACACCCCGAGTTTTGTACAGAAGTCGACGATGCGCCGAGCAAGTATGTACAAGTTGTACAGAACGCCCGGCGGAAAACCCCACTCAGCGTCGGAGACAGGCGATGTAGAACCCATCCATCCCGCCCAGATCGGGCCAGTGATCGGGGCGCAGGCGAAGGCCGCCTTCTTCGGTGGTCCAGTCGGGGTCAATGCCCGGACGGTCAAGCGCGTCACGATCCACGGTCAGGCCGGGGTGACCTGCGCACGCATCGTCAACCTGACATTCACCTTCGTCCGGCAAAAGCGAACAGGTGCAAAACACCAAACGCCCGCCGGGCTTGAGGAGGGTCAGGGCATGAGCGAGCATGGCCGATTGCAGCGCGATAAGCTCGCCGAACTCAGAGCCGTCCTTGGCGAAGGGCAGATCAGGGTGGCGGCGGATGGTGCCGGTGGCCGAACAGGGCGCATCGAGCAGGATGGCGTCATAGGGCCCGCCATCATGTTCCAGCGCATCGCCGGTAAGGCAATTGGCCGTGAGGCCGCAGCGGGAAAGGTTTTCGGTGACACGCTCCATCCGGCGGTGCGAGAGGTCGAGGGCGGTCACATCGGCCCCGGCAGCGGCGAGTTGCAGGGTCTTGCCGCCCGGTGCGGCGCAAAGATCAAGGATTTTCTCGCCCGGTTGGGGGGCGAGGATTTGCACCGGCAGGGCGGCGGCGGCATCCTGCACCCACCAATCGCCGGTATCGAAGCCGGGAAGGGTGGAGACTTGGGCCGCGTCGGTGAGGCGGATCGAGCCGGTGGGTAGCAATTGGCCGCCCAGTTTTTCGGCCCAAAAGGCGGCGTCGGCCTTTGGCGTGATATCAAGCGGTGCGCCTTGGAAGTGCGCGCGTTCCATGGCATTGACCCGCCCCGCGCCCCATGCGGCCACAAGCGGATCGCGCAGCCATTTGCGCAGGCGGGGAATGCGCAGGTCATTCCATGAGCGCGCGCCATCTTCGGCGGCCTTGCGCAGCACGGCGTTTACCAACCCCTTGAGGTTGCCATAACGTTTGTTGCGCCCGACAAGGCCCACCAGATCGTTGACCACGCCATGGGCATCGCCGCCCATGCACAGTTCGACCGTACCGAGCCGCAGGATGTTGAAGACATGCAGCGGCGGGGGTTTGCGCAGGTGACGATTGAGCAAGCGGTCGGCCCGGTCAATGCCGCGAAGGGTGTCGTTGGCAAGGCGCTGGGCGCGGGCGCGGTCGGCCGGGTCGAGCCGGTCAAGCTTTCCAGCGGCGATGAGATCGGACATGAGCCGCCCTTCACCGATCACCTGATCGAGAAGGTAAACCGCGCTTTGGCGGGCGTTTGGCGCGGGTTGCGGCATGGGAACTCCTTGGACATGGGCGTGGCGCGGCGTATATCAGGGGCAAGTAAGCAAAGGAAGAACCCATGACCGACGAGCAAAAGGACCTTCCCGAGGCGGCCAAGCGGGCCTTGGCCGAGGCCGAGGAACGGCGGCAAAAGGCCGAGGCGCAAGAGATGCCCAAGGAATTGGGCGGACGGCGCGAGGGGCTGGAGCCTGTGCGCTATGGCGACTGGGAAAAGAAGGGCCTTGCGATTGATTTTTGATCGCGTTGGTCTTTGCGGTTGACGCTGGTGTGGGCACCCATAGGTTAACCTTGCGACAGGGGCGCCCCGTATCGGGCTGAGACGGACCCTTGGAACCTGAACCGGATCGTACCGGCGGAGGAAGTCGCGGGGATGACCGGCCTTTTTCGCATTTCGTGGTCTGCTGCCCCGCCTTGATCCGGCGGGAAGGAGAATGACGATGATAAATGCAGAACAGTATCCAGAGACAATGCGCGCCGTGTTGCATGTGAGCATCCGGGGGCGCGCATGAGCGGGCGCGTGGCGAATATCCTGTCGATTGCCGGGTCGGACCCATCGGGCGGCGCGGGCATTCAGGCGGATCTGAAGGCGATTTCGGCCAATGGTGGTTATGGCATGGCGGCCTTGACGGGCCTGACCGCGCAGAACACCCAAGGGGTGCAGGGCGTGGAGCTTGTCGCGCCGGAGTTCGTGGCGGCGCAGGTGCAGTCCATTCGGGAGGACATCCGGGTGGACGCGGTCAAGATCGGGATGCTGGGCACGGTGGAGATCATCGAGGCCGTGGCCAAGGCGTTGGACGGTTTGGAAGCGCCGGTTGTTCTTGATCCGGTGATGGTGGCCAAGGGCGGTGATCGGTTGTTGCACGCGGAGGCGGTGGCCGCGTTGCGCGATACCTTGTTGCCGCGGGCGACGGTCATCACGCCGAACCTGCCCGAGGCGGCGGACCTGCTGGATGAGGGTGAGGCCGGTGGTCTGGACGCCATGGAGCGGCAGGCGCGGGCCTTACTGGACATGGGCGCGCGGGCGGTCCTGTTGAAGGGTGGCCACATGGGCGATGTCGAGGCGGTGGATTTGCTGTGCGAGGGCGAGGGGATGACGCGGTTGCGTGCGCCCCGACATGACACCCGCAATACCCACGGGACGGGCTGTACCCTGTCGTCGGCCTTGGCGACGTGGTTGGGGCGGGGGGATGCCCTTTCGGAGGCGGCGGCGAAGGCCAAGGATTACATCGGCGCGGCGATTGGGGCCGCGGATGAATTGGAGGTGGGGCAGGGCCATGGGCCGGTGCACCATTTCCATGCGGTGTGGCGCGGTTAAAGCGTTTCCAGTTACTGTTGCATCACCAGTACCCTGCCAGGCCTACGGCCTTCTCGGGACATTGGTGAAACACTTTGATTCAAGGTAAACTGGAAACGCTCTAATCGACCTCTGACAGTAGCGCCTGTAGGCCGCTGCGGTAATCCGGGTAGATGAGATCGACGCCCAGTTCGTCCTTCATCCGGGTGTTATCGACGCGTTTCGACTCGGCATAGAAGCTGCGGGCCATGGGCGTCATCTCGGCGGTCGCGAAGTCTTCTTCGGGGGGCAGGGGCGCGCCGAGGAGGTCGGCGGCATAGCCGATCACGTCTTGCGGCGGGGCCGGGTCATTGTCGCAGACGTTATAGGCCGCGCCGGGGTTGGGGCGATTGATCGAGGCCTCAAGGACCTGTGCGATGTCGTCCACGTGGATGCGGCTGAAGACCTGCCCTTTTTTGACGATGCGGCGCGCGGTGCCCTTGCGGACCTTGGCGAAGGGGCCGCGCCCGGGGCCGTAGATGCCCGCCAGCCGGAAGATATGCAGCGGCAGGCCGGGGATGGATTGCCAGTCGGCCTCGGCCTGAACCCGCAGGTGGCCGCGTTTGGTGGAGGGGGTGAGGGGGGTATCCTCGGTCACCCATCCGCCTTGGTGGTCGCCGTAGACGCCGGTGGTGGAGAGGTATCCCGCCCAGTCGAGCCGGGGGGCGAGTTTCGTGATCTCGTCCCGGTACTGGTTTAGGATCGGGTCGCCGTCTTCGTTCGGGCCGGCGGAGATGAGCAGATGCGTGGCCTGCTCGAAAGCCTGCGTGAGGTCATCTCCGGGCCAGATGACTGGCATGATGCCCTCGGCGCGCAGCGCCTCGGCCTTGTCCGCGCTGCGGGTGGTCCCAAAGATGCGCCAGCCTTGGGGCAAAAGTCGGCGCGCGAGCGCGCGCGCCGAATAGCCGTGACCGAATGAAAGCAGTGTTTTCGTCATGCCACATGAATTGGAGATACAGGACGGAAAGGCAAGGGTCAGCTTGCGTAACTGTCGCCTTCTTCGTCCAGAATCGCCTTGAGTTCGGCAAGGTGGCGCGCGTCCTGCTCGGGGTAGTTTTCAAGCTCCTGCGCGGTTTTCTCGGCCACGTCATCGGAGAGGACGCGCAGGGGCTGCCCGGTTTGCAGGGCGCGGATGTAGGTTTCGGCGGCGCGTTCGAAATAATAGAGCCGGTTGAAGGTCTCGGCGACGGTGTCACCGATGATCATGACGCCGTGGTTGCCCATGATCATGACCTTTTTCCTGGGGTCATCGAAAAGCTGGGCGCAGCGCTCGCCCTCGTCCTCGAAGGCCAGCCCGCCATAACCGTCGTCAATCACATAGCGATTGAAGAAGGTGGCGCAGTTCTGGTCGATCGGGGGCAGGCGGCTGTCGGCGAGGCTGGCCAGAACGGTGGCATGGATGGAATGGACATGCATGGCGCAGCGGGCGTGCGGGCAGTGCCGGTGCAACCCGCCGTGCAGGCCCCATGCGGTGGGGTCGGGCGCGCCGGGTTTGTTCAGGGTTTCGGGGTCATTTGCGTCGACTTCGATCAGGTCCGAGGCCTTGATGCGCGAAAAATGCATCTGGTTGGGGTTCATCAGGAACCGCGTGCCATCGTCGTTGATCGAGAGGCTGAAGTGGTTGGCGACGGATTCGTGCATGTTGAGGCGGGCCGTCCAGCGGAAGGCGGCCGCAAGATCGACCCGTTCGTCCCAGTGGGTGAGGTTGGCGGTTTGTTTCGGTGCGTTCATGGGTGTGTCCTTTCGCGGTTTGGCGAAAGGGTCGGGGAGGGCGTTGGGGAAGTCAATGGGGCCTGAGCCTAGTCTTTCGGTCTAGACGGGACCCAGCAGTAGCCATCGGGACACAGAATAAAGCATTCGCGCAGGCCGTGGGGCTTGTCGGTGGGTGGTTGCAGGATTGTGCCGCCTGCGTCCTCGGCCTGCGCCGCCGCCTTTTCGGGATCGCAATCATAGAGCCGGATTTCGATGCCCGCGCCGCGGGGCGGATTTTCTGGCAGGAGGTTCAGCAAGGGGTTTTCGGCATAGGTGCCATCGGCATGTAACTGGAGGATATTGCCGCCATGCGTCATGATCGCGAAATCCTTGCTTTCGCGATGCGATGTCATGCCGAAGACGGTTTCCAGGAAGCGGGCGGTGCGGGGCACGTTGGTCACAAGGATGTTGAAGCCGAAGCCGCGTAGCGAGGCGCCGAACTCTTCCGGGCTGACGGTTTCATAGTCCATTGCGGCCTCCCCTTGGTGTCATCGTCAGGTTGATCGTGCGGTGGGGGCGTGTCAACGTGGGTTCCCGACAGGTTGTGAGAGGAAAGCGAATGGCGAGTGACGATCCTCAGGTTCTGGAGCCGGAGGTGCCTGCACGAGAGGCGTTTACCGATGCGGCGGAGGCGGTGGAACGGCTGGAACTGCTTTATTCCCGCGCGGTCGAGCATCTTTGCGCCGCGTTTCGCGGGGCCATGGCGGGCGATGTGCCACAGGACCGGGTGCGTGCCTATTACCCCGAGATTCGGATCACCACCCAAAGCCATGCGCAGGTGGACAGCCGGTTGAGCTTTGGCCATGTGGCCAACCCCGGCACCCACGCGGCAACGGTGACGCGGCCCGCATTGTTTCGGAAATACCTTGAACAGCAGATCGGGCTTTTGGTGAAAAACCACGAGGTGCCGGTGGAAATTGGCGTGTCGGACACGCCGATGCCGGTGCATTTCGCGGTGGCCAATGATCCGGGCATGACCGTACCACAGGAAGGGGCGGCGCAGTTTACCCTGCGCGATGTCTTTGACGTGCCCGATCTGGCGACGACGAATGATGACATCGTGAACGGGATTTTCCAGTCGGGGGCGGATGGTGTGGGGCCGCTTGCGCCCTTTACCGCGCAACGGGTGGATTATTCGCTGGCGCGGTTGGAGCATTACACGGCGACTGACCCGGGGCATTTCCAGAACCATGTGCTGTTCACCAACTACCAGTTCTATGTCAGCGAATTCGAAGCCTTCGCGCGGCGGGCCTTGGCCGACCCCGAGAGCGGCTATACCTCGTTCGTGGGGACCGGAAATGCCGAGATCACCGGGCCGGACGATGCCCTGGAGGTGCCCGGCAAGCTTCCGCAGATGCCGACCTATCATCTCAAGCGGGCGGATGGATCGGGGATCACGCTGGTCAATATCGGCGTGGGGCCGTCGAACGCGAAGACGGCCACGGACCATATCGCGGTGCTGCGCCCGCATGCATGGGTGATGGTGGGGCATTGCGCAGGACTGCGCAATTCGCAGCAGTTGGGCGATTTCGTTCTGGCACATGCCTATTTGCGGGAGGACCGGGTTCTGGATGCGGACCTGCCCGCCTGGGTGCCAATCCCGGCACTGGCGGAAATCCAGATCGCGCTGGAACAGGCAGTGGCGCGGGAGACCGAGCTTGAGGGCTATGACCTCAAGCGGGTGATGCGGACGGGGACCGTGGCCAGTTTCGACAACCGCAACTGGGAGCTGCGCGAACACACCGGACCGGTACAGCGGTTGAGCCAAAGCCGGGCGATTGCCCTGGACATGGAAAGTGCGACGATTGCCGCCAATGGGTTTCGCTTTCGTGTGCCGTATGGGACATTGCTGTGCGTGAGTGACAAGCCGCTGCACGGGGAGTTGAAATTGCCCGGCATGGCGAGCGATTTTTACAAGGCGCAGGTGGCGCGACATTTGATGATCGGCATCCGTGCGATGGAGACCTTGGCGACCATGCCATTGGAGCGGATTCACAGTCGGAAACTGCGAAGTTTCGAGGAAACGGCCTTTTTATAGGGAAATTCTCAAGAAAATCGTGACAAAATGCAGGAAAACGGCTTGCCTTTGCCCACTATTCGTTGTGTTTAATCGCTATATACAGTTAGATTATGCGCATGAGGCCCAAGAGACGGGCAGACACAGGAGACCAGAAAATGGCAAAACCGATGACCAAAACCCAGCTTGTTGCGGCCCTGGCCGAAGAAATGGGCACTGACAAGAAATCCGCCGGCGGCGCGCTGGATGCGATCGTGAACATCATCACCCGCGAAGTTTCGGGCGGTGGTGCCGTGACCCTGCCGGGCGTCGGCAAGATCTATTGCCGTGAGCGCCCCGAGCGCATGGTGCGCAACCCCGCCACCGGCGAGCAGATCAAGAAAGACGCCGACAAGGTGGTGAAGATGACCATCGCCAAGGCGCTGAAGGACAGCGTGAACGGCTGATCTTGCAAACCTTCGAATTTCAGGAAAGGGTCGCCACAAGGCGGCCCTTTTCATTTTGGGCCATAAGGAACGGGGACAGGCATGGATATTCGCGCAATCGTCATGGGGGTCGCTTTCGCGGTGATGTGGTCGAGTGCCTTTACCTCGGCCCGGATCATCGTGGCCGCGGCGCCGCCGTTGACGGCGCTGAGCCTGCGGTTCCTGATCTCGGGGCTGTTGGGGGTGCTGATTGCCCGGATGCTTGGGCAAAGCTGGCACCTGACGCGCGGGCAGTGGCGGGCGACGATTGTCTTCGGGGTTTGTCAGAACGCGCTTTATCTTGGCCTTAATTTCGTTGCCATGCAGACCATCGAGGCGGGATTGGCCGCGATCATCGCCTCGACCATGCCGCTATTGGTGGGGCTGGCCGGGTGGTTGATTTTCGGGGAACGCATCGGCGCGCTGGGTGTGGTTGGCCTTTTGGCCGGGGTCTTGGGCGTGGTGATCATCATGGGCGCGCGCCTGAGTGGCGGGGGTGTGGACATGTACGGGCTGGCCCTTTGCGTGGCCGGGGTCTTTGCCCTGACCTTTGCCACCTTGGCCGTGCGCGGGGCGACCTCGGGCGGTAATTTCCTGATGGTCGTGGGGTTGCAGATGCTGGTGGGCAGCCTTGTCTTGGGCGGCGCGGCGATGGGGTTGGAGACCATCGTGGTCGACTGGAGTTGGACGCTGATCGCGGCCTTCGCCTATACCACGCTTGTTCCCGGGCTGGCGGCGACGCTGGTTTGGTTCATGCTGGTCAACCGGATCGGGGCGGTGAAAGCGGCGACCTTCCACTTTCTCAATCCCTTCCTGGGGGTGGCGATTGCCGCGGTGATCCTGAACGAGCAACTGGGCCTGCGTGAAGGCTTTGGCGTTGCGGTGATCATGGGCGGTATTCTGGCGGTGCAGCTATCGAAGCAGAAACGCGTGCGCTAATTACAGCGGCGCGTCACGCCTTTTCCAACATCCGCCCCAAGGGGCGCCCGCCAAGGATATGCACATGCAGGTGCGGCACCTCCTGCACGCCGTTATCACCGGCGTTGGAGATCATGCGAAACCCGCCGTCCTCGACCCCCTTGAGTTTGCAGACCTCGCCGATGGTGCGGGTATAATCGGCAATCTCGGCGTCCGAGGCGGTTTGCGCGAAATGATCGTAGCAGACATAGGGCCCTTTCGGGATCACCAGAACATGCACCGGCGCCTGCGGCTGGATGTCGTTGAAGGCAAGGCTGTGCTCGGTTTCCAACACGGTATCGTTGGGAATCTCGCCGCGCAGGATTTTGGCAAAGATGTTCTGATCGTCGTAGGTATAGGGCATTGGGTTGTCCTCAATCGGCAAAGAGATGCTCGGTCCGGGCGATTTCTAGCGCCTTGTCGTGGGGCACATCAAGGAAAGGGGCGATGGCATTTGCGTGTATCTCGCTGTCCTCGCCCTCGCGCAGGATGTGGTGGTTCTCAAACTCGGCATCGCGGATGCGGTCGGATTCGAAAACCATATCGGCGCGGATCGTGGGCAAGAGCCGCTCAAGGGTTTCATCCGGGGTCTGCTCACCCGCAAGGCCCACGCGCATGGCGTGGCCGATCATGTAATCGTCGGAAAACTTGGTTTGAATTTCCAGCAGCTTGGTCACCGACCGATCGCCGCAGAAATCCTGTAGAAGGTCGATGTTGCCCGGGTCCATGCAGACGATCAGGCGGTCGGTGTCGTAATAGTCGAACAACATCCGCATCAGGGCGCGGCGGTGACGGGTGCGTTTGCCCAGCGTGGCCTGAATGCCACCCAAATCGGGAAGCGGCGTCGATTCCTCGTTAAAGAGGTATTCGACGGTGGGAATATTGGTTTGCTGGCGGATTTTATCCAGCAGGCGTTTGGCCACGTGCCATTTCTTGCAGACCACGATCATCAACTCGCGGTCGCGGCCAAGGGTGCTTTCGGTTTCCCAGAAACGCGTGGCGAAGCGGCGGCCGATGCGGCCCCGGCCACTGAGGAACTTGAACAGGCTGCGGCCTTCGTTGGAAATCTTGAACTCGGCCTCATCATTGGCATAGAGCGCGCCGAGGCGGGTCTTGAGTTCGGTTGCCTCGGCGCTGATTTTCCGGGCAAACAGGAAATCCTGACTCAGCAACAGGTCGTAGTGATCGTTGTAGAAGGTCACCGGCATACCGTAGTCGGTGAACATCAGGAAGGTCAGGGTGCGCGTGCGGATTTCCTGTTCCGGGACGAGGTGGCGCACAAGGGTCTGGAAAAAGGTTTCATCGGGAATCCATGTGGTGCGGAAAAAGCGCATCACGTCGCGGCGGCGGCGGGTAAAGTCGATGATCCATTCGATGGTGCGGCGGCGCAGGCACCACCATTGGCTACCGATCTGAACCTGGATGTCCTCGGGAATCCTGCGTGTCAGGCCAAGGCGTTTTTGCAGGTTGTAGGAGGTGTAGAAGCGCCATTTCTGGGTGCGTTCGTTGAAGAAGTGGCGGTAGACCAACCGCTCTTCCTTCATGCCGGTCTTGATCCAGTCACTGTCGAAATAGTCAAAGCTTTCGATGTAATCGACATCGTTGGCATCAAGGAACTCATGCGCATATTGGGCCGATTTTATCGCCGCGCAATCGCCCGACAGCATGTAGAAATGCGTGGCGCGCGGGAATTGATCGACGGCTGCCTCGACCGCGTAAAGCGTGGCCTGCACGAGGGACCATTCCCCCCAGCCGCATTTGATGCGCTTTTTCGCGAAGGTGACGTTGGGATTGTCGGCAAGGCTTTCGCGAATCTTGTTGAAATGTTCGGGTTTGGCGCGGGCGTCGAAATGGATCGACATGTAATCCCCGGCGGCCGTGAGCATGTTGGCCTGCTTGATGATCGCGTCCGGATCCTTGTGGCACAGAAGTATGAACGCGATTTTCGCCATTGCCGAAACAATTTACCTTTATCTGTTTTGCTGTTTACAGTGATAGTCCCGAAGCCGTCCTGAATAAACAGGGTTTCTTTGTATTTTTTAAAGGGTTAAATAACGAACAACCCGGAAAAAGGGATTTTATCGCGGAGGCTGCGAGCATGGGATTTCCCGGAACATGGATGACCGAAAGCGAAAGCGTGGTCTATCGCGTGGTGCCGAAGTGCGCCTGTTCGACCATTGGTCAGATCATGTATTATTCCGATCATGGCGAGTTCTTTGACGGCGACATACACGATGCCGAAACGGGCCTGCACAAATGGGCGCGGGAAGACAGCCAGCCCTTGATCAAGGCGAACGTGAAAACGCATACCTCATATGCCTTCACCTGCGTACGCAACCCCTATACCCGCATTCTGTCCAGCTTCTTCGACAAGATCTGCGGCATCCAGCGGAACGGCAAACGCTATCGCGGTAAGCTGGTGCCGCTTCTGATCCAGAAATACGGGATCGAAGTGGGCGGCGAGGATGGCAAGCAGGAGTTCGACCAGATCCAAAGCTTCCGCCGCTTTTTGTTGTTCGCCCGCGATACCATCCGCTGGCGGCGACCGATGGACCCCGATATTCATTGGTCGGCGATGGCCGGGCATGTCTCGACCTTCATCGTGAATGGCGGCACCTACGACAAGATTTTCTGGACCGAGTCCTTCAACGACGGGATGAGTGAGGTTCTGGATGCGATCAAGACCAAGCACGATGTCGATTTGGAGACCATTCCACGTTTCAACGAAAGCGAGGGGCATGGGCCCAAGCGGGCGCATCAGGTGGAGGACTATTTCGACGATCTGTCGATGCACCTGGTGAAAGAGATTTATCACCGCGATTTCGAGTTGTTCAAATACGACTTTGACGACCCTTCGAACAAGATGCCCATCGGCGAGATCGATCTTGACGAGGTACACGCCAAGCTGGGCGAATGATCTGTTGAAACCAGTGATCTGGGGGCGCTGCCCCCGACGTTGAACCCCTGCGGGGTTCAACGCCTCCCCCGGGGTATTTTCACCAAGAAAAAGCGGCTTACGCTTTGTTAACCCTGCTCTGACTAGAGTGGTCGTGCGGTACAGGCTGGGGAGCCGATGACCGCCCAAGGAAAAGCCGCCGCGCTTTGGTCGGTTTGCATCGGCAGAGGTCCGAACGACGCCGCCAGGCAAGGCATGCTTTCACGGTGCGCCCTGTGCCCCGAGACCGGGGATGGGGCGCACCTTTTGGTTTTTTCTTGGTAAAAATACCCAAATCCGACAGGTGCCGTTGGAGTGGTGGTCGGAGGTTCAGATCAAGCCTTCGGCAGAAAAAAGCGCCTTCACATCAGCCTGCGGACGCGCGCCATAGTGGGTGATGACCTCACCAGCGGCGATGCAGCCCATGCGTCCGGCCACGTCGAGCGGCGCGCCGCTGGCCATGCCGAAGAGGAAGCCGGCGGCGAATTGATCGCCCGCGCCGGTGGTGTCGAGCGGGGCAATCGGGCTGACCGGGACGCTGATGCTGTCGTCGCCTTCGGTGATCACCACGTCATGGCCCGAGCGGGTACAGACGATCAGTCCGCTTTCGCTGGCGGCGTGTTCGAGGGCGGTGCCGAGGTCATCGGTTTCGAAGAGCGATTTCCATTCGTGTTCGTTGCCGAGGACGAAGTCCAGTTCTCCCAACAGTTTGCGGAAGTCGCCGCGGTGGCGGTCGACGCAGAAGGGATCGGAGAGGGAAATCCCGGCCTTGCCGCCACCTGCGCGGCAGGCGCGCGCGGCGGCTTGGAAGGCGTCTTTACCCTTGGGTTTATCGAACAGGTAGCCTTCGAGGAAGAGCAACTCTGCCGCGCCAGCCACGCTATCGTCAACATCGTCTGGGCCGAGTTCGGAGGAGATGCCGAGGTAGGTATTCATCGAGCGTTCGCCGTCGGGCGATACGAAGATCATGCAACGCGAGGTGGGCAGTTCGCCGTTGGGCACGGGTGCATTGACGAAATCGATGCCCTCGTCGGTCATGGCATTGGCATAGTAGTGGCCCAGTTCATCGTCGTGCACGCGGCCGATAAAGCCGGTCTTGAGGCCCATGGCCCCCAGCCCCGCGATGGTATTTGCGACCGAGCCGCCGGGCATTTGCGTGCGGTTTTCCATTTGGTCGAACAGGAATTCGCCGCGCTCTTGCTCGACCAGTTGCATGACGCCCTTGTCGATGCCCATGCGGGTCAGGAAGTGATCGTCGGCCTGGGAGATCACGTCGACCACGGCGTTGCCGATGCCGACGGCTTGGTATTTCGTCATATGGTTTTGTCCTCGAATTGGCAGAGGTCGCGGATGATGCAGGTGGGGCACATCGGTTTGCGCGCCTTACAGTGATAGCGCCCATGCAGGATGAGCCAATGGTGAGCGTGTTGTTGGAAATCCACGGGGATATTGTCTTCGATGGCGCGCTCCACGGCGTCGACGTTCTTGCCGGGGCAGATGCCGGTGCGGTTACCGACGCGGAAAATGTGGGTATCGACGGCCTGTGCCGGGTAGTGCCACCACATGTTCAGCACAACATTCGCGGTTTTGCGGCCCACACCCGGCAGGGATTGCAGGGCGGCGCGGGAGTTGGGAACCATGCCGTCATACTCCTCGACAAGGATTTTCGACAGCTTCATCACGTTCTTGGCTTTGTTGCGGTACAGGCCGATAGTCTTGATATGCTCGATCAGGCCGTCCTCGCCCAGGTCCAGCATTTTTTGCGGGGTGTCGGCGATTTTGAACAGCTCGCGCGTGGCGCGGTTGACGCCCGCATCGGTGGCCTGTGCCGAAAGGGCGACGGCCACGACAAGAGTATAGGCGTTGACGTGCTCCAACTCACCTTTGGGCTCGGGCTCGGCCTCGTGGAAGCGGGTGAAAATCTCGCGGATCGTATGGTAATCTAGCTGCTTGGCCATGGCGCCCCATATGCCCCGAAAGGTGAGGATGCGCAACATTCGGGTCGCGGTGGGGGCGTGGGGCGCTTAATCTGGCGGTCAACAGACATGAGGACCCGCGATGTCAGAAGCCGGATCAGAGCAAACCTATCATTACAACGTCATGCGCCGGGCGCTTGATCTGATGGATGAGGCGGAGGCGCCGCTGTCGCTTGAGGCGTTGGCGGCGCGGATGGATATGAGCCCGGCGCATTTCCAGCGGGTGTTCTCGGCCTGGGTGGGTGTTTCGCCGAAGCGGTATCAGCAATACTTGCGGCTTGGTCATGCCAAGGCGTTGTTGGCCGAACGGCACACGGTTCTGGAGGCCGCGCATGAGGCGGGGCTGTCGGGCACGGGGCGATTGCATGACCTGTTCCTGCGGTGGGAGGCGATGAGCCCCGGCGAGTATGCCCGGGGCGGTGCGGGCCTGACCATTCGCTATGGTTGGTTCGACAGCCCCTTTGGCGAGGCATTGGCCATGGGGACGGACCGCGGGTTGTGCGGCCTTGCCTTTACGGGCGAATTCGGGCGCGATTGGACATGGGAGGATATGGCCGGACGTTGGCCCGGGGCGCGGTTTGAGGAGGTGCCCGAGGCAATTGCCCCATGGGTCGAGGCCGCCTTTGCAGGGCGCGGGGAAGCGGCGCTGCATATGATCGGCGCGCCTTTCCAGATCAAGGTGTGGGAGGCCTTGCTGCAAATCCCGTCGGGGCATGTGACCACCTATTCCGATATTGCGCAGGCCATCGGCAACCCGCGCGCGGTGCGTGCCGTGGGGACGGCGGTGGGGCGCAATCCGGTCAGCTTCCTGATCCCGTGCCACAGGGCCTTGCGCAAGTCGGGGGCCTTGGGTGGCTATCACTGGGGCCTGCCCGTGAAACGCGCCATTCTTGCGTGGGAAAGTGCCCGCGCCGAGGCCTGAACCTGTTAAAATGCGCGAAATGATGCCGATTTCCCCTCGGATTTGCCTTGGGGAATGCCGGTAGGTTGCTTATTTTCATCGTAAGCCCGAGCGTTCGGGCACCATTTTTACGAGGCGATCATGATGCGAGCGAAAAAATCCATTCTGGCCCTGTCGGGCCTGTCCCTTCTGGCCGTGACGGCCTGTACCGATCCGGCGCAGGTGGGCAACGACCCGCGGCAAAACACCAAGGGCGGTGCCGTTCTTGGCGGTGTCATCGGGGCCGGTCTGGGCGCCTTGGTCAGTGATGACAAAGCCAAGGGGGCGATCATTGGCGGCGCGGTTGGCGCGGCCGGTGGCGCCGCGGTTGGCAATGCGCTGGACAAGCAAGAGGCCGAGTTGCGCCAGCAGTTGGACAACGACGATGTGCAGATCACCAACACCGGTGATCGCCTGATCGTGACCATGCCGCAGGATATCCTGTTCGATGTGGACAGTTCCACGGTTTACCCGGGGCTTCGGTCTGACCTTCTGACGGTGGCGGATAACCTGCGGTCCTATCCGGATTCGACGGTGCAGGTGGTCGGGCATACCGATAACACCGGGTCTGCCAGCTATAACCAGGCGCTGTCGGAGCGGCGGGCAAATGCCGTGGCGGACGTGTTGATGGATGGTGGTGTGGCCTTCGAACGCATCCAGACCTATGGCCGGGGTGAGAATCAGCCCGTGGCCTCGAACCTGACCGAGGAGGGCAAGCGCCAGAACCGCCGGGTCGAGATCGTGATCCTGCCGACGGCGGCCTGATCTGAGCGACACGCAAAAGAAAACCCCGGCTGGTTTATAACCTGCCGGGGTTTTTTGTGTCTAAGCAGGGGCTTACATGCTTTCGATCATTTCGGCCTGTTTGACGATCACCTCGGCCTGCTTGATCGACGCGATGTCGACAAGGCGGCCCTTGTAGGTGGTTGCCCCTTCGCCGCGCGCCTTGGCCTCTTCCATGGCTTGCAGGATTTCGCGGGCTTCCTGCACGGCCTCGGCGGTGGGGGTGAAGACCTCGTTCGCAAGGGCGATCTGCTTGGGGTGGATGGCCCATTTGCCGACCATGCCGAGGGTGGCCGAGCGGAGGGCCTGCGCACGGAAGCCTTCGTCGTCGGAAAAATCGCCGAAGGGGCCATCGACCGGCAAGAGGCCGTGGGTGCGGCAGGCCGCGACGATGGCGGTTTGCGCCCAGTGCCACGGATCGGACCAGTATTTCTCGCCCTCGCGGATCATGTAGTAGTTTTCCTGCGTGCCGCCGATGCCGGTGGTGGCCATGCCCATGGAGGCGGCGAAGTCGGCCGCGCCAAGGCTGAGCGCCTGCATCCGGGGGCTGGCGGCGGCGATGGCTTCGACATGGGCGATGCCGGCGGCGGATTCGATGATCGCCTCGAAGCTGATCCGCTTGGCACGGCCCTTGGCGGCCTCGATCGCGGTGACGAGGGCGTCGACGGCATAGATATCCTCGGCGCAGCCCGCCTTGGGGATCATGATCTGGTCGAGGCGGTCGCCGGCTTTCTCCAGCAGATCAACCACGTCGCGGTACCAGTAAGGGGTATCCAGCCCGTTGATCCGGACGCTGAGGTACTTGTTGCCCCAGTCGACATCGTTGATCGCCTGAATGGTGTTTTCGCGGGCGACGTCCTTGTCGGTGGGCGAGACGGAGTCTTCGAGGTCGATGTTGATCACATCGGCGGCGCTGGCGGCCATTTTCTCGAACAGCTTGGTGTTGGAGCCCGGGCCGAACAATTGGCAGCGGTTGGGGCGCGCGGGGGCGGGGGGTTGGAGGCGGAAGCTCATCTCTGACACCTTTTCAAAAGTTTCAAGAACGGTTGCTTCAGCGGTATATAATTGCACACCCACCTGCAACCCGGTTTTGTGACGCAGTGCAGCATCGCGCCAGCCGGTACTTATCGGTGAATCAAAGTTAACATACTGAAATCACGGGAAAACCCCGATCTGCAAACCATCGGTATCGCGTCGGTATTCCGTCGGTGTCGAATGCGGCAGTGCAGCAGATTAACGGGCGGCGTGCATTTCCCATGCCTTTTGGCCTTATTCGCGTCGAGTGGTATCGATGCGACCTTTGCCGTCGGAAACAGAGGTGCAGCGGATCTTCGTCCCGTGGCACTCGGGGGATATGCGACGTGCCTTGATCGACAACTGGCCCCTGTTTCTGGGGATGCTCATGCTGATGGTGGCCAACGGGTTGTTGGTGACCCTGCTGACGATCCGGGGCAGCACCCTTGGATTTTCGGAGCTGGCGATTTCGATCATGCAGGCGGGGTATCCGCTGGGGGCGCTGGTGGGGACGATCCTGACCCCGCGGCTGATCGAGAAAGTCGGGCATATCCGTGTGTTCTCGGCCTTGGCCTCGATGGTGTCGGCGGCGGCGATCATGCACCTTTTGACAAGCGACCCCGTCACATGGACCGGGATGCGCCTGTTGGCAGGCTTCTGTTTTCCGGGGCTTTACGTGATCACCGAAAGCTGGCTGAACGCCAAGACGGAAAACCGCATCCGGGCGCAGGTTCTGTCGGTCTATTTCATCACGCAATCGGCGGGCCCCGCCATCGGGACGGCCATGGTGGGCCTGCCCGACCCGTCGGGCAGTTTGCTGTTTGGCTTGGCATCGATCCTGCTGTCGGTGGCGATTGTGCCGTTGTTGCTGTCAGGCGTCCGTGCGCCGGACTACACGGTGCCTGACCGGATGCCGGTGAAGCGGCTTTACAAGGTGTCGCCTGTGGCGGTTCTGGGAATCGTTGTGACCGCGATTGGCGTTTCGGCATGGTTCATCGCCCTGCCGCTATATGCGTTGCAAGCCGGGTTCAGCGAGGCGCAGGCCTCGGGGGCCCTGGTGGTGGCGATGATCGCCGGGGCGGTGGTGCAATACCCGGTGGGTTGGATTTCGGACCAGACCGACCGGCGTTTCGTGGTCATGGGGTTGGCGACGGTCAGCGTTCTGGCCGCGCTATGGATGATCATGGACAGCGCGCCGGGGCATCTGGTGGCCGGGTTCGCGGTGATCGCGGCGATGACCCTGCCGCTGTATTCGATCCTTGCGGCCCATGCCAACGACCAGTTGAGTGCCGGGCAGATCGTTCCCGCCAGTGGCACGATGGCCTTCCTGATGCAGTTGGGACAGGTCTTTGGCATCTTTATCGGGCCAAACGTGGTGCCCTTGTTAGCGGGGCGGGGCCTGCCGGTCCTGGTGGCGGCAATCGGCGCGATGGTGGTGTTGATCGCCTTGACGCGGAAACTACGCGCCGAAGCGCCGGACGACACCGGGGAGTTCGTGCCGACCGGCGTGATCGGCATGGCGCAACCGGGCATGTTGCAGGCCGAAGTTATGGCCGAAGACGAAGAAGAATCTTCGTGAAACTTGGCGAAACCAAGAAGAACCTTGCGCAAGTTGCGCCTCTCTAGGGGATTTCCGTAGGATTTCGCGCCTTACGCGTCGCAAACTGTCGTGAAGCTTTGATTCCCACTATGAGAGGTGCTGCCATGTCGATGATCGAGACCCCTTACCTGCTGTTTCTGGGTGATGCCCCCGATATGCTGGCGGCCAAGGTGGCCATTGGTATTCGTGACTGGCGGCCCGATAACGCCGTGGGACAGTTTCGGCTTGAGGGCTGCGGGGCCGATCTGGGCCTGACGGACATGACCCTTGAAGAGGCCAAGGCAGCGGGAGCCAAGACGCTGGTGATCGGCGTGGCGAACCGGGGTGGCGTGATTTCGAAAGAGTGGAAAAAGGTTCTGGTGGCCGCGCTGGAAGAAGGGTTCGACCTTGCGGCGGGCCTGCACAACTTGTTGCGCGACGAGCCGGACCTCGTGGCGGTGGCCGAGGCGACGGGCCGCTCCCTGCATGATGTGCGGGTGCCCGAGGTGGAGTACCCGATTGCCGATGGCAAGACGCGGCGCGGCAAGCGGTGCCTGCCGGTGGGGACCGATTGTTCGGTTGGCAAGATGTATACCGCCATGGCGATGGAGCGCGACATGAAGGAACGTGGCATGAAGGCCACCTTCCGCGCTACGGGACAGACCGGCATCCTGATCACCGGGGATGGTGTGCCGCTGGACGCGGTGATCGCCGATTTCATGGCCGGGTCGGTCGAGTGGCTGAGCCCGGACAACGACGAGGATCACTGGGACCTGATCGAAGGACAGGGGAGCCTGTTCCATGTCTCGTTCTCGGGGGTGACCATGGCGCTTATTCATGGCGGTCAGCCCGATGCCCTGATCCTGTGCCACGAGCCGACCCGCGCGCACATGCGCGGCCTGCCGGATTACACGCTGCCGACGCTGGAGGAGTTGCGCGACACGGCGCTGCCCTTGGCGCGGGTTGCCAACCCGGGGTGCGTGGTGGCCGGGGTTTCGGTCAACACGCAGCATATGGGCGAGGAGGAGGCCAAGGCCTATCTGGCCGAGGTCGAGACACGCATGGGCCTGCCCGCGACGGACCCGTATCGCTTCGGGTCGGGCAAACTGGTGGATGCGCTGGCCGCCCTGTGATCTGATCTTGGTGCCGGGTGTTCCCGTCGGATGCCTCCGGCGGGAGAGATACCAAGCGTAAAAACACAATTTTCTATGCACCTATGCATTTTGCACCCGGTAAAACCTCATTTTTATCCACATGCCGTTTTCAGCCAAAATCACCTAACCTGGCTTGCCACTGATGCCGCTGTAGAAATGATCATACTGTGCTTATTTTGTTGAAAAATTGGCGTTTGATCGAATGATAGGTCGCTGATTCAATTTGCCGCTTAGGGAAGGAATGGTGATGAATGGGCCGAGGCAGGAAACACAAGCGGTGTCGGTCTACTAGGGTCTGTGGGCAGAAATCATAAAGCGATGAGAGCTGCGGCGAGGATCTAGTTGGCGGTGTAGCTGCAATCAGTTTTTTTTCGTAAAGTGTGGCTATTCTCCTGAATTCATTCATTTTGGCAAAGTAGTTCTCGACCAAGTGACGCCACTTATAAGTGCTGGCGTCATAGTCACGCTGGCGCTTTCGGTTCGTTTTCGAGGGGGCACTGCGGTTGCCCCTCGCGCGTCGAGTTCTATCATGAGCCAATTAGCATCGAACGCCTAGTCCGCCAGCAGCGTCCCGAACGAGATTTTTCGGATCAAGGGTGAAACGTCTTTTCATTGAAGTGGGACCACTTCATACATTCGTTCAGTGGACGATGATGCGCTGAAAACCAAAATCCATCAACTGAACCTGACTAAGGACACGATCTATTCAAGTAGGCCCGTGCCATGCAAAATTTGAGCGGTTGATTCGTTAAATGTGGCGCAAAAATGGAAACAATCATGGTCCAACAGATTGATCGTCGAGGTGTGCTGCAGGATTCAACAGCCGTAGGTTGAAAAATGGCGTTTTGCTATGAGTGCAGTTGGTTAGGCTGCCGGAATACGGCAATATAATGGCAAAACATGGTAAGCAGGAGCTTTCATATGGCTGTAAGTGAACTTAAGGCCGGGGTTTGGGCTGGGGCGATTGCTATTTCGATTCTGGCCTCGACTGCATCGGCGTCGACACTCTCGTTGACCTATCATGGCGCAACTAGCGGCAATGACAGAAAAACTGTCACAATTAACAAGGCGCCGCCGGATTATCCCGGATCAGGCGAATGGCCGCGAACAGTCGGTGCATGGGGCTTCAAGATGAAGGACTCCTCAGGTTTATTGGGAGATTTTGTTGCTTGGTGCCTGGATGTGGGCGACTTCCTTTCGACCTCACCGACTGATGATAAACCCTACGAAATCACCGAAAACCCATTCACTAACAGTGAAGGACTGACTGACACCCAACAGGTCCGCGTCGAATCCATATTCAATGCGAACTATGGCGGAGTCGATATTGAGGATGGCCTTGAGGCGGCTGCCTTTCAATTGGCATTGTGGGAGGCGCTTTATGACGATGATTATAATCTCACCGATGGTGATTTTAAGGCGAGCGCGAACGCCGGCATCACAAATATAGCAGATGATTATTTAACTTCAGGCGCTTCTTACGACGGCTCGTCAAAGTTCCGGTTCTCATATTTGGAGAGTTCCGGCAATCACAAGTATCAAAACCTCGTCACGGTAACGCCCGTCCCGCTTCCGGGGGCCGCCGGCATGCTCATATTGGCACTCGGCAGCATAGGGCTGGTGAAGCGCCGGTCCAAAGCCATCTAAGCCGTTGTAGGTTGTGGAGGACAACACTCGTCTAGTGGGAATGATCAAAAGTTTTATATAAAAATTGCATGGCAAACGAGTTATCCTGAATCTCCAATCCCACTATCACCGGCTGAATGCCCATGAGTTTTCTAACAGACGTCATATTGCAGGCCAGCACGTGCAAAATTATCCGGATTGGCATAAAGTCAGCCGTGTCACTTTGGAGTCTGTCGCCTTTAATCACGATGTGATGCTTCCGTATGGACACTTTACAATCATGCGTCGGACATTCATTTTTCTGAGTCAAGTTGCACATAAAATTCATCGAAATTTTTGACTCCGTCACCGGTGAACCTGGCCATCCGGCGGTAAATATGTATCCCGGTACCAAGCATCACGAGGCACAAAACTTGGCTCAACCCCCTGAGTCGAGCAGGCTCGGGTGGTCTCATCCACCCCTCTGGCCGTCCGCCTTCGCCACGTGGGAACTGTCTAACGTGCTCAAAGAGTCACGCTATCCCGAACGTGCTTCCGAGCACGTTTCGGGATATTGTTTGGAAAGGCGCACCAGGCCATTCGATCATCTTGGTGAATTAGAGCGGCATTCGCAGGAAATCCTTCTGACGACGCTCAATTGCGAACCTTTGTGGCCTCGCTTAAAATCCATCCCCGAATATGCTTAATAGTGCAAATTTACACCGCAACGCGGCCATATTGTTGCCTGCGTGAAAACAGACACTTTCCTTTGAGCATGTAGATCATGCCCAAAATTTCTGAAAATCTAAGCTTTGTGGAGGGGCCGGTCAATTATCTGTCCGTTTCATTAGTCAAAATTTCGATTGTAGCCCCTCCACACGACCGCGAAAGATTTTAGCTGGGGCGACTTAAGACCCTTTTCAAGAGGACCCACCTGAGCACACCTAACGTGGCCTAAATTAGTAATTGAGTCAGGCTACGGGGTCGCAAATCAAAAGAGAGGCCAGAAGTGGAAAACCGACGGAGAGCCTAAGAAATATGCACACCCAAGACGGCACAACTGATATCCGGTCCTTGTTTCGATTTCACACTGCATGGAGCAAGGTGAAAAGAGAGCGAAGTGAACACTCGATGAGCTTCGAGGATTCCATTAATTTGCGAATTTTTCTTATGACAGACTTCAACGAAGCGAAAAGCTGGTCAGGCCTAATCGAACGCCTGACCGAGAAGGGGTTTCAGCTCGCGTTTCAGGGCGACAGATTGACACTCTTCAACAGGCATACCGGCATTGCCCTCTGCACATGCCGTTTTTTGGGCTTCAGCTTTAGAGAGCTATGTCGCTCTTTTGGAAAGCCGACTGTCATTGCAGGGTCCTGTCAGTTGCTTCCGGAGGCATAGAAGCGCTTAGCAAGAGCTTCTGGGTCAGGTGCATTCCTAAAGTAGAGCAATGTGCGCAGGTAGCGGCCATACTCAGTCTTGCCGAACTGCTCGGCGCGGGTGGCGATCGCCTCGGCGTCAATCCGGCGATTCTCAAAAAGCGATATCATCATGGCCGCCGGTTTGCAGGCCGTGCCGGGCCGGAAGGGTACGCATGAAATTGCCTGCATCGAGCAGGCTGCCATGGGTGCCAGTGTCGAGCCATGCATCACCACGCCTCATTGTCTCGACTCGCAGCTTGCCTGCTTTTGATAAAATTCCAGAAGCGAGGTGATTTCCAGTTCGCCGCGCGAATAGGGACGCACTTCTCGCGTGAGATGGGGGCGTCGCCATTAAGGAAATAGAGTCCGGTAACTGCTTTGGTCGCGTGTGGGCCTGTCACGGAATTGTTCCGCTCCTAAGGCTTGGCATTTTGCTACAACAAGAAACATCATGGCACTGAAATCAACCCCGGAATTCAACGCAGAGGCAGTGCGAGTAGTGTTGACCAGCGACCCACCGCGTAAGCAGGTGGCAGCAGATTTTGGCGTCGGCTTATTGGGGCATGCGTCCAAGGTTGGTATCAGTCAACCTCCATTTTACCTTCCAGTAGTGCTAATCAGATCGAACCTTCACCACTCTATCCAAAATCTGCGGGTCGATCTCAGTTTTCCTGATCATGTTATGGCAGTTCGGTCAAAGTCTGACTATTCAAAAGCCTCTCCCAAAGACCGGCTATGGATTTTCGCATACAAGCCTGGTCCGGACATCGCACCGAAACTCTTTTAGCCACAGCTTTTTGCATCCACGCTAACATCTGAGTGTTTCTCCATGCGGGCCGCAAGCATGATGGCTGTCCCGAGCACACTTACGGCTCCGGAAACTGCGTAAAATATAAGGCACATAAGAATACTATACCCGGTAATACCCGCAAATATTGCTGCAAAAACGCCAAAGAAGATTCCGATCATGATAAGTGCAACCACCATAAGTAACTCCTTGGCAAAACAGCGCTCGATGCGATTCACGGGTCTTGGCATACTGGTATATTCAAACTTCGCCCATACGTTGTGAATTTTTTGTTCAGAATATGGCGTCGTGAGCTAATGAAATGACTGCTTTCCTAGCAAAACGGCCCTATTGTAACGAACATTAGCGGAGATAGGAGCATCTGAAGGACATCAAGGTTTTATAAATTGATCTGGGTAATACCGTTTGCAGTTTTTCTCGGACTGGACGAAGCAAGGGCGGCGGTGTTTCTAAAAAGCCTCCAGCTACATCGGCTGCTGGATTCTCTGGGTGGGCTTTCACCCCGTGTCTTTTAGACTGAAGTAGTCCCAAATAACTGGACAGTCGGCTAAGGTGTATCCCAAACTTTTGCAGGGATACGAGAATGGCAAAGCGCCGGTACTTTACAGACCAGTTTAAGGCCAAGGTAGCGTTGTAAGCACCGCGTGGTGACAAGACCGTGTAGGTGATCGCGGCAACCCCGATCAGCAGATGCAAAGAGTAGCTTAAATTATGCCAGATCCTGTCCGACCAGACCAATGGGTAGTAGCTAAATCTCTGCATTTTTCTGCATATGCAAAGGCAACCCTTACAGCTATGAAAGCTTCCAAGTTTGCTTGTTGCGCAATTTTTGGGCGATTATATACTTAACAAAGCAGGTGGAAAATGTTAGATAAATCAGGACAGGCCGGTGCTGAAGTTGAGATTACTGATGAGATGGTGAAAGCTGGCGTTAGTGCGTTCTTTGATTTTGCGCCTGACGTTCACTTCTGCTGGGGCGGCGACGAGAAATTGGTTGCAAGAATTTATCTGGCAATGAATGCAGTGTCGCCTTCGCGTGATTGTACTCTTTCAAGATTTCGCAAACAAACTGAAAATCGTTATGTAGCTCTACGAGTTCCTCTGCGGGCATCGGGTGTATTTTTTGACGCCCGGTCGCGATAGATGAAGGGGCGGGGCCTACTTTAGGCGTGACTGTATCCCAGTCTTCTTCCAGTGGGTCTTCGTTTCCGTGAGCAACGACTGGATTGTGAGCTATATGGTTTCGATCTCCAGATAGCTCACGAATATATTCAACTAGCGAGTTCCAGAAGCTAACTTCGTGTTCATCCTTTATGCGGATGCGCACTGCGGAATCTACAAAATCAAGGAGACTTGAAAAAGCGCGGAAGCTACTCAATAGTTTGAACGCATCGTCCATTTGCCGAATTCCGAGCGCGGATGCTGCTACGACAGAAAGCTCATGTTCTAAATGGGACCATCTTGAGATTGCTGCGCCTAACGCCCAATATGTTAGAACTTGCCTGCTTTCGTAGGAGGCAAAATTCTTGAGATAAAGGTGCATCGAATTGGGATCGTCATTTGAAGACACGGTAAAGAACCTCTTAAAGATGAAGCCCAAGCCACATGTGGACAAGGGCGAAGATGGAGGCGATAAGAAGAAGGGGCGAGATGAACCCGCCCCTTCCAAGGCTAAACGCTCAGAGAGCGACTAGCAATTTCGGGGCTTTCGACGTGTGTGGCTCGATACCTTAACCGTCTTTTGTCCCGTGGGCTTGGTCTTGCACCCGCAAGACTTCCTGCCTTTGGCTGCCATTGTGCTTCACCTCCTTTCTCGCCAGATTTGGTGTGAATGCCAGTGGCAGCCGCAATATATCGAATGAGAGCAGTAGGAGTCGAATCCTATTTGTTCTTGCTGTGTTCTAACAAGATTTGACGCAACAGGCTTTGGAACGCCTTACGGGACCAAAGCTGATCAGGCACACGTCCGTGTGTCAGTCCGCCGATACGTCATGCGCTTGCCTTCGGCACCTTTAAGGATGGCGTTGGCACGCATTGTATCGTCAACTTGTTTGCTGGCGCGGTTGTTGTAACGGAACTCAAACTCTGCGGCGTAACGGTGCAGGTGTTGACGACCACAGTGCTGATAGACGCCCTTCATGCCGCGCTTGAATACGGAGAAGTAACCTTCAATTGTGTTCGTGTGCACTTCACCGCGAACATACTCGCCAGCGCCGTGGCGTGTGAAATCGTGGTCTGCAAACTCTTTCTTGAGGTTGGCATACTGCCCCGCTTCGTCGGTATAGATCACGGCCTCAGATGCGATGTTCTCGCGCAGGATCGGCAACAGCGTAGATTGCTTGAGGTCGTCCACGACGATGGACTTAGCCATGCCGGTTGAGCGATCCACGAGTGAGAGGATTTTGTATTTGTGAGCGTAGCCACGGCCCTTCTTGGTGCCTTTGGGCTTCTTGGACTTGTCACGGCCAATAAAGGTTTCATCGACCTCTACGGTGCCGCCACCGCCACCAAACGACACTGGGTCGTCATTGCGCATCGCTTCGCGGATGCGGTGGAACATGAACCAAGCGGTCTTGTACGTCACGCCAATGGTGCGGTGCAGTTGATGGGCTGAAATGCCCTTCTTGGAGGAAGCCATAAGGAAGGTGGCAAGCAACCACTTATTGAGCGGAACCTTGGAGCGCTCAAAAACAGTACCGACAGTCACGGTGAATTGCTTGCGGCAATCGCCACACTGGTAGAGACCGGGGCGGTGCTTAGCACCCTCCAGCTTTTTACACTTTTCAGTGCCGCCGCAGTGGGGGCAGAACACACCGTCAGCCCAACGCGAGGCTTCAAGGTACTCGCGTGCGGCGTCTTTGTCGGTAAAAATAGGATCGGTTAGGTTCATGGCTTCAACTCCTTGATACTCATGTGGGAATCAAGGGTTGCTTTGTCAAGTATATAATCGCCAATTTTTGGTGGGGAACTTGCGACAATCAACATCAGTTAAAGAGGCCAGCTGTAATATATGAGCTGGCCAAAATTGATATTACCCCAAACGAGCTCCAGTCACCGTTACTTGACATATAACGAGTATCGCTCTTTCATCAACGATCATATACATATAAAGACCAGATGGCAGCGATTTACCAATCACAATTCAAGCGACAAAAGTGAAGCATGAGCACTGCACTTTACAATGACCATTTCGGATTTCGAGAGCGGCCATTTTCGCTGTCGCCTGACCCGGAGTTCCTGTTTTGGTCCAAGGCGCATACTCGGGCCCTTTTGGTGCTAGAATACGGTCTGTTGACCCGCGCGCCACTGACCGTCGTTTCTGGAGAAGTCGGTACGGGCAAAACCACTTTAATCCAAGAGCTACTGCGCACCATCGAAGATGATGTGACCGTAGGGCTAATTTCGAACGCGCGCGGCGACCGGGGCGATTTGCTCCGTTGGGTTTTGAGCGCATTTGACGTGGCCACACCCGAGGGCGCCGATTATGTGGCGCTGTTTCAGAGTTTTCAGGATTTCGTATTGGCTGAATATGCGGCTAGTCGGCATGTCGCCCTGATCGTAGACGAAGCACAGAATCTTGGGACTGACACGCTGGAGGAGTTGCGTATGCTTACCAACATCAATTCCGGCAAAGACGAGCTGTTGCAGATCATCCTGGTCGGCCAGCCCGAGTTGCGCGACATGATACGTCGGCCAGAATTGCGCCAGTTTGCTCAAAGAGTGACGGCGGCCTATCACTTGGAGCCGATGGACTTGGACACCACACAGGCTTATGTGGAACATCGGTTGCATCATGCGGGCGGCAACGGCAAGGAAATTTGCTACGAGGCCATCCGCCACATCCATGAGGAATCTGATGGTATCCCACGCGTGGTTAACAAGTTGTGCGATCTCGCGCTTGTCTATGCTTCGAGCGCAGGGGAGGAAAAGGTCGGCGCGGGCGCGATCCAGGAACTCGTTCAGGATGGACTGATCCTGAAGCCTTATCGCGAACCTCACTTGCTGACCAACCGGATTGATTGTGACGGAAAGGGTTCCGAATGAACGTTGATTTGGGTTTCTACTGGGCTCTGTTCAAGCGTCGCCTCCCGGTGATGGCGCTCTTTGTTTTGCTGTTTTCTGGACTGGGCCTCGTCACGGCCTTTAAATTGCCAGAAACCTACTCAACCTCTGCTCGACTTTTGTTCGAGGCGCCACAGATACCAGAAAATATGGTTGCCTCCACGGTCCAGACTGACGCAGCCGAGCAACTTCAAGTCATCGAGCAAAGGCTCATGACCCGAGCTAATTTGATTGACATTGCCAACCGTTTCGACGTGTTCGCGAATATGCGTGAGATGGAGCCCGACAGAGTAACCGCTGCGATGCGTGATGCGACTCAGATTCGCCGTAGGGGTGGCGGTCGTGCGATGGCCACAATGATGACAGTCGAGTTTGAGGCGCGCTCGCCACAGATCGCTGCAAATGTTGTCAATGAATACGTCACATTGGTCCTGGAGGAGAACTCTAAATTTCGGACCTCTCGCGCCGAGAATACTTTGGAGTTCTTCCAGCAAGAAGTGAATCGGCTTGACGATGAGCTTGACCGACAGAGTGTGGAAATCGCCAACTTCAAGAGTGAGAACGCCAAAGCTCTGCCCGAAGACCAAGCTTACCGGCTCGGGCGGCAGAACCTACTGCAAGAACGCCTCGATCGACTGTCCAGAGAAATTGGACTTGCGCAGCAGCAACGCGAAAACCTTGAAAAGAGTTTTGAAGACACGAGAACATCTGGAACCTCCGAGCGCAGCGCCTATGAAGAAGAGTTAATCATCGGCAAGGCCGAGCTCGAGCGCTTGCTAGAGACCTATACCGAAAGCAATCCAAGGGTCATTCGGCTGAAGGACCGTATTGAACGTTTGGAAGCGGTTGTTGCCGCACGCGAGTCTGGCAGCGGTCCGGACGAAGAAGATTCTTCTTCGGACCAAGCTCGTTTAGATGCCGCGCTGGCAGAGGTCGACAGCAAGATCAATGCGATGCAGGACCAACTCGAAACCACGAAGGCCGAACTCGAAGAACTCCAAAAGAATATTTCGCGGAGCGCAGCAAACGCGAACCGGCTTGCCGAATTGGAGCGTGATTATAATATCATCCAAAGCCGGTACAATTCTGCGGTGTCCAACCTAAATTCTGCGCGCATGAGCGAGCGTATCGAGGCAACCGCTCAGGGACAGCGGATCAATGTGATTGAGAATGCCAGTGTGCCGCAAGTCCCTAGCGGGCCCAACCGGCCTTTAATCGCGGCTCTGGGTATTTTTACCGGACTTGGTCTAGCCATTGGGTACTTTGTTCTGTTGGAAGCGCTGAACCGAGATATCCGAAGGCCAGCCGAGCTTTCTGAGCGGTTCAACGTCATGCCAATCGCAACGATTCCATATATGGAAAGCCGAATAGCGAAGTTTCTACGTCGCAGTACACTGTTGATGGCGACGCTCGCCGTATTGGTTGGCGTGCCACTGGCGCTTTGGTATATCGATACAAATTATCTTCCTTTGGAAGTGATTGTGCAGAAGAGCCTGGCTAAGCTTGGACTTGGCTAGGGCAGGCGGGAGACCTGAAAACCTAATGGAAAAACTGCAAGCTGCCCTCGATAAAGCCCGTCGGTCCCGCAACGAGCGTAACGCTTCCTCGGAAACGAACCCGGTTACGCCGAAAATTCAGGACAATACGTCTGCCAGTCTTATTGCCCGTTGGCAGGCGCTGACACCCTTCGAGGTGCAAGACAAGCACCTCATACGGCACCGTGTCGTGACCCGTTCAGCTCGAAAAGCGGCGACGCCATTTGATATACTGCGTACAAAGGCGCTTCTGCAAATGCGTCAGAACGGCTGGAAGCGGGTTGCGATTACATCGCCGATGCCGAAATCTGGCAAGAGCACTATGGCTTGCAACCTTGCTTTGGGACTTGGCCGTCAGAACGATTTGCGTTCGATGCTTTTCGATTTGGATTTGCGCGACCCGTCCGTACAAAACTTTTTCGAAACTCGTCCACCACATGGGATTAGCGAGATGCTGAGTGGTGCCGTACCGTTCGAGGAGCAGGCCTTGCGCTATGGCGAGAATGTCGCTGTTTCCATGGCGCAACGCGCCGAGGCTGACCCGACTCGCATTCTGCTGGCCGAGGAAACCGCCGAGAAGCTGGACGAGATCCAGGCGACCTATGAGCCTGATGTGATGATTTTCGATCTTCCCTCAGTACTAGTGAACGATGACTCGCGGGCTTTTCTCAAGAACGCAGACTGCGCTTTGATCGTGGTCCGGGCTGATGCAACGCATTATGGCCAATTCGAGACCTGCCAGCGTGAGGTTGCTGAGCATACCAATGTTCTTGGAGTGGTCTTAAATGCATATCGCCACGACAAACGAGCCGTTGAGACAGCATAACCTGTTCTTTTCGTGCGAACGTCCGGTGTGCTCTCTTCTGACTAAACGACATTTGCGTCGAGCGATACCAAAGTAACCTAGCGAAAACTTCGATCCTTGGGCGGTAAAGCGACCCAAGCGAAGCAGACTATCTGCCTTCGGATTGAGTTCCGCCGTGTGGTGAACCAGTCTGATTTTTGCCTAGGTGTTTAGTCCCGGCATGTGGTGGTCTACTGATCTGTGACCATTAGAAGGATGCATTATGGGACATTCTTCACAGGAGCGCCAAGACCACGCACGCCGTCCGAGCTCTCATACAGCGATCGAAAGCTTCGAACGCGGCGCTGAGCCGGGAACTGGGCATCAACGCCAAAACGGTCGCCAAGTGGCGGAAGCGAGACAGCGTTCAAGACGCCGCGATGGGGCCGAAGCAGGTCCATTCAACGGTTCTCAGCATCGAAGAGGAAGCCGTGATTGTTGCCTTCCGACGCCACACACTGCTGCCACTGGATGACTGCCTCTACGCACTGCAGCCGAGCATCCCGCATCGGACGCGCTCGTCGTTGCACCGCTGCGATGCATAACTTCCGACAGCGATCGTTTCGGTGGGATCGAGACGAACATGTGGCATAATTATGATCTATGATGCACCTCAAGATGTGCAGGCCCAACTCTTTGGAGGTGTGGATTTTGATCTCACGGTGTCTACGATGCTTTGGGCCGTTCAGCGTTACTTAGCGATATTTCGGCATCCATAGGACGTGGATCATATGATAGCTTCTCCGAAGCGACTCGGTTGTAAGTCGCTGAGTTATCTCCAATTGTTGGAAATTTAATCGATTGTTTCTGTTTGCAAAGCAATCAACATCTCATTTTTACGCTTTGGCGGCTGTCATCAGGTTTTTACTCGAAAGTCCTTGAGTAGAAATGGCTTTCTGCGCTACCAATTCTGAAAAGAATGTGGCTCCTTTGAGGCGATTTGAGCATCGATAAATATTACTCTTGGAGGCTTAGTCGTGAAACATGAATACGTTGTTGCCAATAGTTTCTCTCCCGTAACGAAAAAGAATTTATCCTTGAAGTTGCCTGATCAAGGGTATCGAAAAAGTTTTACCCTTGCCAAACGCGCAATAGACTTGGCCTTTGCCGTCTTGGCCTTGCCGATATTGTTGGTGCTTGCCGTCGTGCTGTATCTGGCAAACCCACATTTTAACCCGGGTTCGGTCTTTTTTCGTCAAGTAAGGATGGGATGGGATGGGAAGGCCTTCACCATGTGGAAGTTCCGGACAATGACAGACAACGGCACGAGTGTACGTGATGCCAACGCGCCGCTCGAAGAACACCGAATTACGCCGCTTGGACGCCTTTTGCGCCGTTCCAAGCTCGACGAGTTGCCAAACATTTTGAATATCTTTACGGGTGACATGAGCCTAGTCGGCCCTCGCCCCGACGCATTCGAGCATGCCAACGAATACCTTATTCGTGTGCCTCATTATCGCAAGCGTTTTACCGTGCGACCAGGCATCACTGGGCTCGCCCAGGTGCGGGGAGGCTATGCTGACAACCATCGTGCGGTTGAGCGCAAGGCGCGCTACGATATTTTTTACATCGAAAACGCTAGTTTTCGACTTGAGATGCATGTCATTGCCTCAACTTTTGCGGTGGTTTTCTCCGGGATTGGGCAGCGCTAAACCGTGTCTCTTGAGCAAGTTTCTCAAAACGTCTCCGAGCCGTGGTATCTTGCACAACTCAAGCCGGGCGGCTTTGAGCGTGCGGTCACCAATCTTGCGCGACAAGGTTATGAAAGTTTCATGCCTATGCGTGAAGAAACGCGCCGTCGTGCAGAGCGTTGGGACACAAAGCTCAGACCACTTTTCCCAGGCTATCTTTTCGTCAAAGTGCCTGACGACCGTCAGCAATGGCGATCCATAAACGCGACTTACGGTGTATCACGACTTGTCGCTCTTGATGCGGGACGCCCTACTCAAGTTGCCCCGGAGCTCATCGCGGCGCTGCAAGCCCGCGTCCTTGAGGATGGCAAGCTGAAGCCGACAGCGGAGTTTGACGTTGGCGATAAGGTGCGTGTGGTGTCCGGACCTCTCGCGGATAAGCTTGCCGAGATTGAATCCGTCCCAGAGCAGGGCCGCATCTACGTCCTACTTGAGCTTATGGGGCGCTATACAAAGGCAGTGCTTTCAACCACCGACGTGGAGCGCAGCTGAGAGGCGAGCGCGCTGTGCTGTGCCACTTGCGAATCAGACAAATTGACCGAAGGGGTCACCCGTGCAGATACATTGCGTGTTTGCGGCAAGCCTCTAAGCTATTGCAGACATTTGGCAGTGAACGGCATTGCATGAATGGGGCTTCAAAAGACCAAAGCCTATCGTGAGGCTTGCGTACCGGCCACGTGCCGAAAAAATCCAAACAATGGCGGCCCTGAGCGGGTATTGTACATAGACGGTCAACGCTGTGTGGTCTCCGCTATTGTTATTGTTAAAGTTCTATAAAATAATGGAAAAATCATTTCCCATACATCTGTGACCTTGGTACCGTTCACTCATGAACGCAGTCGATCAGACTGGTCATGTTTGCCGGCCCGCCGTCGTGAGCGCCGGTGCGGTAGCCGTGGAGCAGACGGCCTTCGCGGATAAATATGTCAGGGTGTCGCATCTACGATCTGCAAGATGCCCTGCGGGCCAGTGACTGTGATAAGCGTATGATGTGCGGCTCTACTGGGCATTTGAGCGTTTAGCACTCTTTTTTGAGCTCGTTTGGTATGACGTCCCTCTTCGAAACCTCAGAGACTGGCGGCCAGCAGCGTCTTTGGCAGATCGCATGCCATCCATGCGCCGTAGAAGACATGACAAAGAAATTCTTTCGAAAGAGCAAGAGGTTTATATGTGCGGAATTATAGGAATCTTGGGGCAGGATGAGGTGGCGGGGCGACTCTTGGAGGGGCTCTCCCGGCTTGAGTATCGCGGCTATGACAGCGCCGGGATCGCGGTCATGGACGGGGTCAAGATCGACCTCACGAAGGCGGACGGAAAACTTTCCCATCTTATAGAGAAGGTTGCGCATAATACTCCGGTGGGGCGTCTTGGAATCGGGCACACCCGCTGGGCCACGCATGGTGCGGCGACGGTTGAAAACGCGCACCCCCACCGGGCTGGCAAGGTCACGCTCGTCCACAATGGGATCATCGAGAATTACGCAGAGCTAAAAACCGAGCTGGAATGCGCCGGAGCGCAGTTCGCTTCGGAGACGGATACAGAAGTGCTTGCATCAGTTCTGGACCATCTCCTGAACCAGTCAGACACGCTCGACGAGGCCTGCCAGGCGTTGCTCCATTGTATTAAGGGTAGTTATGCAATCGCGGCGCTCATTGAAGGCTATCCGGACCTGATGTTCGTGGCACGCAATGGCAGTCCGCTCGCCATCGGGTATGGCGGCATAACATCAACCGGTCATAACGAGATATTTGTGGGCTCTGACGCTCTGGCGCTCGCTGGTTTGGCGGCGCGTGTCAGCTATCTCGAGGATGGCGACTCGGCGTTCCTGCGCTCGGACCGAGTTCAGGTTTTTGATCGCGGCGGGGCCGAGGTAACGCGCGAAACGGTTGAGATGCCAGAAGAGGGTTGGGAGGTCGACAAGGGCCCATATCCGCATTTCATGCTCAAAGAGATTCACGAGCAGCCTGAAAGCCTAGCGCGGCTCTTGCGCGAGGTGATTGATATTGAAAGTGGCGCATTGAAAGATATCGTGCCGACAGTTGATTTCCGCGGCGCCGACCGGATCGTTATGGTGGCCTGCGGAACGGCGCATTACGCCACCCACGTCGCGAAGTACTGGATCGAGCGGTTCGCCAGGATCCCAGTTGAAATCGAGATAGCCAGTGAATTCCGATACCGCCCTCGCGTGCATGGTAAGCATGAGATCGCGATTTTCGTCAGCCAATCGGGGGAGACTGCCGACACGCTTGCGGCTCTCAAAGATGTGCAAGGCCATGTGACCAAGACGCTCGCTGTGGTCAACGTGCCGACAAGTACGATGGCGCGAGACGCCGATGCCGTCCTGACAATCGAGGCCGGTCCTGAAATCGGCGTGGCCTCGACCAAGGCCTTCACGGGACAGATGCTGGCTTTGCTGGCTTTGGCTTTGAAGGCTGGGTGCGATCGCGGGGTCGTCGCGCCTGAGATGCTCTCGGCCTTGGTTGACGACCTTGTCACCCTCCCACGGTTGGTCTCAGAAACTCTGGCTTTGAGTGGCGATATTGACCAAATCGCCCGGAACCTTGTCCAAAGCGAGCATGTGCTGTTTCTTGGACGCGGTATTCAATACCCGATCGCGTGCGAAGCAGCGCTCAAGTTTAAAGAGATTACCTATGTCCACGCGGATGGCTATGCCGCGGGTGAACTCAAGCACGGACCCATTGCTCTGGTGGATGACGCAATGCCGGTGGTCGTGTTTGACGGTGCAGATGCACTTACGGAGAAGACAGCGTCAAACGCAGCCGAGGTTGTGGCACGTGGCGCGCGCATGGTGAGGATCGGCGCAAGCGTGGAGGTCTGTGTTGCGGGTGTGCGAACGCCCGCGAGTTCCGAAGTTGTTGAGCCTTTTGTCAACGCGGTTGTATTGCAGTTGCTGGCCTATCAGGCCGCGCTTGCCAAAGGCACAAACGTGGATCAGCCACGCAATCTGGCGAAGTCTGTTACAGTCGAGTGAATTCGGACGATCAGGATGTCGGGTCATGCAAATGCGCGAGAACGCCACGCGAAATGATGTGTTTCCAATTGCGGGCCAATGTCACAGATAAACCACTGGCATTCCAAAAAAAACCATGTTTTCGTTCACATATGAACTCAATTGTCCGTGACAGTTTGAGTCTCTCTGGACCCCTTTGTCGAGCTGGCATCACGGCGAGCCTCGCTGCGGTAGCCGTGGTCTAGCCTGACCTCGATCCATGCCACATCAGAGAGACACGTTCCAACAAGATATGCGCTTTCGCATTCTGCGCCTGCTCGAGAGCGATCCTCAGTTGAGCCAGCGCGCGTTGTCGCGAGAATTGGGGGTCAGCCTTGGCTCGGTCAATTATTGCCTCAAAGCGCTTGTGCAAAGGGGCCAGCTGAAGATCAGCAACTTCCGCGCCTCGAACAACAAGCTCCGCTATGCCTATGTCTTGACGCCCAAGGGCGTTGCAGAAAAGACGGCCCTCACCGGCCAGTTCCTGCAGAGCAAGCTGAAAGAGTACGACGCCCTGAAAGCCGAGATCGAAAGTCTGCAAGAGGAACTCGAATTGGGAGCCGACATGGGGCCCTCGCCATGCGCGCAGGACGGGGCGAGGTCTCGAAAGTGAAACAAGTGATATTCACGCCCCAGACGAGAGCTGAATTTGCAACACCGAGCCTGCGATCAATGACTTTACGCGTTAAATGGATCTGACTTGGCGGAATGTATGGTTCGAAATCAAGGCCTTGATCGAACGTGAGCTTGGGATGTCGAAAGACCTGATGCATGTCCATTTCGGCTTGGGCCTGTTTGTGGCCTTTCGCCGTGCTTTTGCGGAACCGCCACAACGGAATGCTGGTCGCTTGAAGCATTGTGGCGGGCCTTCAGGCGCTGAACGAACTCCTTGATGCTCGGGATCGGACCTACTTGACCGGTTCTGTGAACTGGTCGGAAACAGTCAAAGACTTTGGCACGACGCTCTTCTGGCCCACCGTGCTTCTGTTAAGTTGGCGCTGGATCGGACCAAAGAGATAGAATGCGCAACCTGATACAGAGTATCTTGCCAGGATGGCTTGCGTGAGAATTCTTATCACCGTCAACGCAGCCTGGAACATCTGGAATTTTCGACGGCCCCTCGTCGAATCGCTGCTTGCAGATGGTCATAGGGTCACAATTCTCGCGCCAAAAGATGACACCGTCCCAAAGCTTCAGGCCCTCGGGTGCTCTGTTCGTCACCTTGAGATGAATGCAAAGGGGCTTAATCCCCTTCAGGATACAAAATTGCTACTCCGTCTACGCCAACACTTCCGAGACCTGCGCCCTGACGTAATTCTGAGCTTCACGATCAAGAACAATATTTTTGGGGCGATCGCAGCCAAATCCACACGGATCCCCTTTATCCCAAATGTCACTGGCTTGGGCACGGCTTTCCTCTCGGGCGGGTTTCTGGAAAAGGTGGCGGGTATGCTTTACAAGATAGCTTTCCGTAACCTGCCGATTGTCTTCTTCCAGAATGAGGACGATCAAACATTGTTTCTCGAGCGCGGCCTTGTGACAAACAGTCAAGCGCGCCGCTTGCCGGGATCAGGCATCGACCTCGACCGGTTCGCGGCCGCCGCCTCACCGGCGGAGGATGAAGCGCCAATCTTCTTGATGATTGCCCGACTTTTGCGGGACAAGGGGGTGATTGAATATGTCGAGGCCGCGCGCCGTGTGAAAGCGCGACACGCTCAGGCGCGCTTTCAGCTGCTTGGCGCAACAGATGCCGTAAACCGGACGGCGATTGACGGACAAACCGTGGCAGGTTGGGAGCGCGAGGGTATCATTGAATATCTCGGTACGGTGGAGGATGTGCGCCCGATGATTGAAGCGTCACACTGCGTTGTCCTGCCTTCTTACAGAGAGGGCGCTCCGCGGACGCTTATCGAGGCGGCCGCGATGGCTCGCCCGCTCATCGCGACGGATGTTCCGGGCTGTCGCGCCGTAGTGGACGACAAAACGACGGGCTTTCTTTGTGAGGCCCGCAGCGCAGAGAGCCTTGCCGCCGCCTGTGAGGCGTTCATCAGCCTCCCATCGGAGGAGCGCGCGGCCCTGGGGTGCGCAGGTCGTGCGAAGATGGAACGCGAATACGGTCAAAATATCGTGTTGGACGCCTATCGCGCGGCTCTTCGCGACTTGGGACCCGCGACGTGCCATGTCGCCGCATGAACTTCAACGTATTCAGATTGGATAAAAACGAATGACACGCGTTCTTATTACGGGCACCGCGGGGTTCATCGGCTTTCATCTTGCCAAATATTTGTTGGCAGAGGGGTTCCATGTTCACGGCTATGACGGAATGACGGATTATTATGACGTCACGCTCAAGCAAAAACGTCACGCCATGCTTTTTCAGAATGAGAGGTTTGCGGCGACCGAAGGCCTGCTGGAGAACGAGGAGCGCCTTTGGGCCGTGGCTGAGGAGTTCGCCCCCGACGTGATCGTACATCTGGCGGCCCAGGCCGGCGTGCGCTACAGCTTGGAAAATCCGCGCGCCTATCTCGACAGCAATGTCATCGGCACCTTCAACGTGATGGAAGCGGCCCGAAAGCTTGGAGTGAACCATCTGCTGATGGCCTCGACCTCTTCGGTCTACGGGGCCAATACCGAGATGCCCTTCACGGAGACCGAGAAGGCCGACACGCAGCTGACCATTTATGCCGCGACGAAGAAGGCAAACGAGAGCATGGCGCATGCCTATGCGCATCTCTATGATTTACCGACGACAATGTTCCGATTTTTTACCGTCTATGGCCCTTGGGGACGTCCGGATCTCGCGCTTTATAAATTCGTTGACGCAATTCTGGATGGGCGTTCAATCGATATATACAACCATGGTGATATGTACCGCGACTTCACTTATGTCGATGATTTGGTCCGCGCGATCCGCCTATTGATTGACGCGGTGCCTGAGCGTCCCGCGGAAGGTCTTGTGCCCGATGGTGACAGCCTTTCGCCTGTGGCCCCCTACCGTGTCGTGAACATCGGCAACTCTGACAAGGTGCGGCTTCTGGATTTCGTGGACGCGATCGAGGACTGCCTCGGTCAGAAAGCACAGCGTAACTATATGGGCATGCAGACCGGCGATGTGCCAGCGACCTGGGCCAATGCGGAGCTGCTGAAGACATTGACGGGGTATCGGCCCCAGACGGATTTCCGTGACGGCATCGCGCGTTTTATCGCGTGGTATCGAGACTACTATCAGAAATAAGAAGGTACCAAGCGCTTCATGACGCAGGATTTTGAAAACAAGACCATCGCCGTGATTGGTCTGGGGTATGTCGGTTTGCCGCTCGCGGTGGAGTTCGGCAAGCAGCGGCCCGTCATTGGCTTCGACGTCAAACCAGAGCGCATTGCGGAGCTGCGACAGAGCCATGACGGCACGCGGGAAGTCTCCCCCGAGGACCTTGCGGCGGCCGAGCACCTGACAGTGACGGATGATCCGGCCGAGTTGCATCGCGCCAGCATCTATATCGTGACAGTGCCCACCCCGATCAATACCGCAAAACGCCCCGACCTCACACCGCTGGAGCGCGCCTCGGAGACGGTCGGGCAGGCGCTGGAACCCGGCGATACGGTGATCTACGAATCCACAGTCTATCCCGGCGCCACAGAAGAGGTTTGCGTGCCCATCCTGGAGCGCGTCTCGGGTTTGAGTTTCAATAAGGATTTTAGCGTGGGGTATTCGCCGGAACGCATCAACCCGGGCGACACTGAACGACGCTTGCCCAATATCGTCAAAGTTACCTCCGGCTCAACGCCAGAGGCGGCTAATCGCATCGATGCGCTCTACCGTACGATTATTCCGGCCGGAACGCATAAAGCAGAGAGCATCCGCGTAGCCGAAGCGGCGAAGGTCATTGAGAACACGCAACGTGACCTCAATATTGGCCTGATGAATGAGCTCGCCATCATCTTCAACAAGCTTGGGATTGATACCGAGGCGGTTCTGAAGGCGGCGGGCACAAAGTGGAATTTTCTGCCCTTCCGCCCCGGCCTTGTTGGAGGCCACTGCATCGGTGTGGATCCCTATTACCTTACGCACAAGGCTGAAGAGATTGGCCACCATCCGCAGATCATCCTGTCAGGGCGTCGGATCAATGACGGCATGGGGGCCTATGTGGCAGGGCAACTCGTCAAGGCGCTGATCAAGCGCCGGATCCATGTCGAGGGCGCGCGCGTCCTGGTGCTGGGACTGACGTTCAAGGAGAACTGCCCGGATTTACGCAATACGCGCGTCATAGATGTTATTCGGGAGTTGGAAGATTTTGGCGCGGTGGTGGATGTGTATGATCCATGGGTCGATCCAGACGAGGCTCGGGCAGAGTTTGGGATTGAAATGGTCACGGCCCCAAGCGCTGGCGCCTATGACGCAATTTTGTTGGCCGTTGCGCATGCCGAGTTCAAGGAGGCGGGGGCAGGGCAACTGCGCCGGTATGGCCGCACCGGGCACGCCCTTTACGACCTGAAACACGTGCTATCGCCCACGGAGAGTGACATAAGGCTGTGAGTTTGCGTTATCGGGACTTTGAGGCGGCAGAGTTGCCACGTGGCCACGTTCTCGGTGCGACGTGTTTGGCCCAGCTTTCGATCAGCGTGTCGTTTGGCAAGGTTCTTCGGATGAAATTCCGTTCCGAAATCGGCGGTTCGCGGTCCCTTGAGAAACTTTCGTTGTTGATCGCTCAAGCAGCGTTTGATCGTCAGATCTTTTCCGATGATGTAGCCTTGCTGAATGGCACGGATGTCGATCGACTACAAAACCCCGGCAAACCGGTGACGTTGGAGGGGGCCAAGTGACTTTCGACAGTCCCTTTGAAAACGCCGCGGCGTCCCGCCCCCAGATGAATTGCAGATTGGTAATTTCATGAGCTCACGCAAAGGCATTCTCCTGGCCGGAGGCACCGGCAGTCGCCTCTACCCCGTCACGCAGGCCGTCTCGAAGCAGCTGCTGCCTGTCTACGATAAGCCTATGATCTACTACCCTCTCACCGTCTTGATGCTCGCGGGCATCCGGGAGATCGCAATTATCACCACGCCTGAGGATCAGGTCCAGTTCAAGCGCCTGCTGGGGGACGGCAGCCAGTTGGGCCTGGACTTTGTCTACATCGTCCAGGAAAAGCCCGAAGGTCTTGCGCAGGCCTATCTCTTGGCGGAGGATTTCCTCAAGGGGGTGCCATCCGCCATGGTGCTTGGTGACAATATCTTTTTTGGCCACGGCTTGCCGGAGCTCCTCGCGCGGGCCGGATCCAAAATTGATGGTGGAACCGTCTTCGGATACCGCGTTGCCGATCCTGAACGCTACGGTGTCATTGGCTTCGACGAAAACGGCCGTGCGCTTTCTATCATCGAGAAACCAGAGAAACCGCCATCGAACTATGCCGTGACGGGTCTCTATTTCCTCGACGGCACGGCGGCAGAGCGGGCCAGGACAGTCAGGCCATCGGGCCGTGGAGAGCTTGAGATCACTGGAGTGCTGGACACCTACCTCGCGGAGAAATCACTCGACGTTGAGTTGATGGGCCGGGGGTCTGCCTGGCTGGACACAGGGACGCACAGCTCGCTTCTTGATGCTGGGAATTTCGTGCGCACGCTTGAAGAGCGGCAGGGCATGATGGTTGGCTCGCCTGAAGAAGTCGCCTACCTTGCCGGCTGGATCAGCGAAACGGAGCTTGCACAGAGAGCAGAGATGTTCGGAAAAGGCGCCTACGGAAATGCGCTGAGAGAGTTGCTGCGATGATTTGCAGGTTGAAAGAGCAAGTCGAGGCTCGCGCCTTGGAACCTGTCGATGCCATTGAATATTCCATGATTTGCGTTAACGGGACGTTGACCCCGTTCACGCCGAGATTTTCCCTCATGAACCCTTACAAGGCGAAATCCGGTCATGATTGACGTAACGACCTGGAAAAAGGCGTGGGCGCTTCTCGATGGGCGCGAGAGGCGCAACGCCTGGATCGTGCTCGGCGTCATTATCATCGGAGCCCTGGCGGCCGCCGTGATGGTCAGCTCCGTTATGCCCTTCCTTGCAGTGCTGGCAGATCCGTCGCGCATCGATGAAACACCCGTGCTGGCGTGGATCTATGATGCCCTCGGCTTCACCTCCACCTACGGCTTTCTCATCGGCCTGGGCCTCGCCTCCTTTGCAGTGATTGTCCTGTCGAGCCTGATCCAGATCGCCAGGACTTGGTCCGTGGCGCGCTTCGCAATGATGAGGGTTCATTCCATCAGCCAACGACTACTGGCGACTTACCTCGCGCAGCCTTATGCCTTCTTCCTCAACCGGCATTCGGGAGAAATGGGGCCACGTGTGTTGGCTGAGGCGGAGCAGGTGGTTCAACAGTTCCTTCGCCCAGCGGCGGAGTTCATTGCCGCCTGCCTGACGACACTTGCCATCGTAGGGCTGCTGCTGTGGGTTGAGCCCGTTGTCGCTGCCATTGCCTTCGCCGTCCTTGGTGGCATTTACGGCTTCATTTACATCGGAACAAGGCGCATTCTAAAACGCCTCGGCCAGGTCCGCGTGGAGGCCAATCGCGCGCGGTTTCGGCTTGCCAACGAGAGCCTCACGGGCATCAAGGATATCAAGCTCCTCGGCCGAGAGTGGGCTTATCTCGACCGTTACTCAGGTCCGTCGATCCAAATGGCGCGGACGCAAGTCAGCGTCACCGTACTCTCGCAAGTGCCGCAATTCGTATTGCAGGCCGTAGCCCTCGGGGGGATCATTCTCCTTTGCCTTGTTATGATTGATCCTGATGGCGTCGATTCGGGAGCCGCCCTTGGTGGGCTTCTTCCCGTACTCGGCGTCTTCGCGTTTGCTGGGCAACGCCTGATGCCCGAGCTGTCCAAGCTCTACCGGTCGCTAGCGCAGATCCAGGCGGGATCGGCGGCGGTTGATGCTGTTTATGAGGACCTCATCCTTCGCAAGAGTGCGACCAGTCTCCCGAAGACGAAGGTTGAAGGCTTAGGTCTGAGCCAATTTCTGAAGCTTGATAAGGTCTGCTACAGCTATCCAAACTCGGAACAGGCGGGTGTAAGAGACGTATCCATCACCATCCGGGCAGGTGAGAAAATCGGGATCGTCGGCACCACCGGGTCCGGAAAGACGACCCTGGCGGATGTCGTCCTTGGCCTTCTAGAGCCTGATCAGGGGACATTGGTCGCGGACGACGCCGAGATCACCTCAGAGCAGTTGCGCTCGTGGATGCAAAGCGTGGGATACGTGCCGCAGGATATCTTTCTGACCGACGCAGCCATCGCCGAAAATATCGCTCTCGGCGTGCCACCCGATCAGATTGACCACGATCGCATAAGCAGAGCAGCCCGCATCGCGAGGATCGATCAATTCATCGAGGACGAGTTGCCTGAGGGGTACCAGACGCATGTTGGAGAGAGGGGCGTGCGCCTCTCAGGTGGGCAGAGGCAGCGCATTGGCATCGCGCGTGCGATGTATCACGAGGCAGACCTGATCGTCTTTGACGAGGCGACAAGTGCTCTGGACAACTTGACGGAGGTGGAGGTGATGAAGGCGATCGACGCCCTTCCCGGCGACAAGACAGTGCTTATGATCGCACACAGGCTTAGCACGGTGAAGCGCTGCGATCGCATCATCGTGTTGGACAAGGGGCGCATTGTCGGCTTTGACAGCTGGACCAACCTGATGGCGGGTAATGACACGTTCCGCAGCATCGCGAAACTGGGAGAGGCGGCATGACGGACGTCTTCGTTCCTCCCGTCGTTGACTGCGTCCGTCTTCGCTTGCGTCCTGTTCGGCCCGAGGATGCCACCTATATTTACGGTCTGAGAATGAACCCAGACTATAACCGCCACCTGTCAGAGGTCACGGGCACTGTGGCAGATCAGCGTGCTTGGATTGAGCGCTACAAGGCGCGCGAGGCACAGGGGCAGGAAATCTACTACATTATCGAACGTCTCGGTGATGGTGTTCCATGCGGAACGGTCAGGTTATACGATATCGCGGCCGACAGCTTCACTTGGGGCAGCTGGATCCTAGATGAAAATAAGACGCCCAAGGCCGCACTGGAAAGTGCGGTTTTGGTCTATGTCGTGGCATTCGATCGACTTGGATGCAGTAGAGCCTTATTCGACGTGCGACGCGACAATAGTCGAACGCTTGACTTTCATCGTCGTTTCGGCGCACGCGAAACCCGGTACGATGACTTGAATGTCTATTTTGAATACCCTCGTGCTCATTTCGAGGCCGACCAGGATGGATATATTAGCATTCTAAAACTGGAGGCCGAGACATGACAGAAAAGCGCGGTTTTGTCAGGGAGATTGAACTGCCGCAGATACATGATCCGAGAGGTGACCTGACCTTCGTCGAGGGCGGAAATCACTTACCATTTGACATTGCACGGGTCTACTACCTGTACAACGTGCCCGTCGACGCCGAGCGTGGTGGACACGCCCACAAGGAGCTGGAGCAGGTCGTGTTCGCCCTATCGGGGAGTTTCCGGATCAAGGTGGATGATGGTAACGAGCAACGCGACTACTGGCTACGCGATCCGCGTAAGGGTCTGTTAATTAGCCGTATGATCTGGCGGGAAATGGACAGCTTCAGCCAGGGGGCGGTCTGCATGGTGCTGGCGTCGCAACGATATGATGAGGCTGATTACTATAGGGTCTACGACGAATTTCTAAAATCACTGGGACATGGATGATATGAGTTTCATTTCAAAAGGTCTGCGATTGCTATTTGAGGAAGTTGACTAAAGATGAAACTTCTTGACTGCACCTTCCGCGATGGTGGCTACTATAATGCTTGGGATTTTTCGCCCGCATTGATTTCCGAATATCTTCTGGCAATGAAAGCCGCCCAGATCGACGTTGTCGAACTGGGCTTCCGGTTTCTCGGCAACGATGGTTTCAAGGGAGCGTGTGCCTATACCACAGACGCGTTTTTGCAGGGGATCGCGATGCCCGATGGATTGGATGTCAGCGTGATGGTCAACGGTGCCGATCTTTGCGCGTCTTTGGGCTGCCAAGCCGCCCTGGAACACCTGTTCCCCGAACCTGCCGCGGAATCACCTGTCGACATTGTTCGTTTCGCCTGCCATTTCCACGAGTTGCCGCACGCATTACCTGCAGCGGGCTGGCTATTTGAGCGTGGGTATCGCATTGGGTTTAACCTCATGCAGATTGCTGACCGGAGCGAGACAGAGGTAAAGGATCTTACCCTGATGGCCCGTGATTGGCCGATCGAGGTTCTGTATTTCGCGGACAGTATGGGCAGCATGACGCCGGATGATACCGCCCGCGTTACCAACTGGCTACGTTCTGGTTGGGACGGACCTCTGGGCATTCACACACACGATAATATGGGTCTTGCGCTCTCTAACACCCTGCGGGCGCATAAAGAAGGAGTGAGCTGGCTTGACTCTACAGTTACCGGCATGGGCCGTGGCCCTGGAAATGCCCGTACCGAAGAGTTAGGGATCGAGGCAGAGGCTTTACGTGATCGCAAGGCGAATTTAGTGCCACTCATGAAACTGATCCGCAAGCATTTCGCGCCGATGAAGGCAAAATACGGATGGGGCACCAATCCTTATTACTACCTTGCGGGTAAATACGGGATCCATCCCACTTACATTCAGGAAATGCAGGGGGATACCCGCTATGACGAGGAAGATATTCTCGCCGTGATCGATCATCTGCGTTCTGAGGGCGGGAAAAAATTCAGCCTGAATACGCTGGACGGTGCGCGGCAGTTCTATCATGGCGAGCCGCGCGGCAGTTGGAATCCGGCAGAGCTTATGCAGGGGCGCGAGGTGTTAATCCTCGGGACTGGCCCCGGTGTCGCCGCGCACCGGCAAGCGCTTGAATCCTTCATCCGCCGCGCACAGCCGCTGGTGCTTGCGATGAACACGCAATCGGCGGTGGCCCCTGAGTTGATCGATCTGCGCATCGCCTGCCATCCGGTGCGCCTTCTGGCCGATGCCGAGGCGCACGCTGAGCTTCCGCAGCCGCTGATCACCCCGGCATCGATGTTATCCGAAAGCTTGCGCGCCGAGTTCGGTGACAAGCTTCTTCTGGATTACGGGCTCGGTGTGGCGCCGGGGCATTTCGAATTCCACGTGGACCATTGCGTCGCCCCGGCCCCTCTGGTGCTAGCCTATGCGCTCGCGGTGGCCACCAGCGGACAGGCCAGCAGGATCCTCATGGCAGGGTTCGATGGATATCCTGATGGCGATCCCCGTAACGATGAAACGGCTGGTGTATTCGATGCTTACTGCAGCCATGCACATGAGGAACGTCTGATTTCGATTACGCCAACAAGGCACCGGCTGCGCTGTGCCAGTATCTATGCACCGAAAATCTAAGGCTCTCTGAAATGGACCAAGCCGTAAATGCTCCCGTCACCGCGTTCCTGCCCTGTCGCAAAGGTAGTGAGCGCGTCCCGCGCAAGAACATTCGCCCATTCGGTTCAGTTCGGCATGGCCTGATCGAGATCAAGCTGCGCCAGTTACAGGAGTGCGCGGCAATCGATCATGTTGTCCTGTCGACCAATGATGATGAAATCATTGAATATGCGCAAAGCGTCGATGGACCCGGCCTGACCATACACCGCCGCGCCGAACACCTGTCGTCCAGCGCCACGAGTACGGACGATCTGGTCGGCCACGCCCGGGAGCTTGTCGGTTCGGGTCATATCCTTTGGACGCATGTCACCTCGCCGTTCCTGACCGCGGATCGCTACGACGAGATCATCGCGTCGTACCGTAATGCCTTGACCGAAGGTTACGACTCCCTGATGACCACGACCCTGTTGAGGGCCTTTCTCTGGACCGAGGATGGACCTTTGACATACGATCGGAGCGTCGAGAAATGGCCCCGAACCCAGACCATCACGCCGGTGCACGAGGTCAATAGTGGCGTCTTTCTTGCACCCGTGGAGGTGTATTCCCGCCATCAGGATCGGATCGGTGAGACCCCGCGCCTTTATCCGCTAGATCGTCTGACCGCCTTCGATATCGACTGGGAAGAGGACTTTGTGATCGCCGAACAACTCATGCTGAAACATCTTGTTTCTGCATGACGTTAGCCGAAGGGTACACACGATGAATGGCAAAATCATCCTGCATATCGGGTATCCGAAAACGGCGACCAGCAGCCTGCAGAAGAATGTGCTCATACCACTTCACAAAAAAAATCGGCTGAACTATTTGGGAGAAGAGACGAAAACTCATATGGGAGAGCTTCATCACGATAGCAAATTTGTGAAGAACATTCTTCTTGGGGGGCCGGATGATCTGAAATTTGCCTTTTGTGTTCCGTCGGTCGAATTAATACATAACCGCGATAACAGGATAGATCCGGCCTTCAAGTTGTTGCAGAATAAAGGTTTACTTCAGTCGTTCCTTCAAGACAGCATGGTCAATATCCTATCTTATGAAACGCTTCTGATGCCATACCGCTCCGTTGTAAACTGGAAAAGTTTTAGTCAAAGGCTTTATGGTGCGCTGCCGACCAACAGCCAGGTTCAGATCGTTGTTACCCTTCGAAATCAGCCCTCTTTGATGGAAAGTTTCTTTTTCGAAAAAAGTCTGGGCTATTACCTAAAATCTTCCTTTACGAAACCCCGGCAATTATATTTCCAGAACGAAGATGGAGTGGGCCTGCGCGATAGCGAACAGGTCAACATCTTTGACTTTCGAACAACACTTTCGGAGTACGAAAAAGTTTTTGGTCGGGAGAACATCCACATTCTGTTTTTTGAGGATATCGAAAAGCGACCCGGTGATTACTTTGATGCTTGGGCGAGCCTACTGGACATTCCGGCCTCCGAAATTTCGTATCTGTTTACGGGCGGACCTAGGTCTCGGGTCTCCAAGGCGGACAAGGACCATTTTACATTAAGGGTTTCGGTGTGGGACTACCTGCTCAAGCACAGTTGTTCCAAGGTGATTTCGCCTGTCAGCTCAGGCAAGAACCCCGGACGACCCTTCGCGCTTCGCCTTATAAATGCGGTCAGGCGGCTTCCTTTCGCATCGCGGTGGATGGTCAATGTCAGGATCCCGAAATTCACTGCCTCCGATAAAGCCGCGATTTATCAGCATTTTAAAACCTCAAACGCTGAAGTGGCACGGATGTACAATCTCGATATCGCGAAAATGAAAGCATACGGGTACCTTTAGAATGTGCAAAGTGCTTGGCAATGCGAGGACCCTGATCTTCGATTGCGACGGTGTCGTGCTTGATAGCAATCGCCTCAAGACTGAGGCGTTTTACACCGCGGCACGGCCTTACGGGGACGCGGCGGCACGGGCGCTGGTGGAGTATCATGTCTCCAATGGCGGCGTATCTCGCTATATCAAATTCGCGCATTTCCTGAAGTACATCTTGCCGGAGTGTCCCGGTGCCGAGACTGGCCCCGACCTGGAAGGATTGCTGTCCGTCTACTCCGACACGGTGCGTACGGGCCTCATGACGTGCCCAGTAGCAGACAGGTTGGAAGAGTTGCGCGCAGCGACGCAAAAGGCATGCTGGATGATGGTTTCCGGCGGGGACCAGTCGGAGCTGCGCGAGGTTTTTGCTGCCCGGAACATCGACGGATATTTCGATGGTGGCATTTTTGGCAGCCCGGAGACAAAGAACGAGATTATCGCGCGCGAGACCGAGGCGGGAACAATCCGCCGTCCTGCGGTTTTTCTCGGCGATAGCCGTCTGGATTACGAGGTTGCCAGGTGGGCGGAGCTGGATTTCGTTTTTGTGGAAGGCTGGTCTGAATGGCAAGAAGGGGCGCGAATGGCAAGTGAGGGCAGGTTTGCAATGGTGCGGACCCTACCCGAATTTCTTGAGGTATGACATGGCAATAAAAGAAACAGCAAAAGCCGTGACGCCGCCGACCATACTTCGGGGGGCGCGGACCCTGCGCCAGCGTTTGCGCAAACTACCTTTGGCAGTAGCCAAACAGACAATGGCATGGAAAGCTCCCATTCTCCATAGGCGCCTTCTGACCCGATATCGTTGTGCACGTCCGATCCGGGTTATGTTCTTGATTCATAACACGGGTTCATGGAAGGTCGGGCCGATTTTTGCTCGGATGATGGACGACCCCGATTTCCAGCCGCTTGCCGCTGTCTGTCCTACTACGGGCGGAGAGCTTGCAGCGGTGGAGCGCCACACCGCGGATCTTGCGCGTCGCTATCTTGAGGCACAAGGTTTTCCTTATGTCGACTTCACTGTTTGTGATGCGGAACAAACCCGCGCGGAAATTCATAAGCTCAACCCTCATCTGGTATTTTTTACTGACCCGTACAAAGCAGTGCCGAAACACCTTCGTCATGAGCTGTTGGCCTCACGTTTGACCTGCTATGTACCCTATCATCATCAGGTGATGAGCTATGCGAACAATCACCAAGAATATAACAAAGATTCAGATAACGCTTTCTGGCGTATTTTCGTGCCGCATGAGGAGAGTAGGAGAAATTATGGAACGAACCGTATTCGCGGCGATGCTGGCGTAATTGTTACAGGCTTTCCGGCCTGCGAGCCTTTGTTAGACCAGACTGCTCCGCGCTATCCGTCGCCTTGGAAACTACAAGAACGACCCAAGAAACGAGTGATTTATGCACCTCACTGGCTTTGGAGCCCAGATATGAAAATGGCGACTATTGACACCTTCGGTGCAGTCATGTTGCGCATTGCTGAACGATACCGTGATGATGTGCAATGGGCCCTGAGGCCTCATCCAAATCTGAGGCCTAGGTTGATGAAGGATTCTGAATGGGGTCCAGAGCGGACGAAAAAGTTTTTTGATTTCTGGCAAAATTCGGATTTCTGTCAAATACATGAAGACAATTATATTCCCTTGTTTCAGACATCAGATGCGATGATTCACGACTCCGGCTCATTTCTCGCGGAGTATCTTTATTTGCGGAAACCTGTGATGTACCTCATGAGCGAACAAACGTCTGGAAAATATTTCAATGATTTCGGTCGACGTGCCATTACCGCTTGTGATGTTGGCCGAAGTGCTAAAGACATCGAGGAATTTCTGGAAAGGCTGCTGATGGAAGATACGAAAAACATTGAGCGTGATAGATTTTTCAATGAAGAAATCTTGAATCATTTCAAGATGAAACCTTCAGTGAAGATATGCCAAGAGATCAAAAACGCCTTCTCATGATTTAGCATTTCAAAGATTCACAAAAATGGTTACCTTTCTCGACCTACACGCCGCTTACCTCGAACTCAAACTCGAGATAGATACTGCTGTTGCCAACGTGCTAGACAGCGGGCGGTACGTTCTCGGCCCCGAGGTGGAGGCATTTGAGGTGGAATGGGCGGACTATTGCGAGGCGCGGCATGCAGTCGGGCTGGCCAATGGACTCGATGCTTTGACGCTGGCCCTGCGCGCGCTTGAAATTGGACCGGGCGACGAGGTGATTGTGCCCTCCAATACCTTTATCGCAACCTGGCTCGCTGTCTCAAAGGTTGGGGCGACGCCGATCCCGGTAGAACCGGACCCTGCCACTCACAATATCGACCCGAACCGTATCGAGGCCGCGATTACGTCGCGCACATGCGCGTTGCTGCCGGTTCACCTATATGGGCAGCCCGCTGACTTGGACCCAATTCTTGAAATTGCCTCTCGCAACAGGCTGCGCGTGATTGAAGACGCGGCACAGGCACACGGTGCACGCTACAAAGGCAGGCGGATCGGAGCGCATGGTGATATTGTCTGCTGGAGCTTCTATCCAGGAAAGAACCTTGGAGCGTTGGGAGATGCCGGCGCGATTACGACTGACGATAAGGCTCTGGCCGAACGGGTCGCACTATTGCGCAACTACGGCTCTCGACAAAAATACGTGAACGAAGAGGCGGGGGTGAATTCGCGCCTTGATCCGCTGCAGGCTGCCGTGCTGCGGGTGAAGTTGGAGGTTCTAGACGACTGGACCAATCGACGACGTGCGATCGTGGCGAGGTATGCCGAAGGGTTGACTAACAGCGATCTGATCTTGCCACATGTGCCGGACTGGGCTGAGCCGGTTTGGCATCTCTACGTCGTACGCAGCTCAGAGCGCGACGCGCTGCGGGCGCGGCTCACAGGGGCTGGCATTGAAACGCTAATTCACTATCCTATCCCGCCGCACATGCAGGAAGCCTATGCCGGACTTGGCATTGCGCCAGACGCTCTCCCGCTCGCCCGGAATATGGCGCAAGATGTGCTCAGCCTGCCGATCGGGCCACAACTCGGTCTCGACGAAGCCTGCAGCGTCATCGCTGCGGTAAAAGCAGGCTGATCATTATGCGCGGCCTGTTGGGCGCTTATCTAGTATGGCGCTCTTGCGCTAAGCGGCGATGGAACAAGATGCGCTATTTGTGGATAGCAAAGGCGTTTGAGAGAGCCGGCAAGCGTGGATCGTTCGGTCGGAACATTCGGTTCCATGGCGATCTGCGGATCGAATTGGGCGAGCAAGTGGCAATTCGCGATGGCTGCCAATTCGGGGGTAATGGAACGTTGCGGGTCGGTGACCGGACAGCGATAAATGCAGAATGCATCTTGACTGCGCTGGACAGCATCGAGATCGGGTCGGATGTAATGCTTGCCCCCCGGGTCTATATCCTTGATGTCGACCATCGCTTCACAGACCGGTCCATTCCAATTTCAAAACAGGGATATGATGTGGCCCCCGTGACGATTGGCGATGGAGCTTGGATCGGTACAGGCGCTGTGATTACCAAGGGTGTCACCATAGGCGAAGGTGCAATTGTTGGCGCCAACAGCGTTGTAACCCGTGATATACCGCCTTTCACGATCGCCGCCGGTTTGCCCGCTCGTCCGATTAAAAAACGCCCAAAGTAAAAATCTTACAAGAGCTTTTGGGGCTATTGAGGTGCGACCAGATTTGTGGATGCTTTGCTTAATAATTTTGGAAGCAAACAAAGATGCAAATATCAACGCAAATTCGCCACTTAGGACCTTCACAAGCCATGATCGATAACCCCCTCGTTTCTGTCATCATCCCGTCCTACAACCACGCTCAGTATATCGAGTATGCAATCGAGAGCGTCTTAGCCCAGACTTATCCGAACATAGAGTTGATTATCGTTGATGACGGTTCCTCGGATAACAGCCACGAGGTGATCCGCAAATATGAAGAACATCCTCAGATCCGCATCATCTTGAATAAAAAAAACAAGGGGCAGAGCGCCGTTATCAACCAGGCTCTGGCCGCATCGAGCGGAAAATACATTGCAATCTTGCCGTCGGATGACTGGTTCCTGCCAGAAAAGATCGCCCTACAAGTTGCAAAGATGGAAGCGTGCGACCAAGAGGTCGGAGTCGTCTATGCTGCGGGGGCAAGGTATTTTGAAGACACTGAAGAGACGGCAAATGTTTATCTCCCGGTCCATACGGGCTGGATTGCGCGCAACTTGATCGAATGGGGTAATTTCATCTATCCGGTTACTCCACTCTACCGTCGTGATGTCTTTGACAAGGTGCGGCCCAGCGAACAGTTTAAAGCCGAAGGCGAGGCTATCCATCTAAGAATCGCGATTCATTTCCGGTACGAGTACGTTGATGCGGTCGTTGCGATAATGCGAGATCATTCTTACAATATCGGTAAAGATGCTACTACGCTTAACGAAGAGCTGGCCAAGCATCGTGAATGGTATTTTTCGCTTCCCGAACTACCCGATGATATCAAAGCGTTGAAGAAAGTTTCACTTTTGCGGCTTTACCGCGTCAAAGCTATGCAGCTTATAATTGACCGAGGAGAAGGCAAAACCGGTCGCATCAATATTACAAAAGCATTCAAACTTGCTCCTCTGGACACTTTGCGGCGGCCGAAGCTTGTTGCAGCCTTCATGTTATCATTTTTGCCCCGCCTTTGGCTAATTTCATTCAAGAAAATCAGGCGATCTGAATTGTTTTCAAAGGCCAAATTTTAATTGTCACGACCAAATTTTTTCATCGTCGGAGCACCAAAATGCGGAACAACCGCTTGGGCCTACTATTTGTCTGGGCACGCTGATATCTGTTTTTCGAAGAACAAAGAGCCGCACTATTTCAGCACTGATTTTGATGGGTTTCGCTGGGCACGTTGCGAGGAAGATTACTTGTCGTTTTTCGAAGGCTGCGAATGCGAACGCGTGATCGCGGAAGCCTCGGTTCAGTACTTATACTCGGCCGATGCGGCACGAAATATTGCAGCCTTCAATCCGGATGCGCGTATCTTAGTCATGCTGCGTAGGCCAAGCGCCTTTATCCGATCCTATCATAACCAGTTGTTGCTGAATTTCGACGAAACGATCGAAGATCTGCAGACCGCATGGGATCTGTCGGGTCACCGGTGCTCCAGCTCGATTCCTGCAGAAAACCGCGAACCTTCATTTCTGAACTACAAGCGGGTTGGCCTTTTTTCTGAGCAATTGGCCCGTTACTTTGAATACTTCGACAGATCGCAAATTAAAGTTACTTTCATGGAGGATTGGATCCAGAAGCCCCGTGGACTCTACCTGGACTTAATGGAATTTCTTATGATTGACGATGATGGAAGAACAGATTTCTCGCGAGTACATGCCGCCAAGCATGTGTCTAGCCGCATGCTGCATCGAATCACCCAACGGCCCCCTTTCGCGCTAAAAAAAGCGGTTGGTTTGATCAAGCGAATTCCTGGGATGGAAGATTTTAAACCCTCTCATATTTTGCGCAAAATTAACACGCGGCGGGGATACAGCTCGTCCGAATTCAACACCGAACTCGCCGAGAAGATCGATCTCTATTTCGCCGAAGATCAAGCGCGATTGCAGAAAATGCTTGAGAGATGAAATGAAAGTTTTGCCAGCAATCTTCAAGCGCTTGGGACGGGTCGCTTCACAATTACGGCTTAAAATATTGTGTGGCGCGCGTGAGATTGAAGCCGGCGGTGGTTGTAGCCTGTCAGCAAATGTCCGACTGCGCGCCACGGACGGTGGGACTGTGCACCTCGGGGAAGGTGTGGCCATTGACCGCTTTGCCGATATTACCGCCAAGCATGGACGGCTGGTGGTCGGTCGGTTCTCCTATATCGGACAGTATAGTGTGATTTGCAGTCGTGACGCGATCATTATCGGGTCGAATTGTCTGATTGCCGAACATGTCACGATACGGGATCAAGATCACCGTTTCGGCCCGGGGCTGGTCACGGCAAAGGCCGGGTTCATCACTGCGCCCATCAACATCGGCGACAACGTCTGGCTGGGTGCGAAGGTGACCGTCACAAAGGGCGTCACCATCGGGCCGGGCAGTGTAATCGGTGCCAATTCGGTCGTGACCCAAGACATTCCCGCCAATTCCGTGGTTGTCGGCGTCCCAGCCCGGGTGCTGCGATCGTTGCCCGATGCTAGTGCGGAATGAAAGTTCTTCATGTCATCGATAGCTTGGGTCGTGGTGGCGCTGAACAGTTGCTGTCAACCCTACTACCGGAATTGCGACGTCAAGGTTTAGACGTATGTGTCTTGGTACGAGGCGGTGCTATGGATCTTGCCCCTCAGATCAAGGCTTCGGGAATTCCCGTCAGGCAGCTAGCTGCGAGGCACCGCTGGAATTTGATCGGTATGGCTCGTGAAATCGCTCTCATCGTCCACAGCGAAAAAGTCGATTTGGTACATGCCCACCTCTACTTTCCAGTGGTAGCGACAGCGTTGATGCGGTTTTTGCGGTTGGCTCCTGTACGCACCTGCGTAACCTTTCATAATCTTGCCTACGCTGGGGCAAATCGGCCCACTTTGGCTTTGGATATGCGTCGCAGGTTGGCTGCCTTTCTTTGCCAACGGGGCATTGATCGCTGTCTGGGTGTGTCGGGTGAGGTGGCCAGACATTTCCGAGCGGCCTATTCCTTGCGGCAGATTGAAGTTCTGCCCAATCCGGTCGATGTGGCGGCGTTGCGAACGCTGGTGGCTGATAAGTCGCCAAGCACCGCGTTGGATAGCCATTGCAGCATCGTCCTACCCGGGCGCATTGTGCCAGAGAAGGGCCATGCAGATCTAATAGAGGCGCTGGTAATTCTGAAGGGAAAAGGCTTGACGCCTGCGGTCATCATAGTGGGTGATGGCCCACTTAGAAGCAATGTTGAGGCGCAAGTGCATAACCTAGGTTTGACAGATCACGTCACATTCACTGGTCAGCAGGATCATGCAGCACTTATGGCCATTATGGCGGATGCAGAAATAGTGGTGGTGCCTTCGCGGTTCGAGGGCTTTGGTCTGACCGCTTTGGAAGCTATGACGCTGGGTCGGGCAGTCGTCGGCAGTCGCGCAGGCGGTCTTCCTGAAACAATTGGTGGAGCTGGTATTCTGGTTCCAGTAGCCGATCCTGCCGCGCTTGCGCAGGCGCTAGCGCGGCTGTCCCACGATCCAGAGCTGCGCGCACGATTGGGCTCCGAAGCGGCCTACCGCGCCGCGACCCAATTTGACCTGCCCACGGTTTCGGCCCGCCTAATAACCATCTATGCTGGATTGCTCGGAGCAGCTAAAACAACCCCTAACCGAAAGTGAAAAGCATGGCCCGTGTCCTCTACGTCTCCTACACCGGCCTGCTCGATCCTCTCGGCCAAAGTCAGGTGCTTCAATATGTCTTGGGCTTGGCGCGAGATCATCGCATCACATTGCTGACCTTCGAGAAACCAGACGCCCTCGCCAACGAGCCAGAACTCGACGCCCTTGCGGAAAGGTGCCGTGTGGCCGGCATAGATTGGCACCGGCTGACCTATCACAATCGTCCAGGGATACCGGCGACGATCTACGACATCGTCCTTGGGATACGCAAAGCGACCGCTTTGGCTCGTACCGGCCACATCCAGATTGTCCATACCCGCTCCTATATCGCGGGACTGATTGGACTTGCCGTCAAGCGCCGTACAGGCGCCCGGTTTATCTTCGACATGCGTGGGTTTTGGCCGGATGAGCGCGTAGATGGTGGGATATGGAAACCCAATTGGCTACGATATCGCGCGTTCAAGTGGGTCGAACGGCGGCTCTTTCTTGGTGCGGATCATGTCGTCTCGTTGACCCGTGCGGGCGCTCGCGAGATCGAGAAGTTTGACTATCTGCAAGGCATAGCTCCGCCGATGTCTGTGATTCCAACCTGCACTAATCTCGAGCTTTTCCGCCCGGTGGAGCCAGTTGAGTCGCCCCAAGGAAGCTTCACGCTTGGCTATGTTGGCTCTGCAGGGAGTTGGTACATGTTTGCGGAAGTGGCGCAGGCCGTGCGCATGCTCTTCGACATGCGCCCGGACGCACGTTTCCTTGTGATCAACAAGGGAGATCATGATGCGATCCGCAACTGGTTAAGCGAGGCGGGTGTCGACCTAGAGCGGGTCGAAATCCGGGCCGCGCCCTATTCGGAGGTTTCGGAACAGATTGCGCGCATGGATGCAGGTATTTTCTTCATTAAGCAGGTTTGGTCGAAGCGGGCATCCAGCCCGACCCGGTTGGGTGAGTTCTTGGCCTGTGGCAAGCCGGTCCTCGCCAATGGCCAAGTTGGCGACGTTGAGGAAACAATCGTCGAAACAGACACCGGGGTTGCCATCAATGCATTTGACGAACAGACGCAGCGTGATGCGTTGGTCGACCTCATAGAGCGCACAAAGGAACCAGGCCTCGCCGCCCGGTGCCGGCAAGCCGCCGAAGAACACTTCGCGCTTGAGACGGGTATCTTAGATTATAGCAAAGTTTATCGAAATCTTGCAGGAACCGAGAACGAAGTTTCAGTTAGAGGCACGGCTTGATGCCAACCCCGCTGAAAGTCTTGTTTCTCACGCGCTACCCTTACGAGGGCGCAAGCAGTCGCTATCGTGTTTTCCAATATCTTCCACATCTGGAGCGTCTTGGAGTGGCCTGTACGGTGCAGAGTTTTATGGACAGCCAAATGTATGAGCTCAGTTTCACGCCTGGCCGAACACCCGCAAAATTCGCCGCAACTCTAAAAGCTGTGTTCAGCCGTATCTGGACGCTCCGGAATTTCAGACAGTACGATATTATCTATATGCAGCGAGAACTCCTGCCCTTTGGTCCTCCAGTTCTTGAACGTCTCATGAAAGCATCCGGCGCATGTCTGATGTTCGATTATGACGACGCCCTGTTCATCAAGAAGCCCAGCAGATACAGCCGTCTAGCAACGCTGATGCGGTCTCCTCAAAAAGCTCTGAAACTCTTTCGTCTTTGTGACTGCGTTATTGCGGGAAATGACTGGCTGCGCGATAAAGCTATAGATGCAGGTGGGGTGGCGGTCACCGTGGACGTAGCCGAAGACACGGATCGCATTCGCATGCGGCCTTCGCACACCAGTTCCGATGAGATTGTCATTGGGTGGCTGGGCTCGAATTCCACGGTCAAGTACTTGCGCCTGATCGAGCCTGTTCTGCGAAAGATTTCCGAGCGATATCCGCATGTGCGCTTCGAGATCGTGGGGGGCGGAGAGTTTGATTTACCAGGTTTGCCTGTGACACATACCAATTGGTCGCTCGACGGCGAACTGGAGGCCCTCAACCGATTTTCGATTGGACTGATGCCGTTGCCGCTCGAAGAGTGGTCTCGTGGGAAGTCGGGTGGCAAAGCGAGAACTTATATGGCGGCAGGCGTTCCCGCCGTCTGTACGGGTATCGGCTATAATCTAGAGCTCATAAAGCACGGTGAAACGGGCTTTTTGTGCACGGTGCATAGTGATTGGGAAAGGGCCCTGTCGGAGCTGATCGAAGACCCGGGTCTTCGTCAGCGCGTAGCGGAGTCCGCGCGGCGCGAAGTTGAGGAGCGATTTTCACCAACCAAACAAGCCACCGCGCTTCGGGACGTGTTCGATCAAGTACTTGCTACAAGGGAGGGTGGACAATGAACGCTGTGAATATCCTTCCGCCCGCGTTTGTTCTTGGGCTCTCACCAACTGGGCTTTACGCCATCAGGGAATTCGGGGTTGAGGGTATACCCGTGATCGGGGTGGCGACGGAGCGACAAGCCGGGTCTGCCTCTCGATACCTTCAGGATGTCATTCTTGAGCCGGACGAGGACCGTCGCGTGGAAGAGCTTATCCATCGCGCCGGCAGGGAGCACAGAAAGCCTATACTCATACCGACGTCGGATCAGGATCTGGAGTTCATCATCCGTCATCGACAGCGACTAGCGGGATCATTCGTTTTCCAAGAGTCCTATCGGGATGGTGTGGCGGCACGCATCCTGACCAAGGCAGACTTTTATCGTCTTTGCGCCGAGCATGGCGTCGACTACCCGAGCCTTTATGAAATCGAGAAGCCCGATATGCCTTCACTGGCGGGCTCGCTTAACTTTCCCGTCCTGATCAAGCCTAGCAGGATCCATGACATCAAGTCAGAGATGGCTGGGCAAAAAGGCTGGGTTGCACAGAATGCAGCAGATTATGCACGCATGATGGAACTGATCCCCGATCATGCGGGAACTTTGCTGGTTCAGGAGATCGTGCCCGGCCCTGAATCCGAGATCACACTGTTCGCGGCCTACTTCGACGAAAAGGGGTGCGCCCACCAATCCTTTACCTGCCGAAAACTTCGGCAATTTCCCCCGGGGTTTGGCTCAGCCTCACTGGTCATCAGCGAGGACGAGCCAGAGACACGTGAGATCGCTGAGAATTTCCTTCGAGAAATTGGGTTTCGGGGAATTGCGGCGGCAGAATTTAAAAGAGACCCCAGGACTGGCAAAAGGAAGATCATAGAAATCAATCCGCGCCCGTCACTTTGGTTTTCAGCCTCTACAGCCGCGGGAAAGAGCGTTGCTCTGGCCGCCTATCGAGACCTCACGGGCGTTGGCCCCCTGCCTGAAGACCGCGAACAGAGGAATGGAGTTGTCTGGCGTTATGCACTCAAGGATTTTTACTCGGCGACGTTTTATCGCTTAAAAAACGACTTCGTCCTCCCGCCACCCAAAATCGCTGCCGCCAGACATGCTAGTAAACGAGTGTCGGCGGTCGGGGTGCCGGGTGACCGCGCGCCTGCTTGGGCCGAGTTGAAGAGCTATCTGCGCAAAGGACTTCGGCGTCTGCTTCCGCGAAAGCGCAATAAGTGAAAGGTCCAGGTTTAAAGTGACCGGCAAGTTTATCGTTTCCTTGGATTTCGAACTCATGTGGGGTGTCCGCTACCATATGGGCAGGGATGACTACGGTGATGCTGTACTCGGAGGGCGGCAAGCGATCCCGGAAATTCTGAAGCTTTTTTCGCAGTATGGGGTACATGCAACTTGGGCGACTGTCGGCCTGCTTTTTGCTCGCACGCGCAAGGAAATGCTCGACTACATACCGGATGACCTGCCGAAATACACAAACGCATCGCTTTCAAACTATGAAGCGATCCAAGGCGACATCGGAGAAAATGAGAAAGAAGACCCCTATCATTTTGGGAGATCACTTCTTGACCTTGTGGCGGAAACACCGGGCCAGGAGGTCGCAACGCACACATTCTCGCACTTCTATTGTCTGGAGGACGGACAAACACTGAGCGCCTTCAAGGCTGACATCCAGTCCGCAAAAGCGATTGCGAAAAGTGCTGGTCATGAGTTGAAGAGTATCGTCTTTCCGCGAAATCAGTATCATGACGATCACGTGGAAATTTGCGTGGCAGAAGGCATCACCACCTTTCGCGGGCAACCGGACGTGTTTGCGTACCGAACCATGGCCAATCGTGACGTGACCCCACTTGTTCGCGGTGTGCGCCTGTTGGATAGCATCATGCCCGTTGTCCCCCGGACTGATCCGCGTCGGCCCAAACAATGTGCTGGGGCAACCGACGTAAAAGCCTCTCGTTTCTTGAGGCCTTGGCGGTCTTCCTTGCCCGCATATTCGACCTTGCACCTAAACCGTATTCGCTCTGAGATGAGAACTGCCGCACAGCAAGGACGCCAGTTTCATCTTTGGTGGCATCCTCACAATTTTGGCCGAAATGCCCGGGAAAATCTCATGCAACTCGAAAAAGTACTCGAAGAGTATGCACGATTAAGATTATCCCACGGCATGGAAAGCGTGACCATGTCGGACGCTGCGCGTGAAACGCAGCTCGTTAGGGGTGCCAATTGTTAGTTTATCTTGGCGTGTTTTTCGTGCTGGCCTTAGCTGCCCTGAACATTCAAGGACGAGGTCAGAAAACTGTTCTCATAATGTTTGCACTATTCCTCCTTTGGTTCATGGGCGCGCGGAATGAGGTTGGGTGTGATTGGTGGGGATATCTTCATCGGTTTCGTATAACGCAGCTGGATCAGTCGCTGAGCGCCTTGATCAAAGATTTTGATGAACCGGGTTTCTGGCTCATGACAAAATTCGTTCGTGAAAATGATTTGTCTTACATGTGGCTGAATATGTTTGCCTCGGCGATCATAGTCAGCTGTATCGTGATATTCTGCCGCGCCCACCGGGATAGCCTGATGATCCTTGCGCTGCTTTTCCCAGTGGTGATCGTCCAACTTTCAATGTCCGGTATCCGGCAGGGTCTTGCCACGGGATTTCTTATGGTGGCGTCTGTGGCCTGGATGCGTGGCTCAAAACTCTGGACCGCTATCTGGATCGCCCTTGGAGCACAATTCCACACGAGTATAATCATGTTTCTGCCGATTGCTGCATTGGCAGGACGCAAGGTCACTACGGCATGGCTTTTTGGCTCTGCCGTTATCCTTGGACCTTTGGCCGTGGTACTTTTGGGGGATCGCTTCGAGACTTATAGTGACAGGTATCTTGACAACAGTGACATCACGTCCGGTGGAGCACTTATTCGGTACGTTCTCCTATTAATCCCCGCGATCTTCTTTCTGAAATATCGAACGAGATTGCAGAGCGCCTTCCCTGAGTCTTTCGAGCTCATGCGTTTGACGACAGCCATCACGTTTTCGTTGATCCCTGTAGCAATCTTTTCATCTATTCTTTTGCACCGAGTGATCTACTACGTCATGCCTTTAAGTATCGTGACTTTTGTCGCACTCGCACGTGTCGCGTTTCCCAGATTGAACAGGGGGTTTGTTTTTGCGCTGCCCGTTTTGGTTTACGGCTCCTATCAGGCCTTGTGGTTTCTCAGCTCGCGGCACGCCAATATCTGCTATCTTCCCTATAAGAACTTTTGGGGCTTTTAGGTGATAGTCGGCTGCTGGAATATAGACATGTTATGGCGTATGCGCCTTATCGCTTGTAGAGACTGCGGACCAGAAATGCTCAATATTCGGGAATTTACATATATTTCGGATCGGGCATAACGCCTGCCTTTCGATCAAAACCGCCTCATGGACACAGTTTTCTTTGTTTTCTCCAAGATTGTCTGGGCGCTGCTGCGGCCCGAGACGCTATTTCTATTGGTGCTTTTTTTGTCATGGGGTCTGACTTGGCTGGGTCGAAATAGCGCTGCAAAAAGAACTCTGGGTCTGACGGTCAGTGGGTTAGTGCTTGTCGCAGTGTTTCCGTTAGCTGACCTTCTAATGGGACCTCTGGAACGTCGGTTTGTTGTACAGCCGACAGTCCAAAATGTGTCTCGCATCATTGTGCTGGGAGGTTCGGAAGTTCCGGATTTGACCCTCGCCTGGAACCAAGCTCAAATCAACGAAGCCGGAGAACGCTACTTGGCCGGCATTTCTCTCGCAAATCGCTTTCCTGAAGCTGACCTTGTGTTCTCAGGGGGCAGCGGTGCACTTGTTTCCTCAGAGCTCCGCGAAGCCGGTATTGCTGAGATGATTTTCCTGAGTGCAGGGATCGCTCTTGACCGACTTTATATCGAAAGCGCCTCTCGCAACACCGCGGAAAACGCCCGCAACACGCTCACGCTTTTTCAGGATGTCCCACAGGGGCAGATCTTGTTGGTGACCAGCGCTGCGCATATGCCACGGGCCATTGCAAGTTTCTGTACCGCCGGTTGGCAAAATCTTGTCGCTTGGCCCGTGGACTTTCGAAGTGGTGCATTCTGGGACCGTGTGGGCTGGAACCTTGCGGGCAATTTGGAAGATCTCAACAAAGGGGCCAAAGAATGGATTGGGCTTTTAGCCTATCGCTGGACCGGTCGAATTTCAGCAGGTTTTGAGCAGGGCTGCGGGCAGGAAACATTGGAATAGGTCCATTTCTGGTAAATTCGAGCCGTATGTTAGCCTGACAGTTCTAAAGATAGTTGGTGGCGAACGCTCATTCATGCCTTTGAAGATCGGTGGCGCCAAGGGAATTTGGGATCCTTCGAACACTCGAAGTAGCATGTATGGCGTCCTATAATTTTTCACGACGCTTGCGCTAATAAAAATATCTGAGACACATGTATAAGTGGCCTCGAGAGTCTTTGAATGAAAAAAATGCTTATTGTTGATTTAGATGGCACTTTGCTCAAATCGGATATACTGCATGAAAGCTTCTGGTCCGCTTTCGGTAAGGATTGGCGTAGTCCGTTTCTCGCAGCAGTTGCTCTCAGTCAGGGCAAAGCGGCTTTGAAAGCCTATCTCGGCTCAGAAGCTACTATTGATGTAAGCACGTTGCCATATGACGATGAGGTTCTTGCTTATATCCGTGCTTTTCGTAAAAACGGTGGGCGAGTGGCGCTGGTGACGGCGTCCCATCAAACGCTCGCAGAGAATATTGCCGAACACCTGCAGATTTTTGATGAAGTGCATGGTTCAGACGGCGCGCATAATCTCAAAGGGGCGAACAAAGCAGAGTTCTTATTAGAACGATTTGGAGACGAGGCATTCTGTTATATGGGCGATGCGCATGCTGACCTGCCTGTCTGGCAAGCATCCCAAAAGATAGTAACGGTAAATGCGCCGTCGTCCTTGCGTCAAAAAGCCGAAGCTTTCGGCAAACCCATCGAGCACTTGGCAACGACATCAAGATCGATAAGCTCTTACATCAAGGCGCTGCGCCCGCATCAATGGCTTAAGAACATTCTGATATTCCTACCGATGCTTGCCGCGCATCAATTTGACACAGCGACCTTACTGAGCAGTATGCTGGCATTTCTTGCCTTCAGCCTTGTCGCCTCCAGCGTTTATGTTCTGAACGATCTGCTGGACCTGAATGCAGACAGAGCGCACCCCAGAAAACGCCTGCGCCCTTTCGCGTCAGGAGCTGTACCCATTGCACATGGTAGCATCGTGGCTCCAGCGTTGCTTTTAGGGGGTGCGCTTATTGCAGCCTTCTTGGGTTGGGCATTTTTGCTGGTATTGGGTGTTTATTTCGCACTGACAACAGCCTATTCGCTCACACTGAAATGTCAGGTTGTCCTAGATATATGTATATTGGCAGGGCTCTATACCATCCGCATCATCGCCGGGGGTTTTGCCACGGGCGTTGAACTTTCGGTTTGGATGCTAGCCTTTTCGATTTTCTTTTTCTTGTCGCTGGCAGCCGTGAAGAGACAAGCCGAACTTGTTGATATGGCAGAGCAGGGCACGTTAAAGGCGAAAGGGCGCGGCTATCATGTGGAAGACTTGCCAATCATCAGCATGATTGGCTTGACGGCTGGCTATATCTCCGTGTTGGTGATGGCGCTTTATGTGAATTCACCAGCCGTACAGCAACTCTATGTCTTCCCTTATGCACTTTGGGGCATCTGCGGGGTGCTGCTCTACTGGCTGACAAGGATAGTTCTGATTACCCATCGTGGTGCCATGCATGATGACCCGGTGCTCTTCGCTTTAAAAGACAGGGTGAGCCAAATCTGTTTTGTCCTTATGCTTGCCTTTGCAGCTACGGGAGCTTCGTTGTGACTTTACACACCTTGGTTCTGCGCTATTCGTTCTTTTCTGTCTTTGCGACACTTGCCAATCTTTCTACGCAGCGACTGGTGCTCTTCTTGGGAGACAGCGGCACCCTCTTCGCGTTGGCGGTTGGTGTGGGTACATTGGTTGGGTTAGTACTCAAATACGTTTTGGATAAACGCTGGATATTTGACGATATGAGCGCCGGCGTCAAAGCGCATGGCAAAAAATTCTCCCTCTACAGTGCTATGGGCATTGTAACGACAGCGATTTTTTGGGGTACTGAAACCGCGTTTTGGCTTGTCTGGCAAACAGATATGATGCGTGAGCTTGGAGCCATTATCGGGCTCAGCATTGGATATGTCGCAAAATACAACTTGGACCGCCGCTTTGTGTTTACTGACGCACGATTGGCACAAGCTCAATGAAACTATCGGGATGGGGAAGGTACCCAACGATTGACGCTCAAGTGACGGCACCGCGGAGCACAGATGAGTTGGCAAACCTTGTGAAGGAAGGCAGCGCGATTGCCCGTGGTAATGGGCGTGCCTATGGCGACAGCGCTGTCAGCCCGACAAACACTATTCATATGAAGCACTTCAATCGCATGTTGGCGTTTGATGAAGAATCCGGGCAGCTGGTTGCTGAAGCAGGGGTGCTGCTTGCAGACGTGATTGAGGCGTTTCTACCGCGCGGCTGGTTCCCATCTGTGACACCAGGCACGAAGTTCGTCACTTTGGGCGGCATGATTGCGGCTGATGTACATGGGAAAAACCACCACAAGGATGGGAGCTTTGGCTCTTATGTAGACTGGATAGACATTTTTACGGCCGACGGCACTGTGCAGCGATGCTCGCAGACAGAAAACACAGAGCTGTTCGAATGGACGATCGGGGGCATGGGGCTGACAGGGGTAATCTTGCGAGCTGCTATTCGTCTGCGCCCTGTGACTTCAGCTTGGATAGAGCAGACAACGTTAGCGGCAGACAATATAACCCATGCCATCGAGCTGTTCGAAAACTCGCTTGATGCGACCTATTCCGTTGCGTGGATTGATTGTTTGCAGACCGGAGAAGAGTTGGGGCGTTCCCTTGTGATGCTCGGAGAACATGCTCAGGCTACCTCCGTGCCGTTGCGGTATCGCAAACAGCCATTTCAGATGCCCGCGAAACGTAAGCTGAACATTCCTGTCGACGTTCCTGGTTGGGTTTTAAACAGCTTTAGCGTTCGTGCCTTCAACGCCCTCTACTACTGGAATGGAAAGCGCAGACCTAAGAGGCAGATTGTGGACTGGGATAGCTACTTCTACCCTCTCGATTCGGTACTGGGTTGGAACAAAATCTACGGACCTCATGGCTTTGCGCAGTTTCAATGCGTTATCCCGCTCAGCCAGGCAGAAGACGGGCTGACCGAGCTTCTTGCTGCCATAGCAAGCGCTGGTGCAGGTTCTTTTTTGGCAGTTCTCAAGCGATTTGGCGCACAGGAGAGTAGGTTCTCATTCCCAATGGAAGGCTATACGCTTGCGCTGGACTTTCCTGTGAACAGGAAATCATTGGCATTGATGAACGAGTTGGACAGTATCACATTGCAACATAACGGGCGCTTCTACCTGGCAAAGGATAGTCGCATGCAGCGTGATGTGTTCTTGCAATCTGACCGCCGTGCTGAAGACTATTCAAAATATCGGCGAGATGAGAGTGTATCGGCTGCTTATAGCTCTGCACAGTCAGAAAGGCTTGGATTGTGAGAAATGGGGCTGTTCTTATTCTTGGTGCGCGAAGTGATATCGCCATGGCGCTCGCGCATCGATTTGCCAAAGCCGAATACGATATTCAACTGGCTGCGCGAAACGCTGAAAGCTTGGACGCAAGCCGCTGCGACATTGAGCTTCGGTATAAAGTTACAGTGAGGCTGCACGAATTTGATGCTTTAGACATCACTTCTCATAAAGGCGTTCTAGAAGACTTGGCTGAATTGCCAACTATTGCGGTCTGTGCTGTTGGCTACATGGGTGAGCAAGCACAGAGTGAGCGAGATACTAAAGCTGCAATAAAGGTACTGCGTAGTAACTTCGAAGGTCCCGCCAGTATACTCGCCGAACTCGCCAATAAATTCGCGCAGCGTGGTTCTGGTACTTTGGTTGGCATAAGTTCTGTTGCGGGCGAACGCGGCAGGGCAACCAACTATGTGTACGGCTCCGCCAAGGCAGGCTTGACTGCTTTTCTGTCGGGGTTACGAAACCGGCTCGCGAAGAAAGGCGTGCATGTCGTTACTGTGTTACCTGGTTTTGTGGCAACGCAAATGACCGATGGCATGGACTTGCCAGCGAGATTGACAGCTGAGCCGGATGAAGTGGCGGACGCTGTGTTCAAGGCCGTTCGGAACCGGAACAATATAATATATGTAAAGCCAATATGGCGGCTCATAATGGTGATTATTAGAAATATTCCTGAACGAATTTTCAAGAGAATGAAGATATGAGTGCCTCAAAGGGTACAAGTTCTCCCTTTATGACCATGCTCATCTTCTTCTTGGCGATGTGTTTTTCTTTTTTTGTGCTGAACAGGTGGGCTGTTTCCGACCTAGGCCTGCTGTCTTATGGCAGGGTTTGGCAACTCTATATTTCTTATACTGATTTCGGATTTTTCCGCCGTGGGCTCATAGGGACACTGTTGTCTGAAACGGGTATCAACTCCATTTTTTCAAATGAATACGTCTTTGCACTCCTTATTCATCATGTCGCTGTGGAGGCGCTTGCTCTGCTGACAGCCTGGTATTGTATAAAGGAGAAATTGGCCAATCCGTTGTTCCTGATTGGCGTCGCGTTTTCGCCTGCTTTCATAATCCATTCCGGCTACACAACCGGCGCGCTTGATGTTTTTGTTTTGCTGTTTGCTGTCGTCAATATTCTATACATTAGGAATGTGTATCTATTCAGCATTATCCTAGTTGCAGGGATATTTACACACGAGCTATTCATCTTCACGTTACCAGCACAATTTTGGGCATTTTATTACTTCAAAACGCTCAAGATAGAAAAAACACTTGGTCCCATCGATTACATTCCCATCGTTTTTGCCATCCTCGCCACTTGCATTGTTATTTTTTTCGGGCGCGTAGACCTGCCCGAGCCTGAATTTAAAGAGGTTATGAGCAGTCGTCTGCCGAACGCGTTCAACAAGCATCCATTTTGGAGTGGATATTTTGAAGTTGGTGCCCCGTTTGAGCAAACTATTTATTCGGCATATCGTCTTCTCTCAAGTTTGAATAGTGGGGAGGTGGCCTTTGTGCTTCTTCCTTTGGTGTATGTGGTTTTTCTCACTTTGAGAGCCTTGCAGTATGTCAATGGATACGGTGAATCTGCTCTCCTTTTTGCTGCCATATCAGCACCATTGTTGACGTCGCTAGTTGCAACGGACCTACACAGATGGGTCGCGATGAGCGCAAACATGGCGCTTTTGCTCACGCTGCTTTTGGCTTCACGGGATGGTGCTACAATATCGAAGTGGAATATTCCGATTGCTCTCTTCTGCTTTTTAGCGCCGTTTGGGGCGGCTGAATTGGAGCGACCCTTTCCCCTTCACCAGTTTGTGCTTGAGGAAATGATGACGGACTGACTTACCATTCACGGGTGACAAACAAGACTAACTTTCAGTAGTGTGCTGAATGATTGCTGGGCACTCGAAAAATGGTGTTTTGTGGCTTCGACAAAGTTAACCATCGGATTTCAATATTTTGTACTTTGTTCGGGGCCGACCTATGAGGGGACGCGCCGGCGCGTGAACAGGATCGGCGTATAAGGCCACCCGGGAACTCTGAGTTCGGTATGATATAGGATAAAAGCGATTTTGCTATGCGAGTTTATCACGTTGGTTTGAAGTGCGAGAGAAGCGATTTGCTTGTCGTCAATTGGCATGTAGAAATAGTGACGCAGGCTCATAAGTGTCTAAATCAGGAGAAAAATTAGGTCCATGTCGACAATAACGGATCAAGACTACTTAGCCAAAACCACAGGCGGATGGTTGAGCTGGGGACTATTCTGGCTGATTGTGATCACGCTTGCTGCAGGACTGCTTTTTTGGTCCGGCTTCGAAATCTTGTTTGAAGCCTGGAGTAGGCCGGAGTACAGTCACGGGCCGCTGATCCCTGTGCTTTCGGCGCTGATGTTCCTGCGTGAACTAAAGCAATTCCCGCCTCAACCTGGGCCAAAGAATGACCGATGGCCAGGCGTGTTCGTAGTTTTGCTCTCGGTTATGGTAATGGCGCTGGGTACACTCCTGAAGTTAGACTCTCTGGAGGCCTACGCCATCATTATCTGGGTGGCGGGCATCTTACTTATCAGCTTTGGCTGGAGGACCGGTAAGCATTTTTGGCCCCCGGTGCTTCATTTGGTCTTCATGCTGCCATTGCCAGGCCTGCTTTATTATGAAGTCTCTACGGTACTGCAGCTTGTGTCTTCTGAGCTGGGGGTTTGGTTCCTTCAGCTTGCTAATATCCCGGTCTATCTCGATGGGAATATTATCGACCTTGGGGTTTTGAAATTGCATGTCGCAGAGGCCTGTTCTGGACTGCGCTATCTTTTTCCAATCCTCAGTTTTTCGTATATTTTCGCGCTTCTTTATCAAGGCCCAAAATGGCACAAGGTTTTGCTTCTTTTGGCAGCTGCGCCTATCGCCGTCTTCATGAACTCGGTGCGCATTGCGCTGGCCGGCATTCTTGTGCAGCGTTTTGGGCTTGAATGGCTCGAAGGGTTCACTCATTTCTTTGAGGGCTGGGTGATCTTCATGTCAAGCGTGTTGATCCTTTTCGGTTTTGCGTGGGTCTTGCTCAAACTAAACCCTCGCAAGATGAGTTTGGTAGAGGCGCTTGATCTGAATACAGAGGGGGTCTTTCCCCAGCTCACCCGGCTGAAGCTGACGCAGGCCTCTCCGGCGCTAATTACCGCAACCATATTGATGATCATTTTCGTCATCGCCTGGCCACTGGTCCCGGATCGCAATCATGCCGCACCGGATCGGCCCAGCTTTGCTGTGTTTCCCAAACAGGTTGGAGACTGGCGCCAAGTTGGACAGGAGCAAAGTTTTACTCCCGAAGTGGAACGAATCTTGGCTGCTGATGATTACCACGCGGTACAGTTCGGTCAGTCATCAAGCTCGCCCACGATAGACTTTTTTACGGCGTGGTATGAGGATCTGGCCGAAAATGGTGTGATGCATACACCTGAAATTTGCTTGCCCGGTGCGGGCTGGGAAATTGCCAAAGTGGACATGGTTGATATTGCCGGCGACCTGGGCCTGAATTCCCCATACAAGGTAAACCGGATTATCATCCAGAAGGGGTCACAACGAAGTCTGGTATACTACTGGTTTACACACATGGGTCATGCGATCCCGCGCAGTGCGTCCGCGAAGTTCAGTGTGCTTACCAGAGGGGTGATGGCTGGTCGCTCTGACGGAGCTATCATCAGGCTAATTGGCCCGATCAGAGAGGGCCAGTCGGAGGAAGTTGTCGAAGCGCAGATGAACGATCTGCTGAAAGAGCTTCTTACCGAATTACCGCGGTTCATACCTGGCCGATAACGGTGCGCCCTTGGCCTGCAGCCTTCGAAACAGCCTGGCGTGATTACTTAACGGAGATGGTTCATCTCGCGGGGTCTTCACATTTTCTGTTCAAATCCTTAGCTAGATTTGGTCTTTGGCGAAAAACCTCATAATTCCGAGGTGTTGAGCACCGGGTTTATTTCAATGGCTTGGAGTTGATCCCCGCGTGGAATAGCCCCCTGAAAGTGGTCCACCAACTGGGATAGATTGTCCCGTAAATTGGAGGATCAGCGATGGCTGGAAAACGAGAGAAGCCCGAAGAGATTGTATCGAAGCTTCGGCAAGTTGAAGTTCTGCAGGGACAAGGCGCGACGATTGCCGAGGCGGTGCGCCAGATCGGCGTGACGGAGCAGACGTTCTATCGATGGCGGAAGCTTTATGGCGGGATGCAACGGTCTCAGCTCGTTCGGCTGAAGGAGCTTGAGAAGGAAAACCAGCGGCTTCGGCGGGCGGTGTCGGACCTGACGTTGGACAAGCTGATCCTGACAGAGGCCGCGAAGGGAAACTTCTGAGCCCTTCACGTCGCCGCAAGTGCATCGACCATGTGCGGCGGGAGCTTGGCGTATAGGAACGCCGCGCCTGAACCTCCGGGTTTCCCGGAGGCTCCAAATCGAGGAAGGATTGGAGCCATGGAAAAAGACAACAGAGCGAACCGCTATTCACCTGAGACACGCGCGAGAGCCGTGCGGATGGTGGTCGACAATCAGGGCAACTATGAGAGCCAGTCAGCAGCGATCAAGGCGATTGCGCCGAAGATCGGCTGCGGCCGCGACACATTGCGGCGTTGGGTTCAGCAGGAGGAAACCGACACGGGCTGCCGAGATGGCGTGATGTCAGAGGAACGGGCCCGGATCAAGGATCTGGAACGCGAGGTTCGGGAGCTTCGGCAGGCCAACGAAATCCTGAAGAAGGCATCGGCGTATTTTGCCCAGGCGGAGCTCGACCGCCCACTGAAACGATGATCGGGTTCATCGATGATCATCGGGCCGAGTATGGGGTCGAGCCGATCTGCCGGGTTCTGCCGATCGCCCCCTCGACCTTCTACGAGCACAAAGCTATCGAGCGTGACCCGGTTCGTGCCTCGGATCGCGCCAAGCGAGATGCTGAGTTGCGATCCGAGGTTCAGCGTGTTTGGGATCAGAACTTCAAGGTCTACGGGGTGCGCAAGGTGTGGCACCAAATGCGGCGGGAGGGCTTCGATGTGGCCCGCTGCACCGTGGAACGGCTGATGCGGGAGCTGGGTATACAGGGCGTCGTTCGTGGCAAGCCGCAGAAGACGACGAAGCCCGATAAGGCGCTGCCATGCCCAAGGGACAAGGTGAACCGGCAGTTCCGGGCGCCAGCGCCCAACACACTGTGGGTCAGCGACTTCACCTACGTGTCGACCTGGCAGGGCTTCGTTTCGTTCCGGGGCTTACGCGGCCCCACCGGGGCCACGGTCCCCTACACCCTTCGTGATCGACACCTTCGCCAACGTTCGGCAGGTGCCTCGAACCGGTGGCGGCATCCTGCCTAACGTTGGCTGGCGGGCGTCACGCTCGCCGCAGACCCAGTTCGTGCTGGATGCCCTGGAGCAGGCGCTTTACGAGCGGCGTCCAGACGGCGATCTGATCCATCACAGCGACCGGGGCAGCCAGTATGTGTCGATCCGCTATACCGAGCGCTTGGCCGAGGCCGGGATCGAACCCTCGGTGGGCAGTGTAGGTGACAGCTATGACAACGCGCTGGCGGAAACGATCATCGACCTATTCAAAGCGGAGGTCATTCACCGCTTGGGGCCGTGGAAAACCGCAGATGCGGTCGAGTGGAAACCCTGAAATGGGTCGACTGGTTCAACAATCGCCGCCTGCTGCAACCCATCGGGAACATCCCACCAGCAGAGGCCGAGGAGAAGTTCTATGAACAGTGCAACGAGTTCGATAAAGTCGCGTAAAACGGAGTAATCAGCCTCCGGCAAAACCGGGGCGGTTCAGGGGCCCGCACCTGACAGCATCAGAGCGGCGCACGCGGCGAGGGTTCTAAGGTTTCGGTGCATCAGGACGCGATGTCCCTAAAAATCTACATGTGGCCCTTCCGCGGACCTCCATCCCTAAATAAAGTGAAGCATAATAAGAATAAGGCGCGCACCAGTGTGCGACGCCAGGAGGAGAAAAACGAAAACGTGGCAACCGAAAGGAGCAAGGGATGCCCAATGACATATCACCCCGAGACCCGGGCCGTTTCGGGCTCGAGAGTTTCGCGCAGGTCCTGCCCGAGCGAGACCCTATCACCGGCGAGGACCCCGGTTCCTTTGATGGCTTTCATGAGGGCATGATGCGTTCGCTTGCCCCGCTGACGCCCTATGAGTGCGTCATTGCCGAGAACCTCGTCGCCATCGAGTGGGAACTCCTCCAGCACCGACGCATGCGAGACGCATGCCTGCGACAGACTATACGCGGCGCGATCCGCGACGCCGTTGTCGCACAGCGCAAGGCAGCACATGAAGACGCCCTTGACGTGGCGTGGGATCGCTTCATCGAGGACGGCGGCGATGAAGACGATTGGGAAGAGCCCGTCACGTTCGACGGGGAGGCCGCGGAACGCGCCGGCGACGACCTCGCCACGCGCGCGATCTCCCACGACCGCGACGTCCAGGCCACCGCCTACGCCGAGATCGCCGAGCTTGGCCAGGACCCCGTCGAGGTGATGAGCGCGGCCTACCGGGACTTTCCTAGTCCGGCAAAGCGTCACGACGCACAGATCCTGGACCTTGAGCGGCGGCGGCGCGACGTTAAGCGGGATTATGACGCCTTGCAGGCCGCGCGCCCTCTGGACGGCGCGGTTATCGAGGGATGACGGACGACGTCCTCACCGCGCGCAACCGCGCCAACGCGCAGAACAGCACGGGCCCCAAGACAGAGGCCGGCAAGACAAAGGTCGCGGGTAACGCCAGGCGCCACGGCGCCACGTCGCGCCCCGATCCCGACCAGGTTGCCACCTGGCTCGCCATCATCCTGGATCGCCCCGAGCTGACCTCCCGGGATCTCCTGCCCGAGGACGACGCCGGGTACCGCGCCCTGGCCCTGGCCGAGGCCGAGGTGCGCTTTATCATGGCGCTGCAGGCCCTGCAGGAGTTCGAGGCGGGATGCGCGGCATCCGACGAAATCACGCAGGATCTGCGGGAGGTGGGCCAGGGGATCATGCAGGAGCTCATCGATGATGGCGGTACGAAACGGGAGGTTCGCTCCGGGACCGCTCTTATGGACCACATTCTCCAGCACGAAGCGCAGGAAACCCATTCTGGCGGCAAACGGCACCGGCTTCTCAAGCGCTACCTTGCCGAGGCAAAGGCGCAGCGCCGCAAGGCTCTGGCCGCCTGGCTCGCGGTCGCGGCCTAGGGGGGATGCGGCCGCCGCGCCGCGTGAGGGCCGATTTCCCGAAACAAAGCCAAATTACCACCTTGGGTTGTAATTCGGGCTCAAACGTCCGATAACGCTGATCATCACAAATAGTCCTGAACGAGTTTATGGTAAAACGGTGTCTGTGCCCCACTTTTTTTGCTTCTCCAGTTTCTGCGAGGTCATCCCTGTTGTTGAACAGGGAAGTATTTTCTCCATGGAGACTACGGCGGAGTTTCTCAGGTCGCTTGGTGTGGTGATCTACTTGGGTGGTCGGCGGCGCTGGCCTGAAGAGGTCAAAGCACGGATTGTTGCGGAAACGCTTGAGCCCGGTATCACGGTAAATTCGGTTGCGGCAAAGTATGGGGTTCGCGCGCACACTTTACGCCATCAAGCTGAAATGCATGTGCCCCACAGCCATCATTTACACTGGCTGGCAGAAGGAGAGTATGAAGTGGGGCGGGAAAAACTACGCACCGTTCCAGGAGTTCTCGGCCGATCAGGCGTTCGCAGTCTTCTTCTGGTGGCTACGCAGCCAAGTAAGTCCGCCGAGGCCACTGAGTAGGAGCGGGAGGTCGGCTGGGAGGGTGATAGGGGCGGCCGGGTTGTATTCATAAGCTAATGAAAGACTACCAGATGCTTCCCACATGGATGACAGGCCTGAGGTTGCTGTCCCCATCTGCTCAAAGAGACTAGTGTAGATACTAAAGTCAAACTGCATAAACTCAATTAAGGTGGAGCCAGAGCCTCCAAACGGAAAACATCTCTGATGTCCCAAATTATCTGACGACGCACAATTTGGCGGAATATCGCCATGGCGCTGGTGGCAGCCGGCTTGTTGACCGTGCACGTGTATATCACCTTAATCAGGCGGCGCTGTTTTTGAACGGACTTACTGAGCAGCCTTTATGAGCGCTCAAGCGACAAAACTATTGCCAGCCCAAGCTTCAGTCAATGGGGTCAAAATGGTTGGCCTCTTCAGTCCCCAACCGCTTCTACAGTGTTAACTGCTCCTGCGGTGCCAGTGATTGCGTTAAGTGTTTTGGTCCACTGCACGAACGGTGCCTCTGTCACGTAGATCGCGTCGCCATCGCGAATGTCGAAATCCTGTGCGAGGGGAATACCGTTCGGTTCCGTGAGATTGAGCACGTAGATAACGCTTTGCTCACCAACAAAATCGTTGCGGTCGAGCATCTTATTGACAGTTTCAGAATCTTGCTTGCGTATCACAAACAGACCAGTTGGATCGGCCGTTTGGCTATTCAGACCTCCGGCCTGCGCGATCGCCTGAAGCGCTGATAGCTGTCTCATCCCAAAGGGAACATTCGCCTGTTTTCCGGTTGAACCAAGGACAGTGAAAACGCGAGGATCACGGTTAACAAAGATCCTGTCCCCTGCGTGTAGCTTGAGGTCGTATTCCGGATAGTCATAGACATCCTCAAACCAGATCTCACCCTTGTGTTGATGGCGCAAAACTTTGACGCGGGTCATTTCGGGAGGGGTCGTGATTCCCCCGGCAGTAGCCAGCATTTCCATCAACCTGCGGCTGGATCGTTCTATCGGATATACCCCTTGTGCAGCGATGCCATTTCCAAGAACCGAGACCGTTTCATCGTCACCGGCGGCCCGTTGGACCAAGACCTGTGGCTCCGGTGTGAGGGCTTCCAGTTTCCGAGTTATAATCCGGCGCAACGCCTCTGTTGTATTGCCTGCGGCGCGGATTCGTCCGGCATAGGGAATGAAAACGAAACCAGCTTCATCAACCTCGAGAGAGTTGAGGGTTGAGGTCCCGCCATTTCCACGGCTGAGCACACCCTCGTCCACGTTTTCGTAAATCGTAAAAGAGAGTGTGTCCCCTGGGCGGATTATGCCTAGCGTCGAGGAGGCGTGCTTTATGATGCTATCAGGAAAGCCAGATTTGGGTTGAACCGCAACCAAACGGTTAACGCGTTCATCCACCTCAACGATTTGGGTCTCGTTGATTTCTCCATCAAGACTACGGATCTCACTTTTGGTTGGGCCAGGTCGTGGCAGACCGCATGCACCGAGGGCAGACACAAGGACGGCAACGACCAAGAGTTTTGTCATGCGAATAGACAAACTTTCCATGTAACGACTTCCGATCCTTTTGTGTCTTATCTACGGCACTCTTATCGCAAAGAGCTATCGACTTTTAGCGGCATGATTGAGATCACTTAAAGGCAAAACAGAGGGGGATTGGCAATCTATAGCAAGCAATTTTTTTGCTGTGTTGCACATAAGATTCATCCCAAGAACCCGGCTCGTTGCATCCAAGTCGAATTGTCACTAGTTGTGCAAAGCAGACATGTCACTAACAGCGATGACGAGCGCAAAGCCTGCCAGGGTGACGACATCAGGTCTCGTAGGCATCCTGACCTGCCACTGAATTCTCATCTACCCGTAGTCGGAGCCCTTCAATATGGCGGTCATAAGACTAGGACATTCTGGCAGCAGAAGACTGGGTTCAATTCATGTCATTCTTCGAATGGAAAGGCCTTATTTCAGTTCTCTGTTGTGCCACTGTTTTGCAGGCTCTGTACTAAGGTTCTTGCGTCTTCTATCTGGGGCCGAGTGTCGGTTGGGCCTGCGATCTCCACTGCATTACGGAATTGTACAAGCGCTTCCTGAGGGCGGTCTAGCGCATGGTAAACTTGGCCCAGGTGGTACTGTACAATAGCGTCGCTTGGCAGTCCTTGTGCTGCCGCTTCGAGATAAGGCAGAGCCTCGGCGCTGTTCCCGCGTCGATGGACGATCCAGCCATAAGTATCCTGCAGCGCGGGTGCACTGGCGTCACGCAGGCGCCGAGCAATGGTCCAGGCGCGCTCCAAGCTATCCTCATCATCGCGATAGGTGGCGAGCAAGCTCGCAAGATTGTTGGCCACAACAACTGAGTCGGAGTTCTTTTCGTAGAGTGTCTGGTAAATCGCGATTGCTGAATCTATATTCCCGTCGCGCTCCTGGAAAGAGGCTTTAGCCCAGAGCAGATCTGCGTCTTCCGGTGTGTGGCTCAGGCCCTTATCAATCAGGGCTTTGGCCGCCTCGCGATCCCCTTGCCTCATTTGCAATCGCGACAGTTCACGCCATAGTTTTGGCCGGGCCGGATTTGCAGCAAGGAGATCGCGATAGAGTGCCTCGGCTGTGTCCAGATTGTCGTTTGCTACATGGACGGCGGCCAGAACCACATCCAGCGCCTCGCTGTCGGGAGTTTCCTGTTTAAGTTCCTCTGCGAGAGCGAGGGCGCCGGCTCTGTCACCGGTACCTAGCCTGGCGCGAACGAGGGAAATCTTTGTGGCAAGAGTTGCCTCAGCTTCGTTGTTTAAGCTTTCCAGGAAGGACATGGCCTCGTCAACGCCCTGCTGCTGATTGAGCCGCTCAGCTTCAATCCCATTGGCAGCCTGAATGGCCCTTTCACTGCCTAGACGGCGCAACGTGTCGACGACGCCTCGAACACGGCCGAAATCTTCCATACGAAGATAGAGTTGCCCCAGAGCGATTAAGATGTCGGTATTGGATGGAGCGAGGCGTAGCGCGGCCAACAAGATGTCTTCTGCAGGGAGATAACTTTCCTCTCCAATCAGTACTTGGGCAAAGCGGAGGGTCTCTTCTGGGGCATTCCCGGATGCCTCCACAGCTTGGGCCAGGAAATCTCTAGCCAGTTCCTGTTGTCCTCTACGCGCATAGGCTCTTGCCATCAAAGTCATCGCTTCGGCGTTTTGAGGTGTCTGGTCGAGCGCCATCCGAAGTCCACCGATCGCGGCATCGATATCGTCAGCCTCGATTTGCCAAGCGGCCTGCATCTTGAGTGCCTCGGGATGCGTCGACTCTTCGGCCAAAACCTCCTCGACGTGGGTACGAGCGCCAACCTCGTTACCGGTGGCGAGCAGCATTTTGGCCAAGGTGATCTTGATGTCTCGGGACTGTTCTGACGGGTCGGACTCGGCGAGTACGTCCTGAAGCGCTGCAATCGCTTCTGTGCGGTTTCCTAAGGAAAAATCGAAACGGGCTTCGATGATTTGGAAGGGCACCGGATCGGAGCGCTCGGAGATGGCCTTCTCGATCTCGGCCCGGACGGATTCGGTGTCACGGAATTCCATGAGGAAACGGATTAGATCAACTGTCGGGCCGGGATCTTCAGATGCTGAAGCGATTGAAAGGTCACGCAGAAGGGCTTCTGCTGCATCCAGATTGTCCCGTGAGAGAAAAAAGCGAATTAGCGTAGCCTTGTGCGCTGGATCATCTGGGAAAAGTTTGATCATCTCCCGCAGCTGCGTCTCTAAAGCACTCATATCGCCCAGCATGGCCAACACTCGCAAACGCTCTTTGTGATAACGACTGTTTGTGGGGTCGTCAGCGATCATCCAATCGATTTCAGCAAGCGCTCGAGTGAAATCTTGCTCGCGAATTGAGTTATCCATGAGGATATTGCGCAGCAGTACATTTTTGGGTTGCTCGGAGAGCAGCACATCGGCTTGGCTCCCCAAGTTGCGGCGCGCGGCGGCGTCATCATCACGGATTGCTGCTCGATATTCGCGGACAAGGGCGATCGCCTCGACGCGTGGGTCATTGGCAGCTAATTCCTCGGCACGCGCACCATGCCGATCCAACTCGTCCCAACTCCCAAACTCGAAGGCCATCTCGGCAAGATTGATGCGGCTTTCAAGATCATCAGGATCCTTCTCGGCCAAGAACAGATACTGACGATAAGCGCCTCGGCGGTTGCCCCGTTCAAGTTGTAGCTCTGCCATTGTTCTGCGCGCATCCGTGTGGCCGCTATCCAGGTCAAAAACATTGCGCAACTCCACCATCGCGCGGTCAACATCGCCTTCCTCTACGAGCGAGATGGCGCTCTGGAAGTGTTCCTCGGCCCGCTCTTCCGCAGACTTGCAGCCGGACAAAAACAAGGCGCTGATCACCAAAAGCACCGCGGGGGAGAGTTGGCTAAGAATACGCACAGGTAAAATCCTCAATTGGGGGTCATGGAAAGGTTCAAACGCATACCAAGTTTATTTCGCATTTTGTCGCTGAATTTGCCTTTCCCGACAAGACCTAGCCTTTGTTTTTATGGGATTTCTTAAGTTTTGCCTTTGAAATGGCGTCTATTTGTGGATGATCCAAGCAGTTCCAAGATATTGTTTACCGTTTTGGACCCGCGATTGGATGGCCCCATGTTTACGCTTCTCAGAGCTGACAATATGATACCAGTGCCATGCTAAGGCCCTATGACTGTGAGCGGGTCTAATATTTTCTTCTGTGACGTGCGTCTCGTCTCAAATCCCCCTCGTCCATTTGCACTCATGTCTGCAGAGGGCGACGGGTAGACCTTAATTATGTTCCCCACTCATCAGCATTGCTGAGGTTTGCCGCGACAATTTGTTGGCCAGCATCTTTATTGCAGCACCTCTCGAAGTACTTGATCAGAGGGCGTCGTCCTCTGCGAACTCCACGGAATTTGCGCGACAAGGTAATTTTGTTTCTTATGAACGCTTTGTTCAACCGTCCAGACAGATCGTCGGCTCAGTTGCTGGCCATAATTTGCTAGGCAAAAACGTGATAACCCATGTTGCGGTAAACTTACTGAATTCGATGAGGTCAATTTGGAACTTGTCATATTCATTTGAAGGATCTGAGACCACCCGTACAACTGATGTAGGGGCGATTGCTTGCTGCAACGCCACCGATGCGCGAGCCATATGCCTTTGGGACGTGATAAGCGCGACCTCTTCAATTTTCGGCTCACCTTCCAGCCAGCACGCCGCCTCAAGGGCATTCTCGAACGTCGAATGGGCATCAGGAGCAAGGACGATGCGTTCATTTGCAATCCAATTGGCCTGCTCAGAGTTCGGATCAAACAGCTCAGGGAATCGGGCGGGAATCAACCCAGAGGTACGGTTTGCACCTGTAATAAATAATCGATCTACACGTCCTGAAGAAAGCAAATCCAGCCCAAGGTCAATGCGATCATAGGCGCCTGTAAACACGATTGCTGTGCGTGGGAGATCATCGCTCGGATAATGAATGTCTGCTCGGGACACAAAGTCAAAAAGCAGCAAAAATAATAGCACAGCAGCAACCCCCATGATGGAAAGTAAACGAGTATTCATAGCGACAATGTCAAAAATCAATCGCAGAAGCTATGACACGTTGGGTGCCGGTTCATTGTTTTTCTTTCTTTTCGCCCAATTTGTCAGTGAACTTGGGCTGCTGTAAGCAGACACCGGCATTGTAAAGCTTCAAGCTAAGTGATTTTTTGCTCTTCGGACAGGTAACGTGGTCAGCCAGTGTACAGGCAAGTCTCAGAGGTACTCGTGCATTCTGACAAACTAGGTCAGAAGAACAGGATGTCTGTTGCGATGCGTGCTCTCAACCTCCTCTTCAAAGGGAACGGAGGCGCCAATCCAAGGTTTGGGCGTGCTTGGCATGGCTTCGCTCTGGCAATCTCGGGCACAGGATGCCGTCAGCATTCGTCGCTTCAAACGCATCACTTTTCAGAAGATAATTTGACCTTAGCTTAATCTGATCCATCCCCCCCCATCGACTGAATGTAGAAAATCGGTAGGACGTTGCTGTAATCTCCTCGCTTGAATTACCCTTGGATACCTAATGGCGAGGCCGTCGCGGAGAGCTTCAGTGCTCCTTTAACGGCTTGCGGGTAATTAAGAGCGCTGCCATCCAGCCGACGACAAACCCTCCCAAATGCGCTTGCCACGCAAGCTGTCCATCCATTGCCCACCACAACACGAAGTTCAACCCTGCCAGCAGCAGTATTACCTTTACGATGTGCCGGCGCCCTTCACGATCGGTGTGGGTGTCCACGTATTCCCAAGCGAGGATCGCACCCAGAAGGCCAAACAACGCACCCGATGCGCCCACCATGGGGCGCAGACCATGGGCAAGCAGGGCAAACACTGCAGCGCCCCCGAGGCTAGCCCCCGCATAAATGATAACGAAGCTGACTTGACCTACTTGGTTGAGGACGGCACGGCCCAGCGACCACAGGGTGATCATGTTCACGGCAAGATGCACAAACCCGGTATGAAGAAATCCGTAAGTAATGAACATCGCAATGGGCTGTGCGGTGTAGTTGGGTTTCCAGTTATAGAGAAGCCCGGGCCAGAACGCTCCATAGTCATAAACTAAACGTCGCAATTGGGCGGGCTTGATCATGTAGAGCTCGCTTGAGGTCAGGGCGAGTTCAATCACGCAGCACACAGTGATGAGGCCCAAAAGGAGTATATGTTTCGAATTCAGCTTCGCCTCCAACGTTTTGTAGATTCGGGTTGCGATGCCTGCTTCTCCCGGACCTACCAACCGATTCTTGGTAGATAATCAACCCAATGAGCAATCTAATTATTTCCAGGTCGCCCGCAATAAGCCCCCCTTTGACCAACTGTTTCCTGAATTCCGACAATCCTGAACATGTTTGCTCTATTCGGTGCCTCAAAGTTCCCTTTGCCGACATGCCATGTTGACATTAATGCACGAGGACTCTTATCATCCAGAGAGAAGTTAATAGCGGCGTCTTGCCTTGCCAAACGAAATTAGCAAGTCATTGCTGCATAATTTTGTGGGGAAAAGCTATGAAGAGTATAAATATTTATATGTTGGCGACAGCAACAGCGGTTTGTACTGCAGTGCCGGCTTCAGCGGCAACGGTGGTGATTGACGATTTTAGTACATCGGGTGCCGTAGCCTCTAACTTTGGCGGCAATCCAGCTACGGATTCCCAAAGCACTGCTGGAGCGGATATTATCGGTGGCGAGCGGGATCTCTGGGTCTCGACTGATGGTGGCGACAGTTTCGGTTCGCAATTTGAGGCATCGGCTTCGGACGGCGAACTCAATTTCACCAACGGAAGCGGGACGACGGGTCAAGCGATCGTGATTTACGACGGTAACGGTGCTGGGGCGACCGCGCAAACATTCAGCTTTAACAGTGTCCCAGGTCCAGACGCGCCTGATTTCCCAAAAGCGTTTTCTGCGAGTGTCCCAGTCGACACTGCCGGTTTGGGTGGGCTGGATTTCCTACAGGGAAACACGATTACAAATCGCCGATTCGAATTTGATGTCACTAGTTTCGATGCCGACGGGGTGCTCCAGTTTGAGGCGTATGTATGGGACACGACCGGTGACTTGGCTCGTTTTTCTGAAACGTTGATCAATCCTTCATCAACAGATGAGCTTGATTTTTCAACTACTCTGAAGTTCGACGAATTTACCGGGGTCATCGATTGGACTGATGTTGGAGCAGTAGCCTTTTCAGTTGAATCTGAGACAGCGGAATTTGATGGGTCGATTGGGTCAATCTCTGTTGTCCCGCTGCCGGCATCAGCCTTGCTGCTGCTTGGTGGACTAGGCGGTTTCGCCGCAGTTGGAAGACGTCGGCGTCGTAAAGCCTGAAAACGGTACGCCCGTTTGAGACAAACGGTATGAATAGAAAATTGGTAGGCCATGAGGGTTTCAGACTCTCATGGCATTTTTCGTTGTATTTTGAAGAACTCGAGAAGGGTTTAATTGTAGGTGACTGGTATGCCCGATCTTTTTGACAGCCTTATCGGAAATTGGAAAATGCCATACTCCGGAATGGGTTGACTTATCCCAAAAATATTTGAAATAGGGCGGTTCATTTCTGGGCAATGAAAGAAATGCCAGCGATCTTCATTTTGCCTGACCCACGGTCCATCCGTACTCAGTTACATGTACTCGACTCTTGATCTGTTGCGCGGCATTTCGCCGGATCAATGAGGCCCAACTTGTATTAGAATCTGTCCTAAGCTATCCCTTTAAGAAATTGGGGTATAACCAAGACAGGCAGGCAACCATGGCGGATCCAAACAATTCTCATCCTTTTCTGGCACGAACTGAAATCTCTGGATCTAACAGGCGTAAGCCTGCGCGCGGATCCATTGGGTGTGAGGCATGCCTGGGACGGGGCGCCGGAAAAACTGTGCGCTGAGCAACTTTGGCGACTGTAGTTGTTGGCATTGGTTTCATTTCATACACAGTTCTGGTCAAAATTACAGACCGTTTCCGTCCAACTTCCGCCCGATTCTTTTGCTGAGTTATGGATTAATAACCAATTCTTGGTCAAAGATGATCGGAGAGCAGAATGAATGGACTGAACCCAACGCGTGCGAGCCTCCTCGAAACCTTCGGGCTGGATCTTGAACTCTCCCATGGCACGGGCTGCCAACTGATCGATGATGGTGGGCGCAGATATTTGGATTTTCTGTCTCAGTATGGCGCTTTGCCTTTTGGCCATAATCCGTCGGAAATCTGGTACGCACTGCACAAACAACAGAGCCTTTTTAGGCCCGCTATGGTGCAGCCGCTGCGCGCGCTTGAAGCTGAACGTTTGGCTGACCGGCTTGCCAGCATTGCTCCGCATGATCTGGGCGTGGTGACCTTGGCGAACTCGGGCGCTGAGGCGGTCGAGGCCGCGATCAAGCTTGCAAGGGCGCGAACTGGCCGCGACCACATTCTGTCGACCCGTAATGGGTTTCATGGCAAGACCATGGGGGCGCTGTCGGCCACCGGCAAGCCTATGTATCAAAAAGATTTTGGCGGACCTGCGCGCGGCTTCGACTATATTGATTTTGGTGATCTCGAGGCGCTGGAAGCAGAGCTATCAGCCAATCACGAACGCATCGCAGCCTTCATCGTTGAGCCTATTCAGGGCGAAGGGGGTGTGGTCTGCCCTACAGAACGCGGATATCTTGATGCGGTTATCGCGCTTTGCCGCAAGTATGGCGTGCTAAGTATTATCGATGAGATTCAGACCGGACTGGGTCGTACTGGCCGCCTGTTTGCTTGCGAAGACTGCAACGAGGCGCCTGATATGCTGCTCCTCGGCAAGGCATTAGGCGGTGGTCTAATGCCGATTTCTGCCGTCATCGTCCGGCCCGAGGTCTGGGATGATCGTTTTGGTTTCCTGCACAGCTCGACCTTCGCCAACAACAACTTGGCCTGTGCCGCGGCGAATGCCACACTAGACTTACTCTTAACAGATGACCGAGCCATGATTAAAGCGGTGGCGCAGAATGGCCAATATTTCCAGGACCAGCTAGAGGATCTTGAGCAACGCTTTCCTGAGGTGTTGAGCGGAGTTCGCGGGCGCGGTTACATGCGAGGGGTTGAATTCCAAAAACCGTTCGAACGGGGCGATTCTGCGTCCATGGCCTTTTGCGGGCTGAATGGCGGTTTCATTGGGCTCTTGAGCTCATACCTGCTCAATGTCGAGGGAGTCTTGACGGCTCCTGTCTTCAACGACGCCACAGTGATGCGCTTACAGCCTCCTTTGATCGCTGGTCGGGCCGAGATCGATCAATGTGTCAACGCGCTTGAGGCCACCTGTGACGTGCTCGACCGCGGAGATTATCGCACGCTTATGAGGCATCTAGTGACGCCGAAGCGTCATGCGAAACTGGCTGAAACAGAGCCATACGTGCCTCAGCAGGGTCCAGCCCGAACTGTTCCTAAGCCGACGCCTGGACGCTTCTGCTTCCTAATCCATTACACTCAGGAAGAAGACCTTTTGCGCTCCGATCCTTCTTTTGCCGATTTCACACCTGAGGAACGCGCCAACTGGATGGAGTGGGTCAAGAAGGTTGGTCCAGGTTTCGCATGGCCGGTTTCGGGCGGCACCTCCCACACCGGGGCCAAGGCCGATGGTATGATCATGTCCGTTCCACTCCTCCCCAAAGACATGATTGGTAAGGGCCGCAAAGACGCACGAAACATGATAAAGGCGTCCGCCGATATGGCGGCCGAGTTCGGAGCGAACCGGTTTGGCTTAGGGGCCTTTACCTCAATCGTGACCAATGGCGGTGCCGCAGTCTCAGGGCGCGGAGTGCCGATTACCAGCGGTAATACACTTACCACAGTGTCTGGCGTGACAGCTCTTGAAAGAGCAGCCCAGCGTGTCGGGATTGATCCGGCCAGTGCACATGTGGTTGTGGTAGGAGCAACCGGTGCCATCGGTCGGTTGGCTAGCTTGATGCTCGCCCGTCGGGCAGGCCAACTGACTTTGGTAGGTAACGCCGGTAACAGGCAAGCGCAGCAGTTCTTGGACCGGGTCACTGATGAGGTGGTGCACACATTGTCCAAAGAATCCCCGACACTAAGAGCAGGCGGATTGAGTGCTGCTGTGAAGACCCTGCTTCCTCAGCAAGGCACAGAATTGACCAGGGGGGTGGCAGAAGACTTCACCCGAGCCTGCGTAGAAAATGGCCGACCAGTCCCGATCAGCGCGACGACAGACCTGAACAGCGCGCTAGAGACGGCGGATCTGGTCCTTGTGGCTACTAGCTCTGAGGTGACAGTTCTGGATCCGACAGACCTTCGGCCGGGTACGATCGTATGTGACGTAGCGCGGCCCCCCAATGTGGCCCAAGCTGATCTTTCGGAAAAAGGCGTACTCGTCTTTGACGGTGGTCTAGTCAGCCCCCCATTTCCCGTGAACCTCGGGCCTTTCCAGAATCTGCCCGATGATCTGTGCTGGGGCTGCCTCGGTGAAACCATGCTCCTGGCGCTTGAGGGAGAGACAGACGATTACAGCCTCGGACGGGATCTGAGCCTAGCGGACGCAGATCGTATATCCGAAATGGCTCGCCGGCATGGCTTCGAGCCCGCCGAGCCTCAGTGGTATGGTCAATCTTTGGAGGATGCCGATTTTGCACGGGTGGCTGAGGCTCTGATGCAGCGGCAGATATCCGAGGGTTCTACAAAGTCGATCGCGACATTGCAGCCGGCAGAATGATGCATCTCCTCTAGCACATATTGGTCCTCCATATGGTGCAATAACGCCAACCTTCGCAGGCGCCGAATTAGTTATCATGTAAGGGCAGGCAGTGATGCAGAAGACAAGCGCCGACTTTTGCACGCTCTTATGGCTACAAACGAAGGCCAATTCGTCATTGGTTTAAAATTTAACTCCGCCGATGACGTTCCAAAAGATGCCGAGCACGTCGATGCGGCGGGCGTTTATGAAAAGGCAGGTGAACGCCAATTCCTTCACCTCTCCTCAGGGTGCTACCTCTGTTCTTGCCGGATCACTTCGGCGACGGCACCTCGCCTCAACTGAGCTTCGGCCTCTCAGTCGTGATCAAAGGTTGCCAGCAGCACCACTGCGACGTCAAGGCGCAGGTTGTGCGGAGTGCGGGTCGGATGCCCGGTATTCATTGCAGTTTGCGTGTGACTTTAATTCCCCGCGGGAGCACCCGGACATAGAGACGCGCGATGCTACAGGCCTACTGCGCCGCGCCAAACTGCAATATTTGCGTCACCCAGTGTCGCCGCTAGGGGTTTCCAGTAGTCTGTTGGGCTTTGCGAAAGCGTTAGCCATAAAAACAGCGACATTCTGGCAAAGAAAAAGTGCATACAACACAGGGCCGAAGGGCATTACAAGAAGTAATCTAAAACAAAACCCAGATCCTCGTACACTCATGTCTATGCTCATTTTCGCAAGTAGGCGTATTTTGTGCAAGTGCCTTCACTCCGCCACGTGGCGGAGGGTCGGTATGTGCCGGTCGCCGTTTCCAATCTCGTACTGCGTTGTCCGGTCGTTAGGATCATGCGAGACAAAGTCCGTGATGCCACTGTCCGAATGGTGTCGTTCCCACCCCGATAGCGTTCCACTCTCGTCATAGCGCGCCTTATCTGTCCACGCGGCTGACCAGAAAAGCACTGGGTCGAAATAGGCGTCGCGCCCGCTTGCATCGTAATCAATAGACAAAAGCCGTTTCTCGCCGTCTTTGCCCTTCGTATATCGGCGCACTTGGTGTTCGGGGAAGTCAATAGAGATCATCGCTGGGGCGCTGTCGTGAACGCCATTATCTGCGAAAACCCCAATATCGACTCGTGAAACGCGGCGTTCGCTAAAACTCTTGCCATGGGCGACCAGTTCGGTCCACGGGTCATGCCAGGCAATACGGATGCGGGCCGTACGGCCATCAGCTCCTTGCGGTTCAATCCAGACGCGCTGTGGGTCGCCGCGTAGCAATCGCCACTCGAAAGTTAAGGGCCGCTCGTTCGGTGCAGACGTGTCCTCGGCTGTAATCAACAACTCGCGTTTCCAAGCAAAGCCCCGCCACAAACGTCCGATCGCGGCAGGGGTATCTAGAAGGCGTTCGTCCAGCTTGGCAAGGCCAGCGGCTGCAGAGAAATCCTCATCAATGACCCGCAACCGCACCAGCGGTGGGGTATCTTCCGGACGCAAGTTCGCGGCTTGCGCCACCATTCGGCCCGTGCGAATGAGTCGACTGTCGAATGCAGGCGGATGCGCCTTTCCTGACAAATAATCCGCTCGTGTTGAGACGGTCTTAAGGTTCCGGCGCAGGATCATCTGAATGGTTGGGGCGATTAGACGTTTCTCACTCAGGTATTCAAATGTATCGCGGGGCAGGGCGGCGAGGGTCAGGGCTACAGCATTGAGGAACGGCTGGTCTGAGAACGATGACCCCTGACTAATGATCATGTAGGGCCAGTTGACTGGGAAACGATCCTCGGCGTCGTAATCGCGGTGCTCAGGATAGACGTAAATATGGTTGTTTGCGTAAAGGGCCGTTGTGGCAGCGCGCCAGAAAGCACTCGTCATCGCAAGGCGCGGTAGGCTGCGAGGTGCTGCACCGCCCGTCATTGCCGTTGAAGAATTTCCTAACACGACGGCAGGAAATATGACACGGCCTGCAAGGCCAAAGTCGAGGCCATTGGCGGCAAGATCGGAGCTGTACTTCAGGTGCGAAAGGTTTGGATACAGGTTTGGGCTAAGGGATGAGTGGCCACGGTCGCGGTTATCGTAGAGGACACCCGTGAAGCCGTTGATGTCACCCTGACCTTTGAAAACCCTTAAGAGCCTTACACCGTCCTCGGTATTCTGGGCGCCTACTATGGGCAATTCCTCGTCGGGCTTGGGTACTTCGACCCCCGACGCTGCCCAGACACCGGGCTGTATCTGAACCATATCATTCTTGGTCAGAAGTATCTCTCTGGCGTCGACTGGCAGACTCAGCAAAACCACGATTAATTTGGTGCACAGGACCTTGAGTAGGATAAGCCTTTTTTGCATCTGAAAATATCCGCCGGACCTGCCCATCGCTGCGTTGTGAATTGTCATAGCCTCCCCGGTATGTGTCAATATGCACTTGCCAAGTTATTCTCGGCCGGTTGCGAGGGGCGGTATGAATGCTTTAAGGATGCCATCTCTGCGGCATAGACATTTCAAAGCCGTCATGGCGTTTGCATGACGATGGCGGTAACAAGTAATGGCGAGCGCGAAAATTGTGTTGCCGCAGTACTCGCCAGCTGCTGTTTGAAGCAATGTAATCGTGATCCTTGGGTTCAGGAAACAGTATGCCTGCCGTTGGGGATTTGAAGCTCACATGTTGTCTGACCATCATGGCTACCAATGCGAACAGCCAGCACCTGATTTTGATTGCGCGACCACCAGCAATGTCCCATAACTGAACCGCCCCGGTTTTCCCGGAGGCTGATTAATTCGTTTAACGCGACTTTATCGAACTCGCTGCACTAATCATAGAACTTCTCCTCGGACACTGCTGATGGGATGTTTTCGATGGGTTGCAGCAGGCATCGAATGTTGGCCCTGGATCCATTCCAACTGCGCCACGCCCCACAAATGACTGCGGGCATCCTCCAGTACCCTCAGAAAGCCTGTCAGAGCATTTTTTCGGCGTCGGGCAATGCGGGCCTGTTCATTTGTTCCTCATCGGCAAGCTCTACTGCCTCCGTGGCGGGAGCAGCAGGCACCGCATCGTGCCATGGCATTAAACCGCCTGACGTAATCTCCCCAAAACTGCTGTTTGAATGTTACCCAGTCGTGAGTGTTAGAGGCAATTCTGAACTTCAATTATTCGGGATTGTCGCTGTCGGGGGACGCAAGCCTGATGCCCTGAACTAGGAACTGACAGGGTTGTGCAGGTGAAAGGACTGAGGGAGATTGCTTTGATTTATGAATTGAAGAAGCAGGGCATGAGCGTCTTTGTGATTGCGGGCAAGGTTGGCTATGATGGCGGTCATGGACTTCCTATGAAAGGTGCGTCCACCCAGTCAGTTACGGTTCGAGGCCGGTTCGAGATCCCACCGTCACATTTTTTATCCAAGAATGATTTTTAAAAGTATCAAGATTCGGTTTATGTAACTTTCAGCTGACGCAGCCGCAGAATACCACCAAGACCAAGCGCCGAGAGCAGTAGTGGCAGACCAGCGGGAAGCGGGATAATGCCGTACCGTCCATAAACCGATAGATGGCTGAGGTCTTTATTGTTAAGTCCGCTGGTCTCCCAGTGACCATCTTCAGCGAGACTTACGTCTTCATACAAATAAGAAATGAAATTATTTCCTGCTTTCAGTACGATCATAACGTCTTCAAAGGAATCAAGACTGCCAGGTTTCATATTCCAAGTGCCATCGGAATCATTTAAACCTTCCACCGTCAATCCAATATTATCTGTTGTCTCGTCTTCATCGACTTTGTCATAGAAAATCCACCCTGTGAGACCAAAAATACCAACGGTCGCGTCGGGGCTGACAGAGTCGTCATCGGGTCTATGGCCGGGGTCAAATGTATCGGTGTTGAAGTTGACTTTATTGTCGTTTTTGGGATCAGGATTATACGCTCCGAAACAGGCCGCTGATGCTTCGGTCAAATCATTGTTAGAGCAGGTAGCATCGTTATACCAAGTCGCCGCCTGAACTCCGGAGACGCCGAGCATTACCAAGTTGACTACCGCTAACGTCGTTATTGCCAAATTACTAAACATATCTACCAACCCCTCTATTAAATATCTATGGTGCTGGCTCAAGCGCCCCAATCTTAGAAAATCCGTTGACGCTAGTGCACATGAAGTTCGCTAAATTTTGCCACATTCGGTCGGGAGAATCGAATCTAATCAAATATTTGACGGATATCTGCCTCAAAACACAACTTAGGATGAAGATTGCTCAGGAGAATTTCGACCACAGGCGGTAAAGGCCGGCTAGAATAACGGCTGCTGTATGTTTGCGTCATGCACAATTCTCGATTTTAATTGCTATGTGTTCCCAACTGGAAACAAAGAGATGTGGTTGCCCCTTCGTGCGCGCAGTGATTCGCCTGAAATGCACTGACTGTAAGTTGGCAAACTGCCGATGGGTCCGGCGCAGATAGGCTGCCAAAGCCTTGCGATCCTTCTAGGAGCAAAAGTTCAGAGAATGGCACACCAGATACACAATGCAAGTCTAGGCCATGGAGTCAGGAAAGGCCGCCGTGACCGCATCCGGAAAGCGCTTAAGCCATCCACGACCGCGATCAGGATGTCGTGGACGCCAAGGTTCTTCAGCTCGTTCATAATCGAGAACCAGAATTTGGCGCCTTCGTTCTCGGCAATCAATAGGCCCAGAACCTTACGTTGGCCATTGCGGGTGAAGCCGAGGGCGATACAGTCGGCCTTGTTCTTGACCGTCTGGCTGTCGGCATCTCGGATCTCATCAGTTGCGCGTCGACGAGCACGATGGGATCCATCCTGAACAGTGCCAGTGATTACCATTCGCAGACCTCGTCCAGCACGACATCGGTGACTCGGCTGAAACAGGTTGGGCGAGACATTCGGGCCATAGAGATCGAGCAGCTATGCCTAGATGTCCCGCACCCCCAGCCCGGCGGAGTTGAGCCCGATGATCTTGTTATCCATGCCGTCTATCCGAGGCTGGCCCTTCTTCATCAGTTCCGGCTCGAAGCTGCTGTCCTGGCCCCACATGATCGCCACAAGCAATTCCTCGTCTTGCCCCTCCAGAACCTTGGTCGATGTTCCGTTATGCCGTTTGGGTTGGCCTGACTGCGCACACTCACCATCTTCATGGCCGAGATCCCTGGTCAGTTCGGCCCCAAGCATCCGCTTCATGAGCTTAATCTTCAGCTTTTTCATCAGCCCAGCGTCGCCAAGCAGGTTTTCAGGGCGCTCCACGCCCTTCAGCCGTTCATCGAGGATTTCTTTCGAGATGGTCAGTCATGCGCCTTTTGGTGAAGCATGAGCCGGATCAGTCATAAATAGGTCGTACACTCTCCGAACAATTCAACAAATCTGATACCGTTTTACCCATTATTGCGACGAGTTTATGACTTTCGGCTGCCGTGCCGACCACGAATTCCCTTTCGCCACATTGGATTTCAAACCCCAATGTCCAGAATGCAATGAAGCAGTCCCACTTTTCGGACAGTATTGCAGCTTCACTAAGGTGTATCGGGTTTAGGCTACATGCTGCTTCTTTTTGTTCCAAGCCTACCCAATATGCGTCGTCATGCGTCTGCCGATCAAGGGCGGAATGGGGCCTTTTGGTATTGTAGAAGGTCATCCAGGTCGATCCGGTGAACTGGCTGCCTTGATCCGTATTCATGATCTCGGGCGGGCCATGTTTGGCGACGGCCTCGCTCAAAGCCTCAACACAGAAGTCGGCGTGCATCGTGTTCGACAACCGCCAGCTCAGCACCTTGCGCGTGGCCCAATCCATGATGACCACCAGGTAGAGAAAGCCGTTCTTGTCAGGCACGAACGTGATATCGGCGCACCAGACCTGATTGGGGCGATCGATCTGCATCTTTCTCAGCAAATACGGGAAGACCGGATGCCGGAGATGCGGCTGACTGGTTCGGGGGGGTTTGTAGATTGCCTCCAAACCTATCTTCGCCATCAGCCGCCTTACACGATGCCGTCCTATGGCGATCCCTTCCCGGCGCAGATAGGCTGCGATCTGGCGGCTGCCGAAGAACGGATATTTGGCGAACACCCGATCGCTCTCTTTCATCATCGCCAGCGTGTCAGCATCGATCCCGACAGGCGTGGAATAGAACGCCGGCCGGCTGAGCCGCACCAGCTTGCATTTTTGACTGATACTGAGCTGCAGGTAGTCCCGCTTGTTCATCGCGGTTGGCATGTCACTCGGACCGATGGCGTTCGATGCCAACCTTCTCGGGGCTCATCGCTTCAGCCCTTCCGACAAAAAATCATTCTCGACCGCGAACCTTCCTATCTTGGCGTGCAGCTCTTTCACCTCGGCTTCGGTCGGGCCGCTCTGCTTGCCACCCGAGAACACATCAGCAATGCCCTCAATAGCTTGTTGCTTCCATGTGCTGACTTGGTTCGGATGCAGTTGATGCTTTGCCGCGACCTCCTACACGGTCTTGTCACCACGCGGCGCTTACAACGCTACCTTGGCCTTAAACTGGTCTGTAAAGTTCCGGCGCTTTGCCATTCTCGTATCCCTGCAAAAGTTTGGGGTACACCTTAGCCGACTGTCCGATTTTCTGGCACCACTTCACACATGGGGCGTTGCGGGAATATCGTTATCGGCGAGGAAATTGCGCATCGCCATCTTGTTGAGCGGGCCGCCCTTTGCATTCGGAAACAGATACCCTTTTCGAGAATGCGGTTCCGCCAACTCGATGACATGTCGCGCCTCATAACTGAGAGGATCAGTAAACCCTTGGTCGTTATCTGCCCGGCCCTTGACGTGGAGTGGTGGGATTTCCCAAACGGGACCCAGGACTTGCTCGAAACGCATGTTGTTGACAGAGTCCGCGCGAACCCCCGTCAGGATTAGCATTCTCATTGCCAGTTGTACCGGGTCATCATCTGAAAGGGTTGCATAAAACGCAGGGAGATCTTGCCAAGGAAGTGCCAAATGCGGTGTCGCGCGCTTCTTGTTTTCTTTGAGAATGATAACCGCATCTTCGATAACAGCCCGGTTCAAAAGGAAACATTATTGCGCGCGCGTATTTGAAAACGCTTCTCAGCCGTGGAACAGCCTTCTTGGCGGTCACCGGTTTTTCGTGCCAGATCGGAATCAGGGCATGTGTGATGTCGTCCTGATCGATTTTTACTATTGGCATTTTCACTAGATTTGACAAAACGTGCAGCCGTAAGGGGGGTGAACCATTCGCCATCCGAGCCATTGTGTTTGAGGCTCTCTTTGTGTGGCTCATAAGCCATCTAGGCCAGAGGCTAGAGCCGACCTTATTTCAGGTTACCTTGTTGAATCCCGAGACGACGCTGTTTGATGGGGTCTGTATCATTGCTGACCTGCTCTCGGGCCGATGCTGCTTTCTTGCGAGCCTCGGCAAGGCTGACCCGTCCGAATGATCCGAGTCCTATCTCTCGTTGGCGGCCCCAAAGGGTAAAGCGGCAGACCTATTGCGCGCCACCATCGGCGCGCTTATGAAGCCAAAGGCCTTGCTCATCACAATGTTTGCCTGCAGGCAGAGATCTGAGTTGTACGACTGTAAATGCATTAGATTTTGCCATGATATTATCCCTTCTTTTCTATACTTTCTGGCGTGAAACTGCCGGGCTCATTCCGGGATGTGATAATACAATAAATCACGGAAATTTAAGGAAAATTAATTCCGGTGGCACCCAATGAGAACGTATGACACAAAAAGGATACCCCTCCGGCGGGGATATTTGGAAAAAGAAGAAAGGGCAGGGGCATGGATATTACAGTGACGCGCGATGTTTTCCGGCTGGCGCAGGTTTTTACCATCAGCCGGGGCTCGCGCACGCTGGCCGAGGTTTTGACCGTTCGGGTGAGCGAGGGCGGCGTGACCGGCTGGGGCGAATGTGTGCCCTATGCGCGGTATGACGAAACCTTGGAGTCGGTGACGGCAGAGATCGAAGGGTTGCCTGAGGTCTTTGACCGGGCGGCGTTGCAGGGTTTGTTGCCTGCCGGGGCCGCGCGCAATGCGGTGGATTGCGCCCTGTGGGATCTGGAGGCCAAGCAAGCGGGCAAACGTGTTTGGGAGTTGGCCGGGTTGCCCGCGCCGGGGCCGGAGGTGACGGCCTATACCCTGTCGCTGGATGAGCCCGAGGCGATGCGCGCGCAGGCGGCGGAGCATGTGCACCGACCGCTTTTGAAGATCAAGCTGGGCACGCCGGATGACATGCCACGTCTGGAGGCGGTGCGCGCCGGTGCGCCCGAGGCACGGATCATCGTGGATGCAAACGAGGGCTGGTCGGCGGAGGTTTACGCCGATCTGGCGCCGCATCTGGTGCGCCTCGGCGTGAGTCTTGTGGAGCAACCTTTGCCCGCGGGGGAGGACGAGGCCCTGATCGGGATGGAGCGGCCCGTGCCGGTCTGTGCCGATGAGTCCTGTCATGATCGGGAAAGCCTGCCGGGGCTGAAGGGCAAGTATGACGTGGTGAACATCAAGCTGGACAAGACCGGGGGCCTGACCGAGGCCTTGGCCCTGCGCGAAGTGGCTTTGGCCGAAGGGTACAAGGTGATGGTCGGCTGCATGGTCGGCAGCTCGCTTGCCATGGCGCCTGCGACATTGGTGGCGCAAGGCGCCTTGGTAACAGACCTTGACGGCCCGCTTCTTCTGGCAGAAGACCGGGACAACGCTTTGATATTCGATGAGGCCGGGGTGCATCCGCCCAAAGCGGCGCTCTGGGGCTGAGGAGAGACGACATGACCCGAACCGTTTACGTGAATGGTGAGTACCTGCCGGAGGGCGAGGCCACGGTTTCGATTTTCGACCGTGGGTTCCTGATGGCCGATGGGGTGTACGAGGTGACCAGCGTGCTGGGTGGCAAGCTGATTGATTTCGCGGGTCATGCGAAGCGATTGGAACGCTCGCTGAACGAGCTGGACATGACGTATCCGCCCGAGTTCGACGATCTGCTGGAGATTCATCGCGAGTTGGTGACGCGGAACGGGATCGAGGACGGGTTGATCTATCTTCAGGTCACGCGCGGCAGCGATGGCGACCGCGATTTCGCCTTTCCCGACGCCGAGACCACCCGGCCCACCGTGGTTCTTTTCACCCAGTCCAAGCCCGGCCTTGCCAACAGCCCGCAGGCGGACAAGGGGTTGAAGATCATCAGTATCGACGACGTGCGCTGGGGCCGTCGGGATATCAAGACGGTGCAACTTCTTTACCCCTCGATGGGCAAGATGATGGCCAAGGCCGCCGGGTGCGACGATGCCTGGATGATCGAGGATGGCTTTGTCACCGAGGGGACCAGCAACAACGCCTATATCGTGAAGGGTGGCAAGATCATCACCCGGCAGCTTTCCAACGACATCCTGCACGGGATCACCCGTGCCGCCGTGCTGCGCTTTGCGCGGGAGGCGCAGATGGAGGTCGAGGAACGCTCGTTCACCATCGACGAGGCGAAAGAGGCGGACGAGGCTTTTGTCACCTCGGCCAGTGCCTTTGTCATGCCGGTGGTGGAAATCGACGGTGACAGCCTTGGGGGTGGCACACCGGGGCCGGTGGCCAAGCGGCTGCGTGAGATTTACCTTGATGAGAGCCTGAAAGCCGCGATCTGACACGGCGGACAGGCGGACAAGGGCAACAGGCCGCGCTTCAAGGCGTGGCCTGTGTTCGTGTTTCAAGACCGACTTGAACGCATCCGCGCCCAAGCGCATGTTGTGAGCCACAGACAGGAGGACCCCATGGACGACCAGACCCGTATCGAATTGGAAGCCGCTGCCTTCCGCGCCTTGCGCGAGCATCTGATGGAAAAGCGGACCGATGTGCAGAACATTGACCTGATGAACCTTGGCGGGTTTTGCCGCAATTGCCTGAGCCGCTGGTATCAGGAGGCCGCGAACGCGCGCGGCATCGAGATGTCCAAGGATGAGGCGCGCGAGATTTTCTATGGCATGCCTTATGACGAGTGGAAGGCCAAGTATCAGACCGAGGCCAGCACCGATCAGCAGGACGCCTTCAAGAAATCCTTTGCCGAGAACGTGGGCGAGGGCGGTTGAACCCTTTCAAACGCGCCCTTTCGCCCCATGTTATATGGTAAACAGGACACGGGAGGGCCGAATGGCGAAATACGAGAAGAACCCGGATGCTATCGCGGCGCTGGAGCCTGAAGAGTTTTGGGTGACTCAGGAAAACGGAACCGAGCGCCCCGGCACCGGCAAGTACCTTGAGAACAAGGAGCCGGGGATTTACGTGGATGTTGTCTCGGGTGAGCCTTTGTTTGCCTCGGCGGACAAGTACGAATCGGGCTGTGGCTGGCCGAGTTTCACCAAGCCGATCGAGCCCGCGCATGTGAATGAGCTGACCGATACCAGCCACGGCATGGTGCGAACCGAGGTCCGCAGCACCCATGGCGACAGTCACCTTGGCCATGTCTTTCCCGACGGGCCGCAAGATCGCGGCGGGCTACGCTATTGCATCAACTCCGCCGCCCTGCGGTTCATCCATCGCGACGAGATGGAGGCCGAAGGGTATGGCGATTACCTGGATCAAGTGGAGGACGTGAGATGAGCGAACGTGCAGTTCTGGCCGGTGGGTGTTTCTGGGGAATGCAGGATTTGATCCGGGGTATGGATGGGGTGATCTCGACCCGGGTGGGATACACCGGGGGCGATGTGCCCAATGCAACCTATCGTAACCACGGCACCCACGCCGAGGGGATCGAGGTGATGTTCGATCCTGAACGGATCAGTTACCGGAAGTTGTTGGAGTTCTTTTTCCAGATCCATGACCCCACCACGCTGAACCGGCAGGGCAATGATGTGGGGCTGAGCTATCGTTCGGCCATCTATTATTGCAATGACGAGCAGAAGGCCGTGGCGCAGGATACCATTGCCGATGTGGAGGCCAGCGGTATCTGGCCCGGCAAGGTGGTGACCGAGGTGGAGCCGGTGGGTGATTTCTGGGAGGCCGAGCCGGAGCATCAGGATTATCTTGAGCGCTTCCCGAATGGGTACACATGCCATTTCCCGCGCGCTGATTGGGTATTGCCCAAGCGGGATGCGGCGGAATAGCGGGCCTGCGGCCCGGGAGGAATAGCCCTGCGTGATCGTCGCGCGGGGCTTTTGTGTGCTTTGCCCATGGAGTTGCGGGGTCAATCGTGCAGACACAGGGGCAGTTCAGGGTGATTGACCTTTGCCGCATCGGGGCGCATGGGTTGGTCATTAGGAGATGCGCCAATGAGTCCTTTCAAGGGTATTGCCCTGAAACTCTGTTCCGTGATGTTGTTCGTGGTGATGTCGGCCTTGATCAAGGCGGCGTCCGATACTGTTCCGCCCGGTGAAGCGGTTTTTTTTCGCTCGTTCTTTGCCATTCCGGTGATCCTGACATGGCTGGCCCTGCGCGGTGATCTGCGCACCGGACTGAAGGTGAAATCGCCCATGGGGCATTTCTGGCGCGGGGTGGTGGGCACCACGGCGATGGGGCTTATGTTTGCCGGGCTGGGCCTGTTGCCCCTGCCCGAGGTCACGGCGCTGGGCTATACCGCGCCGCTGTTGACGGTGGTCTTCGCCGCGATGTTTCTGGACGAACGGGTGGGCCTGTTCCGCATCGGGGCGGTGGCGCTGGGCATGATCGGGGTCTTGATCGTGCTGTCGCCGCGCCTGAGCACCCTGTCGGGGCCGACCGTGGAAACAGCGCAGGCTGTGGGGGCGGTTCTGGTGTTGTTGGGGGCGGTATGTGCAGCGCTGGCCCAGATTTATATCCGCAAGCTGGTGGCGAGCGAGGAAACAAGCGCGATCGTGTTCTACTTCTCGATGACCTCGACGTTGTTGTCGCTGCTGACCATTCCCTTTGGATGGGCAATTCCGGGTGGAACAGAGACGATTTACCTGATCCTTGCGGGGCTTTTGGGTGGCACGGCGCAGATTTTCCTGACTTCGGCCTACCGCTTTGCCGATGCCAGTGTGGTGGCCCCCTTCGATTATGCCTCGATGCTGTTTGCCTTGGGGATCGGCTATGTCTTTTTCGACGAAGTGCCGACCGGGCCTATGCTGATCGGCGCGGGTCTGGTGATCCTTGCCGGGATCATCATCATCCTGCGTGAACGGCACCTGGGGTTGAAGCGTGGCAAGGCGCGGGCGTTGCGCACGCCGCAGGGTTAGAGCCTATTGCCCCGTCAAATGCGCCGCCGCATAGGGCGGCCAGAGCCACGCGCGCCGCAGGCGGCCCAAGGGGAAGCGCCGGGGCGGTTTGCGCATGATTTCGGGGTACATGGGTGTCGGCGTCTTGTCTTGCGCCAGATCGGCAAGGAGTGTCCCTGCGTGGCTGCCCATGGCAACGCCGTTGCCCTGATAGCTAAGCGCGGTGAAGGCGCTGGGCATCTCGGGGATCGGGCCGCAATAGGGGGTCATATCGCGTGAAACGCTCAGCAAGCCATTCCAACTGTAGGGCGTGTCGATATGCGCCCAGGCGGGGAACATCCGTTCGAAATGCTGGCGGATGGTGCGGTGCATCCGCGCGTCCCATTTGGGCGAACTGAACAAGCCGCCGCGCATCCCGAACAGGAACCGGCGGTTCGGCATCAGGCGGAAGTAATGCAGGAAGAACCGCTCGTCATAGGCCATCTGCTCGGTGGACCAGCCTTGGGCGGCGATTTCTTCCTCCGATAGCGTGCGGGTGACCAGCACGTTGGATTGTGCGGGCAGGTAGCGGGCGCGCATCCATTCGGGCAGGTCATCCGAGGAATAGCCGTTGGTCGCCACGATCAGGCGCTTGGCGGTGATCTGTGCACTGTCGCTGTGCAGGGTGAAGCCCTGTCCGTGGTCGATGCGGCGCACCGGACTGTGGGAAAAGATACGGGCGCCCGCATCGGTTGCGGCACGGGCGAGGCCAAGGGCGTATTTTGCCGGGTTGAGGCCAAAACCCACCGGGATCGACATACCGCAATGGAAAGGCCCTGACATGCCAAGCCCGGCCAGTTGGGCGTTCTGGTGGATGTCGGGGGTGATGCCGAGGTCGGAGTGAACGCGCTCGGCCTCTTTTTCGAATTCGGTAAGGGATTTGGGTGTAAAGCCCATGATGGTTTCGCCGTTGGAATGGCGGTCAACGTCAAGACCCAGGCGGGTGATCAGGGAGTCGACGGTTTCGACCGCGGCCATCTCGGTCTGGCGGGCCTCGACGCGGGCGGCTTCGCCGTGCAGGCGGGCGATGACGCCGTCGGGGGCCCCGAACCCACCCAGACAGCAAAAGCCGCCGTTGCGGCCCGAGGCGCCCCACCCGGGGCTTTGCGCGTCAAGCACCACCACATCGGCACCGCCCTCGGCCAGATGCAGGGCGGCGGACAGGCCGGTGAAGCCCGCCCCGATCACCGCCACATCGCAGGACAGGGGACCGGAGGCCGTAGACAAGGCCGGATCAGAGACTGTATCGGCCCAATAGCAGGCTGCGCGCGGGCCTGCGCCATAGGTATACGGTGGAAAGACCTGTTTCATGCGCGCTCGGCGGCGCGTTCTTCCGCCTCTTGCCTCAGGGCCGCGCGCTTGGTGATCAGCGAGGCGGTGATCACCCCGACGGCGACAATCGCGATCAGCAAGGTCGAGAGCGCGTTGATTTCCGGGCTGACGCCAAGGCGGATCGACGACCAGATCTTGATCGGCAGGGTGGTGGCCGAGGGGCCGGCGGTGAACGACGCGATCACCAGATCGTCAAGCGAGAGGGTAAAGGCCAGCAACCAGCCCGAGATCACGGCAGGCGCGATGATCGGCAGGGTGACAAGACGGAAGGCCTCCATCGCGGTGCAGCCCAGATCAAGCGCGGCCTCTTCGAGGGAGCGGTCGAAACTGACGAGGCGCGAGGAGACCACTACCGAGACATAGCACATCGAGAATGTCGTATGGGCAAGGATGATGGTCAGCACCCCGCGATCCAGCCCGATCCCGATGAACAAGAGCAGCAGCGACAGGCCGGTGATCACCTCGGGCATGACAAGCGGTGCATAGATCATGCCGGAAAACAGGGTGCGGCCCGCGAAACGCCCCGCCCGGACCAGCACATAGGCGGCCATGGTGCCAAGCACCGTGGCAATGGTGGAGCTGATGACCGCCACCTGAAGCGTGACCCATGCGGCATCCAGAAACGCCTCGTTCTGCAGCAGGGTGCCGTACCACTTGGTCGAGAACCCCGCCCAGACGGTGACGAGCTTGGAGTCGTTGAAGCTGTAGACGATGAGGATCACCATCGGCAGGTAAAGAAAGGCAAAGCCAAGCGTGAGGGACGTGGCATTGAACCATGTGAAACGTCTCATGCGATGTCCTCCGGCATGCCGATTTCTTGAAAAGAAATCGGTCCGAAATCTTTTGAAGATTTCGGCTGTGTCGCGGTCCTCATTCCTCGGCCTCCCGCTGTTTCTGTTCGTTGCGCTGGAACAGGATGATCGGCACGATCAGGATCAGCAGCAGGATCACCGCCACGGCCGAGGCCACCGGCCAATCGCGGTTATTGAAGAATTCCTCCCACAGGACCTTGCCGATCATCAGGGTGTCGGACCCGCCCAGAAGCGCGGGAATGACGAATTCACCGATGGTCGGGATGAAGACAAGGAAACACCCCGCGATGATCCCATTGCGGGACAGCGGAAAGGTTACCAGCCAAAACGCCTGCATCCGGGAACAGCCCAGATCCTCGGCGGCTTCCAGAAGCGAGGCATCCATCCGTTCAAGCGTGGAATAGATGGGCAGGATCATGAAGGGAAGGTAGGTATATACGATGCCGATATAGACCGCCGTATTGGTGTTGAGGATCATCAGCGGTTCGGAAATCAGGCCCATGCCGATAAGCAACTGGTTCAGGTAGCCTTCGGTCGAGAGAATCCCCATCCACGAATAGACCCGGATCAGGAAACTGGTCCAGAACGGCAGGATCACCAGCATCATCAGGGTGGGCCGCCAGTGGTCGGGCGCGTTGGCCATGCCATAGGCAATGGGGTAGCCCACCAGAAGCGTGCAGAAGGTGGCGATCACGGCAATTTTCACCGATGACAGGTAGGCCTTCCAATACAGGTCATCGGTGGTCAGGAAGGTGAAATTCTCGAAATCCAGACTGCCGAAGAAAGATTTTATCCCCTCCCACCCGGTGGTGAGGTCCAAAGTCGGGCTATAGGGCGGGATCGACAGGGCATAGTCGCTGAGCGAGATTTTCAGCACGATGATGAAAGGCACCAGGAACAGCGCCAGAAGCCACAGGTAGGGGACAGCGATAAGGGCCACGCGCCGCATGATCAGGCCTCCAGCAAGACGGCGGCGGTGTCTGTCCAGGAAATCCAGACCTCGTCTTCCCATGTGAAGGAGCGGCGCGACAGGCGGCGGGTATTGGCGGCCTGCGCCTTGATGATCTGCCCATTGGGCAGTTCGACGTGATAGGTCGAAAGGTTCCCCAAGTAAGCAATATCAAGGATCTTGCCCTTGAGGGCGTTGCGCTTGTCGTCTGGCTTTTCCGCCGAGATAGAGACTTTTTCGGGCCGAATGGCGAGGGCCGCGCGACTGCCGTCGGCAAGGTCTGTATCGGTTTCGGCATGCAGGGTGGGCTGATCTTCGGCAAAGGCCACGTCATAGCCCGCGCCATTGCGGGTAACGGTGCCTTCGATGATCGTCACGTCGCCGATGAAATCGGCCACGTAAACGGTATTGGGGTTTTCATAGATGCGGGCGGGGGTGTCGGCCTGAATGATCCGGCCATGATCCATCACCGCCACGCGGGAGGCCACGGTCATTGCCTCTTCCTGGTCGTGGGTGACGATCACGAAAGTGGTGCCCGTGGTTTCCTGAATGTCCATCAATTCGAACTGTGTATCCTGCCGCAGCTTGGCATCCAGTGCGCCCAGTGGTTCGTCGAGCAGCAGCAGCTTGGGCGCCTTGGCAAGGCTGCGGGCCAAGGCCACGCGCTGCCGTTGCCCGCCGGAAATCTGGTGCGGTTTGCGCTTTGCGAATTTCTCAAGCCGGGTGAGTTTGAGCATCTCGGCCACCCGGTCGCCGATGGCGTCGCGGCCCATGCCGTCGCGTTTCAGGCCGAAGGCGATATTGTCCCAGACCGACAGATGTGGAAACAGCGCGTAGGACTGGAACATCATATTCACGGCGCGCTTGTTGGGGGGAATCGGGGCGATGTCCTGCCCATCCAGCCATATGGTGCCTTCGGTCGGCGCCTCGAACCCGGCCAGCATCCGCATCATGGTGGTCTTGCCACAGCCCGAGGGGCCCAGCAGGGCAAAGAATTCTTTCTCGTAGATGTCGAATGTCTGATCGTCGATCGCGGTGAATTCACCGAACCGCTTGGTTACGCCCTTGAACTGGATCAAGGGTTTGGCCGCAGGGTCATTCCAAGGCTCGAAAACTGTCTGGCTCATACCTGTCCCACCTCAAGACTGAAGCGGCCCGCGCAAGCGGTGTTGCGCGGGCCGGATTGCAGGGCGTCAGGTGCCCGATTTGATGCGGGTCCAAAGGCGCGTCACGACGCGCTGGGTGCGCATGTCGTAGGGCTTCTTGATATAGGTGTTATCAAGCGTCTCTTCGGACGGATAGATCGCCGGATCGTTGATCACGTCCTCGTTGAGGTATTCCTGCGAGGCCTTGTTGCCGTTGGCGTAGTAAACATAGTTCGTCGCCTGCGCCATGTTCTGCGCGTCCATGATGAAATTCAGGAAGGCATGTGCGCCCTCGGGGTTGGGGGCATCCACCGGAACGGCCATCATGTCGAACCACATCACCGCGCCCTCCTTGGGCGGGTTGTAGGCGATCTCGACGCCGTTATCGGCTTCGGCGGCACGGTCCCGCGCCTGCAACACATCCCCTGACCAGCCGACAGCCACACAGATGTCGCCATTGGCCAGCGCATTGATGTATTCGCTGCTGTGGAATTTCTGAACGTAGGGGCGGACCGACATCATCAACTCGCCCGCGGCGTCCAGTTCGTCAGGGTCGGTGGTGTTGGGGTCATGGCCCAGATAGGTCAGGGCCGCAGGCACCATTTCATCGGGGGCATCAAGGAAATGCACGCCGCATTCGGCCAGTTTTTCCATGTTCTCGGGTTCGAAAATCAGGGCAAGGCTGTCAATCGGGGCGTCCTCGCCCAGAACTTCGGCCACCTTGCCGGTGTTCACGCCAAGGCCCGTGGTACCCCACATGTAGTTGATCGCGTATTCGCTGATCGGCACGTCGGAGCCATAGCCCTTGAGCCGTTCCTTGATCACGTCCCACAGGTTGTCCGAGTTGGGCAACTTGTCATAGTCCAGCTTCTGGAAGGCACCGGCCTGAATTTGCCGCAGCAGGAAGCTGCCGGTCGGCACCACCACGTCATAGCCCGAGCCGCCGGCCAGCATCTTGGTTTCCAGCAACTCGTTGCTGTCGAAGACGTCGTAAACCAGGTCATATCCGGTTTCCTCTTCGAACTTGGTCAGCAGCTCTTCGTCGATGTAATCGGACCAGTTGTATACGCGCACCTCTTCGGCCTGGGCGGTCATTGCGCCCAAGGCCAGGGTGGCGGTTGCGGTCAGAATCAGGTTTCTCATCATTGGTCTCCCGTTGGATGGCATCCTTGTTGGTGCCTTGGCGACGGATTTGATCAAAAAATTCCGCCTATGGCAATATGGTAATGTTTTCACGCAGTGGCTAAACTCGCAAGCGATGACAAACACGCACTGCGCGCAGGGGCCGAAAGCATGACCAAAGTTGCACATAATTTGACCGCCCAAGCCGGGTCGGGAAGGCGTCTTCCCGCGCATGAGGTGATCTATCGGCAATTGCGCGCACTGGTGCTGTTCGGCGATCTGGCTCCGGGGCAGGCGGTGACCATTCAGGGCCTGACCGACCGGCTGGGCGCGGGGATGACGCCCGTGCGCGAGGCGATCCGCCGCCTGACCGCCGAGGGCGCCTTGGAATTCCAGGGCAACCGCCGGGTCTGTGTGCCGCTTCTGAGCGCGGCGAACGTCAGCGAATTGATCCTTGCGCGCCAATGGCTTGACCCTCATCTTGCCCTGCGCGCGACCGAGCGCGCGGCGCCTGCCGACCTGGACCACCTCGAACGCCTCGATACCGAACTCGATGCGGCGATTACGCGGGGTGATCTGCGGGGGTATCTCGAGTCGAATTACCGGTTTCACAAGGAGCTTTACGATCTGGCCGAGGCGCCGATCCTGTCGGATATGGCAGATGGTCTGTGGCTCCGGTTCGGGCCGTCGCTCAGGGTCGTTTGCGGGCGGATGGGAACCCAGAATCTGCCCGACAAGCATAAGGAACTTTTGGCCGCCATGCATGCCCGCGATGCGGAAGGCGCGGCACGGGCGATCCGCGAGGATGTGATCCAGGGAATGGAGCAAGTGCGCCAGTCACTGGACGATCCGGGCGGGTGATACTGATTCGATTGACAGGGAATAATTTGATCATATTCTGGGCAAAAGGGGCCGCACATGGCCCGACTGTCCCGAATCGCTGATATCGAAAGGCCCGGTCATGACCCTGATCACCAACCATATGCCCACCGCCGAATTGCAGGCGCTGGATGCCGCGCACCATATGCATCCCTTCACCAACGGGGACGAACTCAACGCCAAGGGCGCGCGGGTGATCACCCGCGCCAAGGGCGTGACCCTGACCGATAGCGACGGCAACGAGATTTTGGATGCCATGGCGGGGCTGTGGTGTGTGAACCTTGGTTATGGGCGCGACGAACTGGCCGAGGCCGCCGCGCGGCAGATGAAGGAACTGCCCTATTACAACACCTTCTTCCAGACGACCCATGTGCCGGTGATCGCCCTTTCGGAACGTCTGGCGCAGCTGGCCCCCGGGGATCTGAACCACGTGTTCTATGCCGGGTCGGGGTCCGAAGCGAACGACACCAACATTCGCCTTGTCCGCACCTATTGGGCGCAAAAGGGCAAGCCCGACAAGAACATCATCATCAGCCGCAAGAACGCCTATCACGGATCGTCGGTGGGCAGCGCCAGCCTTGGCGGGATGCAGGGGATGCACGCGCAAGGCGGGCTGCCGATCCCCGACATTCACCACATCAACCAACCCAACTGGTGGGCCGAAGGGGGCGATATGACGCCCGAGGAGTTCGGCCTTGCCCGCGCGCAGGAGTTGGAAGAGGCGATTCTGGAATTGGGTGAAGATCGCGTCGCCGCCTTCATCGGCGAGCCAGTGCAGGGTGCGGGCGGCGTGATCGTCCCGCCCGAAACCTACTGGCCCGAGATTCAGCGGATTTGCGACAAATACGGTATCCTGCTGATCGCCGACGAGGTGATCTGCGGCTTTGGCCGTACGGGGCAATGGTTCGGCTCGCAGACCTATGGCATCCGCCCGCATATCATGACCATCGCCAAGGGGCTGAGTTCGGGCTATGCGCCCATCGGTGGCTCCATCGTCTGTGACGAGGTGGCCGAGGTGATGAACGCCTGCGAATTCGCGCATGGCTATACCTATTCGGGCCATCCCGTGGCCTGTGCCGTGGCGCTCGAGAACCTGCGTATTCTGGAGGAGGAAGGCATCGTCGACCGTGCCGGCTCCGAAACCGCGCCCTACCTCAAGCAGAAATGGGAAGGTCTGGTCGATCACCCGCTGGTGGGGGAGGCCAAGATTGCCGGGTTGATGGGCTCTATCGCGCTGACGCCGGATAAGGCCACCCGCGCGCAGTTCGCCGCCGATGCGGGCACCGCCGGGTTGATCTGTCGCGAGGAATGTTTTGCCAACAACCTGGTGATGCGTCACGTGGGCGACCGGATGGTGATCTCGCCGCCCCTGGTCATCACCAAGCCTGAGATCGACACCCTGATCGACCGCGCCACCACGGCGCTGGATGCCGCCCACGCGCGGTTGCAGGACGAAGGTTTGATGAAGGCCGCCAGTTAAGACCTGCGTTAACTCTTCGTTCATCTCGCTGCGGCAGGGTTTGCCCATGTCGCAGCGCAACGCCTTTTCCGAGATGCCCCTGCCGCTTTTCGAAAGCGACGAAGCGCCCGCCGTTCCGGTGGCGGACGGGGGCGCCTTGCCGTCCTACATCAAGGATCATCGCAAGCGGCTCAGGGCGCGGTTTCTGGAGGGCGGCGCGCAGGCCATGCCGGATTACGAGCTTTTGGAACTGGTCCTTTTTCGCGCTATCCCGCGCCGGGATGTGAAACCACTGGCGCGGGCATTGCTGGACCAGTTCGGGGATTTCAACGGGGTGCTTTCCGCCCCGCCCGAGCGCCTGTCGCAGGTTCCGGGCGTGGCGGAGGCGGTGATTTGCGAGTTGAAGGTGATCGAAGCCGCCGCGCATCGGTTGTCGCGCGCCCGGGTGATGCAGCGGCAGGTGATCTCAAGCTGGGATGCCCTGCTGGATTATTGCCACACCACCATGGCGCATCGCGAGACCGAGCAGTTTCGGGTTTTCTATCTTGACCGCAAGAACGTTCTGATTGCCGATGAAGAACAGGCCAAGGGCACGGTGGATCACGTGCCGGTTTATCCGCGCGAGGTGGTCAAACGGGCGCTGCATTTGAATGCCAGTGCGCTGATCCTCGTGCATAACCACCCTTCGGGCGACCCGACGCCGTCAGAGGCGGATATTGCAATGACGGCGCAGGTGGCCACGGCGGCCGAGGCGCTGGGCCTTGCGCTGCATGACCACATTATTATCGGCAAATCCTGTGAACTCAGCTTTCGGGCCGAGGGGTACATCTAACGCACCCAGACCTCGACCCGGCGGTTCACCTGCCGGCCCCATGCGCTGTCATCGCAGGCCATGGGCATCGCCTCGCCAAAGGCTTCGACCTCAAGCTTGATGCGCGCGAGGTTGGCGGTTTCGGCGGCACTTGTCACCGCGTCCCGCACGGTTTTGGCCCGGCGCATGGCGATGTCGCGGTTGGCAGCGGCGGGGCCTTCGCCGTCGCTGAAGCCCACGAAAACCAGCCGCCGCGCATCGTACAGCCCCACCTCCATCGCACGGGCCAGTTGCCGCACGTTCGACCGTGATTGCGCATCCAGTCGCGCGGACCCGGCCTCGAACCGGAAGGTCGTGGTCAGCCGCCGCAAGGGGGCCAGCGTTTTGACCATGCGTTGCAATTCTTCCAAGCCCACTTCGCGGCCTGCGCGGGCGATGGCATTGGCAAAACGATCGCCCTGCGCGTTGATCTCGACCTCCTCGGGGGATTGGTCGACGAACCCGGCACGCCGGATTACAAGTTGGGCCGAGGGGTCGCGCATATAGGACAGGAATTCGCGCACCAGCTTGGGAAAGCGGCGTGCGGGGGTGTAAAGAAACAGCGGTGCGGTCAGGGGGTAATCCTCGGTCTTGACGGCGCGGCGGGTGGCCCGCAGGGCAAAGCCGCAGTCGCCCTTGAGGGCCAGTTCCCACGTGTTGCCGGTTTCCGAATGGCTGGTCACACCAAGCGCGAAAGGATCATCGGCCACGGCCTTGATCAGGGCGGGGGTGTCTTCGTGGCGCAGGGCGCGTTCGATCAGCGGCTTGCGAAGCGGGGCAAGCAGGCGATCCTCGGTGGCCTGCCCCAAACCCGAGCGCGCATCGCGCAGGTGAACGGCAATCGGCGCGTCCGGCCCCCCCAGATCGCGCCAATTGTCGATCTCCCCGGCCAGAACCCGGGCCAGATCGGGCACGGTGATTGCCTGCACCGGGTTGCTGGGCGCGACCACGGGCACCAGCGCATCCAGGGCCAGAACCCGGCTTCGGCCCCGTGCATCGAGGTCTCCAAGCCCGGCCTTGCGGGCGTGCGACACCTCGTTGCGCCGCGCCTCGCGCAGGGCCATCACCATATCCGCCTCGTTGGCCAGCAGGTCGGCAAAGCCCTCGTCGGTGTTGTTCAGGCGAAAGGTGAACTCGCCGATCAGGCGCTCAGTTTCGCCATCCGTCAGGGCATAGGTGAAGCTTTTGCCGTTCTCATTGACCCGCTCAAGGCCGTAATCGTTGCGTATTGCGAAGGCCTCGATCAGGGCGGGCATCAACACGCGCCCAATCACCGGCGCGCCCGACAGGGTGACGCGCGCGACGTAATTTTCAAGGTTGGGGCATCCCGGCCCGTCGCACAGCACGCCCGAGCCATCCACCGTCAACTCGCCATAAACCGTGTCGACGCGGTAAAACTCACCGTCGAACCCCAGAAGATTGCCGGAAATCTCGACATCGCCATCGCGCGAGGTCAGGGTGACATCCTGCGCAAGCCCGGCGGTTGCCATACAAAAAAGAAAAAGTGCGGCGCTGAACGCCGCACGTACCAATGACATCGATAGGCCCCCGGTTTCTGCGGATCAGTTTTGCGCGATCTTCAGGTTATTGAACATGTTTTTCAACACCAGATAGTCACCAACCGCGTCACATTCGGGCATGGCAAGCACAAGGTCGCTGGCCTCGGGGGCCTCAGTGCCGGAAATCCGCAGGCTTTGTGCCTCGATGTCGCGGCCACAATTGGCGCGTGTTACCTCGGCCTCAAGGCTCAGGTCGATCTCGCCGTCCTGTTGGGCGGTCATGGTGGGGAAGGTATAGACCTCGGCCATGCGCGCGCTGTCCATGCCGGTCGGGCCAAGCCGGGTGATGAACCCGCCTTCGCCACGCGCGGCGGTGCCCATGTCGCGGGCCGCCCCGGCCCAGACGTGCCCGGTGTCGCCGTAATCTGCACCGTACTCAAGGGCGTGTACCTGTAGGCCCGATTGTCCCTGCCATTGCACGACATAGCGGTCGTAATACTCCACCGAGGAGACCACGGCATTGGCCACGGCCCCGTCACCATCGGGAAAGGCCGCGATGAATATGGCGTTTTCCGCAAGCGCCGGAACCGTCATATGGCTTGTGCCCGCATCATCCGTGACAGAGGTGAACATCAGCCCGTTATGGTGCAGCGTGAAACGCTCGTTCACCATGCAGGGGGCTTTCAGCTCAAGCTCTACCATGGCGGCTGCCGTCGGTGTTGCGGTCAGTTCGAAGTCACAGGAAAATTCCGGGGCGGGTTCTTCGCGCGGCAAGTCGCCGACCGGGGCCTCGGATGCCGCGGCATCGTCAAAGGCTGTCCGCGCCAAGGGCTGGTCCGGCAGCCTTTGGGGCTGTGGCGCGGCTTTCGGAGGGGTGACGCCGTCGGCGGCAGTCAATTGAATGTCCGAGATCTGAAACCTGCCGTCATTGGTCAAACCGGCCCCTTGGGTGGATGTGCCGGTGATGACCGAAGACTCGACCGGTTCGGGGGCAAGTCCCGGCTCGGGCTTGTTCTGTTGTGCATTCATTTGCATCAGAAATCCGATGCCAAGCGCGCAAAACAGGGTGCCGCCAGCGGTGATATAACGCGTTGCCTTGGACATGACATTCTCCTGAACCTGAAAAGGATCAGGGGGAAACATAGCCAAGGAAAAAGGCCGCCATGTGGCGGCCTTGCGGAGTCTTTAGGGCTGCACCAAGGGCCGAAACCCTAGGCCAAGCGTCCGTGACAATGCTTGAATTTTTTACCTGATCCACAGGGGCAGGCCTCGTTCCGGCCCGGGTTGCCCCATGTCGAGGGGTCGGTCTCGTCAAAGTTCTGCGCGGTGCCTTCCTGCCCGGGTTCGGCCACCTTGCTGCCCGGTTGGCGGGCCTTGGCGGCCTCCTCCATCTGGGCGCGCTGTTCCTCGATCTGGGCCAGCATGGCCTGCTGTTCTTCTTCGGTCATGGGCCGGATCTGCGACAGGCGTTGGGTCACGTCCTGCCGCAGGCTGTCCAGCATGGTTTCAAACAGTTGGAAGGCTTCGTTCTTGTATTCGTTCAGCGGATCGCGCTGTGCGTAGCCACGGAAGCCCACGACGCTGCGCAGGTGCTCCAGCGTCAGAAGGTGCTCGCGCCATTTCTGGTCGATGGCCTGCAAGAGGATCTGTTTTTCGATGGCGCGCATGTTCTCGGGGCCGAAGGCCGCGGCCTTCTGCGCCATCATGTCGTCGGCGGCATTCTCAAGGCGTTCGGCGATGTCATCGTCGTCCACGCCTTCCTCATCGGCCCAGTCCTTAACCGGCAGGTCCATGTTGAGCTGTTCCATGACCGCGGCATGAAGCCCCTCGGTATCCCACTGATCGGCATAGGTTTTCGGCGGCATGTATTCTTCGACCAGATCGTCGATCACCTCGCCGCGCATGTCCTGTACGATTTCCGACAGGTCCTCGGCCTTCATGATATCCAGACGCTGGTTGAAGATCACCTTGCGCTGTTCGTTCATCACGTCGTCGAACTTCAACAACTGCTTGCGGATGTCGAAGTTGCGCCCTTCCACCTTGGCCTGCGCGCGTTCCAGCGATTTGTTGACCCATGGGTGAACGATCGCCTCGCCTTCCTTCATGCCCAGCGTGGACAGCACCTTTTCAAGGCGCTCCGAGCCGAAGATGCGCATCAGGTCGTCATCCAGCGACAGGAAGAAGGCCGAGCGCCCCGGATCCCCCTGACGGCCCGACCGGCCGCGCAACTGGTTGTCGATCCGGCGGCTTTCGTGGCGTTCGGTGGCCAGCACGAACAGGCCCCCGGCCTCTTTCACCGCTTCCTCGTCCTTGGCGTGCTCGGCTTCGATCTTTTCGCGGATCGCTTCGGGGTCGCCCTCGGGGCTGGCCTCCAGCGCCTCCATGATCTTGAAATCGACATTGCCGCCCAGTTTGATGTCGGTGCCGCGCCCGGCCATGTTGGTGGCGATGGTCACCGCGCCCAGCTTCCCGGCATCGGCGACGATCTGCGCCTCCTGCTCGTGCTGGCGCGCGTTCAACACGTTGTGCTTGATCTTCGCCTGCGTCAAAAGCTGGCTCAGCACCTCGGATTTTTCGATCGAGGTGGTGCCGACAAGGATCGGCTGACCCTTCTCATGCGCCTCGCGGATCGACTCCACGATGGCGTTGAATTTCTCCTGCGCGGTGCGATACACCGCGTCGTCCTCGTCAAGTCGCGCGATGGGCTTGTTGGTGGGCACCTCGACCACGCCAAGGCCGTAGATTTCGGCGAATTCCTCGGCCTCGGTGGCGGCGGTGCCGGTCATCCCCGACAGCTTTTCATAAAGGCGGAAATAGTTCTGGAAGGTCACCTGCGCCAACGTGACGTTCTCGGGCTTGATCTCACAGCCTTCCTTGGCCTCGATGGCCTGATGCAGGCCCTCGGACAGGCGCCGCCCGGCCATCATCCGGCCGGTGAACTCGTCGATCAGCATCACCTCGCCGTCGCGCACGATGTAATCGCGATCCTTCAGGAACAGTTTATGCGCCCGAAGCCCCTGGTTGACGTGGTGCACGATGGTGGTGCTTTCGGGGTCGTAAAGCGATTGCCCCTCGTCCAGCAGACCCTTGGAATGCAGCAGTTCTTCCAGATACTCGTTGCCTTCATCGGTGAAGGTCACGCTCTTGGCTTTTTCGTCGATGGTGTAATGCTCGTCCGTCAGATCGGGAATCAGCGCATCAATCGCGACATACAGGTCGCTGCGGTCCTGCGCCGGGCCGGAAATGATCAGCGGCGTCCGCGCCTCGTCGATCAGGATGCTATCCACCTCGTCGACGATGGCAAAATGGTGCCCGCGCTGGCTCATTTCCTCAAGCGAGGATTTCATGTTGTCGCGCAGGTAATCGAAGCCAAGCTCGTTGTTGGTGGCATAGGTGATGTCGGCGGCATAGGCCTGTTGTTTTTCATCGTCGGGCTGCTGCGGATAGACCACCCCGGTGCTCAGGCCCAGGGCACCGTAAACCTTGCTCATCCACTCGGCGTCGCGGCGGGCGAGGTAATCGTTGACCGTCACGATATGCACGCCCTTGCCGGTCAGCGCGTTGAGGTAGGCGGGGAAGGTGGCAACAAGGGTTTTGCCCTCGCCGGTCTTCATCTCGGAAATATTGCCTTGGTGCAGGAAGATACCGCCCATCAACTGTACGTCGAAGGCCCGCAGGCCCAGTGTGCGGCGTGCCCCTTCGCGACAGTTGGCAAAGGCCTCGGGCAGGATGGCATCAAGGCTTTCGCCGTTTTCGATCCGGGCTTTGAATTCCGCCGTTTTCTCGATCAGCCCGTCGTCGCTCAGGGATTCGTACTCGGGTTCCAGTGCGTTGATCTTGGCGACCAGAGGGCGTGTCGCCTTGATCTTGCGGTCATTCGCGGTGCCGAAGATCTTCTTGGCGACGGTTCCAATACCCAACATGTGCTATCCGTTCCGGTCTTTTGCTTTTTCGTGAAAGGCAATTGCTTGCCCCGTCTGGCCCGCCACCCTAGAACAGGCATGGAATGGCGGCTTTGCCTTGGCTTTCAAGGCGATGTAAGGGGCCGCTGAATAAGTGTCAACGTCACGCAAGGCCGCGTGCCGGGCAGCCTCGAACGCAAGGAAAGGTCTTTCATGCTTATCCGTCCGTCTTTTTTCTCCGCCGCCGCACTCGCCCTGGGGCTTGCCACCGCCGCCCCCGCCACGGCACAGGATGCGCCCGACCCCGAAACCGTGGTGGCCACGGTGGATGGCACCGACATCACGCTGGGCCACATGATCGCCCTGCGCTCCAGCCTGCCACAGCAATACAACCAACTGCCCCCCGAGGTGCTGTTCAACGGCATTCTTGAGCAACTGGTACAGCAAACCCTGCTGATGCAGGATTTCGAAGGCGAGCTTTCCCGCCAGGCCGAGCTGTTGATCGAAAACGAACGCCGCGCCGTGATCGCCGGTGAGGTCATCACCGATGTGATGGGCGGCGATCTGGATGCCGAGGCCGTGCAGGCCGCCTATGACGAAAAATACGGCAGCGCCGAGGAAGAAACCGAATACAGGGCCGCGCATATCCTCGTCGAGACCGAGGAGGAGGCAAAGGCCCTGATCGAAGAACTGGAAGGCGGGGCCGATTTCACCGCGCTGGCACAGGAAAAATCCGTCGGCCCGTCGGGCGCCAACGGCGGCGATCTGGGCTGGTTCGGTGAGGGCACCATGGTGGAATCCTTCTTCAACGCCGTGACCGAGCTTGAGGTCGGCGCCCTGTCCGCGCCCGTGCAAACGCAATTCGGCTGGCATGTGATCAAGCTCAACGAAACCCGGATCAAGGAACAGCCCAGCCTTGATGAGGTGCGCGCCCAACTGGAAGAGGAACTGCGTCAGGCCGCCTTCGAAGAGCATGTCAAAACCCTTGAAGCCGGGGCCGAGATTGAGCGCGCCGATACTTCGGGCATCGACCCCACGGCCATCAACGACATGACCCTGCTGGAGGACTGATCCATGGGTGCCACGCCGCCGCGTTCCCCCTTGGCCCCTGCGGCCTTTCCCGCATTGCCCGAGGTGGGCGGGCTCAGTCTTGCCACCATCGAAGCCGGCGTTCGTTACGAAGGCCGGACCGATGTGATGCTGGCGCGGCTGGCCCCCGGAAGCGTGGTTGCCGGGGCCTTTACCCGCTCGGCCACGCGCTCGGCCAACGTGCTGGATTGTCAGGCCAAGATCGGCACACACTCCGACGAGGGGGCGGCGATCATCGTCAATTCCGGCAACTCAAACGCCTTCACCGGCAAGGCCGGGGATGGCTCGGTTTCCGCGATTTGCGAGGCGGTGGCGAAAGCCACCGGCCTGCCCGCTTCGCGCGTTTTCACCTCGGCCACCGGGGTCATCGGCGAACGCCTGCCGCATGACCGGATCACCGGCAAGGTCAAGGATCTGACTGCGGCCCTCGGCTCCGCCTCGCTCGAAGATGCCGCCACCGCCATCATGACGACCGATACCTTCCCCAAGGGCGCGGGCACCACGATTCACATTGACGGGCAACCCGTGCATATCGCGGGCATCGCCAAGGGTTCGGGCATGATCGCGCCGGATATGGCGACGATGCTGGTCTATATCTTCACCGATGCCGCGATTGATCAGCCGACCTTGCAAACCATGGTTTCGGCCCTCAACGACAAGACCTTCAACTGCATCACCGTCGATAGCGACACCTCCACTTCCGACACGCTTCTGGTGGGGGCCACCGGGGCCTCGGGCATCCGCGTGACCGACACCAGCGTCGGCTTCATGGAGGGGCTGCGCAGCGTGATGTTGGACCTTGCCCATCAGGTCGTGCGCGACGGCGAGGGGGCCACGAAATTCGTCGAGGTTTCGGTTACTGGCGCGGCCAGCGATGCCGATGCCCGCACCCATGCGCTTGCCATCGCCAATTCGCCCCTCGTCAAAACCGCCATCGCGGGGGAAGACCCCAACTGGGGCCGGGTGGTCATGGCCGTCGGCAAATCCGGCGCCAAGGCCGACCGCGACACCCTGTCGATCTGGTTCGGCGACACGCTGGTCGCCAAGGATGGTTGGGTCAGCCCCGACTACAGCGAGGAAAAGGCCGCCGCCTACATGAAGAACTCCGAACTGGTGCTGCATGTGGACCTTGGCCTTGGCGGCGGCACCGCCCATGTCTGGACCTGCGATCTGACCCACGGGTATATCGAGATCAACGCGGATTACCGTTCATGAAGACCGTTCTTGTCTCGGCCGTGGCCCTGATCGATGTCGATGGCCGTATCCTTCTGACCCAACGCCCCGAAGGCAAATCCATGGCGGGCCTGTGGGAGTTTCCGGGCGGCAAGGTGGAACCCGGCGAAACCCCTGAACACGCCCTGATCCGTGAGTTGCAGGAGGAGTTGGGCATCGACACTTGGGAAAGCTGCCTCGCGCCGCTGACCTTCGCCAGCCATTCTTACGAAGACTTCCACCTGCTTATGCCGCTCTATGCCTGCCGCAAGTGGGAGGGCTTCCCGCAAGGCCGCGAGGGGCAAACCCTGAAATGGGCGCGGGTGAACGAGCTGCGCGACTATCCCATGCCGCCCGCCGACATCCCCCTTATCCCGATCCTGCGCGACTGGCTCTGACACAGCGGAAACCCTGACTTGACCGCTGTCATGGCGCACGGTTCACTTTTCATGTGAACTGTCACGGCCAGATGGCCGGAAAGGGGACCCATGAAGAACTCCGATCAGATCGCCGCCTTCGTGCACGAGGCGCTGAACGCGGGCCGCTCGCGCACCGAGATTCAACAAGCCCTGCATCAGGCCGGTTGGACCAACAGCGAAATCGACACCGGCCTCAAGGCATGGGACGATACCGCTTTCTTGCCGCCCGTCCCGCTTCCGCGCCCCTTTGTTTCGGCGCGCGAGTCCTTTCTGTATGGCCTGATCTTCATCGCGCTGGGCATGACCGCATGGCATCTGGTGATGCTGGGGATCAACCTGATCGACTATGCCTGGCCCGACCCGGATGGAACGGGCGGCAGATTCTATCGACTGTCCTCGATACGCTGGTCCATGGCGACGCTGATCGTCTTTTTCCCGCTTTTCGCATGGCTCAACCGCCGGGCGGAACGTGCGACCATGGCCGACATGGGGCTGCGTCGTTCGGTTGTACGCAAATGGGTGGGCTATATCGTCCTGTTCCTTGCCGCGCTGTCGCTTCTGGGCACCCTCGTTTTCGTGCTTTTCACCTTTCTGGATGGCGAGGCAACGCTTCAATTCCTTGCCAAGTCCGCCGTGGTGGCGGCGGTGTCGGGGGTGATCTTTCTCTATTACCGGGCGCAACTGGCGGAGGACGGCGATGGCGAATAAGGCGCTTCCCCAATTCCTGCTCTGTGCCGGTGTCGCGGCGGCTTTGGCTGCCGGGTTCTGGCTCATTGGTGGGCCTGAAATCGCGCGCATGGAAAACCGCGACCAAAGGCGCATGGCAGATTTACACGCCCTTCAGGGCCATGTGACCTGCCTTGCCAGAACCACGGGCAAGGCCCTGCCGCAGGGGCTGGACGAGACCCGGGATTGCCCGGCGCCGCAACTGACGGACCGGCTTACCGATGAACCCTATCGCTATGCGCGCCTGTCTGAGAGCGCCTACGAGGTCTGCGCCGCGTTCGAGTTGCCGGAGCGGCTGCATCCCTCGCCGCGGTTCGATGCCGAAACGGGCTGCTTGCACGGCACCTACACCCCGGATTGACCTACACCCCGGCGACTGCCGCCGCCTCTTCCAGAAGCGGGGCCAGACGTTCGGCCCAAGCCGCCTGATCCGCCTCGGCCTCGATCAGGTCATTGCGCAACTCGATCAATACATTGGGCCGCTGATAGGCAATCGCGTGGCGGGCGATGGCATCGCCCGGCAGGTGCCCGCCATAGGGCTGGTTTTCCCCGATGCACAGGTCATGTTCCTGATGCAGACGGTTGATCAACGGGCGGCTCAGCCGCTCGTCGGCGGCATAAAGCACCCCCACGTGCCACGGGCGGGGCGGGCGCCCCTGAAGTTGCGGCGTGAAACTGTGGATCGAGACAATCACGGTATCGTCACGCCGCGCGGCCAGTTCGGCCAGGGCCGTGTGATAGGGCCGGTAACAACGATTGAGGCGCAATTCCTGCTCCTCGTTCCCCGCGTGCCGATTGGCCGGGATAATCGTCCCGTCATAGAGCTTCATCAAAAGCGTCGGGTCATCTTCGCCCCGGTTCGGATCTATCACGAGGCGCGAGAAATTCGACTCGATCACCGGTGCATCCAGCGCCGCACCCAATCCCCGCGCCAGCCCCGCCGCGCCGACGTCATAGGCGATATGCCGGGTCATATCCGCCTCGGCCAGCCCAAGGCTTCCGCCGCCCACGAAGGGCGGCACGGTATTGGCCGCATGGTCGCAAGTGATAAGCCAACGCGCGGGGCGATCCGCCCCTTCGATGAAAAACGGGATGTACGTCATGCGCCTGTCATGTCCTTTGCGCACGGTCTATGACAGTTGCACACGGAAGTGAAATGGGTAATAACCGAACCATGAACCTGTTAGCGCTAACTGAAGCTTTGACCAAAGCCAATTTAAACCGGCGACCCATTGACAGAAGCGCCCCGGCGCGGGACACCCAAGCCAACAACAAGATGACCCAAGATCACAAGGACACCCCCGCATGAGACGCCACCGCAACGTCAAGATCGTGGCCACGCTTGGCCCTTCCTCCTCGGATTACGATACGATCCGCGCGCTGCACGAGGCCGGGGCAGATGTCTTTCGCCTGAACATGAGCCACGGCATCCACGACGAGATCGCCGAGAAACACCGCATCATCCGGCAGGTCGAAGAAGAACTGCAAAGCCCGATCGCCATCCTCGCCGACCTGCAAGGCCCCAAGCTGCGCGTCGGCACCTTCGCCAATGGCGAAGAGGAACTGGAGGACGGCGCGCCCTTCCTCCTTGATCTGGACGAGACCGAGGGCGACGCCACCCGCGTCTGCCTGCCCCACCCGGAAATTTTCGCGGCCCTCGAAGTGGGTGCGACCCTGCTGGTCAATGATGGCAAGATCCGCCTGCGCGTCACCGACTGCGGCAAGGATTTCGCCCAGACCGAGGTTGTCATCGGCGGCACCATTTCCAACCGCAAGGGCGTCAATGTCCCCGACGTGGTGCTGCCGCTGGCCGCCCTGTCGGAAAAGGACCGCAAGGATCTTGAGTTCGTTTGCGAGCTTGGCGTCGATTGGCTCGCGCTCAGTTTTGTACAACGCGCCGAGGACGTGACCGAGGCCCGCGACCTGGCCAAGGGCCGCGCCGCGATCCTGTCGAAGATTGAAAAACCCGCCGCGGTGGACCGCTTCGATGCCATTCTCGAAGCCTCCGACGGCATCATGGTGGCGCGCGGTGATCTGGGCGTGGAATTGCCGGTTCAGAACGTGCCGCCCATTCAAAAGCGCCTCGTGCGCAAATGCCGCTCGATGGCCAAGCCGGTGATCGTCGCCACCCAGATGCTGGAATCGATGATTGAATCGCCCATGCCCACCCGCGCCGAGGTCTCGGATGTGGCCACCGCCATCTACGAAGGCTCCGACGCGATCATGCTGTCGGCGGAATCGGCGGCGGGCGATTACCCGGTCGAGGCCGTGACCACCATGGATAACGTCGCCCGCGAGGTCGAGGATGACCCGACCTACCGCGAAGTCATCGAAGCCTCGCGCCGGGCCGAGCGTACAACCGTGGCCGACGGCATCGTCGCCGCCGCCCGCGAGATCGCGGAAACCACCGACATCAAGGCGATCTGCTGTTTCACCCAGTCGGGCACGACCGCCCTGCTGACCGCCCGCGAACGGCCCCGCGTGCCGATCATTGCCATGACCAACATGCGCGGGACCGCGCGGCGGCTGGCCCTGACCTGGGGGGTGAACTGCGTGATGACGGGCGAGCTTGAGCGCTTCAAACAGGCGGTACTCAGCGCCGCGCGCGCCGCCCGCGAACAAGGCTATGCCGAACCGCTGGATCAGATCGTGGTGACCGCCGGTGTCCCCTTCAACGTGCCGGGCACCACCAACATCCTGCGCGTGGCGCCCTGTCAGGAAAGTTTGATTTACTCGACGGAACCGGGCTAAGATTCGTTCCCATAAATGCAACTCTTTGCAGGAGCGTCACCATGGACCCCGACCTTGCCTTTGTCATTGGCCTTGTTCTGGGGGTCTTTGCCATTCTGTCGCTCGTGTCCGCCATCACCGACGCCCGCGCGCCGCGGGTTGCTGCCTTTACGATCGTGGCAAGTGGCGCGCTCCTTGTCTGGGCCATTGCGAACAAGCCGGGCGGCTACAGTATCAACGACATTCCCGATACCTTCCTGCGCGTGGTGGCAAAATACCTAGCCTGAAGGCGGCAGGCTTGTGCCGTGGCTGCTTTGCCAATCGGGGTGCAAGGCTTATCACCCCATTTAGAGGTCTGAGAGCAGGATAGAATTACGGGTCAAAGGGTGGTGGGCTTGATCCGAATTCGGCTGCCTGTTTCTGGACGACTGTATTTTTTGTGCCTTTTTTGGCATACTTGACGCCTTGATGAGGATTGAAAAAGAAGGCGCCCCCATGTCCCGTGCACGCCCGGACCCCAAGGCCGATATGCCAAACCTCAATCAACCTGATGTCGTCGGTGTTCTGCACCGTATGGCGAAGAGCTTTGAAGATTGCACGCTTGATGCGCCACGACCCTATGATCAGGACGTCAGGATTTCCGGCACCATCACCCTTGATGCTGACCTGAAAATCGACCGGCTGGAGGCACAACCCGCCACCGGCGAACGCTTTTCCCTTTTCAAGCCGAAGGCCCTGAAATCCGCGTTGAAAGCCGCTCGGTCCCGGGTGCAGTCTCAGCCCAAGCAGGTCGTCGAAGACATGGCGCCCGAGTGGCTGGATCACCCGGTTCTGTCGGCAAAGGCGTCGCAGGCGTCCCCGGTGCTGGCCTACAAGAAGAAGATCGAAAAGGTCGTGGACCGGGTCGAGACCTCGACCTGTGGCAGTTGCAAGGGCAAGGGCTCTCGCGTGGTGACGCGAAACGAACCGACCAGCACGCCCTGTCACGCCTGCGGTGGATCGGGCGGGCGCATGGTCACGACCTATGTCAACAGCCCCGGCACCACGGCGCATGGTACACCGACGTCGGAATACCGAATGTGCGGTCATTGCGGAGGAAGTGGCAAATGGAGCGGGCCATCCCGGACCGTGACGGAAACCGTCACCTGCAACACGTGCTCGGGAAAAGGGGAGATCAGCAAAACCTACTATAAAAAGCAGACCGTCTTTCTGGCCTACCAGGTCGAGACCAAGGCCAAGCTGGTCTGCACCCCGCGCATGTCCAGGCAACTGTCAGCCTTGGCCAAACGCACGGGGCAAGACCTTCCCTTTGACGTGATGCTCAAGGCGTCACCTGATGCCAAACTTGATCTACGCACAGGCAACCGCAAGCTCAGCCTGAAATGGACGGCCACCGTTCCCTTCTGTACACATTCGGTTGCCTATAGGGGCAAGGAGGCCGGGAAAATCGTGACCCTGCCGGAAAACGGTCAGCAGATCGCGATTGCGGATGACTACGTGTTCGATCGTGGCCTCAAGTCGCTGATGCCCACGATCAAAAGCTTGAACCGCGAGACGATTGTCGCCGCAAGACAGGAAAATTTCCTGTTGGACAAGCTGGCCGATTTCGGCGGACAGGGGCATAAAGCACTGGACTGGAGTTCGCTTGCTTGGTCCGTCAGCCCCAAGGTGACGGCCAAGGCCTTGAAAGCGGCCGGTCGTGCGACGAAACGCGGCACGGGGCTTCTGGGCCGGCTGGGCTTGGGCTAGGCTCCGATTTTCACTTGCCATCAGAACGGCGCGGGCGTATATGGCCCCCCTGTCCGCGGGACCGGCCTAAGTGGCATGCCGAGTCGCGCATAACGACCGACCCGAACTAAGAAGGAGCCGGAAATGCCCAAGATGAAGACGAAGTCGAGCTGCAAAAAGCGGTTCAAGGTCACGGCCAATGGCAAGATCAAAACCGGCCAAGCCGGTAAGCGCCACGGCATGATCAAGCGTACCAACAAGTTCATCCGCGATGCCCGTGGTACCACGGTAATGTCCGAGGCAGACGCCAAGATCGTCCGCCCGATGATGCCCTATTCCCGCTAAGGCCAAGGAGAACTGACATATGGCACGCGTTAAAGGTGGGACAGTAACCCACGCCCGTCACAAGAAAGTCACCAAGGCCGCAAAAGGCTACTATGGCCGTCGCAAGAACACCTTCAAGGTGGCGCGTCAGGCCGTCGACAAGGCCAACCAATACGCCACGCGCGACCGCAAGAACCGCAAGCGTAATTTCCGCGCGCTGTGGATCCAGCGGATCAACGCCGCCGTGCGCGCCCACGACGAAGCGCTGACATACTCGCGCTTCATCAACGGCCTGAACCTGGCCGGCATCGAAGTGGACCGTAAGGTTCTGGCCGATCTCGCCGTGCGAGAACCGGCCGCTTTCGGAGCCATCGTCGATCAGGCAAAAAGCGCCCTGGCCCAATAAGCCAGTCGCACGAGGGACTTGGAAAGCGCCGTCGGGATCATCCCGGCGGCGTTTTTCGTTTCTCGGGATCGTGGCGGAAATGTGGCTGCCCTCGCGCCACAAATCATGGTTTCGCCCAATTAGTTTCCGAATCGTTTGGCACAAACAGCACATGGCCCAAAGGCCAAGTGACCCAGATGCCGAGCGTAAGGAACGCACCATGCCTTTTGATACGAACCACGCGCAGCCCTCTTTTCTGAGTGAGAAAGCCCGCCGCCTTCTCGAAGCGCACGACCGTGAAGTCGGGCGCAACCAAGCAGAAAAGGCCACGAAAACCGAATTCGCGCGCCCCGAACAAAGCCCCTATTCAGAAGTGGCGTGACAGGGCCGTGCGTGGCGGCCTAAACTTCCGCCACCATGGATCACAAAGCCCTCATCGCCACCCTCCCTAAAGATGAATTGGCAAGGCTGAACGCACTGTCGGATGCCCCCGGCCTGCGTCACCTCGCGGGCCATTCTGCGTTGATCGCCGGGTTCGGCCTTTGGATCGCGCAAGGATGGCCGCTCTGGCAACTGGCGCTCGTGGGGCAGGGCATCGCGATATGCTTTCTGTTTACCCTCGAACACGAGGCGACCCATAAAACCCCATTTGCTACGGCGTGGCTCAATGAATGGGTGGGTCGTCTCGCGGGTTTCTTGATCCTCAACCCCTTCGAGTGGTTCCGCTACTTCCACCTCGCCCACCACCGCCACACCAACATCCCGGACAAAGACCCCGAGCTTCTCACGGGGGCCAAACCCGCGACATGGCCCGCTTACCTAACCCATGTCAGCGGCCTGCCCTATTGGTGGGGCATGGCCCGCCAAACCGTGACCAACGCGCTGGGCCGTGACCCCGGCGATTATGTGCCCGAGCGTGCGCACACCCGTATCCGCAAAGAGGCTCGTATCATGCTGATAGGCTACGCCCTTTGCATTCTGAGTTTGTTCATGTCCCCGCTGCTCTTCTGGGTCTGGTGGCTCCCCTGCCTTCTGGGCCAACCTGTCCTGCGCCTCTACCTTCTGGCCGAACATGGCCGCTGCGCCTTTGTCGCCAATATGCTGGAAAACACCCGCACCACCTTCACCAACCGTCTGGTGCGCTTTCTGGCGTGGAACATGCCCTACCACGTCGAACACCACAGCCTGCCACAGGTGCCCTTTCACCAGCTTCCCGCGCTGCATGACCACATGAAGGGCCACCACCGCGTCACCGCCGATGGCTATGCCCGCTTCACCGCGGACTATGCCCGCAACCTCTAAGCCCAAGCACCTTGTCTCACGCGCTGCAAAGGTATAGCAGGACGCCCAAGACCAAAGGGACAGGCTCATGGACGACCTCAGAGACAAATACATTGCCGCCATCGCGGGTGCGGGCGATGAATCCACCCTCGAAGACCTGCGCGTGCAGGCCGTCGGCAAAAAGGGCGAGATCAGCCTGAAAATGCGCGAACTGGGCAAGATGACCCCCGAGGAACGGCAGGTCATGGGGCCCAAGCTCAACGCCCTCAAGGATGAGATCAACAGCGCGCTGGCTGCCAAGAAACAGGCGCTCTCCGACGCCGCCCTCGATGAACGCCTGCGCGCCGAATGGCTGGACGTCACGCTGCCCGCCCGCTCCCGCCGCATGGGCACGATCCACCCCGTCTCCCAAGTCACCGAGGAGGTCACCGCGATCTTCGCCGACATGGGCTTTGCCGTGGCCGAAGGCCCGCAGGTGGAAAGCGACTGGCACAATTTCGACGCGCTCAACATCCCCGGCCACCACCCCGCGCGGGCCGAGATGGACACCTTCTACATGCACCGCGCCGACGGGGACGATCGCCCGCCGCATGTCCTGCGGACCCATACCTCGCCGGTGCAAATCCGTTCGATGGAATTGCAGGGCGCGCCGCTGCGGGTGATCTGCCCGGGCCGCGTTTATCGCGCCGATTACGACCAGACCCACACGCCGATGTTCCATCAGGTCGAGGGGCTGGCGATTGATAAAGACATCTCCATGGCCAACCTCAAATGGGTGCTGGAGGAGTTCTGTCGCGCGTTCTTCGAGGTCGACGGGGTCGAACTGCGCTTCCGCGCCTCGCACTTCCCCTTCACCGAACCCTCGGCCGAGGTCGACATTCGCTGCTCATGGGCCGATGGCACCCTGAAAATCGGCGAAGGCGACGACTGGCTCGAAATCCTCGGCTCCGGCATGGTGCACCCCAAGGTGCTGATGGCGGGCAACATCGACCCGGCGGCATGGCAGGGCTTTGCCTTCGGAATGGGCATCGACCGGATCGCCATGTTGAAATACGGCATCCCCGACCTGCGCGCCTTCTTCGATTCCGACCTCCGCTGGCTGCGCCACTACGGCTTTGCCTCGCTGGACCAGCCGACGTTGCATGGCGGGTTGAGCCGCTAAAGAAACCATCTTCCCAAGACGGTTTTCCACAAATCGTAGGGTGCGCATTCATTGCGCACCACTGTACAACGAACATCTGGCGCGGAACCAAGGGCCGCAGGCCCGTTGCCCGCCGGTCTTCGCGCTCTACATCGCGCTGTCGCTCTCGGGGGCCTTTGCGGCGGGGCTGTTGTTCCAGTTCTGGCAAATGGTCTGAACGGTCCTCCTTCGCGTCCTGTTTGCGCCAGTTCGCCACAAAGAGGTTTCTAGGGCCTTAAGCCAACGTCCGCAGGGTGGGCAGGTTGTGCGCGCCGCTCCCAAAGGCACCGACTTTCGTACGACTCGTACGACAGCCCAAAAGAAACCCCCGATTTTCGTACGAAATCGGGGGTCTTTGCGTACGACTCGTACGAAATGCGAGGGTTAACGAAATCAGTCCTTCACGAACATTTTTCGCGGCCTGTCACAGAAAGTTTCCGCCGGGCCGTCCTCTTTGATCAGGATGGATTCTGTGATCTCAAGGCCCCAATCCGACATCCAAAGCCCTGGCATGAAATGGAAAGTCATGCCCGGCTCCAGCACGGTTTCATCCTCGGCCCGCAGGCTGATGGTGCGCTCGCCCCAGTCCGGCGGATAGCTCAACCCGATGGGATAGCCACAGCGCGCGCCGCGCTCGATGCCAGCCTTTTCAAGGGGTTGCGCCAAGGCGTTGGCGATGTCGCAGGCCCGGTTACCGGCCCGTGCGGCCTCTAAACCCAGCTCTAACCCTTCGACAAGTGCGCTTTCCGCATCCAGAATGAATTGCGGGGGTTTGCCAAGGAAGAGGGTCCGGCAGAAGGGGGCATGGTAGCGGCGGTAACAGCCTGAAATTTCAAAGAAAGTTGCCTCGCCCTCGGCGAAATCCCGGCCATCCCACGTCAGGTGCGGGGCGGCGGCATCCGAGCCCGAGGGCAGCAGCGGCACGATCGCGGGGTAATCACCCCATGCGCCATCGACGCCCCGAACGCCATCACGGAAAATCTCGGCCACCACCTCGTTCTTCGGCACCCCCACTTCAACCCGCTCCAACAAGCCGTCGATCATCTTTTCGCTGATCGCCGCAGCCTTGCGGATGAAGGTAAGTTCCTCGTCCGATTTTACCGCGCGTTGCCAGTTCACAAGCGCGGTTGCATCGACGAAAGTGGCGTTCGGCAGTTCGGCCTTCAGAACCTCATAAGCCTTTGCCGAGAAATAATAATTATCCATTTCAATGCCGATGCGTTTGGCCTCGGCCCCCATGCCGCGCAGACGTTCGGCAAGGTCCTGCATCGGGTGGCGTTCGGTGGATTGGACGTAGTTATCGGCATATCCCATGACCCGGTCATCGGTCATCCAGACGGTGCGCACACCGCCGTTGGCGTCTTGGTTCCGGCCCCACCAGATCGGGTCGGCATCCGGCAACACGATAACGCCCTGATGGACGTAAAAGGACCAGCCGTCATAGCCGGTCAGCCAGTTCTGATTCGACGGGTCGGTGACGAAAAGCACGTCCACGCCCTTGGCTTCCATGGCCTTGCGCGTCTTGTCCAGCCGCCGCTCAAACTCACCTTGCGAAAAAGGAAGGTCCTTTTGAATCATATCACGTCCTCACTGTCGGGTTTCGTCCATACTGTGCGCCATGTCTTTGATTGCCCCAAGGAAAACGGCACTTCGTGTCGTTTTTGGCAATTTTCCTGGCGTGCGCTTGACGCTACCCTGCACCGGCGCAAAGCTGCGGGATAAATCAACAGGGAGAAAACAATGCAGCCAACTCTGGCCGATATATACGCCGCGGCCCGGGTCATCCGTGGCGTGGCCGATGCCACGCCCCTTGTGCCCTCCCCGTATATGACCCGGCAGTCAGGCTCCGAGTTTCTTTTGAAACTGGAGAACATGCAACCCATCGGGGCGTTCAAGCTGCGCGGGGCCTATAACGCGGTCGCAGGGGTTCAGGACGCCAAGGGCGTGACCTGTTGCTCCACCGGAAATCACGGGCGCGGCGTTGCCTTTGCCGCCCGCGAACGGGGTATGCGTGCTGTGATCTGCATGTCGGAACTGGTGCCGCAAGCCAAGGTGGACGGGATCAAGGCGCTTGGCGCCGAGGTGGCCATCAAGGGGCGCAGTCAGGATGACGCTTTGGCCGAGTCTCACCGTCTGGTGGCCGAAGAAGGGTTGGTTGAGATTTCACCTTTCGATGATCCGCTGGTGATTGCCGGACAGGGGACCATCGGATTGGAAATACTCCAGTCGCGACCGGATGTTACCACGCTGTTGGTGCCGCTTTCGGGCGGTGGGCTGGCCGCCGGTGTCGCGCGGGCCGCCAAGTCGATCAATCCGGGAATCCGGGTTGTGGGGATCACGATGGATCGGGGCGCTGCGATGTATGAAAGCATCAAGGCGGGGTATCCCGTCGAGGTGCCCGAGGTGGCCAGCCTTGCGGATTCCCTGGGGGGTGGTATCGGCATGGAGAATAAGCTCAGCTTCCCGATGTGTCGCGACTTGTTGGACGAGATTGTCCTTGTGACCGAGGCCGAGATTTATCACGCGATGCAGGTGCTGTATTACGAGGATCGTATCGTTGCCGAGGGTGCCTGTGTCGTCGGTCTTGCCGCGGTTCTGAACGGCAAGGTCACGCTGGATGGACCCACGGCGACGATCGTCACGGGCCGCAATCTGGATATGCCGACGTTTACGCGCATCATGACCGGGCAGGATGTGCAGCTGGGCGATGTGACAGTGAAAGGACAGACCTATGCCGCATGACATCCGTATCGTGACCGAGGCCGATTTGCGCTCCGCCGTCGGGTTGGACATCGAAACCGTGGACGTGGTTGAACAGGCCTTTACCGCGCTTGCCGGGGGCGAGGTCGTGATGCCGCCGATCCTGTCCATGGACCTGCCAGCCGCCAATGGCGAGGTTGATGTGAAAACCGCCTATATCCCGGGGTTCAAAGGGTTCGCCATCAAGGTCAGCCCCGGGTTCTTTGATAATCCCAAGCTGGGCCTTCCGTCGTTGAACGGGTTGATGATCCTGTTCTCGGCGAAGACGGGGCTGGTGCAGGCGTTGTTCCTCGACAATGGCTATCTCACCGACATTCGCACCGCCGCCGCCGGGGCCGTGGCGGCCCGCCACCTTGCCCCGCACACCGTGGAAACGGCGGGCGTCATCGGCACCGGGGTGCAGGCCCGTTTGCAGATGCAGGCGGCGCATCTGGTGCGGCCCTTCAAGCGGTTGCTGGTCTGGGGGCGCGATGCGGCCAAGGCGCAAACCTGCGCCGAGGATATGGCCGCGCTATTGGGGATAGAGGCGCAGGCCGTCTCGGACCCTTCCGAATTGGTTGCGCAAAGCCAGTTGGTCGTCACGACGACCCCGGCACGAGATCCTGTCCTGAAGGCCGAATGGCTGCATCCGGGACTGCACATTACAGCGATGGGTTCGGACCAGGAAGGCAAGAACGAGATTGATCCCAAGGCCCTGATGCAAGCCGATCTGTACGTGGCCGATCGCGTGAGCCAGACTGAGAAACTGGGTGAGTTGCGCAGCGCGCAGGAGGCCGGTTTGTGGGATCGCGGCATTCCCGCCGAGTTGGGACAGGTCATCACAGGTCAGGCCCCGGGGCGGCGCAGCGATGACGACATCACCATTGCCGACCTCACCGGCACGGGCGCGCAGGACACGGCGATTGCCAGCCATGTCTACCAGATGCTCAAGGACAGCCCCGCCGGGACGGTGATCACAGCATGAAGCTTGGGGTGTATCAATGCAAGGCAGCGGGCCTTACAGCGGAAGAGCGCCTGGCCAGATTGGAAAGGCACATTGCGGGGCAGGGGCTTGATCTGGTTCTGTGCCCCGAATTGTTTCCGACAGGGTACAATCCGGCATTGGATTATCACGCCTTAGCAGAGTCGCCCGACGGCCCCTTCGCGGAATCCATGGCCGGTCTTGCCCGCAAGCACGATACGACCATTGCCTATGGGTATCCCGAGCGGGCGGGGGACAGCCTCTATAATTCCGCGGCCCTTCTGGATGCATCCGGCACCCTGCTGGCCAATCATCGCAAGCGCCTGCCTTCACCACAGAGTTTCGAGGTGACGACCTTTGCCAAGGGCCCTTCGGTGACATTCGCCGATTTGGGCGATCTGCGCGTGGCGATTATTATCTGCTATGAGGTAGAGTTCCCCGAAAGCCTGCGGCAGGCCGCACAAGGTGGCGCGCATCTGGTGTTGGTGCCTACGGCCTTGGGCGCGGATTGGGGTGTTGTGGCCGAGAAAATGGTGCCGACCCGTGCCTTGGAGAACGGGGTTTGGCTGGCCTATGCCGATCATGCGGGTGAGGATGGCGGATTGGCCTTCTATGGCGGTTCGCGTATCGTGGCACCGGATGGGCAGGATGTGGCCGTTGTTGGCCCGGGCCGTGAGGGGCTGGTGAGCGTCGAGATGGACCTGACGCGTGTAGTCGCTGCGCAGGCACGTCTGCCCTATCTGAAGAATTGCGTGGAACTGTGACGGACAAGGTATGCTGAAACTCGATGATCGTGACCTTGCCATCTTGCGGGTCCTGTCCACCGAAGGCCGTATCACCAAGGCGCAACTGGCCGAACGTGTCGGTCTGTCGGCCAGCCCCTGCTGGGAGCGCCTGCGCAAGTTGGAGCAGGCCGGGATCATCGAAGGTTATAACGCGCGGCTGAACCTGAAAAAGCTGGGGCCGCATGTGACCGTTTTCGTCGCGGCGGAACTGGCTGACCACACGCCGGCCAGCTTTCGCAGCTTCGAGGAGAGCGTCCAGCACTTTGACGAGGTCACCGCCTGTTGGGCGCTGGGGGGCGGGTTCGACTACCTGATGCAGATCGTGACCACGGATATCGACAGTTATCAACGCCTGATCGACGAGATGCTGGAGGCCCGGATCGGGTTGGCGCGGTACTTTACCTATATCGTGACCAAGCCGGTCAAGGCGCCCTCGATGCCGCCGATTGCAACACTGTTCGAATGAATCATCTCTGAGTCACGTCATGTGCAGAAGATTATTCTTTTAGCTGGGTAAAGTTCAGCCCCAATTGTTGCCCCGTCACAGATATTTCTTCCGTAAAAGGAGGAACCCGAATGTCTGATTCCGCAATTTGGACGCGTAATGGTGTTACTGATACGCGCCTTGTGCGCAATTTTTCCTATGTGAACGGCAAATGGACGGCCGGTGATGACAATGCCACCATCACCGTGACGAACCCCGCAGATGGCACAACCCTTGGTGACGTGGCCAGCCTGTCCGCCACTCAGGCAAAGGCGGCGGTGGATGCCGCCCAGAAGGCGTTTCCGGATTGGTCCATGACCCTGCCACAGGATCGTTCCGCCATCCTGCGCCGTTGGTTCGACCTGATGCTGGAGCACAAGGAAGATCTGGCGCGGATCATGGTTCTGGAACAGGGCAAGCCCCTGTCGGAAGCGCGTGGCGAGATCGACTATGCCGCCAGTTTCGTTGAATATTACGCAGAAGAGGCCAAGCGCCCTAATATCGAAGGTGTCACCAGCCATCTGCCCGATGCCGAGGTCGAGCTTTGGCTGGAACCCGTAGGCGTCGCGGCCCTGATCACGCCCTGGAACTTCCCGGCGGCGATGCTGACCCGCAAGGCGGCGGCGGCGATGGCGGCGGGCTGTACCATCGTGGCGCATCCCTCGGGGGAAACGCCTTATTCAGCGCTGGCCCTTGCCGAACTGGCCGAGCGTGCCGGGATTCCCGAAGGTGTGTTCAATATCTTGACCGGCAAGGCGTCCACCATCGTCGAGCCATGGACACAGGATAAGCGCGTGCGCGCCCTGTCGTTCACCGGCTCCACGGAAATCGGCCGCCTGTTGTACCGGCAATCTGCCGACACGGTGAAGCGACTGGTCATGGAACTGGGGGGCCACGCGCCGGTAATCGTCTTCAAGGGCAGCGATATGGATACCGCGATCGAGGAGACCATGGGCGCGAAATGGGCGACGACCGGGCAGGACTGCCTTGGGGCCAACCGCATCTATGTGGAGCGTGCCATTTACGATGAGTTCTGCAAGCGGTTCACTGAATCCACCAAGGCGCTGACTCTTGGCAAGGGCATGGATGACCCCGATCTTGGCCCGTTGATGAACGAAAAAGCCGTGCAGAAGCAGGAAGAACATGTCGCCGATGCTCTGGCAAAAGGTGCGAAACTGGCTTGTGGCGGTCAGCGTGACGATCTCGGCCCCTTGTTCTATCAGCCGACGGTTATGACCGATGTGCCCGAGGATGCAGCGATCATGCACGAAGAGACCTTTGGCCCGGTGGCGGCGATTACGCCCTTTGACACCGAAGAGGAGGTTGTGCGCCGCGCCAATGACACCGAATACGGCCTTGTTGCCTATCTGCACAGCCACGACCCGCGCCGCATCTATCGCGTGACCCGCGCGTTGCAGTTCGGCATGGTCGCGGTGAACCGTACCAAGGTCACCGGTGCGCCAATTCCCTTTGGCGGGGTCAAGCAATCCGGTCTGGGCCGCGAAGGGGCCCGCAAGGGCATGGAAGAGTTCATGGAGATCAAATACGTCTGCCGCGATTGGGCGTGAGCGGGCGAAATCTTGCAAAGATTTCGGTCCGGAATTTTAAAAAATTCCGGCGCCGGGACGACACGAAAGGAAAGAAAATGCTGAAGAACGACCAACTGGACCAATGGGACCGCGATAACTTTTTCCATCCCTCGACGCATCTTGCGCAATTCGCACGTGGCGAGGCCCCGAACCGGGTGATCACCGGTGGCACCAACTGCCATATCGAAGACCGTGACGGTAACAAGCTGCTGGATGCATTTGCCGGGTTGTATTGCGTGAACGTGGGCTATGGCCGTCAGGACATCGCCGATGCTATTGCCGAGCAGGCCAAGGAATTGGCCTATTACCACGCCTACGTGGGGCATGGCACCGAGGCGAGCATCACCCTGTCCAAGATGATCATGGACCGCGCGCCCAAGAACATGAGCAAGGTCTACTTTGGCCTGTCGGGCTCGGACGCCAACGAGACCAACGTCAAACTGATTTGGTACTACAACAACATCCTTGGCCGTCCCGAGAAGAAAAAGATCATCTCGCGTTGGCGCGGCTATCATGGGTCGGGGTTGATGACCGGGTCGCTGACCGGGCTTGAGCTGTTCCACAAGAAATTTGACCTGCCGCTGGCCCAAGTGGTTCACACCGAAGCACCCTATTACTTCCGCCGCGACGATCTGGATCAGACCGAAGAACAGTTCGTGCAGCATTGCGTGGATGAACTCGAGGCGCTGATCGAGCGCGAAGGCGCCGACACCATCGCCGCCTTCATCGGTGAGCCGGTTCTGGGTACCGGGGGCATCGTGCCGCCGCCCGCAGGCTATTGGCAGGCTATTCAGGCGGTTCTGAAAAAGCACGATATTCTGCTGGTTGCGGATGAGGTCGTGACAGGTTTCGGTCGCTTGGGCACCATGTTCGGCTCGGATCATTATGGGTTGGAGCCTGACCTGATCACCATCGCCAAGGGCCTGACATCGGCCTATGCGCCGCTCTCGGGCTCGATCGTGGGTGATAAGATGTGGAAGGTATTGGAGCAGGGGACCGATGAAAATGGGCCCATTGGCCACGGCTGGACCTATTCGGCGCACCCCATCGGGGCGGCAGCCGGGGTGGCCAACCTCAAGTTGCTGGATGAGTTGGACCTGATTGCCAATAACCGCACCGTCGGTGGCTATCTCAACAAGACCATGACCGAGGCCTTGGGCGATCATGCCAATGTCGGCGAGGTACGTGGCGAAGGAATGCTTTGTGCCGTGGAGTTCGTGAAGGACAAGGATAGCCGCACTTTCTTTGACGCATCCGATAAGGTCGGCCCCCAGATTGCAGCGGCGCTTGCGTCTGAAGGCATCATTGGGCGAGCCATGCCGCAAGGCGATATTCTTGGATTCGCGCCGCCCTTCTGCCTGACGCAATCGGAGGCAGACGAGGTGGTTTCCAAGACCGCGAAAGCAGTGAAGTCGGTTCTGGGATAAACCTGACGGGCAGTTCCCGAATCAATCACTAAACAATGCAAACGCCCTGCGAGAGGAATTTCGCGGGGCGTTTTTGCTGTTTGTGGCGAAAAAAAGTGGTCATTTTTCCCGCTCGCCCCGGAAACTGTCAATTTCCTATGAAATGGGCTTGCAAGCCAAGAAGTTTGCCGTTTTAGTTCGGTGCGAACGTGAAGCAATCACGAGTAACAAACGACAGGGAGCCGCAAGTGGCCGAAAGTGCAAACCGCGATGCATTCGTGGAATTTGAACGTGTGCAGAAAAGTTATGACGGTGAGACGCTCGTCGTCAAAGATCTGAACCTCTCTATGCCCAAAGGTGAATTCCTGACGATGCTTGGGCCGTCGGGATCCGGGAAAACAACTTGTCTGATGATGTTGGCGGGGTTTGAAACTGCCACCCATGGCAAGATCATGCTGGACGGTGTTTCAATCAACAACATCCCGCCGCACAAGCGTGGTATCGGCATGGTTTTCCAGAACTACGCCTTGTTTCCGCATATGACCGTCGCCGAGAACCTCAGCTTTCCGCTTGAGGTGCGCAAGATCGGCAAGTCCGACCGAGAGGCCAAGGTCAAGCGAGCACTTGATATGGTGCAAATGGGTGAATTCGGCGGGCGCCGCCCGGCGCAGCTTTCGGGTGGTCAGCAGCAGCGGATCGCACTTGCGCGCGCCTTGGTGTTCGAGCCTGAGTTGGTTCTGATGGACGAACCGCTTGGTGCGCTCGACAAGCAGCTGCGCGAACACATGCAATTCGAGATCACCAACCTTGCACATGAATTGGGCATCACGACCGTTTACGTGACCCACGACCAGACAGAAGCGCTGACCATGTCAGACCGCGTCGCGGTGTTCGACGATGGCCGTATTCAGCAGTTGGCTCCGCCCGATGAACTTTATGAAAGCCCGGATAACAGCTTCGTGGCGCAGTTTATCGGTGAGAATAACACGCTTGAAGGCACGATCAAGGAAATCAAGGGTGAGACTTGTATCGTCGAGTTGGATGATGGCGAGATCATCGATGCTAAGCCGGTCAACGTCAGCAAGGTGGGCGAGCGCACCACGATTTCCATCCGTCCTGAACGTGTCGAGGTGAACACCGCGAAGCTTGGTGAGGATGCCCACACACTCAAGGCGGAGGTTGCCGAGTTCATCTACATGGGGGATGTTTTCCGCACGCGCCTTAAGGTTGCGGGCAAGGATGACTTCATCATCAAGACTCGGAATTCCGCGGATCAGGAGCGCCTGAAACCAGGCCAGCAGGTTGAAATCGGCTGGCTGCCGCAAGATTGCCGCGCCCTCGACGCGGTCTAAATCAAGAGCATTCGTAGCCTTCAAAAGGCTGCGGTGAGCCTGAGGCCATGCCGTTTTCACCCGTGACGCTTGGCCCGAAATGTAAAGCGGGATGATACTTGGGAGTATGATATGAAATTCACAACGACCCTGATGGCTTCGACCGCTCTGACGGTGGCTGCTGTCGCGGCGCATGCCGATGATCACATGGCCAATTCAATGACGCTCGTCTCGTGGGGCGGCGCTTATCAGAAAAGCCAGGTCAACGCTTATGCGACCCCCTATCAAGAGATGAACGAAGGCCTCGAAGTGGTCTGGGACGAAAGCTCGAACGAAGCTGTCGCCAAGCTGCGCGCCATGGACGAAGCTGGCAACGTGACCTGGGACGTGGTCGATGTTGTGGCCGCTGACGCCCTGCGCCTGTGCGACGAAGGTCTTGCCATGGAAATCGATCCCGATGAGCATCTGGCGCCCGCGCCCGATGGCACCTCGGCCGAGGACGACTTTGGCGACCTGCTGGTGGGTGACTGCTTTATCCCGCAGATCGTGTATTCGACCACCTTCGGTTATCGTACCGACATGGTGCCCGAAGGCGTCGAGCCGCCGTCCGACATCTGCTCGGTATTCGACACCGAGACCTACCCCGGCAAGCGTTCGCTTGAGAAGCGCCCGATCAACAACATGGAATGGGCCCTGCTTTGCGATGGTGTTGCCAAGGATGAAGTCTATGACGTTCTGGCAACCGAAGAAGGTCAGCAGCAGGCACTTGATAAACTGGAAACCATCAAGGACGACGTGATCTGGTGGTCTGCCGGCGCTGACACGCCGCAGCTTCTGGCCGATGGTGAAGTCTTCATGGGCTCGACCTACAACGGTCGTCTGTTCAGTGTGATCGAAGAGCAAGATCAACCGGTTGCCATGATGTGGGACGCTCAGGTGTTCGACCTTGACGGTTGGATCATTCCCGAGGGCCTGCCCGAAGAACGTCTGGCCCGTGCGCTTGACTTCATCTACTTCGCCACTGACACGCAGCGTCTGGCCGATCAGGCCAAGTACATCTCGTACGGTCCGGCACGTGCTTCCTCGGCACCGCTGGTCGGCAAGCACGCGGATCTGGGCATCGACATGGCACCGCACATGCCGACTGATCCGGAGAACGCCAAGAACACGTTCCTCTACAACTACGAGTTCTGGGCGGACTACCGCGACGACATCGACGCAAAATTCCAAGCTTGGCTAGCCCAATAATCCGGCCGGTCGCTTGATATGAACCCGAGAGGGCCGTGCGCGGCCCTCTCATCCCAAAATAAGAAATCACCAACGGGGACAAGATGAGCGATACAACGGAATCCGGCCCGGTTCTGGCTGCTGACGGCACACCGCTGAAGCGAAGCCTGAATCGCGCGCTCAGACGGCAGAAAATGCGCGCCTTGGGATTGATCGCGCCGCTGCTGGTCTTTGTTCTTGTCACCTTTATCGCGCCGATTGCGGATATGCTGTTCCGCTCGGTCGAAAACCAAATCGTGTCCAACACGCTGCCCGGCACCGTACAGCAACTCGAAAGCTGGGATGCCACCTCGGGTGATGCGCCCTCCGAGGCTGTGTACGAAGCGCTCTATTATGACCTTTTTCTTGCCTCCGAAGCCAAAGAGCATACCCGCCTCGGCACGCGCCTGAACTACGAAGAAACCGGGATTTCATCGCTGTTTCGGTCTTCGGGCCGCAAGGTGGACGATATCGGCGAAGATCATATCGATGCCCTTGAGGACCTGAACGAAGCTTGGGAAGATGAAGCCTTCTGGTATTCTCTCATGACGGGCGAAGAGGGTGCAGCGAAAAACGCGGGCCTGTTGGACGAGGAACGTGAAAGACTGGCTGGCCTGACAGGCGACAATTTTAGCGGTGATATTGGATTTGTTCCCGGGCAGGGTATCTCGCAACTGTTGCCCAATACCGCGCGTGCGTACTCGTCCTTTGCCTTGTTCACCGTGATTGCCGACGAAGATGTCGTGGCCGAAGAAGAGCCTTGGGAAGCCGTGAAAATTGCGCTTGTCCAAGACCTCAAGCGAGGGGCGGACTTGTCGGGATATGACGGGTTTGGTGCGGAAGAACTGCGCGCGGCAAAGGGCATGCTGCAAGGCCAACCTGACATTACCTTTAAAGAGGCGTTTCTTGATATCGACGAAGATTGGGGCGCGACCGACAATTGGCGGACCATTCAGGTTTACAGCCCGCCGTTTACCGCGGGTTATTTCCTGAACGCCATCGACATGCAAAACGGCATTGATGGCCCCGAAGCGCGCCCCGAGAACCAGCAGATTTATATCATGCTGTTCAAGCGCACCTTGTTCATGTCGCTGGTCATCACGGGAAGCTGTATTCTTTTGGCTTATCCGGTGGCCTATTTGCTGTCGAACCTGCCGATGCGCTCGGCGAACCTTTTGATGATCCTCGTATTGTTGCCCTTCTGGACATCGCTTCTGGTACGAACCTCGGCGTGGAAGGTCATGTTGCAACAGCAAGGCGTCATAAACGATGTCCTGGTTTGGCTGGGGATGGTCGCGGATGATGGGCGGTTGGTCATGATCAACAACCAGTTCGGTACGATCGTGGCGATGACGCACATCCTTCTGCCTTTCATGATCCTGCCGATGTACTCGGTGATGTCGACGATTCCACCGTCCTATGTACGTGCGGCCCGTAGCCTTGGCGCAACAAACTGGACATCCTTCTGGCGGGTCTATTTCCCGCAGTCGGTGCCGGGTATCGGCGCGGGATCGATCCTCGTGTTCATCCTCGCCATCGGCTACTACATCACGCCGGAAATCGTGGGTGGTACGACGGGGACATTCATCTCGAACCGGATTGCCTATCACATCTCAAGCTCGCTCAACTGGGGCTTGGCGGCGGCCTTGGGTTCGATCCTGCTGGCGGCGGTTCTGATCCTCTACTGGGCCTATGACAAGATTGTCGGCATCGACAACGTGAAGCTGGGGTAACGGATATGACCATCAACGTGATTGAACCCAAACCGGTATCCTTCGTCGCCCCCGTGGTGGCCGCGGCCGGCGCCTTCTGTGGACTGTTTGTTGGCACGGCGCAGGGGAACAGCCTGATGGGCATTCTCGGTGGCGCCGCCATCACAGCAATATTGGCCTTCGTATTCCTCACCGTATTCCGGCAGGAAAAAGCGGCTCGCTGGCTGACGACCCTTGCCACCGGCGCGGCGGGCTTTGCCTTTGGTGGCCCCATGGGCGGGGTGATCGGGCTTGCCTTTGGCTGGTTCTTCGGATGGTTCATCTTCTGGCTGGGCGAAGGCCGTTACCGGGCGAAACTGCCACCATACAGCACATCGGCGCAGGTGTTCTATCACTTCCTGTTCCGGGTCATTTGCGGGTTGATCTTCTTCTTCCTGATCACGCCCATCGTTGTTGTCATGCCGCTGTCCTTCAACGCCGAGAACTTCTTTACATTCACGCCGGAAATGCTGCGGCTTGATCCCGAGGGGTATTCGCTCAAGCACTATCGTGACTTCTTCACGAACGACGACTGGCAACAGGCGATGTGGAACTCGATCTCCATTGCCCCGATTGCCACGCTTTTGTCGGTTAGCTTCGGGACTCTTGCCGCCATTGGGCTGAGTTCCGAGCACGTGCCGTTCCGGCGCCCGATCATGGCGATCCTGATTTCGCCGATGATTGTGCCGCTGATCATTTCGGCGGCGGGGATGTACTTCTTCTATTCCCGGCTTGGGCTTCAGGGGACGTTCTGGGGGGTTGTTCTGGCGCACGCGGCGCTTGGTATCCCCTTCGTGATTATCACGGTTACTGCAACGCTTGTGGGTTTTGACCGGTCGCTGACGCGCGCGGCGGCGAATATGGGCGCCGATCCGGTCACCACCTTCTTCCGGGTGCAGATGCCGCTGATTCTGCCGGGGGTGATTTCGGGGGGCCTGTTCGCCTTCATCACCTCGTTCGACGAGGTGGTCGTGGTGCTCTTTGTCGGGTCGGCGGGGCAGAAAACCCTGCCATGGCAGATGTTTACGGGCCTGCGTGAGCAGATTTCCCCGACGATCCTTGCCGTGGCGACGATCCTTGTGGCGATCTCGATCTGCTTGCTAACAACGGTCGAATTGCTTCGTCGCCGCTCCGAGCGCCTGCGCGGGATGAGCCCGGGCTGACGGTGATCAAGAGTTACAGGAAGGCCGGGCCAGGTGCCCGGCCTTTTTATTTGGCGCGGATTACGTCAATGATCCGCCCGTCGCGATATTCGCTGACCGCCACGATCCGTCCATCCGGCCAGTCTGACCTTGCCATATCGCCATGATCGCCAAACAGCTTTTGCCTCGAAATGGTCGGAACGCCCGCATTCTCCAAGGGTTTCTGAGCGTGTTGCCATCCATCGCTGATTAGGGTCACGCCGGCCTCGGTGACCACGGCATCAATGGAGGCTCCGGGCGTTGTGCGATGCAGGACGTCCTGCATGATCTTTGGGCCGCTCTTGCTTAGCAACGAGGTTGTGACAATGGTCATCCGCGCCCCTTCGGCGACGTCGCTGTGACCGCCCGAGCCACCGATGATTCGTCCGTCACTGGTGGTGGTTACATTCACGTTGAGGCCGCGATCGACCTCGGCCGCGCCAAGCACCACGACACCCAGTTGATGTGCGACGGCATCGGAGCGCGCAGGACTGGCGTAGTCCGAGGCGGAAATGCCGTGGTGCAAGGGATCGCGCGCGTAGGATTGTACCGCAATCTGATCGAAAGCCTGCACGTCGCGTAACTCGTGGAACAGACCGGCTTTGTGCATCTCGATCAAGGGGCCCGTAATGCCGCCGCAGGCGAAATCGCCACAAACCCCACGCGCGGCCATGAGTGGCGCGAGCTTTCGTGCCACGGCAATCGAGGTTGCGCCTGCGCCTGTCTGAAAGGAAAACCCGGGCCTGCGCAATTCCGTTAAGTCGATAAGCGCTGCTGTCATGGCCGCGATCTTATCGCCCTCGGGGCCGGGTTGCCGGGCTGTCGTGCCCGATGCGATCTTGCCAGCCTCACCAAGACTGTCGAGTTTGACGATCTGGTCGATGCGGTTTGACGGGATGCACACCCGCGGCAAGTCCTGATCCGGCATATCTGTTGCGGCGATGACGTGTCGGGCGTGTCCGGCATCCACCATGGCATACCCCAAGGGCCCGCAAGCGGACCTGCCGATGGCCCCGGTGATATTCCCTGCTGCATCCACCGCCGGGGCGGCAATCATCGCAAGGTCGATGGCAAGGCGGCCATCCTCGATCGCGGCGGCACGGCCGCCATGGGTTTGCAATACCGCCGGAGTCGCAAGCCTGCCCGCGCCAACAGCATCTGCGACGGGCCCGTTCATGTAGCTGGTGGTTATTCGCGTTATGATCTCGTCTTCAATCAGCGGGACAAGACCGGCATGGCAGGGAAAGATCGACGACGGTGCAATGTGCAGGCCACGCAGGCCCATGCGCGCGCAGGTATTCAGGGTCTCGACCATCAGCGTATCACCATTCCTCAGATGGTGATGAAACGAGACTGTCCCCCCGTCTTGCAGGCCGGAGGCTGCTATTGCGTCTTGAAGCGTTGCAGATCGTCGGGGAGTGCGACCCGATCTTGGCTTGCGTGGTGCACCGAGGGCAGGGCCCACCCCATCCCAAGGCGTCACCGGGCCATAGCCCTGGATGAACGCCGGCAGGGTGGGGCGGCCCGCCACTTAACTGCGAACCTGTTTCTCGTAGCCTTCGGCGATTTCACGGGTGAGTTGGCCAACCTCGAACGTATAGTCGCCAATTTGCCCGACGGGTGTCACTTCGGCGGCCGAACCAGTCAGCCAGCACTGTTCGAACCCTTCCAGTTCTTCGGGCATGATGTGGCGCACGTTTACCTTGATCCCGCGTTCTTCCAGCATCTTGATCACGGTCTGGCGGGTCAGGCCGTTCAGGATGGCGTCAGGGTCAGGCGTGTGAACCTCGCCATCCTTGACAAAGAACACGTTGGCGCCGGTCGCCTCGGCCACGTAGCCACGGTAATCCATGAACAGCGCGTCCGAGCACCCCTTGGCCTCGGCGGCGTGTTTGGACATGGTGCAGATCATGTAAAGACCGGCGGCCTTGGCGGCGGTGGGGATGGTGTCGGGGCTGGGGCGTTTCCACTTGGCAATGTCCAGCTTGGCGCCTTTCATCTTGGCGTCGCCGTAATAGTTGCCCCATTCCCACGCCGCCACGGCCATACGGACCGGGTTGCGCGCACTGGCAACGCCCATGTCTTCACCCGCGCCACGGAAGGCGACAACACGCACATAGGCGTTGTCCAGCCCGTTGGCGTCCAGCACGGCCTGTTTGGCGGTCTCGATCTGGTCAACGCTGTAGGGGATTTCCATATCCATCAGCTCACCCGATTTCAGCAGGCGCTCGGAGTGTTTGCGCGAAAGGAAAATCTTGCCGTCATAGCACCGCTCACCCTCGAACACCGAGCTGGCATAGTGCAGTGCGTGGGTCAGGATATGAACATTGGCATCACGCCAATCGACCAATTGCCCATCCATCCAGATCTTGCCGTCACGATCATCGTAGCCAGTCATGATTTCTCTCCCGCTCCAAGGGTAAGCTTTGCAAATGTTGCGCAGAAAATGTCCGGTGCGGACATAAAATTGCGCTAAAACTGCGATTCGCTACCAGTTCACTCTTGGAATGTCAATAAAGCTGACATAATGTGACAAGTAGATTTGAACTCGGTTCGGAGGATGCGGCATGCCGGAACGCCAAGGTGGTGAGACCCTCCTGTTTTTGACTGACGAGCAGCTTCGACAGGGTATCGAAGCCATGTTTTTTGCCTACCGGGGGTTCACTGCCGATCCCGATCGTATCCTTGCCACGATGGCCTATGGGCGGGCGCATCACCGGGCCTTGCACTTTATTTCGCGCTGTCCGGGGACGACGGTGAACAATCTTTTGGGCATCCTAGGCGTGACCAAGCAATCGCTGAACCGCGTGCTGCGCACCCTGATCGAAGATGGCCTTGTGGAAAGTCGCATCGGGACGTCAGACAAGCGCGAGCGCAATCTTCACCTGACCGAAGATGGCAAGGCACTTGAACGCAAGCTCTCGGATGCACAGCGCAACCGGATGCGCGCGGCCTATCGCGAGGCCGGACCCGAAGCCGTCACAGGGTTTCGGCAGGTTCTTGAGGCCATGATGGACCCTGAGATGCGCCGAAAATACCATGCCATCCGGGAGAAGGACACATGATAGCGCCAGAGCCTCACCTTCTGATCGTGGACGATGACGAGCGCATTCGTGGTCTCTTGCGAAAATTCCTTGCGCGGCATGGGTTTCTTGTATCGGTGGCCCGCGACGCGGAACATGCGCGGCGCGTCCTGTCGGGATTGGAATTCGACATGATCGTCATGGACGTGATGATGCCCGGCGAAGATGGTGTGGCGCTGACCAGGTCCTTGCGCGAAACGCTGACGACGCCGATCTTGTTGCTGACGGCCAAGGGGGAAACCGAAGACCGTATCAGTGGGCTAGAGGCGGGTGCGGATGACTATCTTGCCAAACCCTTCGAGCCGAAGGAGCTTTTGCTGCGCATCAATGCGATCCTGCGTCGTATGCCCGAGCCTGAAGCCGAAGCCGCCGCGCCAAAGGTGCTGCACATGGGAGGGGTGCGTTTCGATATCGAGCGCGCGGAACTGATGCGCGGAGATGCCCCTGTGCGCCTGACCGCGACGGAAGTTCAATTGATGCGTATCTTCTCGGAAAACCTGCGTGAGCCGGTTAGTCGTGCGAAACTGGTCGAGGAACTGGGCCGCGACAAGGGGCAGGCGCAGGAGCGCGCGGTTGATGTGCAAATCACACGCTTGCGGCGCAAGATCGAAGCCGATCCCAAGCAACCGCGTTACCTGCAAACGGTGCGCGGTGAGGGTTACATGCTGGCCCCCGACTGAGCGGGCCTGTCTATAAGGAGCGCCTTCGGCGCGCAGTTTGGCGATGGTCAGGGGGCTTTGCCCCCTCTTGGCCTGCGGCCAATTCACCCCCAAGGTACTTGACCCAAGAAAAAGCCGTGACCCGGATCTCTATTGTAATCCCCTTGATAGACTCGGGGTTCGACTGTATCTGACATGGCATGATACGGATTTTCGACATGGATGATCGCGCGCGCCTGCCCTGGCGGTTCTTTGGCGCGACCATGACGGTGCTGTCGCGCCTATGAGGCGCCAGCCCCCTGTTCAGCCTATTATTGACCGCCAAAACGGGAGAGGACCAATGTCCCCCAAGACACTCTATGATAAAATCTGGGATGCGCACCTTGTGCACGAAGCCGAGGATGGCACTTCCCTTCTCTATATCGATCGTCACCTTGTTCATGAAGTGACCAGCCCGCAAGCCTTCGAGGGGCTGCGCATGGCGGGCCGGAAGGTGCGCAAACCGGAAAACACCATTGCGGTGCCGGATCACAATGTTCCGACCACTCCGGACCGTGTGAGCGGGATCAAGAACGAAGAAAGCCGCATCCAGGTCGAGGCGCTTGATAAAAACGCCAAGGATTTCGGGATCAACTATTACCCGGTCAACGATGTCCGTCAGGGCATCGTGCATATCGTCGGGCCCGAGCAGGGCTGGACCCTGCCGGGTATGACCGTGGTCTGTGGTGACAGCCACACGGCCACGCATGGTGCCTTCGGCGCGCTGGCCCACGGGATCGGCACTTCGGAGGTCGAGCATGTGCTGGCCACCCAGACGCTGATCCAGTCCAAGTCGAAAAACATGAAGGTGGAGATCACTGGCCAGTTGCGCCCCGGTGTGACTGCCAAGGACATCACCCTGTCTGTGATTGGTGAAACCGGCACGGCCGGTGGCACCGGTTACGTGATCGAGTATTGCGGCGAGGCGATCCGCTCGCTTTCCATGGAAGGGCGGATGACTGTCTGCAACATGGCCATCGAGGGGGGCGCGCGCGCCGGCCTGATCGCGCCGGACGAGACGACCTTCGAGTATATCAAGGGCCGCCCCCACGCCCCGAAAGGCGCGCAGTGGGAGGCCGCGATGGCATGGTGGCAGACACTTTATTCCGATGACGACGCGCATTGGGACAAGGTGATCACCATCAAGGGCGAAGACATCGCGCCGGTCGTCACTTGGGGCACTTCGCCCGAGGATGTTCTGCCGATCACCGACACCGTGCCCAACCCCGGCGATTTCGAGGGGGGCAAGGTGGATGCGGCCAAGCGTGCGCTGGAATACATGGGCTTGCAAGCCGGTCAGAAGTTGAGCGACATCGAGATCGACACGGTCTTTATCGGCTCCTGCACAAATGGCCGGATCGAAGACCTGCGCGCCGCTGCTGAAATCCTGAAGGGCAAGAAGATCAAGGACGGCCTTCGCGCCATGGTGGTTCCCGGTTCGGGCCTTGTGCGGGCGCAAGCCGAGGAAGAGGGTCTTGCCGACATCTTCAAGGAGGCTGGTTTTGAGTGGCGGCTTGCGGGTTGTTCCATGTGCCTTGCCATGAACCCCGACCAACTCAGCCCCGGTGAGCGCTGCGCGGCGACCTCGAACCGGAATTTCGAGGGCCGTCAGGGCCGTGGGGGGCGGACGCATTTGATGTCACCACAGATGGCCGCCGCCGCCGCCGTGACCGGAAAGCTGACCGACGTTCGGGAGATGATGTAATGGACAAGTTCGAAAAACTCACGGGCGTTGCTGCGCCCATGCCGCTGATCAATGTCGATACCGACATGATTATTCCCAAGCAGTTCCTGAAAACGATCAAGCGGTCGGGGCTGGGAAAGAACCTTTTTGATGAGATGCGGTTCGATGATGACGGTAACGAGATTCCCGATTTCGTGCTGAACCGGCCGCAGTATCGCGATGCAGAGGTCCTTGTGGCCGGTGACAACTTTGGTTGCGGGTCCAGCCGGGAACACGCCCCGTGGGCGATCAAGGATTTTGGCATTCGCTGCGTCATCGCGCCGAGCTTTGCCGACATCTTCTATAACAACTGCTTCAAGAATGGCATTCTTCCCATTGCTTTACCGCAAGAGCAGGTCGATCTTTTGATGAAAGACGCCGAAAAAGGGTCGAATGCGAGGATGACCGTGGATCTTGAGGCGCAGACCGTCACCACTTCTGACGGTGAGGTTGTTTCCTTCGAGATCGACCCGTTCAAGAAGCACTGCTTGTTGGAAGGGCTTGATGACATCGCGCTCACCCTCGAAAAATCTTCGAGCATTGACACATTCGAAGAAAGCGCGACCTCGTCTCGGCCTTGGGTCTAAGCGATATTTCGCGAATTTTTGTGGCCGCCGCCGGTATTTTGCCGGCAGCGGCCCTTATTTTTCCCAATATGTAAACGATTTCTTAGCGAATGGGGTATAGCCTGTAGTGGCGGCAGGCTGGAGAACCGCTATATTTTGTGTCCGCGCACAAGGCTGTCAGATTCTCGTGCCTGAATTGATGCATTCCCGCACCACTTGATCCATGAAATCGCCAAAAAAACAAAGTCTTGTGAATCAATCACTTGAGCGAGACGGCGAAAGTAGGCAAAAATTGGGCAAGAATGAGGCAAACCGCAACAAAACGCGGGCTCAAGTTGGCACAACGGCGCGGCAACGTATCGCGACGGACCAAGTTGAAGGGAAACGGGCAGTGTTTTCGCAACTGACAAGCGCGTTTATGCGTGCAGTTCTGGTTGGTTTGATGGTGGCGACGCCGTCGCTGATCTTGCCGTCGACAGCGGCGGATACGGCCCAGATCGTGGTGGTTTTGGCGATCCTTGCGTCCTGTATGACCTTCATTGAATATTATGGCCGTTACCCAAGCTTTATCGAATTCCGCTTTGCACCGCCGTTTAATCGTCTGCGTTTTATCGGCCTGTTCGTGACTGTTGTCCTTCTGTCGATGATCTGCCGAGGAGAAACCGACCCAACGGGGTGGACAGTTATGATCAGCCGGTTGGGGGCAACCTTGGGTAACCTTATTGATTTTCCATTCTCCCCTGTGCGGCTTGTCGTTTTGATGATGCCCGAGGGTGTGGATTCCGGTTCGATCTCGACCGTACGTACCGCTGCCGGTATATCTTACACCGTGTCGCTGATCATGATGGTCGTCTTCTTGGTTCTTGTCCGGGGTTTTGGGTGGCCGGTCCGCAATGGTGCATTCAACGTTTGGGTCAATCTGCCGTTGTTCGATCCAACCGGAGGAGGGGATGTGTTGCAGCGGTTGAAACGTGATTCCGGTCTTAACATTGTATTAGGATGTTTGCTGCCATTCTTGATTCCGGCGGCAATCAAGGCAGCATCGGATTTTGTTGATCCGGGCTTCATGTCCAGCCCGCAAACTCTTGTATGGACCACGACGGCATGGGCTTTCCTACCTGCAAGTATGCTGATGCGCGGTATCGCCATGGGGCGGATCGCCCAGATGATCGAGGACAAGCGCCGCCGCGCCTACGCACAGGCCGAGCTGGAAAACTTGCAGCGCGCCTGATTGCCTGTTTCTTCGCGATTGTGCTTGGCAATGCGCCGCTAAGCGCTGACACTCTGCGCATCGCAACTATGAATGCGGCGCTTGAGCGTGAAGGTCCGGGTCTATTGCTGCGTGACATTCTGCGTGATGACCCGCAGATCACAGCCTTTGCCATGGTTGTACGCCGTGTCTCGCCGGATATTCTTGTTTTGCAAGGCATTGATTATGACCATGGACGGGTGGCCTTGCGGGCATTGCGCAACAAGATCGACAAGGATGGCGGGCCGCATTACCCGCATGTTTTCACCAAGCGCCCAAATACAGGTATGCCCACTGGTCTCGATATGGATGGCGATGGGCGCTTGGGGCAATCACGCGACAAGCAGGGGTTTGGACGCTTTGCAGGGCAGGCGGGAATGGCTGTACTTTCCCGCTGGCCTTTTGATCGGCAAAAGATGCGGGATTTCAGCCACGTCAAGTGGCAGGATCTTCCGTCTGCCAGCCTTCCTATGAGCATGGATGCTCCCTTTCCCTCGTTCGAGGCGCAAAAGGTACAGCGTCTGTCCTCGGTCGGGCATTGGGTTCTGCCCGTGAAATTGCCGCATGCTCCTGTGCTGACACTGATGACCTTTCACGCAACGCCCCCTGTTTTTGATGGCCCCGAAGATCGTAATGGCCACCGTAACCATGATGAAATCCTGTTCTGGCAGAAGTTCCTTGATGGTGAGTTCGGGCCGGTTCCGGACGATCATTTTGTTCTTTTGGGGGACGCAAATATTGATCCTGTTGATGGCGAAGGCCGCAAAAGTGCGGTCAATCGTTTGTTGGCTGACCCACGGTTGCAAGACCCTGAACCCAAACGACCAGGCCCCGTCCTGCAAGGTCCCGAACAATCCGGTGATCCCCGTCTGGATACCGTGGCCTGGCCCGACGACGGCCCCGGGCACCTTCGGGTGCAGTACCTTCTGCCCTCGTCTGATCTCAGAGTTGTAAACGCTGGTGTTCACTGGCCGACCCCAGATACGGATGTCGCCGCCGAGGCTTCTGCCGCAGGTCCTCACCGTATGGTTTGGGTGGATATCGCCTTGCCGGAATGAGCGGCCTTTCTTGACCATCCCCGGTACTCAGGCTAGGCGGTGTGCAACCCGAATTAACCGAAGGACACCCGCCATGAGCACCCCCTCACTTCTCATCCTCCCCGGTGATGGTATCGGCCCTGAAGGCATGGGTGAAGTCACCAAAGTCATCGATTGGTTCGGCGCCAAGCGCGATATGCCCTTCGACGTCAGCGAGGATCTGGTTGGCGGTGCTGCCTATGATGCGCACGGCACACCCCTGCACGACGATACCATGGCCAAGGCGCAAGAGGTCGATGCGGTTCTGCTGGGGGCTGTCGGAGGCCCGAAGTATGACAACCTCGACTTCAGCGTGAAGCCCGAACGCGGCCTGCTTCGTTTGCGTAAGGAAATGGACCTCTTCGCGAACCTGCGTCCGGCGCAATGCTTTGACGCCCTGGCCGATTTCTCAAGCCTCAAGCGTGACGTGGTTGCTGGCCTCGATATCATGATCGTTCGTGAACTTACTTCGGGCGTCTACTTCGGTGAGCCGCGCGGCATCTTCGAAGAGGGTAACGAACGTGTGGGTATCAACACCCAGCGTTACACCGAGTCCGAGATTGCTCGGGTCGCCCGCAGCGCCTTTGAGCTGGCCATGCGCCGGAACAAGAAGGTCTGCTCGATGGAAAAGGCCAACGTGATGGAATCGGGCATCCTCTGGCGTGAGGTGGTCACCGAGGTGGCCAAGGATTATCCCGAGGTGGAACTGTCGCATATGTACGCTGATGCGGGTGTGATGCAACTTTGCCGCTGGCCCAAGCAGTTCGACGTCATCCTGACCGACAACCTGTTTGGCGACTTGCTCTCGGATGCTGCCGCGATGTTGACGGGGTCGCTCGGTATGCTGCCTTCGGCCTCCCTTGGTGCTCCTATGGCGAATGGGCGCCCCAAGGCCCTGTACGAGCCGGTGCACGGCTCGGCCCCCGATATTGCCGGGCAGGGCAAGGCCAACCCGATCGCCTGTACGCTCAGCTTTGCTATGGCTCTACGCTACAGCTTCGACAAGGGCGATGAGGCGACACGCCTTGAAAAGGCCGTCGAGCAAGTGCTGGCCGATGGGAAGCGCACCGCCGACCTTCTTGGCGAGGAGGGCGTTCAACCCGTCTCGACCAGCGAGATGGGCGACGCGATCATCGCTGCCCTCGACGCAAGTCACTAAAGGTGCTGCGGGCGGCCTCGCTGCCCGCATTTCCCAGGGCCGGTAGCCGAATCCGCCCTTGCATTTCCCAAGACGCGGGTTTAATCGCCTTTCTCACGGTCGGAGTGTAGCTCAGCCTGGTAGAGCACTGTCTTCGGGAGGCAGGGGTCGGAGGTTCGAATCCTCTCACTCCGACCAATAAATCAAGGGCCCCGCAGGGCCCTTTGTTTTTTGTGGCCTGCGGCGTGCCGGGACGCGCCCATGCATTCAGGGCTCCAGCTATCCCCACGAGAATACCCGGGGCAATCGAACAAATCCTCAAGCCCGATTTCTTCGGTGGGTGGCTGAGGGTCATGGGGCCATAAGATAACTCTGGATTATTCACATCCGTGTCACGGCGCCTGCATATGATCCCTGCCTGTAAAGGTGGGCGGCCCCCGCGCTTTCTTGGAAATTTCATTTGCAAACGACCCTTCGCGAAGGACTGGGAATTAATCGCAATCAATGCTTCGGCCTAGACATGCATGCTTGACTAAAGTCATGTTTGGTCAGGGAGGGGAAAAGTAGGGAGGGGTCATGCGCCACCTGCTGCAACATATCTTCCATGCTGCATTCCTTGCATTTGCCCTGATTCTGGCCGGGGTTCTCGCGGCTGTGGCCGAGGGCAAAATGGCCGCCGATCAACGCGGCGTCACCACGATGGTGATCTGTGCTGGCGAAGGTCCTGCCACCGTGGCGTTCGACAGCTCCGGCAATCCGGTGGCGCCATCCGATCCCGCTAAATGTGAGTTCTGCCCGGCTTGTATCTTCAATTGCGTAGCGATGCAGAGCCTTTCGACCTCTTGGGAACGCCCTGAACGCCTCGCCTTCCAACTCACCCCTCGCATTCCCGCCGTTCAATACAGCGGGCCAACGGCCCTGTGGCGCTATGCCCGCGGTCCTCCGAATGAAGCCTGATCCATGTTTCTTATCTTTCAATCCTTTCTCGCGTCGTTGATTTCATGGGCCTTAGCCACAGCGATGCATATGGTCCAAGCCTCCACGCGACGCATCGCAGCACTTGCCAGCTGCTTGATAATCGCAACTTGCGCGTCTTTACTTGTGGCTCCGGTTGCGCAGGCCCAGACCGAGACCTCCGTTCTTTCCAAGTTCATCGATGATGTCTCCCCCGGCCAACTGGTTGAGGGGGCCGACGCATTTGGCCCGATTCGGAAGGACCTTCCCGTTGCCCCCCTGATGCAAGATGGCGAACGTATCGCATGGGCTTTCATCGCGTCGGACTTCGTGGGAACGACCGGGTATTCGGGCAAGCCTATTCACACCATGGTCGCTGTCGATGACGATGCAATTGTAATGGGTGTCAGCCTCGTCAAACATTCCGAACCCATCGTTCTGATCGGTATACCCGATTCCAAGATCAAGGCACTGGCCGCCGATTATGCCGGTCTTGATCTCGTGGCCGAGGCCACATCAGGCGGAACGGCCCATGACCTTGAGATCATCGCCGGGGCCACCGTGACGGTCATGGTGATCGACGATTCAATCGTGCGGTCCGGGTTGAAGGTCGCCCGACAGCTTGGGTTGGGTGGGTTGAGTGCGCCGGACGCGCCAAGCGGGCCGACGTTCGAGATCGACCCTGGGGCCACGGCTGCGGCGGACTGGATGACGCTGGAAGGCAACGGAACCCTGCGGCGGCTGTCTCTTGATGTGGGGCAGGTCAATGCCGCGTTCGAGAAAGTTGACGATCCACGCGCGGCCAAACGCCCGATCAAGGATCCGCCCGAAACCACCTTCATCGAGATGTACATGGGGCTGGTGTCAGTGCCCGCAGTGGGCGAATCCCTGCTCGGCGATGCCGAGAACACCAATTTGCGGAACTGGCTGGACGATGGCGATCATGCCATCATGATCGCGGGGCGTGGGCTTTATTCCTTCAAGGGGTCGGGTTACGTCCGGGGTGGCATCTTCGACCGGATCGTTTTGATCCAGGGCGATCTGTCGGTTCGTTTCCGTGACCGGATGCACCGCAGGTTGGGTGATGCCGCCGCCGAGGGCGCGCCGGAATTCACGGAAACCGACCTGTTCAAAATTCCTGCTGACAGTGGCTTTGACCCGACGAAACCCTTCCGTCTGCAATTGCTGGTGCAGCGCGATGTTGCGGCCATCGAACGGGTCTTTACCACCTTCGAACTGGGATACAGCCTGCCTGATAGCTATATGCGCGCCGTACCCTCCGACGCCCCGGCACCCGAGGCCGCCGAGGCACAGGCCATGGCCGATCAGGAAGAACAGTCGGCGCAGGCCGCACTTTGGAAACGGATCTGGCAGGACAAGACCGTCGAAATCGCCGGTCTGGCGGTCATGCTGTTCATCCTGACAGTGGCGTTCTTCTTCCAGGGGTTCCTGACCCGGTCTGAGCGCGTGACCTATTGGTTCCGCATGTCCTTCCTGACGGTGACGTTGGTTATCCTTGGTTGGTACGCCAATGCGCAATTGTCTGTGGTCAACCTGATGGCGCTGTTCGGGGCGCTGACGACTGACTTCAGCTGGCAGGCCTTCCTGCTTGATCCGCTGACCTTCATCCTGTGGTTCGCCGTGGCTGCCGCGCTGATCTTCTGGGGGCGTGGGGCCTATTGCGGGTGGCTCTGCCCCTTCGGTGCGTTGCAGGAACTCAGCAACCAGATCGGGCGCAAACTCGGCATTCCGCAATGGACGCTGCCATGGGGATTGCATGAACGGCTGTGGCCGCTGAAATACATGATCTTTCTTGGCCTGTTCGGGGTATCCCTTGCCTCGATCGAGCAGGCCGAGCATCTGGCCGAGGTCGAGCCGTTCAAAACAGCCATCGTTCTGAAATTCATGCGCGCATGGCCCTTCGTGGCCTATGCCGCCGCGTTGCTGATCGCGGGGTTGTTCGTGGAACGCTTTTATTGCCGCTACCTGTGCCCGCTGGGCGGGGCACTGGCCATCCCGGCGCGGCTGCGCATGTTCGACTGGCTGAAGCGTTACAAGGAATGCGGCAACCCCTGCCAGACCTGCGCAAACGAATGTTTCGTTCAGGCGATCCACCCCACGGGCGAGATCAACCCCAACGAATGCCTGAACTGTATGCACTGCCAGGTGCTGTACCAGTCGAAAACGAAATGTCCGGTCGTCATCAAGCGTGTCAAACGGCGCGATGCGGCGTCGCGCGGCGCGGCCGATGCAGGCCGGTCCATTCACAATCATCCCAACCTGAAGGAGAAGACCAATGTCTGACAAGAACACGAAACCAGGCATTACCCGCCGTGGTATGCTGGGGGCCACCGCCGGAGGCGCGGCCTTGCTGAGCGGCGCCAGCGGTGCACGTATGGCCCTGCTTGGCAGCGCGGCAGGCGTCGCCACAGCAGCCAGCACCAGTGCAGCCCGCGCCGAAGGCGCGCTCAGCATCGCCCCCGGTGAGCTGGACGATTACTATGGTTTCTGGTCCTCGGGCCAGACCGGCGAGTTGCGCATTCTTGGCTTCCCGTCCATGCGCGAATTGATGCGCGTTCCGGTGTTCAACCGCTGCTCGGCCACCGGCTGGGGCCAGACCAACGAAAGCCTCAAGATCATCGAAGACGGCATGTCAGATGAAACCAGGGAATTCCTGGCCGCACAGGGCAAGCGCGTGCACGACAACGGTGATTTGCACCACCCGCACATGTCCTTCACCGACGGCACCTATGACGGGCGCTACCTGTTCATGAACGACAAGGCCAACACGCGCGTCGCCCGGGTTCGCTGCGATGTGATGAAAACCGACAAGATCGTCGAAATCCCCAATGCCAAGGCGATCCACGGCCTGCGCCCGCAGAAGTTCCCGCGTACCGGCTATGTCTTTGCCAATGGCGAGGACGAGGTGCCGATGATTAACGACGGGTCGGTTCTGGACGAGCCCGACAAGTACGTGAACTTCTTCACCGCGCTTGACGGGGACACCATGGAAATCCCGTGGCAGGTGATGGTGTCGGGTAACCTTGATAACACCGACTGCGATTATCAGGGCAAATACGCCTTCTCGACCTCTTACAACTCGGAAATGGGCATGAACCTTGCCGAGATGACCGAGAGCGAGATGGACCACGTGGTGATCTTCAATCTCAAGGAAATCGAGAAAGGCGTTGCCGAGGGTGATGTTCAGGTTCTCAACGGTGTGCCGGTGGTCGACGGGCGCAAGGGACAGAACAAGAAATACACCCGCTACGTCCCGATCCCCAACAGCCCCCACGGCGTAAATACCGCGCCGGATGGTGTGCACGTGGTGATCAACGGCAAACTGTCTCCGACCTGCTCGGTGATCGACGTGCGCAAACTGGATGCGCTGTTCGAAGAGGATGCCGACCCCCGGTCTTGCATCGTGGCCGAACCGGAACTGGGCCTCGGGCCGCTTCACACCGCGTTCGACGGCAAGGGCTTTGCCTATACCACGCTGTTCCTCGACAGCCAGATGGTCAAATGGGACATCGCCAAGGCGGTGCAGGCCTATGCCGGGGAAGAGGTCGATCCGATCGTGTCCAAGGTCGATGTCCATTACCAACCGGGCCACAACCACACCACCATGGGCGAAACCAAGGAGGCCGATGGCCAGTGGCTGATCTCGCTCAACAAGTTCTCGAAGGACCGCTTCCTGAATGTCGGCCCTCTCAAACCCGAGAACGAGCAGATCATCGACATCTCGACTGATGACATGGCCGTGGTGCATGATGGCCCGACCTTCGCCGAACCGCACGACGTCATCCTCGTGCGTCGTGACATCGTGAACCCGGTCAATGTCTGGGACCGTAACGATCCGATGTGGGCCGAAACCCGCAAACAGGCCGAGGCCGACGGTGTGGACATCGACGACTGGGCCGAAACGATCATTCGCGACGGTGACAAGGTCCGTGTCTACATGTCCAGTCAGGCGCCGACTTTCTCGCTTGAAAAGTTCGAGGTGACGGAAGGTGACGAGGTGACGGTGATTGTAACCAACCTCGATGACATCGACGACCTGACCCACGGCTTTACCCTGAATAACCACGGGGTCGCGATGGAGATCGGGCCGCAGGCGACCGCCTCGGTCACCTTCACTGCGGCCAAGCCGGGCGTCTACTGGTACTATTGCCAGTGGTTCTGCCACGCGCTCCACATGGAGATGCGCGGCCGGATGCTGGTCAAACCGAAAGGGGCCTGATCCATGCTGCTCCGCCTTCTCATGCTGGTCACGCTGATCGCGTCTGCCGCCCATGCGGCTGACGTGCCTGTGCCCGCGCGGGGCGGAGCCTTGCAAACCGCCATCGCCGGGGCCGCCCCCGGCGATGTGCTCATCCTTGCACCGGGGCGTCACGACGGCCCGGTGACCCTCTCTCAGTCCCTCACTCTCGACGGGCAGGGCAAGGCCACTATCGACGGGGGCGGGCAGGGCTCGGTCATTACCGTGACGGGGGATGACATCACCGTGCGCGGCCTGACCCTCACCGGCTCGGGCAGCGATCATCAAACCATCGACTCGGGCGTGCAACTGACCAAGACGGCGCGGCGCGCCGTGGTCGAGAATAACGAGATCACCGGGAACCTTTATGGTGTCGACATCCACGGTGCCGACGACAGCATCGTGCGCGGCAACACCATCGTTGGTCGACAGGACCGGCGCATGAACGAACGAGGTAACGGCGTTTACGTCTGGAATGCCCCCGGCGCGCAGGTGGTGGGCAACGACATCCGCTTTGGCCGGGACGGGATTTTCGTGAACACCTCACGCCGCAACGTGTTTCGCGACAACCTGTTTCGCGATCTGCGCTTTGCCGTCCATTACATGTACGCCAACGACAGCGAAGTGTCGGGCAATATTTCGATCGGCAATCACCTTGGCTATGCGCTGATGTTTTCCGACCGGGTCAAGGTTCTCGACAACCTGTCGCTGAACGATCGCGATCATGGCCTGATGCTGAACTACGCCAACAGTTCGGACTTGCGCGGTAACCTCGTGCGCGGGGCGGGGAAGTGTACATTCATCTACAACGCACACCGCAATCTGATCGTCGGCAACCGCTTTGAAGGCTGCGATATCGGCATCCACTTCACCGCCGGGTCCGAGCGCAATGCCTTGACCGGAAACGCCTTTCTGGGCAACCGAACGCAGGTCAAATACGTCGGCACCACGGATGTCGAATGGAGTTATGACGGCATCGGCAACTACTGGTCCGATCACGCGGCCTTTGATCTGGATGGAAACGGCATTGCCGATAGCCCCTTTCGACCCAATGACCTGATGGATCATATCCTGTGGTCGCAACCGGCCGCCGCCCTTCTGGTGGGTGCCCCGGCGGTGCAACTCATTCGCTGGTCGCAATCCAGCTTCCCCGCCACCCTGCCGGGTGGCGTTCTGGACAGCCACCCCCTGATGGACCCCGTGCAGATCGACATCCCCAAGGACATGGCCGACCTGGCCGCGAAACGCGCCGGAAAGTGGCGCAATGGAAATGCAGATGACACAAAGTTTGATCCTCTCGCAGCTCACTAAGAGCTATCGGAACACGCAGGTTCTGCATGACGTTTCGCTCAATGTGGACCCGGGCGAACGCGTTGCCTTGCTTGGCCACAATGGGGCAGGCAAATCCACGATGATGAAGATCATCCTTGGCCTCATCTCCTTCAATGGTGGCGAGGTGCGTGTTTTGGGGGCAAAGCCCGGGTCACCTGTGGCCCGCGCAGGTGTTGCCTACCTGCCGGAAAATGCGGCCTTTCATTCGGCACTGACCGGATTGGAGCAGATTCGCCACTACCTGCGCCTGCGCGGGCAACCCGCGCGACTGGCTGGCGATCTTCTGGATCGTGTGGGCCTTGCCGATGCGGGCAAGCGCCGGATCGGCACCTATTCCAAGGGGATGCGGCAGCGCATCGGGCTGGCGCAGGCGCTGATTGGCAAACCCCGGCTTCTGGTGCTGGACGAACCGACCAGCGGCCTTGATCCCGTGTCGCGGCGTGATTTCTATGCGCTGCTCGACGATCTGGCCGCCGATGGTGCCTCCGTTCTTCTGTCCAGCCACGCCCTGACCGAGGTCGAGGCACGGACCGACCGTCTGGTGATCTTGTCGCAAGGACGGCTTGTCACACAGGGAACGCTAAGTGACCTGCGCCGTCAGGCGGCCCTGCCGATCAAGCTCCATGTCACCCCCAGCGAAGGGCAGCGGGACTGCCTCGCCGAGGCCCTGCCACAAGGCCGCATGAACGGCACCGGCCTGCATCTGAGTTGCGCGCAGGACGAAAAGCTTTCGACCCTGTCCCGCATCGCCGGACTGGGGGGGATGGTCCGGGATATCGAGGTGACCCCGCCCAGCCTTGAAGACATCTACAGCCATTTCAGCCGGAGGGACGGACAATGACCCGGATACTGGCAACGGTCTCGACCGAATTCCTCATTGCCCTTCGCAACAGGTGGGTCACGATCGCAATCGCCATGATGGTGATCTTTTCCCTAGTTCTCTCTGCGGCAGGCTCCGCGCCTACGGGCGCGCTGGGCGCCGACAGTCTCTCGGTGGTCGTGGCCAGCCTGACGTCCCTGTCGGTCTACCTCGTGCCACTCGTGGCGCTCCTGATGTCCTTCGATGGCGTCGCGGGGGAGGTCGAACGGGGGACGCTTCCCCTTGTCCTGACCTATCCCATTTCACGGGCCGAGCTGTTGTTCAGCAAGCTTCTGGCGCATCTTGCCGTGCTGACACTGGCCGTCGGAGCAGGTTATGGAAGCGCGGCATTGGCCGCCGTTATCGTCGAAACGGACGCGGCACAGGGCTTGCCCGCCTTGTGGCGTCTGGTCTGGTCCTCGGTCCTGTTGGGGGCAGCCTTCCTGTGCCTCGGGTATGCGCTCTCGGCGATGTCCCGCAGGCCCTCTGGCGCGGCGGGCCTTGCCATCGGGCTGTGGCTGGTGATGGTCGTGCTTTACGATCTGGGCCTGCTGGCCGCTGTCGTTTCGGATGGCGGCGGATGGTTCACAACGAAGGTGTTCCCGTGGCTTCTGGTCGCCAATCCCGCCGATGCCTTCCGCCTGTTCAACCTTGCCGCCTCCGACGCCACGGCCGCCGCCGCCGGTATCGCGGGCGCCGCCAACGCGATTCCGCCGATGCATGCGCTTGTCTCGATGGTCCTGTGGCCGCTGCTCGCGCTTGGCGGCGCGGTCGCGATCTTTCGAAAGGTCACGCCATGAAACACAGTCTCGCTTTCATCTGCCTTTTTGCCTTGGCCGCTTGTCAGGAAGAAACCGCAGAAAAGCCCCAGGCCGTGACGATGACGGCGACGGCCCTGGGCCATTTCTGCCAGATGAACATGCTGGAACACCCCGGCCCCAAAGCGCAGGTGCACCTTGATGGCCTGCCGGGCGCGCCGCTTTTCTTCAGCCAGGTTCGCGATGCCATCGCCTATTTGCGGATGCCCGAACAAAGCCACGCGATAACCGCCATTTACGTCAGCGACATGGGCCGCGCGCCAAGCTGGCAGTCGCCGGGTCGTGACAACTGGATCGCGGCGGAAGGCGCGGTTTATGTGCTGGGGTCCGGGCGCGAGGGCGGCATGGGCGCGCCCGAGGTCGTGCCGTTCGCCCATACCCAATCCGCCGAGGCTTTTGTTGATCTCAATGGCGGGCGCGTTGTTGCGCTGGATGATATCCCCGACGCCGCCGTTCTGGCCCCGGTGCAGCAACCACAGGTGGCGGACACCGAAGACGATGATTTCGCCACGCGCCTGCGGGCGCTGTCGAAGGAAAGGATGAACTGAGATGCAGACTTTCACCCGCCGCCGCTTCCTGACGATTGCCGCCTGTGCCGGGGCCTTGGGCACGCGGGCCTCTGCCGCCGCCGAACTCACCCAATGGCGGACCAATGCGCTTGGCGCCCGGATGACGCTCAGCCTTGCCCACCCCAAGGCTGAAGTCATCGCGCAAACTGTCTTCGCCGAATTGCGCCGCCTCGAAGGCATCTTCAGCCTGTACAAACCTGACTCGGCCCTAAGCCGTTTGAACCGCGAGGGCCGGTTGGCCGCGCCACCTTTTGAGTTGTTGGAATGCCTTGGCTTGTCCGGGCGTGTCCATGACGCGAGCGGCGGGCGGTTCGACCCGACCATTCAACCGCTATGGGCGGCATACGCACAGAGCAGTGCCAGCGGCGAAACCGACACCGGCGCAATTGAACAGGCCCGCGCGCTGGTTGGTTGGCAGGGGGTTGCATTCGACAGTCAGACGATCCGTTTTGCACGCCCCGGCATGACGATCACGTTGAACGGCATCGCGCAGGGCTATATCGCCGACCGGATCGCGGCGCTGCTGGCCCGTCAGGGGCTGACCGACGTGATGATCGACACCGGAGAGTTGCGCGCGCTGGGCGGGCATCCCGATGGCGGCGATTGGCCTGTCACGCTCAAGGCTGTCGATGGCGGCACGGCTGGCCGCGCAGACCTGCGCGATACCTCCATGGCCACCTCTGCCCCCTCCGGAACGCGGTTCGGCCTTGCGGGGGAACCGGGCCATATCCTCGATCCGGTCACGGGCCGGCCCACCCAAGCCCCTTGGCGTCTTGTCAGCGTGACAGGCCCAAGCGCCGCCGTGGCTGATGGGCTGAGTACGGCAATCTGCCTGATGGAGGACCGTGGAACCATCGACGCCGCCCTTTCCGGATTTTCCGGCGTCTCCCTGGTGCATCTGTCATGACCGGGGCGGCGGGAGCAGACGGTTTTGATAAAAGTCAAATACCCCCCATCCAGCCCACCTTTAGCCTCGGAATGAGGGGCTGGGCGTGCAATGCGTTCCGGCCCACTGGGAGGCCCGAACCATGACACAAACCCGCCGCCGGTTTCTGGCCATCAGTGCCGCTGCTCTGGCCGTCCCCATGGGGGCGCAGGCCGCGCCGGTGGCGCATTGGCGTGGCCGTGCCCTCGGGGCTGATGCCTCGATTGCTCTGGCGGGGATCTCGCAGATCGAGGCCCGCCCCCTGCTGGCCCGCCTCGCAAAAGAACTCGATCGTCTCGAAGGTATATTCAGCCTGTACCGACCCGACAGTGCGCTGGCGCGGCTGAACCGCACCGGGCGGCTTGATCAGGCACCGCCCGAATTCCTGTCCGTGCTCGGCCACTGCGAGGCGATCCATCATGCCAGCGGCGGCGTCTTCGATCCGACGATTCAGCCGCTTTGGCAGGCCATGGCACGTGGCGAGGATACCGCCAGGGCGCGGGCGCTCGTGGGCTGGTCCGGCGTGCAGGTTTCGGACGGGACGGTTTCATTTAAACGGCCCGGAATGGCAATGACCCTCAATGGAATCGCGCAGGGCAAGATTACCGATCACATCGCTGGATGGCTCGCCGCCCGTGGATTTTCCGATGTCTTGGTCAATACCGGCGAAATTGCCGCGCGCGGTCGCCGTGCGCAGGGTGACGCTTGGCACGCTGGCATCGCGGTTTCCGATGGCCGGATCTTGCGGCGACTGGAGCTTTCGAACCGCGCACTGGCCACCTCAGAACCGCGCATCGGAACAGGCGCGGCGCATATCCTTGATCCGCGCGGTGGCTCGGCCTCGCAATCTCTGGTCTCGGTTTCCGCACCGCGCGCGGTTCTGGCGGATGGGTTGTCGACCGCATGCTGCCTGATGCCGCAAGTACACGCCCATGGCCTCGTGTCCCGCTTCGAGGGCGCGGCTATCGAATGGCTGGCATGATATCATCACCCAAACTTTAACAAAAAAAGGAGAAACGACATGATTACGAAACACATCGCGGCAGCAACGCTTTTGGCCGCATTGGCCACCCCGGCCCTGGCCGAGGGCGACCCCGAAGCCGGCGAAAAAGTCTTCCGTAAATGCAAGGCCTGCCATCAGGTCGGCGAGGGCGCCAAGAACCGGGTGGGCCCCGCATTGAACGGGATCGTCGGGGCTAAGGTCGGTCAGGCCGAGGACTTCCGCTATTCCAAGGCGTTCGAGGAAAAGGCCGCCGAAGGGATGGTCTGGGATGACGAAGCACTTGCCGCCTATCTCGCCAATCCACGCGATTATATTCCGGGCAACAAGATGTCCTTCGCGGGCCTGCGCAAGGATGACGATATTGCCGATGTGATCGCCTATCTCGGCACCTTCGAGTAATCCGGGATTTTCCGTCGCCCGGCCTTCGGGCCGGGCGGCCGTCTCACGTTCGCTCCTCGGCCTCGTCGATCAGTCCCTTTACCCATCGTGTCACCGCCCAGTTGGCGGGCACCCCCAGCGGGATGCACAGGATCAACGCGGTCACCGGCGACAGGGCGGGCAGGCCCACCGCCTGCCACATCAACGCCAGCATGAACAGGTTGATCGCCACCGCCAGCGCGGTGAAGGGATAAAGCAGCAGGTAAAGCCGTATGGGAACGGGGGATAGCCGGATCATGCGGGAACCTCCGCCCCTTCGATCGTTCTTGCCACAAGCGCCGGGGCTGCCTCGGCACAGCCGATAGGCGGCAGGCGAACACCCTCGAACTGCGCCAGCTCCAAGGCTTCATGTACATCCTCCAGCACATGACCGCCCTCGGCCGCGAAAAAAGGCAGGCAGACCGATTGCCTGCCCAGATCAAAGGCCATGTCGGACAGGAAAGGTTCCTCTTCGACGAAGCCGATCCTGATGTCGGCGAATGGCAGCTGTCTCGCCAGCATCTTGGCGAAGGCCCGCGTGTCCTGCGCCGACTGTTTGCTGCGTCCCGATCCATGCGCGGCCACAAACAGCCGCGTGTCGCTTGCCGTCCATCCCTGCCTGCGCAAGACGTCGCGCAGCCATTCAGCGGCCAGATCGGGCAGGCCCTGCTCCGCCCCGAAGGGCGGCAGAACATGGGCATGGCGTGGCCCGATCGCTTGGTGCAGGGCATCGCGGGTGAACCACCCGTTCGTCATGAACATCGGGTAAATCAACGCGTCCTCGCCCGTCTGTGCGAAAGCCCGGTCCAATGCGCCCGGCGCGGCCAGGGTGGCGCTTGTCACCTGCCAGTGGGGCAAGCGCGCCCCTACGCGCGCCGCGAAGGCGGCAAGGGCCCGGTCCGCCGGGGCGGGATCCGAGGGTTGGCCGTGGCTCACGATGATTGCGCGGCCCTTAGTGGCTTGTGCCTTCCGAGAAGGTGATCTTGTTGAATACATTGTACTTTCCCGATGGTTTGCGCATTGGCAGGCGCTTGACCAGCTCCAGTGTTTCGGCGTCATAGACCAGCACCGCCCCGTCATCCTCCCAGACCGAGACAAGCGCATGGCGCCCGTCACGGGTGAATTCCACATGCGCCACAGTGGCGCCGGGGACCGGGCGCAGCGTCTTCACGATCTCCAGCGATTGCTTGTCGATCACATGCATGAGGTCGCGGTTCGGCCCGAAAAACACGTCGGCCCAGAAATAGGGCGAGTTCTCATGACTTCTAAGGAAGAATCCCGGCCCGTCGGTTTCGATGGTCTCGTTTACCGTCCAGTCCTGCGTGTCGATGATCGACAGCATGCCTTCCTTCAGGTGCGGGGTGGCCATGACCCGCTTGCCGTCACGTTCCCAAGAGATACCCGACCCCAGATGCGGCATCCCGGGCAGGGGCAATTCGGCAATCTCGCGCCCTACGTTGAGGTTCACCACCACGCCGCGTCCGGTATCCCGCGCGGCCCCGATCAGGTGCCGGTAGTCATCGGTGAAAAAGAAATCGTCCAGCGGCTGGTGCAGCATGATCCGCCGCCGGGCAAACAGCCCCTCGGACGAGGGCAGACCCTCGATCATGCCTTTCTCGCGGGAATGCACGAAGCCCTCGTAAATCGGCTCGGCCTCGGGGTCCGTGGCCACTTCCCAGATTTCCGGCGTGTCCTTCAGCGCCAGAATGAAACTGCGGCGCTGCGGGGCCTGGTAAACGGCCGAGACCCGGCTTTTCCGTCCGTCCTTGCCGATCACCGGCATGACGCGCTCGACGCTCAGGTCCTCGGTGGACAGGATGGTCAGCGTCATCGGCAGGTAATTGGCCACCGCCAGATGCTTGCCGTCATGGCTCATCGCGATGTTGCGGCTGTTCAGGCCCGCACGCACCCGGCCCACCTGCTGCAGCGACCAGATATCGTATTTCTGCACCCAGCCGTCACGCGACATGATGAAAACATAGCGGCCCTCGGGGCTGAACTTCGGGCCACCATGCACGGCAAAGGGCGTCTCGAACCGGTCCAGCACCTCGAAACTGTCGCCGTCCAACACGCTGACATGATGATCGCCGGTTTCCACAACCAGCGTGATGTTCAACGGGTCAGCGTCGAAAACCGGCGTATCCGCTGGCGTGTAATCGGGGTCGATCCACCGGGTCTGCTCGATCTGTTCGGGCTGCCACTCCGGCACAGAGTCCAACGGTGTCTTGAGGTAATCGGCCAGTGCCGCGATCTGATCCTCGTCAAGCATCTCGCCAAAGGCGGGCATCTGCGTTGCCGCGCGGCCATGGGTGATCACGGAGATCAGGTTCGGCCCCCGCATACGCTTCAAGGTCTGTGGGATCAGTGCCGGGCCGGTCCCGCCAAGGCGGTCCTCGCCATGGCAGGCCGCGCATTCTGCGCCATAGGTCTGGGCCGGGTCGGCCTGTGCGGCCAGTGCCGACAGGATCAACGCACTACTGAAAACGATGGGCCGGATCATGTTTCTTGCCTCGGAAAGGGGTAACGGTCAGGCGGTCGGCATCCGACGTGACGCCGATCTCTTCGTTGCTCAGGTAACAGGCCGGGTCCTCGGCCCAAGGGTCGCCTGTGACTTGCAGGGCGCGAATACGCGTGTTGCCGCCGCAGACCGCCTTGAAGGCACAGGCCCCACAGCGCCCTTTCAGGGGGCGGGGCCGACGCCGCAACTGCGCCAGCATCGCATCACCGCCCGTCCACAACTCGGAAAAGGCCTGTGTCTTGACGTTGCCGACGGTGTAATCCGACCAATAGGTATCGGGATGCACCCGGCCCAGCGTGTCGATATTGGCCACCCCCAGCCCCGAGGAATTGCCGCCCCAGGCCTCCAGGTGCGCCCGCAGGTTTTCCAACCGCGGGGCGTCGAAGTGGCGCTCGGCCCACCGCATCAGGTACACCGCGTCGGCGTCGTTGTTCCCCGTCACGATATCCAGCGGCATGTCCTCCGCTGCCGCCACCCAGGCCCGGTCGATCAACTGCTCCAGTGCGCGGCGGGTATGGTCATGCACCGCATCTTCGCCCCGGTTCTTGTCGCCCCGGCCCGCATAAACCAGATGCGAAAGATAAAACTTGTCCACGCCTTCCGCATCGCAAAGCTGCAACAGGTCAGGCAACTGCCCGGCATTGTCGCGCGTCAGGGTAAACCGCAGGCCCACCTTGATGCCGCGTTTCTTGCATTCCCGCACACCGCGCAGCGCGTCATTGAAGGCCCCGTCGACCCCGCGGAACCAGTCGTTCGTCTTGCCGATTCCGTCGATCGAGATGCCGACATAATCGAACCCGATCTCGGCCACGCGGTCCGCGTTCTCTCCGTGAATCTTGGTGCCGTTTGTCGACAGTGCCAGCATCCGCACCTTGGGACGCGCCGCTTTGGCGATGTCGAAGAAATCGAATCGGTCCAGCGGTTCACCCCCCGACAGGATCAAGGCAGGAATGCCGAAAGTCCCGAGGTCATCCAGCGTGGACATCGCCTGTTCGTGGCTCAACTCGCCGGGAAAATCCACGTCCGCCGAAACCGTGTAACAATGCCGGCAGCGCAGGTTGCAGCGCCGTGTCAGGTTCCAGATCACCACCGGCTTGACCGGCCCATGGCCGCGCCTTTGGCGGACAGGGGTCGGAGTGACCAACTGGTGCATGTATTCCGAAAGGCGGAACATCTCAATTCTCCCTCAACCGCAGCCGCAGCCCGGTCTTTTTCAAAATGCGTGTGGAATACAGGATCTCGCTGCCCCGGCAGGCCCCACCCAGCAGCGCGGCAATCTGCCCGCGCTTCTCCTCGACCTCGTCGCGGCTCGTGCCATGAATCATGGCAAACAGGTTGTAGGGCCAGTCGGGCAAAGCGCGCGGGCGTTCATAGCAATGGCTGACGAAACTCAGCGCGCCCACCTGCGCGCCAAGTTCGCCGATACAGTCATCCTCGACATCCCAAACCGACATCCCGTTGGATGTCAGGCCAAGGGCATAGTGGTTGGGGGCCACGGCAACACGGCGAATGATGCCACGGTCCTGCATGGCATTCATCCGTTTCAGAACCTCCGGCTCGTCCAGCCCAAGCTCCTGCGCGACCTGCGCATAGGGCTGTGCGATCAGCGGAAGCCCCGCCTGTGTCGCCGCGATAATTGCCCGGTCCGTGCTGTCGATGGTCATGCCGCTACCCTGAAGCCGATAAAGAACTCCCTGAGCTTGGGGAAACGGAGCACGCGCTGCCCCGTTTCCCGCTCAAGGGACGCAGCCACCTCTTCGATGCTCTCCTCTGTCTCAGTGGCCAGAACGAACCACATGTTCAGTCGGTGACTGCGTTCATAATTATGCGCCACCTCCGGGAACGAATTGACTTTTGTCAGGACGGCCTCGAATTCATCCTCCGGCACCTCCATCGCGCACAGGCAAAAGGCCCCGCCCATCTCGGCGGCGTCGTAAAAGGGGCCGAAGCGGGTGATGATCCGCTCGGTTTTCATCCGGTCCAGCCGCTCGATCAGGTCCGCCTCGGACAATCCCAGTTCCTTGGCGACTTGCGCGAAGGGCGCGGTGGTGATCGGGAAACCCTCTTGCAATCGGTTCAGAATTGCCCTGTCGATGTCGTCAATGGTCATGCCTTCACCTTTTCCTCGGCGACCATCGCGCCGACCTGCTTGAAACACCGGCTGGAAAACAGCGCCCGATGCGACACGCCGCGCAACTCCGGCAGGTCCGCAGCGGCCTCTAGTCGTTCAAGTGCTTCGGCCCGGCTACGGGCGTGAAACATGGAATACAGGCGATAGGGCCAGACGCCCGGGACAGGCCTGCGCTCGTAACACAGGGTCACGCCCGGTTGCGCGGCCAGGGCCGGCCCGGCGGTGGGTATGGCGTCCTGCGGCACATCCCAGACCACCATCGCGTTTGCCCGCCAGCCAAGCGCACGATGGCGCACGATCACACCCAGACGCGCGATCACCCGCGCTTCCACGAGGGTACGGATACGCCCAACTATCTCCGTTTCGTCGCGCTCAAGGGCGCTGGCGATCTCCGCATAGGGGTGCTCGGTCATGGGCAGGCCGCGCGTCAATGCCTGAACGATGTCACGATCCCCTCCGACGATCACGCTGGCATCCGGCGGAGCGGCCACCGGCGCGCGCCGCTCCCCCCCGCGCAGCCCGAACCCGAGATCAAGGTTGAATGGCCGCACCAAAGGCAGGTCCAGCACCTGCAAGCCAGAGCCTTGGCCGATCCGGTCCAACGCTTCGTTCACATGGGCGCGGTCCGGGCCGGTGACCACGAACCACAGGTTCCAGTCATGCTCGCGCAGGTAGGAATGGTTCACCCCCGGTTCCGCCCCGATGACCTCGGCAACCGCATCGACGCGATGATGCGGCGCGCGTACCGCGGCCAGCGTACTGGCCGAAATCGTATTCGGCGCCACCGTCGCGCCCACCCGCGTGATCTGTCCGTGTTCGATCTTGGACCGCAGTCGCGCGATCACGTCCCGCTCCCGCGTTCCAAGACTCTCGGCGATGGTCAGGAAGGGCCGCGGCGTAATGGGAAATCCCCGCTGCCAATCATCCAGCAACGCGCGGTCAATCGGATCGGTGAATCGGTCCATGGGTCAAAGCCCTGTCCGATGTGCGCGCGCCGTAAAGAAGATACCCGAGGGACTCTCGGCCTCGATCTCGCGCAGCTTTTCGAAGGTTTGCGTGTCATAGACCATGACCTTCCCGGCATCGCGCACCGAAAGCCAGACCTCGTGACCACGCGGCGTGAACTCCATATGCAGCACACCGGGGCCGGGGCTGAACTGATGGATCACCTGCTTGGTGACGCTGTCGATCACCTGGATGGTGTCGTTGCGCGGGTGGGCGAAATTCACCCAGACATGCCGCCCGTCCGGCCGGGCCATTGCAAAAACCGGCTGCCCGTAAGTCGCGGTGCGTCCCGTCTCTTTCAGGCTGCGTGCATCAACCCACAGAACCTCGTGCTGGCCCATGGCCGGCAAAACGAAATCCTGCCCGGCCAGCGCCCAGCCCTCCAGATGCGGCATCTTGTAAACCGGCAATCCCTCGCGCCCCTCGGCGTATCCGGGAAGGATCTGTCGCGGCGCGGGGCTGTCCTGCCAAAGGTCCAGCGCCGTCAGGTGGTCCTCGCCGAACAGCCCCGCGATATAGGTCCGCCCGTCGCCGGTGACCAGCGCGTCATAGGGATTGCTTCCGATGCCTTCGATGCGGGTAACCTCCGCCTCCCCGCCCGACATGTCCGCAATCCATGTCTCGCCCTTGTCCCATAGCGAAAAGACAAACCGCGTGCCCGGCACGTCGACAAGGCCGATGGTCTTGCCGCCGGAAGGAATGTCGGCCACCATCTCAAGTGTCTCACTGTCGAAAATACGCACACCGCCCGGTTCGTAATTCGATACGGCAACGTATTCTCCGTCATCCGAAATCGCCCCGCCAATCGAATTGCCCGCCTGCATGACGCGCCCGACAATGGATTGCGCAATGATATCGACCTTGGTCAGCCCACCATCGCGGCCAAAAACATAGGCAAAGCGTTCGTCCGGCGAATAGACCAGCGAGGCGTGCGACAGATCACCCAGCCCCTCGATCCGCCCGATCCGCGCCCTGTCGGATTGATCCACCACCAAAAGCGATCCACTGGCGCGTTCCACCACAAGCCCCAGATCGCCAGTCGCCTGGGCATGGGCAAACGGCGCAGCCAAGGCAAACAAGGCCATCACAGCCAGGACGACCGCCTGCCGCAGGCCGATGGTTTTTTCTTGGCAAAAATACCCCGGGGGAGGCGTTGGAAATCCCCGATTTTCAACGTCGGGGGCAGCGCCCCCAAACAGGCGGAGCGTCAGGGTCATGGCGTGTCTCCATTCAGAAGATAGTCAGCGATCCAACCCGCCTCGGCCTCGCTCAAAAGCGGGCGCCAGGGCGGCATCGGGGTGCCGGGGATGCCGTCGAGGATGACGGTTTCCAGAACCTCGGGCGTGTAATGCGACAGGGCCCCGGGGCGGATATCCGGCCCCAGGCCCCCCTTCAGGGTCAGGCCGTGGCACGATCCGCAATCTTGGCGCACCAGACGCTCAAGGGCCCGTGCGTCAGGCTCTTGCGCCAATACTGGCAGGGCGATCAGCGCCAGTATGAGGGCCAGCCTATTCACCGGCCATCACCGCAGCCTCGGCGGCAGGGGCCACCTCGGGCAGGGGGTGGTCACGGTAAAGCGACACCACGTGCCCGATGACGAACAGAACCGGCGCGCGCATCGGGGCCTCGGCAAGGTCCAGCCCGATACGGTCCAGCCGCGACACAAGCCGCGCCTCGCGCGGGGTGGTGGCATTCGATATCGCCAGAACCGGCAAGGTGCCGGGCAGGCCCTCGCCCATCAGGCGCAGGGCGATCTCGGCGATATTGGCCGCGCCCATGTAAACGACCAGAGTCGTGTCTTCACTGGCAAGGCTTTTCCAATCCAGATCCAGCCGCGCGTCCTTGGCCCGGTGCCCGGTGACATAGCGTACCCCGGTGGCCAGCCCGCGATGCGTCAGCGGCACGCCGGTCCAGGCGGCCATGCCCTGCGCGGCGGTGATCCCCGGCGCGTATTCCACGTCAATGCCGCGGGCCATCAGATAGGCCGCCTCTTCCGACCCGCGCCCGAAGATCAGCGGATCGCCCCCTTTCAGGCGCGCAACGGTCAGGCCGCTTTCGGCCAGTTCGGCCAGTATTTCGTTGATCCGTTCCTGTGGAACGGTATGACATTTCGGGGCCTTGCCCACCGGCACCATCTGCGCGGCCGCCGGGGCAAGGTCAAGAATTTCGGAGGAAACCAGGCGGTCGTAAACCACCGCGTCGGCCTCTTTCAGCATCTTTACCGCGCGCAGCGTCATCAGATCGACAGCACCGGGTCCGGCCCCGATCAGAAATACTTTGCCTGTCCCTGTCATGTCGCTGGCTCCTCTTGCGCGGGCTTGCATGAATAATCGGTTGGGGGTGCCGGGGGCCGTGATGGCCCCCGGCAGGCGCGCGTCAGTAGACGTCGGCGCGGGTGTTGTAGACGTTGAACTTGCCCGTCGGGGTGATCAGGCGCTCGTCCTTGATCACTTTCTTGAGCTCCAGCGTCTTGTCGTCCACGACGACGATGGCCGATTCCTTGTCCTTGGCATTCCAGAGCGAGAACCAGATCTCATTCCCGGCCTTGTTGAACTCGCCCTGCACCACGCGGGGCTGGCCTTCGGCAATACCGGCCCATTCCACCAGCGGCAGAACGGTGAATTCGGGTTCTTCCTCGGCCAGATCGGCGATCTTGAACACCGCGACCGAGCCAGAGACTTCAGCAAGCGGGTTCAGCGGCGCATCGACATAGAGGTTCTCGGATTCCGGGTGCGTCTTGACGAAAAGCGATCCGCCGCCCATCGCATAGACCTGCTGCACCATCTTCCAGGCATAGTCAGGATGCCCTTCCGGGTCGGTGCCGATCATCGCCACGGTATCGTCGCCAAGGTGCGAGGTTACCCATACGGGGCCGTAGGTCGGGTGGTCGATATTGGCGCCACGCCCCGGGTGCGGGGTCAGGCCCTCGGTGTCGATCACCGCTTCGACGTCGCCTTCCTTGGTGTCCATCACCACCACCTTGTTGCGGGCGTTGGCCGCCGTCAGGAAGTAGCGCTTGGAACTGTCCAACCCGCCATCGTGCAGGAACCGTTCGGCCTCGACCTCGGTGATTTTCAGGCTTTCGATGTCCGAATAATCAACAAGGTGAATCTTGCCGGTTTCCTTGATGTTGACGATGAACTCGGGGTTGTAGTGCGAGCTCAGGATCGCCGCGACACGCGGTTCGGGGTGATAGGTCTGTTCGTCATAGATCATCCCGCGGGTCGACTTGATCTTGAGCGGCTCAAGCGTGTCGCCGTCCATGATCACGTATTGCGGCGGCCAGTATGACCCGGCAATCGCGTATTTGTCTTCCCAGCCTTCCATTTTCGAGGTTTCGACAGACCGCGCCTCGGTCCCGACCTTGATCTCGGCCACGGTGGCAGGTTCTTCCATCCACAGGTCGATCATGTTGACCTTGGCGTCACGGCCGATCACGTACAGGTACCGACCCGACGCCGAGATACGGCTGATGTGCACGGCATAGCCGGTGTCGATCACCGATTTGATCTCATAGCTCGCGCCGTCGATCAGGGCGATCTGCCCGGCATCGCGCAACGTGACCGAGAACAGGTTGTCGATGTCGATATCGTTCATCTTCTCGGTGGGCCGATCCTCGGGCGCGACGTGCACGGTCCAGCTTGCCTTCATCTCGGGCATCCCGAACTCGGGCGGCTCTGCCGGATCCAGAAGGATGTACCGGGCCATCATGTCGACTTCTTCCTCGCTCAGGTCGCCCGAGGTGCCCCAGTTCGGCATACCGGCGGGTGAGCCGTAGGTGATGAAGTCGCGCAGGTACTCGAACCCGTTTTCGCGGGTGATGTCGGTGGTCAGCGGTTTGCCGGTGGCCCCTTTGCGCAGCACACCGTGACAACCGGCGCACCGTTCGAAATAAATCGTGTTGGCCTTCTGGTACTCGCTGGGGGTCATGACCGGATCGCCGGGCTTGCGACCGGGAATTTCGACCTTGAGCTGACCGAGGGTTGTCATGCTGGGCTCATAGGCGGCGGCAGGGCCGTCGGCATGATCCTTTGGCTTGTCTTCCTGCGCAGTGGCAGCCGTTACGGCAAGCCCCATGGCTATGGCGGCACTCGACAAAAGCATCGTGCGCCATCTGGAGGGTGTCGGTTTCATTAGATTGTCTCCAATTCCGCTGGTGAGGCCCCCCAAGGGTGATCCTGTGGCGCCGCGACCTCCTTGACTAAAGTCAACGCTGGTTAAGGGTGATCAGTGGAATGTCGCGCCATGACCCGGATCGTCGCGTTCCTTTGCCTCATCGTGGCGCTGCTCGCGCCCGCCTCGCCATGGCCCGCCCATGCGGCGGGCGGCGGCGGGGGCGTGGTGCGCCCGGGGTCCGAGCGGGCGGTGCAACCGGCCACGCCGGACCGTGCCCTTGCGCAGGCCATGTTCGGTCTCGCCGCGCGCCCGGCACTCACGCGGTCGGACGATCAGGTTCCGGGTTGGGCGGTCACAGGGCGCGACGGCCCCGTGGGCTACATCGCCTCGACATGGGAAATCGCGCGGTCGGTGGGCTATTCGGGCCGCCCGCTCGATGTGCTGGTCGCGGTCGATCTGGAGGGCCGAATCGCCGACGCCCGCCTGATGCGCCATTCCGAACCGATCCTGACACTCGGCCTGTCTGACGAAGACATCTCGCGCTTCGTCGGCGGTTTCGCCGGAACCGACCTGACCGCGCAGGAAGGCGCCGGGGCCGGGCCGGACATGCCCGATGTCATCTCTCGCGCGACGGTATCCACCGGCGTCATCCGCGATTCGATCCTGCGCACCGCCCGCACCCTGGCCATCGCGCGCGGCCTGCTGCCCGGCGGCGGGATCGACCGGGTCAAATATACGTCGCGCTCGTGGGATGACCTGATCGCCGAAGGCGCCATCGCCCGCCTGACCGTCACCCTCGACGAGGCGCGCGCGCAGTTGCGCGGCGCCAAGGTCCCCGTGCCCGAGGGCGACGCCCCCTTTATCGATCTTTACGCCGCGCTGGCCGACCCGCCGACCATCGGGCGCAACATCCTCGGGCAGCAGCAATACACCCGTGCCGTGGGCGCCCTCGCCCCCGGTGAAACGGTCCTCTTCGTCGCCTCGCGCGGGGTCCATTCGCACCGCGGTTTCGAATGGCGCAGCACTGGCGTCTTCGACCGGCTGACCGTGGTCCAGAACGGCACCCGCATCGCCCTGACCGACCCCGGCTATACCCGGATCGACGGGCTGGCCGCCCCTGACGCCCCCGACGTCAAGGAACGCAGCCTCTTTGCCCTGCCGGGCGAGGGTTTCGATCCGACCCGGCCCTTCACCCTCGAACTCACCGCCGCGCGTCCCGCGCAGGCCGGCGGCGAGGTCCGCTTTACCTCCGACCTGCCCTACCAACTGCCCAGCACCTACATCACCGAGCCACCGGCGGGGCCCGCCCCCCTGTGGCAGGCGCAATGGCAGGACAAACGCCTTCAGGTGGTCTCGGTCGCCGCCATGATGATCGCGCTGACCCTGATCCTGCTGTTCCAGGAATCGCTGGTCCGCCGCCCGCGCCTCTGGCTGCGCCTTCGGCTGGGCTTCCTGTCGCTCACGCTGGTCTGGCTGGGCTGGGGGCTCAATGGCCAGCTTTCCGTCGTACAGGTGGTGGCCTTCGCACAATCGCTGCTGTCGGGATTCCGCTGGGAAACCTTCCTGATCGAGCCGGTGATCTTCACCCTTTGGGCCGGGGTGGCCCTTGGCATCCTGTTTTGGGGGCGGGGGGTGTTCTGTGGCTGGCTATGCCCCTTCGGGGCCCTGCAGGAACTGATGAACACCGCCGCCCGCCGCCTCGGCATCCCGCAAATCGCCGTGCCCCACGCCCTTCATGAACGGCTCTGGATCATCAAGTACACGCTCTTCGTGGCGATCCTCGCGCTGTCCTTCTACTCGATGACCTACGCCTTGATTCTGGCCGAGGCCGAACCCTTCAAAACCGCCATTTCCATGCGAATGCTGCGCGCATGGCCCTTTGTTGCCTTTGTGCTCGTCCTGCTGGCGGCGGGGCTGTTCATCGAACGGTTCTACTGCCGCTACCTTTGCCCGCTCGGGGCGGGCCTTGCCATCCCCGCCAAGCTCAAGGTGTTCGACTGGTTGCATCGCCGCCCGCAATGCGGGCGCGAATGCCGGTTGTGTGAAACCAAGTGCACCGTCGGGGCGATTGACCCGATCGGGCGTATCAACCCCAACGAATGCGTACTTTGCCTGCGCTGCCAAGTGGTGATGAACGATGACCAAACCTGCCCTGTCCTCAGGCGCCGCGCGCGCAAATCCGCCCCTGCCGGAGACTGACCCGATGACCCAAACCCTGAAACGCCTGTTCGGAGAACCCTACCGCGTGTTCTTCATGGCCGCCGGTCTTTATGCCGTGTTCGCCCTGCTGGTCTGGGAAATCTGGCTTGGCGTCCATACGGCGGGCGGGATGGTCAACGACATGCCCTTCGCCGCCGCGCCGCACCTGTGGCACGCGCACGAGATGATCTTTGGCTATGCCAGTGCGGCCCTCGGCGGGTTCTTCCTGACCGCGGTGCCCAATTGGACAGGCGCGCGGGCAGCGGCACAGGTTTTCGTGACCGTCACCGCCCTGATCTGGCTGGCCGGGCGGCTTGCCATCTGGTACTCCGGCGCGCTGCCCCCCGTGGCGGTCGCAGTGGTCGATCTGGCCTTCCTGCCGCTTCTGGGCGTCAAGATCGCGCTCATGCTGATCAAGCGCCCCAAGCCGCAGAACGTGGCCTTTCTGGCGGTTCTCGCACTGGTCTGGTCGGGGAACCTTCTGGTGCACCTCGAATGGCTCGGCCTGACACAGGACACGCTTTATACCGGGCTGCGCACGGGCCTTTTCGCGCTCTGCCTGATGATCGCGGTGCTGGGCGGGCGGGTGACCCCCGCCTTCACCCGCAACGCGATGAAACGCACGGGCGTGCCGGAAGACAACCTGCCGCAAAGCTTTAAACCGCTCGATGTGACGGCCATCGTGATGATCGCGCTGGCCACGCTCTCCCTGCTTGTCATGGCCCCCGAGAAGATAACCGGCGCGCTGACCCTGATCGGCGGCGTGGCGCAGATCGCGCGCATCCGGTTCTGGGGCGTGCTCTGGACATTGGGCCAACCGATCCTCTGGGCGCTGCACCTTGGCATGGCGATGCTGGGCGCGGGGATGATCCTCTGGGGCGCCAGCGCCTTCGGTTGGGGCAGCGAGGTTGCCGCGCTGCACGTTCTGGGGATCGGCGCCGTCGGCGGAATGACCCTCGCCGTGATGAGTCGCGCCGTACTCGGCCACTCGGGCCGCGCGTTGGTCGCGCCCGGGCCGGTTGCTTTGGCCTATGGGTTCATCGCGCTTGCGGCGGTGCTGCGCTGGCTCGCCTCCAGCCTGTCGGGAGACCTTTATTTCCCCATGATGCTGGTCACCGGTGCGTTGTGGATTTTCGCCTTCACCCTTTACCTCGCCGCGCTCTGGCCGGCCTTCGTCGGGCCGCGCAAGGCAGGGGAGGCATGAAAATGAACCGGCGCGACGGGCCGTTGACTTTGGTCAAGGATGCGCCCCGGCCCGCGCCCCAAACATGCCCCATCGGACATAACGCGCGAAGGAGATCATCATGCGCGAAGTAATGACCAAGAGCATGGCCCGCAATATCTTCTACGGCGGCTCCCTGTTCTTCATCATCATCTTCCTTGGACTGTCGGTGCATTCGCATCGCTATATCGTGACAACCTCGACCGATGCCGAAGGGCTGACCGAAAGCGTCGCACTGGGCAAGAAGGTCTGGGAAGACAAAACCTGCATCAACTGCCACTCGATCATGGGTGAGGGGGCGTATTTCGCGCCCGAACTGGCCAATGTCATGACCCGTTGGGGGGCCACGGATGACCCCGAGGCCGCCTACGAGATGCTCGACGGCTGGATGAAATCCCAACCCAGCGGCATCGAGGGGCGTCGCCAGATGCCCAACTTCGACCTGTCCGAGGAAGAGACGCGCGCGCTCGCCGACTTCCTGCTGTGGGTCGATGCCATCGACGCTCAGGACTGGCCGCCGAACGACGCGGGCTGAGAAAGGACCGGACCAATGAAATACCAATCACAAAAAATCGCGCTGGCCTACTTCGGTGTCGCGTTGGCGCTCTTCGCCATCCAGATCATCGGCGGGCTTCTGGTGGGCTGGGTCTATGTCAGCCCCAACTTCCTGTCCGAGCTGGTGCCCTTCAGCACGCTTCGGATGCTGCATACCAACTCGTTGATCGTCTGGCTTCTGCTGGGCTTCTTCGGCGCGGCCTATTTCCTGATCCCCGAAGAGGCCGAGCGCGAGATTCACTCGCCGAAACTGGCCTATATCCAGCTTGGCATTCTGGTGCTGGGGACGCTGGGCGTGGTCGTGACCTACCTCTTCAACCTGTTCGAAGGTCACTGGCTTCTGGGCAAGGAAGGGCGCGAGTTCATCGAACAACCCGTCTGGGTGAAAATCGGCATCGTCGTGGCGGCGCTGATCTTCCTCTTCAATGTCACCATGACGGTGTTGAAGGGCCGGAAAACCGCGATCTCCAACATCCTGATCCTCGGGCTGTGGGGGCTGGCGCTGTTGTTCCTCTTTGCCTTCTACAACCCCGAAAACCTTGCCGTGGACAAACAGTACTGGTGGTACATCGTGCACCTCTGGGTGGAAGGCGTGTGGGAGCTCATCATGGCCTCGATCCTCGCCTACCTGATGCTCAAACTGACGGGCGTTGACCGCGAGGTGGTGGAAAAATGGCTTTACGTCATCGTCGCCGCCGCGCTGTTCTCGGGCATCCTTGGCACCGGGCACCACTACTACTGGATCGGCACGCCGGGGTATTGGCAGTGGATCGGCTCGATCTTCTCTTCGCTCGAAGTGATCCCCTTCTTCGCGATGATGGCCTTTGCCTTCGTCATGGTCTGGAAGGGCCGCCGTGACCACCCCAACAAGGCCGCGCTCCTGTGGTCGCTGGGCTGTGCCACGCTGGCCTTCTTCGGGGCCGGCGTCTGGGGCTTCCTGCACACCCTGCACGGGGTCAACTACTACACCCACGGCACACAGATCACCGCCGCCCACGGGCACCTTGCCTTCTACGGCGCCTATGTCTGCCTGAACATCGCGATCTTCACCTACGCGCTGCCCATCCTGCGCAACCGCGATCCCTATAACCAAGTGCTGAACATGGCCGCGTTCTGGCTGATGTCGGGCGGGATGGTCTTCATGACCTTCACCCTGACCTTCGCCGGCACGATCCAGACCCACCTGCAACGGGTCATGGGAGAGTATTACATGAACGTGCAGGATCAGCTGTCGCTGTTCTACTGGATGCGCTTCGGTTCGGGCGTGGTGGTCTTCATCGGGGTTCTCCTGCTGATCTACTCGCTGGCGATGCCCCGCAAGGAAATCATCACCACCGACGCCTCGGTCGCTGCGGAGTGAACCCCATGGACGGACATATCGACCTCCAACAGAAGGGGGCGGCAGACGCCCCCTTCTACCTCGCCCAGGGCGACGAATGCGCGCTCTTCGAGGCGGCAAGCGAAAACAACCTGCCGGTCCTGCTCAAGGGGCCGACGGGCTGCGGCAAGACCCGCTTCGTGGCCCACATGGCCGCGCAACTGGGCCGCCCGCTCTATACCGTGGCCTGCCACGATGACCTCTCGGCGGCCGACCTGATCGGGCGCTACCTGCTCAAGGGCGGCGAAACCGTCTGGGTCGATGGCCCCCTGACCCGCGCCGTGCGCGAGGGCGCGATTTGCTACCTCGACGAGGTGGTCGAGGCGCGCAAGGATGTCACCGTCGTTCTGCACCCGCTGACCGACGATCGGCGCATCCTGCCCATCGACCGCACCGGCGAGGAAATCGAAGCCGCCCCCGGCTTCATGCTGGTGGCCTCCTACAACCCCGGCTACCAGAACATCCTCAAAACCCTCAAACCCTCCACCCGGCAGCGTTTCGTCGCGATGGAGTTCGACTTCCCCGCCCCCGATCTGGAAACCCGGATCGTCGCGCAGGAAAGTGGCCTGCCGTCTGACCGCGTGGCGCCGTTGGTGCGCCTTGCAGGCAAGCTGCGCGCACTCAAGGGGCAGGACCTCGAAGAGGGTGTCTCGACCCGCCTTGTCATCTATGCGGCCACCCTGATCGCCCGCGGCATGTCCGTGGATCGCGCGATCGAGGCGGCGATGATCGAACCGCTGACCGATGACGAGGATACCAAACGCGGGCTCCTAGATCTTGTGACGGCCATCTTCGGGTGAGGTATGGTCATGAGCAGGATTGAAATCGAGCCATGGGAACCCGAAGAAACCATCGGGAAACTGTGGCACGCTTTTGCCAGTCGTCTAGATGCCCCCCAGTTGCATCACGGAGCCGCGGTTGACCTCTCCGAGGTCAACGGGCGGCTGGCAGTCCTATTCCGGGGCCTTGGCGGTGCCCCCTCGGTCGAGATCAGGCCGGTCTCGCCCGAGGTGTCGCATCACCGCCTTGGCCTCCTGCGGCGGCTCGGCACCGAGGCCGAGATCACGCCACGCGCCAGTTTCGACGGAGAGGCCCTGCGCCTGCCCGAGTCTCTGGCCGTTTTCCCACAGCGCGAATACAACGGCGCGCTGTACCTCTGGCTGGTCGCGGCTGTGGCACATGCCCCATCCCACCACCCCGACACCGACCCGCTGCGCGCCGACCTGCGCGCGCTTATGGCGGCGCGACAGATGACCGACACGGCCCTTGCCGCCGCGCCGGGCCTGCGCGATCTGTATGGCGCGCTTTGTGCTGCCACGCTTGCACAACGCAGCGTGCGATCCTTGCCGCGTACCGAACAGGCGGTCGAGGATACCATACGCCACCTTCTGGGCGATCCGGCCCCGCTTGGGCCCGAGGCACAGACGGTCCTGTCGGCCACCGCCTCGGGCGAGATGGATACCCTCACGGCACCGCGCGGCTACCGTCCGTTCCGCCCCGTCGTCCTCTGGCCCGACCTGCGCGAACTGGTCTTCAGTGCCGGGGCCGAGGTCGAAAGCCGCGATACCGAAGGCACCCCCGAAGAGGCCGGGCAGGGCACCCATCGCGCCCGCCGCCGCAAGGCCGACCAGGCCGAACGCAACGACAGCCTGATCCTCCACAAGTTCGAGGCGATCCTCAGTTGGGCGGAATTCCTGAATCTCAACCGCCGTGTTGACGACGACGACCCCGACAGCGCAAAGAAAGCCGCCGATGATCAGGATGAAATCGGCCTTGGCCAAATCTCCAAGGCCCCGGCCACGCGCCTGAAACTGCACCTCGATCTCGCCCCCGAGGATGTGGACCGCGAACGCCTCTCCGGGGTTCTGACATACCCCGAATGGGATACGCGCACCGGCCAATACCTGCCCGATCACGTACGCGTTCTGACCAGTCCCGCAGATCCGGATGATAACCTTCCCTCCTTCCGTCAGGACCCACGTGCCGCGCGTCGCATCCACCACGTCAAGCGCCAGTTCGAGGCCCTGCGCCCCGGCCGCATTTCCATTCCCGGACAGTTGGACGGCGACGAACTGGACATGGAGGCGGCGGTGCGCGCCCGGGTCGATATCCTCGCCAACGGTGCAGGGTCCAACCGCATCTGGCGGCAATCCCGGCCCGTGGCCCGTGATCTGGCCGTGTCGATTCTGCTCGACGTGTCGCGCTCGACCGAAAGCGCCGTGGGCGACCGCGCCGTGATCGACATCGAACGCGAGGCTTTGGCCGCCTTGGCATGGGGGCTCGACGCCTGCGGCGACGATTTCGCGATCCACGCCTTTTCCTCGCTCAAGCGTGACCGTGTCTATGTTCAGGAATGCAAGGATTTCGGCCAACCCATGGATGTTTCCGTCGAACAGCGCATCGGCGCGCTGCGCCCCGGTTTCTATACCCGGCTTGGCGCGGCGGTCCGGCATTGCTCGGCCGACCTGTCGAAACAGGCGCGCAAGCGGCGGCTGCTTTTGGTCATCACCGATGGCAAGCCCAACGACCTTGACCATTACGAGGGCCGCCACGGCATCGAAGACACCGCCATGGCGGTGCGCGAGGCCCGCCGCGCGGGTCACTCCGTGTTTGGCGTGACCGTCGATAAACAGGCCAAAAGCTGGTTCTCACGCATGTTCGGGCGCGGCGGTTTTCACGTCATACCCCACCCCGAACGCCTGACCGAGGCGCTTCCGATGATCTACCGCGAACTGGTCGGGGCGTGACCGCCCCATGAGCGACGAAAGCGTTCTGGACGAACTGCCCGGCGACCTGATGATCTGGGTTCTGATCGTCAGCGAATTGCTGGTCTTCGGCGCGGGGCTGGCCGCCTTTCTGGCCGTGCGCATCACTGACCCCGCAGGCTTTGCCGAGGCACAGGATGCGCTGCACCGCACCGGGGCAGGTGTGAATACCGTGGTGCTTGTCACCAGTGGCGCACTGGCGGCATGGGCCCTGCGCCTGCGCGAAAGCGCGCGCCGGGGCGCAGCGCGTCTTGCGCTTGTGGTGGCGGCGGCGCTGGGCGTGGTGTTCCTCTGGATCAAGGGGGCCGAATACGCCGCCAAGGCCGCCCAGAGCATCACGTGGGACACGCATCCTTTCTTCACTTTCTACTACCTGCTCACCGGGTTTCATGCCGCGCATGTCGTGGCCGGTGTTCTGGTGCTGCTGCTGGTCGCGTGGAAAGACGCCCCCCGCAACATCGAGGCCGGGGCCGCCTTCTGGCACATGGTCGATCTGGTCTGGGTGCTGCTCTTCCCCGTCATTTACCTGCTGAGGTGATCTTGATGCCCGCCGATCCACTCCTTCGCGCATGGCTCTGGCTGATCTTTCTCAGCTTCGGGTCGACTCTCGTGTCACTCTGGCCCTGGCCACCCGCGCTTGCGGCCCTCGCCGGGGGGCTGGTGCTCGGGCTGGCGTGGCTCAAGGCGCGGGTGATCCTTTCGCGCTACCTTGGCCTCTGCGACGCCCCGGCGTGGCGGCGCGGGTTCGGGATTTCCCTGGCGCTCTTCTGCCTGCTGCTTCTGGGGCTTTATCTGGCCCCGGCATTGGCCTGAGGTCCTCCTGCGGGGCAACTCCGTGTCGTTTCGTACGATACTTTCGGTGAGGCCCCCGGGTTTCGTACGAAACTCGCGTACAAAACGTACGACTCGTACGGAATGCGCGCGCCTACAGCGCCTTGTTCCAGGCGGCGGCAGGGTCCTCGTCGGCATAGGTTCGCAGCGCCTCGATATCGTCGATGCTCGCGTGGTTCCGCGCCACCTTGACCCCGATGGGTTTGAGCTTGGCAAAGGCGCGTGACAGGCTTTCTGGTTTCATGCCCAGCCGGCCCGCGATCAATATCTTGTCATAGGGCAGGGTCACGACACAATTTCCGGTATCGTGATCGCACAGATGAAGCAAAAATTCTGCAACACGCTGTGCCCCGGTTTGCGCCTTGATTTGCTCGACCTGACTGACCAGTTCGTGCAAGTGGCGGAACGTGGAAGCAAGGACCGCCATGCACATATCCGGCTCACGCCGCATCATCGACACGAAGGACCGCGCCGAAATCAAAAGGATTTCACAATCCGTCACCGCCTCCGCCGACACCGGATAGTCCAATCCTCGAAAGGCCACGGCTTCTCCGAAACTATGGCCGCGGGTGAAGACGTTGACCACCGCCTCGTTGCCGTTCGGTCCCACACGGTACAGCTTTACCCAACCATCCAGCACGATATGAATGGATTGCGCTTTTTCGCCATGCAAAAAAAGGGTTTCCCCGCGGCTATGCCGACGGGCGACCGCGTCAGAGAGAAGGCTTTCGACCACGTCTTCCGGCAGGCTCCGTAACAAGACGGAGTCATGTGCTGCGTCGAAATTTCGAGATCCTACCATAACGTCTGGACCATCTTTGAAGCAGAGCGATATGCTCATGCTCTTCCAGTCGTTAATCTATATGGCTTTTCAAGGCAACGTCTCTGGTTGCTCGGGACTGCAAGCGATTTGGTGTGCTTGGCCAATAAGGTTTCTACGGCAGGCGCCTTCCGCAGAACGATGACATGATCAGCCACAGGCCAGATGAACCTGACGTACGCGTTCGGCATTGTCTCGAGCCAAGCTGCCATCATCGTGCCAGATAGAATTTTCGAACCCGACGCGAAGTTTGCCGCCCCGCCGATGCGCCTCAACGAGGCAGGCGGTTTCCCCTCGCCCGAAGGCGCAGACGGCCCAATCGGGGGTCAAGCCCGTGGATTTCATTCGGGTAAGAAAAGGGGTCAAATCCGAAGGTTCACTATTCTGATCAATGCTGTAGCGGCCAAGCACGAAGAGGAGTTGCAGGCCGGAGTCATGCAGGAGTGTACCGGGAAGTAGCCGCGCAAGAAGGTCAAACTCTGTCGCATCATACATGATATGCTGCACGGCGATGCCCCTGGCGGCGCATTCTGCGTAGAAGTCGGTTGCAGTGACATCAGGCGTGTCTTTCACCATCTCGCGCAAAGCCACTGAAACGAGTCCAGCACCGGATTCGAGGGCCACCCGGCGCTGATGCGGGGCGGCGTAGTGCCCGGCGGCCTCGGTGGTGATTTGAAGGGCCATGCCGGGTACGGCTGCCCGAAGCTCGGTCAATGCTTCGCGATAAAGCCCGGCATCGAGGGTGTGCAGGCCCTCAGTATCACGCAGATGCAAGTGCAAGCCATCTGCGCCCTCACGGGCACAGGCCCGCGCGGTCTCGACGATCTCGGGGAGCGTAATGGGAAGCGCGGGGTGATCGGCTTTCATGCGGCGTGCGCCATTGGGCGCAACCATAAGGTTCGGCAATGCAATCATGGCAGCGCGGCGTTCAGGGCTTTTGACAGTTTGTCCACCAGTTCGCCAACCTGATTTTCGGTGAGGATGAAGGGGGGCGCCAAAAGAACATGATCCCCTTGACGTCCATCAATTGTTCCCCCCATCGGATAACAGATCAGCCCGGCCTCGAAGGCGGCGGCTTTCAAGGTTTTGTGGACAGAAAGTTCTGGGTCGAAAGGGGCCTTGGTGTCCCGGTCCGCAACCAGTTCGAGGCCCCGGAACATGCCGCGACCGCGAATGTCGCCCACATTGGGATGCTGACCGAAGGTATCGTTCAACGCTGTTTCCAGTATCGCACCCATTTGGGCGGCGCGCTTGGTCATACCGCCATCGGTCAGCTTTTCAACCACGGCATCCGCCGCCGCGCAGGCCATCGGATGCCCGATATAGGTGTGCCCATGCTGGAAGAAGCCCGAGCCATTCTCGATCGCGGCGTAAATCGTCGAGGTGCACAGCATCGCGCCAACCGGCTGATACCCGGCCCCCAGCCCTTTTGCGATGGTCACGATATCGGGGGCGATGCCATCTTGTTCACAGGCGAACAGTGTGCCGGTGCGTCCCATCCCGCACATCACCTCGTCAAGGATCAGCAGAATCCCATGGCGATCACAGATTTCGCGGATACGCTTGAAATACCCCGGTACGGCGGGCACCGCCCCGGCGGTTGCACCGACCACGGGTTCCGCAACGAAGGCGATGACGTTCTCGGGGCCGACGCGCTGTAGTTCGGCTTCCAGTTCATCGGCCACGCGCTGACCATAGGCCTCTTGCGTTTCGCCTTCCTCGCGCCCGCGATACTCGTAGCAAGGCGAGATATGGCTGGTGTCGATCATCAACGGGGCGAAGGGTTCGCGGCGCCATGCATTGCCGCCCGTGGACAGCGCGCCCAAAGTGTTGCCGTGATAGCTTTGTCGCCGTGCGATGAAGCGGGTACGTTGTGGTTCACCCCGTTCAAGGAAATATTGCCGCGCCAGTTTGAGGGCCGCTTCGACCGCCTCGGAGCCGCCAGAGACGAAATAGACCCTGTCGATCCCATCGGGGGCATGTTGAATCAGCCGATCCGCGAGTCGTTCGGCAGGTTCGGACGTGAAGAACCCCGTATGCGCAAAAGCGATTTGGTCGGCTTGCGCCTTGATCGCAGCGATCACCTCGGGGTCGGAATGCCCAAGGCAAGATACCGCTGCGCCTCCTGATCCGTCCAGATAACGCTTGCCCGAACTGTCGATGATATAGGCGCCGTCACCTTGTGCGGCGACGGGCGGGTGGGCTCTGGTGTGGCGGGGGAAAATATGGGTCATGATTTCCAGTCCTGAAGGGTGACGTAACTGAAACAGATGATTCAATCATTGACAATAGATGAAACACCATGGACCATCTGTTTCAGGGAGCTCAGACGGGAGGATCGGCGGCTTGACCGAGTCGTTCGAACAAAAATTCGCTCGCAATCTTGACGGCCTCAGCGAAAAGCTGCGGCAGGCCGGAGAATATGTGGCGCGTCATCCCGTGGACACGGCCACCCGTTCGCTCAGAACGGTCGCGCATGATAGTGGCCTTGCTCCCGCATCTTTTTCACGCATGGCGCGGGCCATCGGCTATGAGACGTATGAAGACGTGCGCGAAGCGATGCGCGAAAAGATCGGTCGCCGCGTGCGCAGCTTCGCGGAGCGGGCCGAGGACCTTCAGAATACCCATTCAACCGCTCAACGCGGGTTTTTCGATGCGCATGTGTCAGCCTGCCAGACCAATATCGCCACCCTGTTTCAGGATATTGACCGTGATCTTCTGGAGATGACGGTTGAGCGGTTGCACAAGGCACGCAACGTGCGCCTTCTGGGGGCGCTCGGTTCGACAGGGGTGGTCGAATACATGGCCTACATGGCGAATTACTGCACCACCAACTGGGCCATGGTCAGCCGGATGGGGGCTTCTCTTGGCGCGGGGTTGGCGGGGCTGGATGCCAGCGATGCGCTGATCGTGGTGACCAAGCCGCCCTTTTCGACCCGGTCGATCGAGGCAGCGGACCTGGCCGCAGGCCAGGGCGCGTTCGTCGTTGTCATTACCGATACCCCGGCTTGCCCGGCGCTGCGCCATGCCTCTGCGGGCTTCGTGGTGCCAACCGAAAGCCCGCATTTCTATTCCTCTTACGTGGCGACGATCGTTTTGGTCGAAACGATTATCGGAATGATCGTTAGCCGCGCAGGTCCGGCCGCGCGAGAACAGATCGCGCAGGTCGAAGATATCAACCGCCGTCTCGGAGAAGTCTGGGCCGGTTGAAGGTAACCAAGCATCAACCAAAGGGAGAAAGTGATGTTTTCTAAGTTCAAGTTCACAATGGCCGGCGCGGCTCTGGCCGCGATGATGGCCCCGGCGGCCCACGCCGAGGAGTTCATCACCATCGGCACCGGCGGCGTGACCGGGGTCTACTATCCCACGGGTGGCGCCATCTGCCGTCTGGTCAACAAGGGCCGCAAGGATCACGGCATTCGCTGTTCGGTCGAATCCACGGGTGGTTCGATCTACAACATCAAGACCATCCGCGCGGGCGAACTGGAGTTCGGCGTTGCGCAATCCGACTGGCAGTATCACGCTTATAACGGCACCTCGAAATTCGAGGATGATGGCGCCTTTGAAGGCCTGCGCGCGGTGTTCTCGGTTCACCCCGAGCCGTTCACGGTCGTCGCCCGTGCCGATGCCGGGATCACCAACTTCGAGGACCTCAAAGGCAAGCGTGTGAACATCGGCAACCCGGGATCGGGCCAGCGTGGCACGATGGAAGTTCTGATGAATGCGCTGGGCTGGACCACCGATGATTTCGCTCTGGCGACCGAGTTGAAAGCCGCAGAACAAAGCCAAGCCCTGTGCGACAATCAGATCGACGCGATGGTCTATACCGTGGGTCACCCCTCGGGCTCGATCCAGGAGGCCACCACGGCCTGTGACAGTGTGCTGGTGAATGTCAGCGGTGACGCGGTGAACGGTCTGGTCGACGAGAACTCGTACTATCGTCTGGCGACCATTCCCGGCGGGATGTACCGCGGCAACGATGGCGATGCGCAAACCTTTGGCGTCGGTGCAACCTTCGTGACCTCGGACGCAGTCAGTGAAGAGGCGGTTTATACCGTTGTGAAGTCTGTCTTCGAGAACTTTGATGACTTCAAGAAGCTGCACCCGGCCTTTGCCAACCTCAAGCCCGAGGAAATGGCCACTGCTGGTCTTTCGGCCCCGCTCCACGCCGGTGCCGCGAAGTACTACAAAGAACAGGGCTGGATCGAATAATCCGGCTTTGCCTAGGAACAGGGGCCGCGTTGCCCCTGTTTCGCCCCGATAAGAAGAACAAGTAGACCGACGCGCCAAGCGTTGTCAGGGACAGGGAGTTGAACGGTATGACAGATAATTCAGGCGGCAAAGGCCCGCTGAGCGAAGCCGAGCTACAGGAGCTTGTATCCTCAACTGATGGCGGGGCGCGGGAACCGGCAGGCACCGTGGGTTTGATGCTGGCGGTAATCGCCGTCGTCTGGTCGCTGTTTCAAGTGCTGTTGGCATCGCCCATATCGAATTACGTCCTGCCCGGCGACCTGATCAACAACTCGCGCCAGATTCACTTGGCCTTTGCGATCTTCCTGGCTTTCATGGCCTACCCGATGTTCAAATCCAGCCCGCGCAGCTATGTGCCGATCTACGACTGGGTTCTGGCGCTCGCGGGGACGTTCATCTCGCTTTATGGTTATTTCTTCTATCAAAAGATCGTCGACAACGGCGGGTTGGCCGATCACACCGATAAATGGTTTGCCTTGGTCGGGCTTATCATTCTGTTCGAGGGTGCGCGCCGCGCACTGGGCCCGGCCATGGCGATTATCGCGACGATATTTCTGGCCTATGTCTTTTTCGGCTCGTCCGACTGGATCCCCGAGGTTATCCGCTGGAAAGGGGCCAGCCTGCAAAAGGCGATGAGCCATATGTGGATCACCTCCGAGGGTGTGTTTGGCATCGCACTTGGGGTCTCGACCAAATTCGTTTTCTTGTTCGTGCTGTTCGGCGCACTTTTGGACAAGGCGGGCGCGGGCAACTATTTCATCAAGATGGCCTTTGGCGCGCTGGGCCACCTGCGCGGCGGCCCGGCCAAGGCCGCTGTCGTCGGCTCGGCGGCAACGGGCCTGATTTCCGGTTCTTCCATCGCCAATGTCGTGACCACCGGCACCTTTACCATCCCGCTGATGAAGCGGGTCGGCTTTTCCAGTGAAAAGGGTGGCGCGGTCGAGGTGGCCAGTTCGGTCAACGGGCAGATCATGCCACCAGTGATGGGCGCGGCGGCCTTCCTGATGGTGGAGTATGTCGGCATTTCCTATGTCGAGGTCATCACCCATGCCTTCCTGCCTGCCGCGATCAGCTATATCGCGCTGGTCTACATCGTTCACCTCGAAGCGGTGAAGAACAACATGCCCACGCTGGGCGACCGGGTGGTCAGCCTTGGCCGGACCATCGGTGGCATGTTCGTTTTTTTCGCGGGGTTCGCGGGGCTGTGCTATGGTGTGCAGTATCCCGTGGGCTGGATCGTGTCGATGTTCCCCGAAGGCTCGGGGACGGTGCTCTCGGCGCTTCTGGTGCTGGCCTATATCGCTCTCTTGTGGCTGGCGGCAGGCGTGCCTGATCTCGAACCCGACGACCCCAATTCCGAGGACGTGCGCCTGCCGGTGGTGGGCGAGATTTACAAGGCGGGGCTCTATTTCCTGCTGCCGATCATCGTGCTGGTCTACTTCCTGATGATCGAACAGAAATCCCCCGGCCTGTCGGCCTTCTGGGCCACCGCGCTTTTGTTCGTGATCCTGATCACGCAGCGACCTCTGAAGGCGATTTTCCGGGGTGAAAGCGATACGGCCAATGCCATGCGGGCAGGTCTGATCGACCTGCTTCAGGGTCTGATTGCGGGCGCGCGGAACATGATCGGCATCGGCCTTGCCACCGCCACGGCAGGTGTGATCGTGGGAACGGTGACACTGACCGGTGTGGGGCAGGTCATGGCCAACCTCGTGGAGTTCCTCTCGGGCGGCAATCTGATCCTGATGCTGGTCATGGTGGGCCTTCTCAGCCTCATCCTGGGCATGGGCCTGCCGACCACGGCCAACTATATCGTGGTCAGTTCGCTTATGGCGGGTGTGGTCGTGGAGCTGGGGGCGCAATCGGGGCTGATCGTGCCGCTGATCGCGGTGCACCTGTTCGTCTTCTACTTCGGCATCATGGCCGATGTGACACCGCCCGTGGGATTGGCCAGTTTTGCCGCCGCCGCCGTGTCGGGGGGCGATGCGATCCGAACCGGGTTTACCGCGTTCTTCTACAGCCTGCGCACGGTGGCCCTGCCGTTCGTGTTCATTTTCAATACCAACCTGTTGTTGATTGATGTGACTTGGGTGCAGGGGATCATAACCTTCGTGGTCGCGACAATTGCGATCCTTGTCTTTACTGCTGGCACGATGGGCTGGTTCCTGACAAAAAGCCGGATCTACGAAAGCCTTGCCTTGGTGTTGGTCGCCTTCGCGCTGTTCCGGCCCGATTACTTCATGGACCGTATCCAACCGCCCTTCGAGATGGTCGAACCGGCCAATCTGGAACAGGCGCTTGGCGCGGCCAATCCGGGTGATGAATTGCGCATGGTCGTCTCCGGCCCTGATTTCATTACTGGCGAGCCGAAGGATACGACACTGGTTCTGACTAAGAAGGACGGTCTGGATGGTGCTGCCATGTTGCAGGACTACGGGCTGGCCCTGATGGAAGAGGAGGGCAATGTCCTGCTTGAAGAGCCGATGTTCGGGACGCCATTCTCGGAGACGATGCAGGGGTTCGATTTCTACGGTGATGATCCTGTCGTGGTTCAGTCGGTCAAGGCCCCCGCGAGCCAATGGCCGCAGGAGTTGATCTTCATTCCCGCGCTCGTGCTTCTGGGGCTGATTGCCCTGCTTCAGCGCGCTCGCATGACCAAGCAAGCCAACGAAGGAGTACCCGCATGACCGGCCCTGTTCTATGTGCAGTCGATATCAGCAACCCGCACCGTGACGATAACGTGTTGAAGGCCGCCGCACGGCAGGCCGCCCTTGATGCGGCACAGCTTGACGTCATCACCGTTGTTCCCGACTACGGCATGAGCGTCGTGGGCACCTACTTTGACCAAAGTCACCACGACAAAGCGGTCGAAGAGGCCCGCAAGCGGTTGAATGATCTGGTGTCCGAGGTTCTGGGCGATGAGGCCAACACCAAGGTGCGCCACATCGTGGCCACCGGCAATGCTTATGACGAGATCCTGCGCGTGGCAGAGGCTGACAAGGCATCGCTGATCGTGATCGGTGCGCACAAGCCGGATTTCAAGGATTACCTTCTGGGGCCCAATGCCGCGCGGGTCGTGCGGCATTCGAATTGTTCGGTCTATGTCGTGAGATAATCTTACCCAGCCCTTTCAATGGCGGGCCAAGAGTGGAGCGGGTGAATGCAGGTCCGCGCAGGCCGTTCGCGTCTTCATTCGGTTGGGGCCTGAATGGACTGTAGGTAGTGGACCAAAGCATAAATGCGGTTTCTGACCCGAAGTTCGTTCAGCTCGTCAGGCCCCCATTGTCCGGTTGCCGCTGTCATGTAGCGATCCCCCCATACTGGCATTTTACGGGGTCCATGGGCGCCGACATCGGCCCGACCGTCGATGACGGCATACACCCGTTCCATGGGAAAGGTGCCGCCATTCCCGGCTGCAAGTTGGGTAAGGTCACCGGGGTTCACACCGCTGAACACTCGCGTCAGAAACCCGGCTCCCTTGCCGTCTTCACCATGACAGGATGCACAGGAATTTTGGAACTCCCAATCTTTCGGAGTTATCATCACGGGCTCCATTGTTTCGGGATCGTAGGTCGGTTGTGCCATCGCAGTCCCGGTGCCTGCAAATAACGTCACATTTGCGACCAAGATCATCACCTTTTTCAAAGAAGTCATATCACCTCTCCTTCCTTTGCATGGTTGCAAGAGAAGTCTGACGCTTCACTCGGTTTGTCACATTAACGTCCGTCAACTGCCGTGCGAATTATGCCTCTGTTATGCTAGGGCATTTCGGCTAGACTATTCGGCATTCGGCAGGAGACCCCAATGGCAAGCGGCCCCGACGACCTCATCACCCTGCGGCGCGAGTTCCACATGAAACCCGAACTGGGCTTCAATGAGGAGCGTACCAAGGCACGCATTGCCCGTTTCCTACGCGACCTCGGGCTTGAGGTGCATGAAGGCATCGGTGTCATCGGCATCCTGCGCGCGGGTCAAGGTAATCGCGCCATCGGGTTGCGCGCCGATATGGATGCCCTGCCGATCCATGAAACGGGCCACCATGACCACGTATCGCAAGCGCCCGGCGTCATGCATGCCTGCGGCCATGATGGGCATATGACCATGCTACTGGGCGCCGCGAAGGCCCTTGCCGCCGATCCGGGGTTTGACGGTACTGTGGTGTTCCTTTTCCAACCGAACGAGGAACACGGCCTTGGCGCGCGTGCCATGATCGACGAAGGCGTGCTGGATCGTTTCCCGATCGAGGAGGTCTATGCCATCCATAACCTGCCCGGTGCGCCTTTGGGGCAGGTCTCGACCCGCAAGGGCCTCATCTGTTCCAGCGAAAGCCTGTTCGAGATCCGGATCGAGGGGCAGGGCGGCCATGCCTCGATGCCGCAGGCCGGGCGCGATGCCATCACCATCGGGGCCGAACTGGTGCAGGCGCTGCAAACCATCGTTTCACGGAAACTGCCCCCGGGCGCAGGGGCTGTGGTGTCGGTGACGGAATTCCTGACCGACGGGCAACGTAATGTCTTGCCCGGACAAGCCACGCTCAAGGGCGATGTGCGCGCCCGCGACCCGCAGGACCGGGAAACGATTGAGGCCCTTATGCGGCAAATGACCCAAGGTATCGCGACCGCGCATGGTATTACCGCCGAGATGGTATTCAACACCGAATTCATAGAAACCATCAACGCGCCCGAGCCCACCGAAGCGGTGATCGAAACCGCCCGCGATATGGGCTGTGAAACTTTGCCGGATCGCCCGCCAATGAGTTTTTCCGAAGACTTCGCCCATTTTGCCGCCGCTGTTCCGGCCTGTTTCCTTCTTATGGGCAACGGTGAAGAGGGGCCGAACGCCCAACCCCTGCACAGCAGCGATTACGATTTCAACGACGCCCTATTGCCCATCGGGGCTGACTTCTGGGTTGCACTGGTTCGTAGCCGGTTGCCCAAACCGGCTTGACCTGTGCGCTTTGGTCCGCCCGGAGCAATCTTGCGATCTGTGGTCAAGTGGGTAGGTTCATGGAGTGGAAACATTGGGCAATGTTGTATGTGGGTAAAACGCATCAAAAGTGGATTTGCAAAACTGCGTCTCGCGCTGCTGTTGACCTGCGTCGTGCCTGCGCCGCTCGTCGCGGGGGAGGTCACCGTTTTCGCGGCCTCCAGCCTGACGGATGTCCTGCAACAGATCGAGCCGCGCTTCGAGGACGAAACAGGCCATGAATTGCGTCTGTCTCTTGCCGGGTCGTCGAAACTCGCCCGACAAATCCAGATGGGCGCACCGGCGGATGTATTCATTTCCGCCAATGTCGATTGGATGGACCGGCTGCAACACGAGGGCCTGATCGCGTCGGGTACCCGTCGCAACCTTCTGGGCAATGCGCTTGTCCTTATCGCGCATGACCCGGCAACGCCCCCCGTGTCCATCGGCCCAACCCTTGATCTGTCCTCCCTGCTGGGTGACGGGCGCTTGGCTATGGGATTGGTCGATGCGGTCCCGGCGGGTGTCTACGGTAAGGCCGCGTTACGGCATTTCGATTTGTGGGACGGTGTGGCGCCGAAGGTTGCGCAAGCGGCCAATGTTCGGGCTGCCTTGTCGTTTGTGGCCTCTGGCGCGGCCCCATATGGTATCGTGTATGAAACCGACGCCCGCGCCGAGGATGATGTTACTATCGTCGCCCGCTTCCCGGCTGGTTCTCACCCGCGTATCCTTTACCCTGTGGCCGCCATGGCCACGGCGGATGGTGCGGCCGTGACGGATTTTCTTGCCTACCTCGACACCGCCGAGAGCCAAGCGATTTTTGCCGAGGCGGGGTTTTCCCGCCCCTCGGACTAGGGCGGACAGGATGGAGTGGCTGACCCCCGAAGAATGGCAGGCCGTGGCGCTGTCGCTGCGTGTGGCCTTTTGGGCCACGCTCTTTTGCCTGCCCGTCGGGGTCTTCATTGCTTATGTCCTCGCCCGCTGGACGTTCCCGGGGCGGCAGGCGCTCAATATCCTTGTTCACTTGCCGCTCATTATGCCGCCGGTCGTAACGGGCTATCTTTTGCTGATCGCCTTCGGGACACAGGGGGGCGTGGGGGCGTTTCTGCAAGAGACCTTCGGTCTGACCTTTGCCTTTCGCTGGACCGGGGCGGCGCTTGCCTCGGGGGTGATGGCCTTTCCCTTCATGGTCCGTGCCACGCGCCTGTCGATCGAGGCGGTCGACCCCAAGTTGGAACAGGCCGCCGCGACCCTGGGCGCCTCCCGCGCATGGGTCTTTGCCACGGTTACCCTGCCGATGATCCTGCCGGGTATCCTGGCCGGGTGCGTGCTGGCCTTTGCAAAGGGGATGGGCGAATTCGGGGCCACAATTACCTTCGTGTCCAACATTCCCGGCGAGACACAAACCATTCCGCTTGCCATCGACCTTGCCCTTGAAACCCCGGGTGGGGAGGCGCGCGCGTTGCGCCTTGCCGTTATCTCGGTCGGGATCGCGGCGGGCGCGTTGGCCCTGTCGGAATGGGTCTCGCGCCGCATGGCCGCAAGGATAGGTGGCGCATGACGCTGTCCTGTTCCCTGCGTCATGCCTTTCAGGGCTTCACGCTTGAGGCGCAGTTCGAGGTGCCCGAGGGATTGACCGTGCTCTACGGGCGCTCCGGCTCGGGCAAGACGACGATCGTTAACGCCGCTGCGGGCCTGCTGCGCCCCGAAGAGGGGCGTATGCAGGTGAATGACTGGCTGCTTTTCGACACGGCGCGCAAGGCGTGGTTGCCACCCCACAAGCGCCGCATCGGTTATATCTTTCAGGAGGGGCGCCTGTTTCCGCATCTCACCGTCCGGCAGAACCTGCGATATGGCAGCTGCTTCGCGCCCAAGGATGCGACGCCCGAGCCGATGGCGCATGTGGTGGATATGCTGGGCCTTGGTCAACTATTGCACCGCCGTCCTGCCGCTCTTTCAGGCGGTGAAAAACAGCGCGTCGCGATTGGACGTGCCCTGTTGGCCGCGCCGCGCATGATCTTGGCGGATGAACCCCTCTCGGCCCTGGACGATGCCCGCAAGGCCGAGGTGCTGCCCTATTTCGAGCGTCTCCGCGACGAGGTGGAAATTCCTATCCTCTACGTCACCCATTCCGCGGCCGAGGTTGCGCGCCTCGCCACCACCGTCGTCGCCCTGGAGGATGGTCGCGTCATTGGGCAGGGCACGGCAGCCGAGGTTCTGGGCGATCCCAAGGTGACGCCCTTGGGGGCGCGGGCGGCGGGCGCCGTGATCGAAGCCACCATTGCCACGCATCATCCCGATGGCCTGACCGAACTCAACGCTGGCGGCACGCCGCTGTTCCTTCCCGCGCTCGGCCAGGCACAAGGCAGCACCGTTCGCGTCCGCATTGCAGCGCATGACGTGATCCTGTCCACCAAGGCGCCCGCCGAGCTTTCCGCCCTCAATATCTTGTCCGGTACCATCCACGATATCCGAAGCGGTCAGGGCCCCGGTGCCATGGTTTCGCTCGACACTGCCGCGGGCCGCATCCTTGCCCGCGTCACCCGGCGTTCGGCCACACGCCTTGGCCTGCATACCGGCGCCCCCTGCCACGCAGTGATAAAATCCGTGGCTCTCGCCCCCGAAGACATCGGCGGATAAAAAAGCCCCGCCACGAAGGGCGGGGCACGAGGTAAGTGCCTAAAGCGTCAGGCCACAGGCACCGGCGGTGTTCAGTTGTTCATGTGATTCAATTCGGGCGATCGGCCATCTCGGCACGGATCTGCTGTCGGAAAAGATCGATCGGCACACGCTTGCCTTCGCGCTTGATGCACCAATATGTCCAGCCGTTACAGCTTGGCGCGCCTTCAAGGGCCGCCCCCACCTGGTGGATCGAGCCGCGCACATCATCGCCAATCAGCGTCCCGTCGGCACGCACCTTGGCCTTGTGACGCCCGTTCATGCTCAGAAGTTCCTCACCGGGGCGCAGCATACCGCGTTCGACCAACTGCCCGAAGGGTACGCGCGGTTCGGCGCGCTTGGCCTTGGAAACCTCCAGGGCCTCGCGATCGTATTTGCGAATGCCGGCAAGGCGCTTTTCGGCCACCTTGCGATAGGCCGCTTCGCGTTCAATGCCGATAAAGTCCCGGCCCAGCATCTTGGCCACGGCGCCGGTTGTGCCGGTGCCAAAGAACGGGTCAAGCACCACGTCGCCCGGATTGGTGCTTCCGACCAATACACGGTGCAGCAGGCTCTCGGGTTTTTGTGTCGGGTGGGCCTTGTCGCCCTTGTCGTCTTTCAGGCGCTCATGCCCGGTGCAAATCGGCAGAACCCAGTCACTGCGCATCTGCACGCCTTCGTTCAGCGATTTCAGGGCTTCGTAGTTGAAGGTGTATTTCGCGCCTTCCTGTTTCGACGCCCAGATCATCGTTTCATGTGCATTGGTCAGGCGCTTGCCCCGGAAATTCGGCATCGGGTTCGATTTGCGCCACACGACGTCATTCAGAATCCAGAAGCCTTCGTTCTGAAGCGCGGCACCGACGCGGAAAATGTTGTGATAGCTGCCGATCACCCAGATCGCGCCATTCGGCTTGAGCAACCGACGCGCGGCTTTCAGCCATTCTCGCGTGAACTTGTCATAGGCCTCGAAGCTGGCGAACTGATCCCACGCATCGTCTACCGCATCAACCGCGCTGTTGTCGGGCCGGTGCAAATCACCCTTGAGCTGCAGGTTATAGGGCGGATCGGCAAAGATCAGGTCGACGGATGCCTCGGGGAGGCTGTTCATCATCTCGATGCAGTCCCCGTCCAGAATCGTATTGAGTGGGAGCGCTTGCGCACTCTTGGCTTTGGTCATCGTTTTCATTTTCTGCCTCTGTCCCGGCGCTTTGTGCGCTCTGGTCGTTGAGGTCAAAGATGAGTCAAAGCCGATTCGCCGTCAATTTCTTTTTTGAATCAGTCACTTACAGATTTTTCTTGATACAAGATATTGTGTACCGGCTTGAAGGAACGTCTATGGTGTGGGGTCACACCAAGATTTTGAAGGGCCTCTTTGTGGGTTTTCGATGGGTAACCTGCATTGCTTTCCCATCCATAGCCGGGGAACTGTTGCGCCAAATCCCACATGATGCGGTCGCGCCTTATTTTAGCCACAATTGAGGCCGCCGAAATCGACAGCGAAACCGCATCGCCCTTGACGATGGACCGGGCGGGAATGGTCAGACCGCGGGGGATCATGTTGCCGTCGATCAGCGCGATGTCGGGCGGGGTGGATAACCCGGCAATCGCCCGTTCCATCGCCAGATGCGAGGCGCGCAGGATGTTAAGCTCGTCAATCTCCTCGACGCTGGCATGGGCCACTGACACCTCTGCGCAGGTCATCAAGGCATCGTGCAGCGCCTCGCGCCGCTTGGCGCTGAGTTTCTTTGAATCGTGCAGGCCGTCGGGAACGTTGCCGGGTTCCAAAATCACCGCCGCTGCCGTTACCGGCCCGGCCAATGGCCCGCGTCCTACCTCGTCCACGCCAGCGACGCGGGTGGCGCCCTGCGTGATGGCCTCTTGTGCATGTGAAAAATCCGGTCCTGTCATGGGATGCTAAAACCATGCCTTGCCCGATAATGCAAAAGGGAAGGGCAGATGCCCTTCCCTCCGATCTGCTCGATAGTCTGATGCTCCGCCTTACCAGCGTGCGTTTGCCTCACGATAGCCATGCCGATACAGGCAGCGGCCCCGATAAATGGTGCGCAGCTTGCCATGACGGCTCCGCACGCTCGTCTTGCAGGCACGTGGCAGGCTATTGGCATACCCGTAATTCCGCGTCAGGCAGTACCGCCCGAAACCACGAATGGATTGTCCACCCCGTACGCGGACTTGGGTCCGGCAGGCCCCCGGCAGCAATTTGCGTTTTACCCGATTAGGCAGGGGGCGGGCATGATTGTTGTTGCGTTGGCGCTTGTTCCAGTTGTCGCGATTTTTCCGATGACCCCATTTCTTGCCATGTCCACGATGCCGGTTGTCATGGCGCAGGTGACCGCGGTTGCGGGTCACGCGATCCCTGTCGTCGTCGGCGTCGGCAATGGCCGCGCCGAGGATGGCAAGGGCGGCCACCCCGGCGATGACTTTGGCCGCGTCTTCGGCGTCGGCGCGGGCGGGGGCGGCGCTCAACCCGGTTACGGCCATGGAGGCCGCCACAATGAGTGTAATGAACTTGCGATGCATGGGTCTTGTCCTTTCGTCAGGTTGATCCAAGGCCGGACCCGAGTGGCCAAGCCGATATCCCAACTTGATGCGAGGGCCGAAAGACAGGCAATAACGGCCCCTTGTTATCCGATAACAGGCAATAATTATCGCCTTTGCGCCGTATGGATATTGAATAGCCATAGGCTTTCGGCGCACCTTGGGCGCATGACACAGAAAATCCTCTCCCTCACCTTGGTCAGCGCACTGGCCCTTTCCCTGCCCGCCATGGCGCATGCCGCCTGCGTGGCCGAATACAAGGCCAAGCGCGATAATCCGCTGGAACTTCATTACGATGTGGCGCAAATCAGCGGCCCCTGTACGATACGGAACGCACGTACACAGTTGGCCGATCAACTGTCCCGCCGCGGGCTGACCCTTCTCAAGGTGCTCTCGGTGTCCGAGCAATAACTCAGGGGGTTTCCGTTGTCCGAGTCCCAAGCCACCGCTTCCGAGGCCCGCCGGTCGGGCACCCGCGTCGTCACCTTCGGGGTGGCCGCCGTGGTGCTGATCCTCGCCCTGGCCGCCGTGTTCCTGTTTCTTAGCCTGCCGGATGCCAATGCCTTCAATGCACGGGTCGAACGTATCTTCATCGAGAACGACGCGCTCACCTCGGATGCCGAAATCAAACTGCTGGAAATCCTCGCGCTCTCTGGCACCGCTTTTTCCGAGACATTAAGCAGCTACCGCATGGTGATCTTCGTGCTTCTGGTCTTTGCCACGGCCCTGCTGGTGGCGGCCTTGGTGTTCCTCCTGATGCTCGTGGCCCTCAACCGTCGCATGGCCCAGATCGAACGCTCCGGCATTCAGGTCAGTTCGCTGCTTATCAGCCGCGAGGAAAACGCCGTTTATCTCAACAACCACGGTTTCAAACTGACCGATGCGGCGATGGAAACCCTGTCCATCCTCGCCGAGGCGCGGATGGACGACGACGTGCTGACCGGCGCCCAGATCGAGGCGATGATCTCGGGGCGCTCCGCCGATGATTGCGAGGAGGCCGCCGGAGCCACCCGTATCAAGCGCCTGCGTGATACTCTGGGCAACCAACTGGTCAGTGAGCTTTTGGTCAAAAATATCGCCCGACGTGGATATATGCTGGCGATTGATAAGGATGTGATACGGGTCATCTGACAAGGGAGGAGCGGGCTGACCCACCTCCCTTATGGGTCCGTGTCACATGAATGGCAGCTTTTGACTGCGCGTCCTTCATCGCGATGAGGTTGTGCCTGTCCTCGGAATATTGCTCCAGAAAGTCGCGCCTGCGCAGCTTGCGTTCCTCTTCAAGGTTCTTCGCGTCCGGCAAAGGCTCGACATGGGCGCAGTTGCGCAGGCAGTTGATCGAGACCTATGCGGACATTGATACATCTGCCTTGGATGACGACACGTTGCCCACCACGCTTTTTCTGTCGACAAAGCCTAAACACCAACCCGGCCAATCGGTCGGTCGCAAGGCAATCTCCTGCGAGCGGTCGATGAACGCCAGGCTCAAGAGCAGCCGAGGTGGGCTTGTACGTGATCAAAAGGCCCGTGCGAAGGGATACATGAAGCTCTTCGATACTCGTGCCGCGTGGTTCGACGAAAGCGGAAATCTAGCAGTGCCGCGCGTCGCAAGCCCGCTTTCGCTGCCACGGCTGTTCGAGGGCAGGGGAGAGTGCCCGGATCATGAGGTGATGCTGTTTGCACTGAGCTATGGGCCAGCTGGCCGAATTCTGGAATTTAGGCAGGTGATCTCGAACCCATCCTTGATGGCAAAAGTTGCCGACGCCCGCAAGACCAGCATGACGTCAGATGTGGAAGAGGCCGATTTTGATCTCTGACCAAACCCTGTGCCAATTATTGTAATGGGCTGAAAGACGGCGCTGGCGACCCCGGCAGGAAGGGGTGATACAAAGGGGCGCGACCCTTATGTTATTGATATCTTGATCATATTTCCATATTCACGACACACAAACCGCCACACATTAAGGTTGAGACGTGAAGACGAAGAACCACCATATGATCAAGCGCGGGGACCGCTGGCACTTCAAAATACGCATACCCGCAGACGTGCATCAGTTCTACGAGGCCAGAGCATCTAAGTTCGTCGAGGGGTCTCTCAAAACCAGTGATGTAACTGCCGCAAGAAAACTGCGTGACGCCAAGCTCAAAAGCTATCAGGACCTGTGGTCCGAGATGCGTATTCGCCAAACACGAGGGCAGCAGTCTAACACATCAGCTCCCTCAACCTACATCAGCGACGATGCGTACCTGTTGGAGGAGCGCGAAGAATCGCCAGAAGAAACATCGCAGCACATTTCTTTTCTTTGGGACAAGATTGACCGACTCGCTCATCGCAAAGCGTCATCGGAGGGTATTGAGGATCTTAACGATGCACGAGAGGACGTAATCAATAGTCCCGCGGGGGCTGAGATATGGCGGGAAGTACAAATCCTGCAGGGTTCGCTAACACCACTTGAGCCATATTGTTGGGAATGGTTCGAGACAAAACGTGGCAAAGCACACAAGACCAAGACCGAGTATCGTCGCGCTATTTCAATTCTTTTGAGTAACTTCCCTTACAAAGAGGTCATTAACCAGCGCAATGCTAGGCGGTTTCTACACGACCTATTGACCGACAATGCTAAGGCAACGGTCCAGAAGTACACGACAGCTTACCGTGGCATCTGGCGTTATCACGGTTGGCCGAGTGACACTGAGCTGTGGTCGGTGCGTGAGATGGACAGCGCTGTTCATGCGATACGCGTCAAATCCATCACAGACGAAGACTATCTAATGATCATGGAAGCTCTCAGGGGAACCCGCAGGCGCAGACTTTGGCTGGCCATCAAGATCGCAGCATACAGCGGGGCATCAAGAAGCGGCGTTTGCGGGGTGAGACTTGAAGGAGCAAACACAGACACACCAACGCTCTATCTGCCCGAAACGAAAAAAGATTGGCGCACACGTCGCATTCCCTGCCATCCAGAAATACTCGATGATGTAGCCGAATGGAGCAGGTCGCCTCTCGCAGATACAACGCTGACCAACGAGTTTACCGAAGTGAAGAGAGAATTGGGCTTCGGCAGAGACAAAGTTTACCATAGCTTTAGGCACTCGGTCGCCAACAAGTTGGAAAACGCTCGTGTCAGTTCGCGCGAGATCAAGCGATTACTGGGACACAGAATTGGCAGCATAACCTTCGATACATATAGCGCTGAAGGTCTCGAATATGATGTCCTGAGTGAGGTAATTGGGAAGATCACTTGGCCAGATGTGAAGTGGTGAGAGTATCTAGGTTCCACCATTCCAGTGACAGCTAGACAGATGCCGCGAGAGCGGAAATCAAGTGTAGGATTTAGTCCACCAAATCTGTCCACTGGTTGGTTCGCAGCAGGCCCTCAGGGGCGTCACCACCGCGTCTCTCGGGGGTTGCCCCCCTATGAACTGCTCAAGCTGCCTCAGGCGGCGCTATGTGAGTCCGTGTGGGCTTCCTCAATGTGTCGATAGGTTTTCAGCAATAGCTTGGCTACAGCTAATCCCTAGGGTCTCGCCTTTCCACTTCGTGGTGGCGGCGGGGAGGTCTCTTCGTCTAGCATTGCAGCATGTGCTTATCCCTATAGCCTTCCACTCCCTGTGGGGAGGTGGAGGAGGATCGGTAGCTATAGCTCTTAAGCTCTAGCTTGTCCCTTTCGGCAGCTCGCAAAAGGCAGCTTGAGGGGTAGCATAGGCGGCGGCTTGGCTATGCAAGCCTTGGGGTGTGCAGGTGCATACCCGCGCGGACCAGTCATCCTGCAACGCGATCCAATGGAAACTACTGATGAACATGAAGAATAAGGGCCTGCCGCGCCCTACCAAGCGGCGTTTGAACATTTCCAGCATCCAGACAGACGAAGAGGCTTTCCAACCTCGTTTCGGTGAGCGAATGGAGAACCACGTAGCCGGTCTGAGCGACGTGCTTAGGCGTGGACATGAGCTTGACCCAATGAGTGTTTGGGAAGACCCCGATAACGGCACCATCATTGTCGCTGATGGTCATCACAGGCTGGAAGCTTACCGGCGCATCAAGCCAGACGCAAAGGTCGAAGTCCAAGTGTTTAGGTGTGACAAGCATATCGCCCAGATGCTCCCTGTTGCCGATAACGCGAAGAACCGTCTACCTCTCACGTACGATGAGAAAGCCAACTGGGCTTGGAAGAACGACACGGAACATGGCTTGTCGAAGAAGGGCATAGCTCAGTTGTGTGGGATATCTGAACGGACAGTTGCGACCCAACGGAGGGTCAGGAAGCAACTTGCTGGTGATGGCGATAGCTTGCCAGAGACCTGGAAAGAAGCGCTCCGCCTGTCGCAAGGCAGAGATCGAGGTGACTGGACTGATGATGAGAGGTTTCAGGCGATGGAGGCCGCAGTAGCTAGAGCCGATGAGCAAATTGGCGGCACGTTCACAAAACTCGGGCAAAGGTGGCCAGAGGCAACTGCAATGTTCATTGAACGATGTCTTGGGAAGAACACGCTTGAAAAAGTCGCAGATACTCTCGGCTGGGTTCCCATAACTGACAGGTCAGATGAAGCCATTGGATTGCTGGGAATGCGCATCGGCGAGGAGTTCTCTGAAGAGGAGGTGGACTGTATCGCTGCTATCGCAAAGGAAGGGCCAGCGTTCTGACCGCGAGAGCTTCGCATGGGACCCGCGACCAATTTTGCGACGAATATCTGAAGCGCTTACCATAATGGGGCGAAAACCTCCTAGTCCCCCAAAGGCAATTGAGTGGCAGGTCATCTGAAAAGAAGAGAAGGCTTACCACTCACAAGTACCGTAGTTCTGCGATGGAGACATCACACTGCCACCTAGGATCGTGTGCCTACTGTGAACGGCTTCTCCAGTGTCTGCGACCGTTGTCGTTTGAACGGCTCCGGAGTCGAGTGTCTCCAGAAAGGTTACCGCAAAGTCGCCACGAAGGACAGCAACAGGTGCAACGCCGTTGTTGCCTTTGATGAAGGCGTCACCAGAAACTGTATCGACTACGAAAGTCATGCCGAAATCTTGCGATGCGACGCCTTCGTCTGTCGCTTGACGAGGGAAGTCGCACACGAACTCTAGCGTATCAGCAGAGGCAGGACCTGCGATTAGCACTGCCAACGTTGAGACTATCGGCATCGAATATCGTTTCATGAATCCTCCGTTGTTTCCCGTATAGATTGCCAACCTTGTGAACACCGATCCTGCCATGTTTCAACCCTCATTGTAGCTCGAGCAGGGTGTCCGTTAGGATATAGTCTAACGTACAGTAAAACATCTGTCCGAATGGGTGTACGTAAGGCTTGACTAGAGTCTACGTACATCATACTCAACGTACAGAACCCAAACGGACAAGAGGGCACTATGACCAAGACCATCTTCTACGCGCGTGTTTCCACTGCAGACCAAACGCTTGACCACCAGAAAGCTCAGGCTGAAGCTGCAGGCTTCGAGATTGACGAGGTGATCGCAGATCATGGTGTGTCGGGTGTCAGCACCACGCTGCAGGAGCGGCCAGAGGGGCGGCGTCTGTACGACAAGCTGCGCCACGGTGACACGCTGGTGGTGCGCTGGGTGGACAGACTTGGCCGCAACTACCAAGACGTAACCGACACCATCCGCCACTTCATGAGGCAGGGGGGCGTGGTGAAGACGGTGATCAATGGCCTGACCTTCGACGGGGCCACACAAGACCCCATGCAGGAGGCCGTGAGAGATGCGCTGATAGCCTTCATGGCGGCAACGGCACAAGCGCAGGCGGAGGCCACGAAGGAAGCCCAGAAAGCTGGTATAGAGGCCGCACGGCAGGACAAGGTCAAGTACCGAGGGAAGAAGCCCAGCTATGACCGGAAGGCGCTGGGCATGGTCGTGGACATGTTGGGCAATGGGGCTGGTGCATCGGAGATCAGCAAGGCGACAGGGCTGACGCGGCAGACCGTGTTACGGATCAGGAAGGACCCGGCGGCGGCTGCGGGCGTCTTGGGTAGGTGGGGGATGTGATTACCTTTGGAGCTTATGTTTCCTGTCCTAGCTGCGGTTGCATTTGTGCTTAGTTGGCGCTGGTGCAGGCGATAAAGGTCTAAAGGGGACTTCGGTTTGTGGTCGGCAGCGGTATATTGAACCATACCAAAGCTGACCTTGCTCTTCGCCAAGACCGCGCATATTTTGACGGTGGAGCTGGTATCGAAGAGGGGCAGCTTATGAGTGAACTAACGCAGTACATCCAGTGTGATGTCGAGTTGAACGTATCGGGTCCAAGTCAAAAAACGGTCGCTGGTTGGACAGCGAATGCATTGCGCAAGATTGCGGATCAGTTGGAACAAGGTGGTTTTGAAGATGGCCACCATGACGTGGGCGATAATACCGGCCGGCCCATCGGGTCGGTATATTTCGATTTCTCTGAAGGATACCATGTTGAGGAATAATGATGGTCAATGACTTCAAGCCAATCTGGTGGCTAGGCATGAAATCAAATGCTTCGGCTCAGCTTGGCTGAAGCGGCCATCGGATGTCCCGCGCAGCGCGTCAGTGGGCTTATCTGCGCAGGTTGAAGTCGAGGGCGGAATACATATCCCAATCGGTACACCAGTTGACACCACAGTCATTGCAGGCGTCTGGTATCTTTCGGTTGCCCATACGCTTTTTTGGTGCAGATACTTCTTTCGTTACGATAACTCTTGAGGTGTCTGCCAAGCCATAGCTAACAATGAAGGCATCCCTGCCGATGTTTTCAAGTTGTCCGTCAGTGAAATCAGGGTGATCGCCTTCATACCCATGTTGCACTACGCGCTGAACCAATGCGGGGTCGGGGTCCTCCAATAGCAACAGTGCTTCCTTGGTGTGGTCGTCCCTTGCCCAGTCCCCCAGCGGATTGTCTCGTTCGCAAATTTCGTCATGAATTTCACGTGGCATCTTGATGTTGCCGGCTTCACCCATGTCTATCAGCCATTCCCAAAACTGTGGTATGCGGTCCAACGGATAATATAGGTTCTTTGCCGTGATTAGGACGTTAGCGTCTATAAGATACATCAGGACGCACCATTGAACAGATCGGACTTGTTCATCTTGGCTTCATAGCTACGGACCAAGGTTTCTACGCTGTTCGCTTTGGACCCTAAGAGCCGTGCAGCTTTGGTATAGGTCAGAGCGTTGGTGCGAACGCTGCGAGATACGATACCAAGTAGGGCGTCCCCAAGATTGTGCGCCAAAACCACGTTGCGGCTTGGGCCTTCCCCGTCCTTTTGCTTGCTCTTCTGTGCAGATAGTGCGGCTTGCCAGCGAGCGTGATAGACATTCCTGAGTGTGCTGTAGGCATTGGAAGTTAGATCGCCCATCCGGTACAGCTTGTAAGCCACCATTGGTCCGCTAACGGACCAACTATAGGATATGGCATCAATGATTTTTTCCGCAGCATCTGTGTCGTCTGGATCAAATTCGACGGCATCCGCTTTGAAATATTCAGTGGGCAAAAGGAACTCGCCAGCCACGTCATTGCAGAACTGCTCAATCTTTGCGGCTTGGTTGCTAGGGTTGCCAGTGTAGGCTTGCCCGCTGACACCTGTTGCTCCTAGCCAAATGTGTGCGAGTTCGTGCATCAACGTAAAGGATCGGGAGGTTTTGGCTTCTTTAGCATTGATCACTACGAACGGCGCAATTTCGTCCGCAATCGCAAAGCCACGAAAGACACTGGAGGGAATTGTAGAGTGGTAAGACCCCAAATCAGATAGCAACAGTACGAAGATACCAATGTCCTCAGCCGCAGCTCTTAGGGTCCTGAACAACTTGTCAGGTTCCCCGCGTCTCAGGCTCTTGTCTCGGTGTTCAAACCCCAAGGCCATGCTTAGAGAGGATGCTACTGTTGTCACGGGCGTGTCTATTGTCATGGAGCCGACGAATTTATGCTCCCAAAAATCCTCGTCGTCCAAAAGCAGGTCGCGCACGGCCTCTTGTCTGGCTTTAACGTCCCTCAGTAAGGCGTCCAGCATCGCGTTTTCGCGCTTGGTGCGGTCGTCAGGGGTTTGGCGGAAGTCTTGTCCGCGTTGTCCAGTGCGCGGCGGCTCCGCCATGTAGAAAGCCAAAAGAGGGCGTTTGTATAACTTAGCGAATTTGGCCAACTGAGTTCGGGTTGGTTGCTTTTCGCCTTCTTCCATTGCTGCCAAGTTCTCTGCGGCTGTTGCCTTAACTCCATCCTTGAACAATTTGGACGCAGCTTCGTCCAGCGCGAAACCTGCTGTTTCACGCGCCCAGATCAGGACAGCGGGGTTAACTTGGATGGTCATAGAGATGTAAGGCCGTTCCTCGTTTATTTTGTACTAGAAAACCTAGGCCAATTTGTAGACAGCGCCTAGTGTTCAGATGCCACACATAGCGACAGTTGATTAAACTTTTGACATCGCAGATCAAACTACTAGGCACGTTCAATGCACCAAGTTTTGCTTTGAGAATTTTGGGTTAGGTTCCTCGCATAGGCAGCCGATGACGGCAACCCGGCCTCTACAAATAAGGCGTCAATTCAAGAATTGCCCCTGATCCAAAGCTACTGACGGCTGGAAGTAGTGTTCGGCCTTTTCATGAGATACTTGAGCATCGCGTTAGCGTGGTACATGTTGACTGACACGCTTGTGTGGACCACATTATCTTTGTATCCTACTGAAAACGCGTGAGTTTCTGGAAATGAGATCGTATCCCTTCTTCGACCCCAGCTCGGCGTCTCCTGAGCTATTGAGCTGCTGACGATCACAATTGAAGACTGAACTGCTCGTTGGTGAGTGAGTTGAGAGCTTTGGAGAGGCCGATCTTTCGCTCAGCTTTGTCCTTTGCCGTTGGCGACATGGCTTTGATCAACTCAGCGATTTCTTGCGGCTCACTAATCATAGCGAAACGCTTCTCCTTATTGATGAATACCACTGATTTCTTTCCGCCGCGGATCAACTCAATCACGTTGTTCAGAGTTCCGGTGCTTTTGGTATCCCAAACCATCAAACCAAAGTCGGCGGCTTCGGCCATGCGCCTGTCTTTCGCCGTGTAGAAAGCACGGGTTCCCTCAGCGGCATCTGATTTCACACACTCCACACTCCAGTCGCCCAAGTTGTTGCGAGGCGTGGCCCCGCTGCAGTAGACGACTACATTTTTCACTCCGCGATCCGCCAGAAATCTCTGGATTGATGCGTCTGAGCCGGAGGCGTCGCCCACAACGATCTCAAGACCTGATTTGATAGCGTTATCGAGCCTCTCAAGAAACTTGGGATGCAAGTGCTTAATGCTCAATGATCCTGCTACAAACAACTTGCTCATGCTCACCTCCAAGTGCAGACCGCGACGTAGACCCGGTTTATCTTACTGTAGCCACGGAGGGCTTTCGTCGCTGCTTCCATGGTAGCGCCACTGTGATATAAGTCATCCACAATTAGGGCGTTCCAACAGCCTTTCTCAATGCCATCGTTCGCTGCGAGCTTCCCCTTCAAGACCTCTTGCTTCTCTTCTTTGGAGCGAAGGTCTTTCAGCTTCGCTGTTGGTTGGTAGCCTTCGTTCACGACAAGCACGTTGTCGAAAACTGGGATACCCGAGTGCTTGCTCAAAGCAGCACAAAGCTCGTCAACCGGCTGACGAAGTCGCGTGGTCGAAGCTGGCATCGGAAGCAGTAAGTGAACCTTGTCAAAAAGCGGCAAGACGCTTGAAACCAACTGTTGTGCGAGTGGATCAACCTGTGACCAATCACTTCGATACTTCAAATTAAACAGCGCTTCGCCCGCCTCGGAACGAGTAGTTTCAAAGACAGGATGCCCGTATTCGTTGTGGCCTACGCAGACACTGCTCAGAGTGTGTTTGTCGAGCGCGTAGCCTGCGTCCCATGGGCCATCCAACTGCCGGATGTTGACCTCCATAACCGCCTCACTTCAAATCTAGTTCCCAAGTATAAACCGTAATGAGCATCCAGAGGTTGTTTAGCAAGACCCCCTCAATGATTAGATTCAAAAATCGCGCTCAAAGAAAAACTGTCACAAAAGGTCGTCACGTTTGGCAAGATAGATCACAGATAAACTATTGAAATATATGGAATAAACTTCACTCAGCGCCTCCCTTCGTCGAACCCTTCGCTTCAGATTTGCCTATTGATTGAGGCACTGGCCCGTCTCCATACAAAACGCCACACATTTTGATCAGGAGCTTCTCCTCTTCACACGCCAAGAGTTTGATTTGAAACATAAATCTATAAGTGGCGACCCCGGCAGGATTCGAACCTGCAACCTGCCCCTTAGGAGGGGGCTGCTCTATCCAGTTGAGCCACGGGGCCGCGCAGCATCCTCCATACCGGGCCGAAAGCGCTTTGTCATGTCCCGAAATCGCGCAACCATGCGGCGCGGGCTGCGCGTGATCTGCTTGATCCTTCCGGGGCGTTTGCGATAACAGGGGTCAAAGGCCTTTCAGGACAATCAGCCGTGACCAACCCCGAAAACCGCCCCCTTACCCTGCGCGATGTCTCCGAGGCATCTGGCGTTTCGGAAATGACTGTCAGCCGCGTGTTGCGTAATCGTGGTGACGTATCAGACGCCACACGCAAGCGCGTTCTGGAGGCGGCGAAGCAACTGGGCTATGTTCCCAACAAGATCGCCGGGGCCCTGGCCAGCCAGCGGGTCAACCTCGTGGCCGTGATCATCCCCTCCATGTCCAACATGGTTTTTCCCGAAGTCATGACGGGGATCAGCCAGGTGTTGGAAGAAACCGACCTGCAACCCGTCGTGGGCCTGACCGACTACTTGCCGGAAAAAGAGGAAAAGGTGCTTTACGAGATGCTCTCGTGGCGCCCCTCCGGCGTGATCATCGCGGGGTTGGAACATTCCGACGCGTCGCGCGCCATGTTGCGCGCCTCGGGGATTCCCGTGGTCGAGATCATGGATACCGATGGTACGCCCGTCGACTCCGTGGTCGGTATCTCGCACCGCCGCGCCGGTCAGCAGATGGCCGAGGCCATTCTCAAGGGTGGTTACAAACGTATCGGGTTCCTTGGCACCAAGATGCCGCTCGATCACCGGGCCCGCAAACGGTTCGAGGGCTTCACCCAGGCGCTTGCAAAGGCGGGCGTGGAGATCGCGGATCATGAATTTTATTCCGGGGGGTCCGCTCTCGTCAAAGGCCGAGAGATGACCGAGGCCATACTCGCCCGCAGCCCCGATCTGGATTTCCTCTATTATTCCAACGACAAGATCGGCGCGGGCGGTTTGATCTATCTTTGGGAAAAGGGCGTCGACATTCCCAACCAGATCGGTCTGGCGGGGTTCAACGGGTTGAGCCTGCTCAAGGGGCTGCCGCTCGAACTGGCTTCGATGGATGCCTGTCGGCTTGAAATTGGTCGCCGTGCGGCCGAGATCATCGCCAAACGCGTGGAGGAAGATGCCGACACGCCTGAACCGTCGCACATCGCGCTGGAGCCCACGATTACCTACGGGGATACCCTGCGCCGACCCTGACATAAGGCCATTTTTTCGGTCTCGCGTCTTGCCTTCCATGACCAGATATTAACCATCTTCCGCAAATAACGTTGACCAGAACGGCCTCCTGTGACCGACTAATGGGGGGCCTTGTCATCATGGTACGAGAATGCTGTTTGTGGGATTAATGGGAATGTTGGCCGTCGGTGCGACGGCTTTCTATGGTTTTGATGCGCTTGTCGCAGATCCTGATGGCGAGGGGGCGGATGCTGTGCCCCAACCGGGGCAGGCACCGGAAACCGGCGCCCCCACGCATTTGGACATCTCGGCATTGGATGAGGGGGGCAGCGCAATTACCGAAGGTACGGATGGCGTGGACACCCTCTCAGGCAGTGAAGGCCTTGATCAGATCAACGGGTATGGCGGTGGCGATCATATCGACGGGTTTGAAGGCCGTGATGACCTTCACGGTGAGGCGGGGCAAGATACGCTTATCGGCTCCGAAGGCGAGGACACCCTGCATGGAGGTGATGGAGATGACGTCCTGTCCGGTGGGGCCGATGACGATACGCTTTTTGGCGGCAACCAAGATGATGTGCTTGATGGTGACCATGGCGATGACAGCCTTGTCGGAAGCGATGGCAACGATACCTTGAGTGGCGGTGCAGGGGACGACGCTCTGCATGGCGAACTGGGCCATGACAATCTGGCCGGTGGACCGGGGCAGGACACGCTTTTTGGCTCCAACGGCAACGACATTCTGAACGGCGCAGATGATCAGGATGCAGACTACCTAAACGGCGGCGCCGGGGAGGATACGATCGCTGCCGGAGCCGGTGATGTCGTCAATACAGGTGATGGCGCCGATACTGTCACTTTGAATGCGCGCTTGGCAAATGACCACCAGCCGCTGATTACAGATTTCTCGGCTGACGAAGATGGTCTTGCCGTGATTTTTGATGATTTTGCCGACCCAGATCCTGACGTCACGATTGAAGAAGACCCGGTTTCGGCCAATCGTATGTCCGTTCTGATAAACGGGAATGCGGTCGCGTCGCTTGATCGTTCCCCCGGCTTGACTTTGGACCATATCACGTTGATCCCGCAAAGTAGTCTATAGGGATCAAAGGCGACGCGGTTGATGAAACGCGCGTGCTGTCCTGACTCGTTTCAGGCGATCGAATGCAAAAATAAACTTACAGTTGTACGCTCTTGGGATTTGCTGGTCACCATTTGGACTTGTGGCAACCATTCGGGACTGTATCGAGTATCGGAACGATACGTTTCACAGCGGATGTTTTGGCGCCAAGCCGTCAACTATTCATCTGGCTTGCGTTAAGGCTGTGAATGGCGTGTAAGGCTTTGCAATAAAGTGTTTTTCCAAACTTCGTCCGGCCAATTTTCTACGAGCGTACGCTGGAGACGATCACCGTCGAAATCACCAACTTGCTTGACGGCTCCAGCACGGAGATTGTCTTGCCGGTTGTAGCGCAGGCGGTGGAATGAGCGTACAGATCACCCAGACCGGAAATTGATGTCATGCGCGGCCTGTCGATCACACTCCTCTCATGGGGCATGATGATCTTCTGGGACGGTGCGATCGCCCAGACACAAGAGGGGTTCGAGGCCACCAAAGATCCGGCCATCGTTGAACAGATTTCCCCGATCGCCCCTGATGAAGCCGGGGGACTCTCGATAGAAGATACAGCGCCGATCCTGGACGAGATATTCGCGATTTATGATGTCACATCGGTTGAGGATGAACTGACGGAGGATGAAGGGGCCGCAGGCGGCAATGCCCCGAATGAGACTGAGGCCGGCCAGACATCGCCCGAGGTTGCGCAACCTGAGACGGGTGACTGCGAAGCAGATGGGACTTTGTCGATGACTTTGGGCGCGGACTGTGCGCAGGGCACCATGCCAATCCAAGCCAAGAAGGCTGGGGCTTCCACGGGGCAGATCGTGACGCGTGACGATGGTGTGTACCTACAGGTGGCTCCCTCCGAGGCGCAATAGGCCCCCACCTGATAAACAATGCTCGAAGGCATTGCTGGATAATGGAGTATGAGATGAAGATCAGTCGACTATTATTCGCGCTCCTCGCGGCCTGGCCCTTTTCCGTGGCCTCTGATGAGGTTCCGCGTGCTTGGCTCGATATGTCCCAAAACGATGGGCTTGTTCAGATTGAGGTCTTCTCGAACCTTGAAAAGGGGGTAGGCGGAGAGTACCAGCTTGACGTCGTCAAGAGTGGCCCAAGCGGTAAATCCGTCAACAGGCAATCGGGTACGGTGCCCGTGTCCCAAGGTGAGGCCATGGGCCCCCTTTCGGTCTCGCGCGTCTCGCTTGAACCCGAGGCCAGTTTGAGCGTCACATTGAAGGTGACCGACAAGAACGGGTCTGTCTTCGAAGATGAGAAATCCCTGACCGGTCAGTGACCTTGCCGCGGGAAATGGGACCGCCGGTTTTTAGAATTGTGGGTGGTCACTCGAACCAACGCCTTTGATCAAGGCAGCGGGCTGGTGATGATCGGACGCGCCAAGCCATTCGTAAGCTGTTGGCGCGACTGTACATTCCCTCTTCCCTTTTGTGTGGGAATCTCTTATACGCCCCCATCGCTTGGATATATCCTTGCGACATCTCCATAGGACCCTGCTGGACGACATCCCGGCTTGTGCCCTCAACCCTTAATCTCAAAGGAGACCCCGATGTCGATCACAGTCGAAGAAAAAGCACGCCTGATGAAAGAATACGCAACCAAAGACGGCGACACCGGCTCGCCCGAAGTTCAGGTTGCCATTCTCACCTCGCGTATCTCCACGCTGACCGAGCACTTCAAGACCCATAAGAAAGACAACCACGGCCGCCGTGGTCTTCTGAAAATGGTCGCACAGCGCCGGAAGCTGCTGGACTACCTCAAAGGCAAAGATGAAGGCCGTTACCAGGACCTGATCAAACGCCTCGGCATCCGCCGCTAACAGGTTTCGATCCATCGGATCACGCAAGCGCCCGTTCGGTCCCCCGAGCGGGCGTTTTGCGTTCCCTGCGTTTCGTACGAAACGCGCGTACAAAACGTACGACTTGCCACCGCACGCCCCGTTAATCCGCAGGCCCGCCGACAGCGATACCGACGCAATACCGACGTTTTGCCGACGCGGCGCAGAGTGGCCCTTTCCCTTGCTTTGCAGGCTTAACGTCCGATTCGCGCGGCCTGCGCCGATCTATCCTTTCAAAACAGTCAAAACTCCTGTAATGCGCAGGCATCTGAGACGTGACGCTCTGACCCCGGCGCATGGAATGGTAGAGAGGGGTCGGCGGCAATGGGGCCGCCATTGAAACGGAAGACTTGGGATACGCCCAAGAGCGCTTCCAACTAGGATACGACGATGTTCAACGAAGTGAAAAAATCGATGCAGTGGGGGGAAGATACCCTCACTCTGGAAACGGGCAAGGTCGCCCGTCAGGCGGATGGCTCGGTCATCGCCACCCTTGGGGAAACCAGCGTCATGGCCAACGTGACCTTCGCCAAGGAACCCAAGCCCGGTCAGGATTTCTTTCCCCTGACAGTGCATTACCAAGAGAAATACTATGCTGCGGGTAAAGTGCCCGGCGGCTTCTTCAAACGTGAGGCCCGCCCCACCGAGAAGGAAACCCTCACCGCGCGCCTGATCGACCGCCCGATCCGCCCGCTCTTCGTGCCCGGCTTCAAGAACGAAGTTCTTGTTATGTGCACGGTCCTTAGCCACGATCTGGTCAACGACCCCGACATGGTCGCGATGATCGCGGCCTCGGCGGCCCTGACCATTTCCGGTGCACCCTTCATGGGCCCGATTGCCGGGTGCCGCGTGGGGTACGAGGATGGTGAATACATCCTGAACCCCGATGTCGAGGATATGCACGACCTGCGCAACAACCCCGATCAACGCCTCGATCTGGTGGTTGCCGGCACCAAAGACGCGGTGATGATGGTTGAGTCCGAGGCCTACGAGCTGACCGAAGACGAGATGCTGGGCGCCGTGACCTTCGCGCACGAGCAAATCCAGCCGGTGATCGACCTGATCATCAGCCTCGCCGAGGAATCCGCCAAGGAACCCTTCGATTTCACCCCGCCGGATTACTCCGAGCTTTACGAGGTGGTCAAAGGTCTGGGCGAAGAGAAGATGCGCAGCGCCTATGCCATCCTCGACAAGCAGGAACGTCAGGCCGCTGTTGGCGCCGCGAAAGAGGCTATTCTCGAAGGCCTGTCCGAAGAACAGCGTGAAGACGCTAACCTCGGCTCGGCCCTGAAGAAACTCGAAGCCGCCGTCCTGCGTGGCGACGTGGTGAAATCCGGCAAGCGCATCGACGGCCGCTCGCTGGACGAGGTGCGCCCGATCGTGTCGGAAACCGGCATCCTGCCGCGGACCCACGGTTCGGCCCTGTTCACCCGTGGCGAAACCCAGGGCCTCGTGGTCACCACCCTTGGCACCGGCGATGATGAACAGATCATCGATGCCCTGCACGGGAACTTCCGCTCGAACTTCCTGCTGCACTACAACTTCCCGCCCTACTCGGTCGGTGAAGCGGGTCGTGTGGGCCCTCCGGGCCGTCGTGAAATCGGTCACGGCAAACTGGCATGGCGTGCCCTACAGGCCGTTCTGCCGGCCGCAACCGACTTCCCCTACACCATCCGCGTGGTCTCCGAGATCACCGAGTCGAACGGCTCGTCCTCCATGGCCTCGGTCTGTGGTGGGTCGCTGTCGATGATGGACGCCGGTGTGCCGCTCAAGTCGGCCGTGGCCGGTGTGGCCATGGGCCTGGTTCTGGAAGACGACGGCGACTATGCCGTCCTGACCGACATCCTCGGTGACGAAGACCACCTTGGCGACATGGACTTCAAGGTGGCAGGCACCGAAGCCGGGATCACCTCGTTGCAGATGGATATCAAGGTCGCAGGCATCACGCCCGAGATCATGAAAAAGGCCCTCGCCCAGGCGAAAGAAGGCCGCCTTCACATCCTCGGCGAGATGTCCAAGGCCTTGACCGAAGCTGGTGATTTCAGCATCCACGCCCCTCGGATTGAGACCATGACCGTTCCGCAGGACAAGATCCGCGAAGTCATCGGTTCGGGTGGTAAGGTGATCCGCGAGATCGTGGAAACCTCGGGGGCCAAGGTCGACATTAACGACGATGGCATCATCAAGATCGCCAGCCCGAACAACGAGTCGATCCAAAAGGCCTACGACATGATCCATTCGATCGTGGCCGAGCCCGAGGAAGGCGCGATTTACAAGGGCAAAGTCGTCAAGATCGTCGACTTCGGCGCCTTCGTGAACTTCTTTGGAAAGCGCGACGGTCTGGTCCACGTCAGCCAGATCGAAAACCGCCGCCTGAACCATCCGTCGGATGTTCTCAAGGAAGGTCAGGAAGTCTGGGTCAAACTTCTGGGCTTCGACGATCGCGGCAAGGTGCGCCTGTCGATGAAGGTCGTCGACCAAGAGACCGGCGAAGAGGTCAAGAAGGAAGAGAAAGCCGACGACTGATCGGTCCCTTCTCTTATCCAAACAGAAGGCCCCGGCATGTGTCGGGGCCTTTTTGTATGCAGGGGGTAAGGCATCGCGGATTTTCCCCGTGAAGGTGAAGAGAGCGACTGCGATAATCCCGTCATTACGTTGTTTTTGGGTAGCGAGTGCAAACGTAACCAGTTGTTAGGGTTTTGTATGCAACGTGTGTTGAGGCAAGGGTGTCATCACTCACGTAAAATCGCCAATGGGTTCTTGCGAAAACGCCAAGGCCCATTGGCGACACTCCCGATAGATCGGATATGTCAAAGGGGGAGGGCGGTTGTCTTGAAGACCGTCCGCAGGGCAAAGCTGGATTGCATCTTGGCGACACTCGGGAGGCGTGTCAGGTACTGCCGGTGTATGCGCGCGAAATCCTCGGTGTTTTCTGCCACGACCTTCAGAATGTAATCGGCAGCCCCGGCTGTCAGGTGACATTCCAGAACGTCGGGAATGCGCGCCACGGCCTTTTCAAAGGCTTCCAGCACCTCGTCGGCTTGCGTCGACAGGGTGATTTCGACAAAGATCGTCGCAGGCATCCCCAGCTTGCGGGCATCCAGAAGTGCCACGTAGTCGCGGATATATCCTTCGGCTTCAAGGCGCTGCACCCGCCTGTGACAGGCACTGGCCGACAGGTTCACCGCTTCGGCCAGGTCGGCGTTCGAAATTCGACCCCGCCTTTGCAGAACATCTAAAAGCCGCCGATCCATCGCGTCCAAAGCCATATGCGCAAGGCCTTTCGTCAAAACCCCAAGTTATTCGAAGGTTATTCACAAAATACGGTGTAACGCGAGGGAAATATCAACCCGATTGCGTGCCACCTGCGACATTCTGCACCTTATAGAATGCGAGGAGGATACCCCATGAAAATCGGATGCCCAACCGAGATCAAGCCACAAGAATTCCGCGTCGGCATGACGCCCAATGCCGCGCAAGAGGCTGTAGCCCACGGTCATGACGTCATCATTCAATCGGGCGCCGGTTTGGGCGCCGGGTTCGAGGATGCCGCTTATGAGGCGGCTGGCGCCAAGATCATCGACACCGCCGAGGAAGTCTTTGCCACGGCCGACATGATTGTGAAAGTCAAAGAACCCCAAGCAGTCGAACGCAAGATGCTGCGCGAAGGCCAGCTTCTGTTTACCTATCTTCACCTCGCACCCGACCCCGCCCAAACCCGTGACCTGCTTGAATCCGGCTGTACGGCCATTGCCTATGAAACAGTGACCGATGATCGTGGCGGCCTGCCGCTGCTGGCGCCCATGTCTGAGGTTGCCGGCCGTCTGGCGCCGCAGGTGGGGGCCTATACCCTGCAAAAGGCCAATGGTGGCCGTGGTGTTTTGATGGGCGGCGTGCCCGGCGTCGGCCCGGCGAAGGTTCTGGTCATTGGCGGCGGTGTCGTGGGCACCCACTCTGCCCGTATCGCGGCAGGTATGGGCGCGGATGTGACCGTGCTCGACCGTTCGCTGCCGCGCCTGCGGTACCTTGATGATGTCTTTGGCGACACGTTCAACACCGGCTATTCCTCGGCGGGCCTTCTGGCCGAGCATCTGGAAGAGGCCGACATGGTCATCGGTGCGGTCCTCATTCCCGGGGCCGAGGCGCCCAAGCTGGTGCGCCGTGATCAGTTCCCCAGCATGAAACCGGGTGCGGTTCTGGTGGACGTTGCAATCGACCAGGGCGGCTGCTTCGAGACCTCAAAGGCGACCACCCACGCCGACCCGATCTATGAGGTTGATGGCATCATGCACTACTGCGTGGCCAACATGCCCGGTGCTGTTGCGCGCACCTCGACGATTGCGCTTGGCAACGCCACGATGCCCTTCATGCTGGCCTTGGCCGACAAAGGGTGGAAACAGGCCTGTGCCGACGATCCGCACTTGCTGAACGGTTTGAACGTCCACGCCGGGCAGTTGACCTATTACGCCGTGGGCAAGGCCCTTGGGATCGACGTGATCTCGCCGCAAATGCTTGTCAAAGGATAAGATAAATTTCCGGGCCCCCATGCGGGGCCCGGTTACTTTTGGGCCGACTCAAGTGCAGGTCGCAGCAGGCGGAGCACTTCTTCACTGTGCGAATAGGCAAGCGCATGGCCCGCGCCTTCAATGACGTCATGTTCTGCCCTGCGGTTCCACTCGGCCAGTTTGCCCATCCCAGAGATCGGAATCACATCATCATCGCGCCCCCAGATCGCCAGAACCGGCAGGCCGCATTCGGCAATCGTGCGATGCTCCTCCTCAAGGTCGCGGTCCAAAATCCCCCGCATAGAAGCCAGAACCGCCCCCCGAAACCCGCGGTACCGCAGTTCATTCTGCTGCCGATCCACGATATCCGGCACGCTTGAGGGCATGTCGCGCTCGGTCTCGGTCCCCTTGCGGAAAGACCGGCCATACATCGCCATGAAAAGCCACCGCCCAAAGCCGCCGTAATTCACCACCAAGCGCGCCACAGGGCCAAGATCATGCCCCATCCCTGCCGGAGCCAGCAGGATCAGCTTTTTCAGCCGCTCAGGGTGCTGCGCCGCATAGCAGGCCCCGATCGCGCCACCCATGGAGTAACCGATAAGCGTAAACCGATCAGCTACCTCAAGATGCGCCAGCAATTCCTCAAGTTGTGCTGTAAAATAGCCCCCCTCCTGCGCCCCACGGGGCCGGTCTGAATACCCGCGCCCATACAGGTCATAGGTCAACACCCGATAGCCCGCCTCGGCCAACCGGGGGGCGATCCCTTCCCAGACAAAGGATGGCGTTGTCAGGCCGTGAACGCAGACGACCAATGGCCCACCTTCCGGGCCAAGCCATTGATAGTGCGTCACTCCGCGCGACAGTTCCGCAAACTCACCGGGTGCGGACTGCCGGGCCGATGGCCCCATGCGCGGGCGCAAAACCTCGGCCACCGTGGGCGCCAGAATCACCCCCGCCAGACCGGCAAAAAACCACTCGATCATTGCGCGTTCTGCCACGCATCAAGGATGTAGCGGCTTGTCATCAGGTCCAGATGCGCGCCGCCGCCATTCTTGAACAGAGTGATCTCGTCTTCGCTTTGCCGGGTGAATTTTTCAGGTTCATAATGATCGGCCAGAAGGTCATCGCGGGTGATTGTCCCAGCCTCAAGCGGGATCTTGATCTCGCCTATATGGCCTACTGTGGTGTCATAGCTGTCCACGAATATACGTACCCGCTTGATGCCCTCATCATCCACCTCGCGCATATCCGGGCGGTAGGCCCCGATCACATCGATATGCTGACCCGGTTGGAACCATTCTCCCTTCAGGACCGGTTCGGTCGACATGGTGGCCGAGGTGACGATATCGGCATCCTTGACCGCGCGTTCCAGATCATCCGCCACCCGCAGGCCCGGGCAATCCTCGCACATGGCTTCGGCATTGGCGCGGGTGCGGTTCCAGACGCGGAAGCGCGCCTTGGGGAAGGCGGCCTGATAGGCCTCGAATAGCGACCGGCCCACGGTTCCGGCACCCACGATCAGGATGTTTTCGCTGTCGGGGCGGGCCAGTTTGCGCGCGGCAAACAGGCTATCGCCCGCCGTCTTCCACTTGGTCACAAGATGAAAGTCTACAAGTGCGGCCAGTGTGCCGTCTTTGTCCGAATACAGGTTCACCGCGCCGTTGATCATCGGATCCCCCTTGCCGGGGTTCCCGGGAAAGATCGTGGCGGTTTTCACGGCCATGCCCATTCCGTCGATCCAGGCCGCGCGCGACAAAAGGGTATCGGGATCGCGGTAGAGGAAGGTATCGCCGATCTCGGCCTTGGGCAGTTTGTGACCGGCCTCAAAGGCATCGCAGAGGCCAAGCCAATCAAGGTGTTTCTGGCCCTCGTCGAATGGAATGATCGTGATGCTCATTGTGCTTCGTCCTTTGTCAGCAGTCCCTGTTTCACCAGACAATGCGCCCATCCTTCCGGGCCGTCAAACAAGTGGGTCTGCCAGCCACGCGCCTGCGCGGCTGCGATATTGTCGTGCCGGTCATCGGTGAACAGGAGGGTGTCCGGAGAAAGCCCGCAATCCGCCTCGACGGCGGCATAGATGGCGGCGTCTGGCTTGATCATCCCCATCTGTCCTGAAATGTAGTGCCGGTCGAACTCTTCCAGAAAGGGGTATTTGGCGACACTTACGGGGAAGTTTTCAGCCCCGAAATTCGACAGGGCGAAAACAGGAATGCCCTTAGTTCGTAATTGTCTCAATAGATGCACGCTCAGCGGGATGGCAGGGCTTGCCACATCGGCCCAGTTGTCGCGGATCATCATGATTGCATCGTGCCAATCTGCATGGGCTTGTGCGGTGCCCTCAACCACTTGGTCAAAGGCATGTCCCGCATCAATCCGGTTCATCATGCTGTGGATATCGACCTCGGAAAACATCGCCCGGGTGCGCTCTTCGCCGATGTGGTAGGCGAAGTAGCGCTCGGGTTGCCATTCGATCAGGACGTTGCCGATATCGAAGATCACCGCGTTGATGGGCATAGCTATCTCCGCCGCGGGGCCTTGCCCGCCAATGTGTCATCCTTAACCGACTCGCGCCAAAGCAGATAAAGACCCGATCCAATGATCAAGGCAATCCCGATCCATGCCGTGGGTGCGGGCCAAGTGCCGAACACCGTCACCCCCCACATGATCGCCATCGGCATCGCGACATATTCAAAAGGCGCAGCAAAGGCAGCCTCGGAAAGGCGGTAGGCCTGAGATATAAAAAAGCCCCCCATGACGCCGCTGAGGCCCAGCATGAAGAGGACGGGCCAATCTTCGGCCATGACTGGCCCCCATGCCCGTAACAGGAATGACAGTGAAGGATGCGTCTCGGTGGCATAGGCCCCATGCCCGAGTGTCAGACCGAAACCCGCACTGGCGATGATAAAGGTCACCTGGATGTAAAAGGCCATTGTGGCTGCACTTTCCGTGCCTCCGATCTTGCGTGCGACGATGTGGATCACCGCGTAAAGCATAGCCGCCAGCATAGGCAGTAGCGAGGCGATCTGAAACGCCGAGGTGCCCGGTTTCACGATCACAAGGACGCCCATGAACCCGACGGCAATCGCCGCCCACCGGCGCATTCCTACGGTCTCGCCCAGAAACACCACCGAGAATACGGTAATCACCAAGGGCGAGATGAAGAACACCGCTACCGCATCTGCAATCGGCATCGCGGCAAGGCCCAGAAACAGGCACATATTGGCAATGACGACACAGACGCCACGTAGCAAATGCATTTTTAGGCGCCGGGTGCGCATCACTTTGAACCCGCCGCTCAGCGGCATGATCACGGCCAGCATAACGAGCGTCCCAATGGATGAGCGAATGAAAATCACCTGATGCAGGGCATAAGTGTCTGACAGGAACTTGATACCCACGTCGTTGAGCGAAAAACACATGACAGCCATAAGTGCGAAAAGCGCACCTGTCAGGTTTGATTGCTGGACGGTCGCGGGGATCATAACAGGCCTCTGGGTTCAGCCGGAGGCGGCGCGTACGGCCCTCTCCAGCGCGTCCAGAAAACGGGAGCGGTCAGCCTTTGTAAACCCCTTGCCGCCACCCTGCCGAAAGGGATCGGCGGCGCGCAGATCGGCCATCAGGTCACGGGTGGCAAGCACCTGTCCTATGTTGCGCTCGGTCAGGGCCTCGCCGTTGTGTTTCAACACCTGTGCACCGGCTTCGATGCATTTCGCGGCCAGTGGTATATCTCCGGTGATCACCACGTCTCCCGGTCCGGCGCGGTCCGCGATCCATTGGTCGGCCACATCGGGGCCTTCCGGCACAATCACCGTATCGACCAGAGGGTTTTGCGAGGGGCGTAAACCGCCGTTCGACACGATGAAAATATGTAATCCATGACGGGTGCCCACCTTCTCCACTTCGGCCTTCACCGGGCAGGCGTCGGCATCGACATAGATGCTCACTTTTTGGCCTTCTTGGCTTTTCCCTCGTCGCGTTTGACCTTGTATTCCTCGGGAATGGGCATGCGGTTGAAGGCATCCAGACCGGCGATCTTGTACGCTTCGGCCAGCGTGGGGTAATTGAAAGTGTTCTGCACGAAGTAATCCACCGTGCCCTTCAGGTTCAGGACCGCCTGCGCGATGTGAATCAGCTCGGTCGCGCCTTCGCCTACGATCTGCACGCCCAGAACCCGGCGGGTCTTGAGCGAGAACAGCATTTTCAACATGCCGTGTTCCAGCCCCATGATGTGCCCGCGTGAGGTTTCGCGGAACCGGGCAATGCCCACCTCATAGGGAATGCCGCGTTCCTGCATTTCTTCTTCGGACATGCCGCAGGTGGAAATTTCGGGTACCGAGTAGATGCCATAAGGGAACCAGGGGCTTTCCGGCAATGTCGGCGTGTCAAGCGCATGGCAGGCCGCAACGCGCCCCTGTTGAAGCGAGGTGGAGGCCAACGAGGGGTGCCCGATCACATCGCCGGTGGCATAGATATGCGGCACGCTGGTTTGATAGGTCTTGCGGTTCACCTCAAGTCGTCCACGGTGGTCGGTCTCAAGCCCCGCGGCAGCCACGTCCAATTTGTCGGTCGCGCCCATACGCCCGGCGGCAAAGAGCAGCATTTCCGACCGTACGTGGCGACCGTTGGCCAAGGAAACCTCAACGTGACTTCCGCCATCCTCGACCTTCTCGATGGCTGAGCCAAGCCTCAGATCTACGCCGTTTTCACGAATTTGGTGGGTGAATTCCTCGATTAGCCGACGGTCAATGAAATCCAGAAAACTGTCGCGTGGTTCGATCAATGTTACCCTCACATCGAGGGCCGAGAACATCGTGGCATATTCCACGCCGATCACGCCCGCGCCCACGACGATCAGGCTACGGGGGATTTGCGCCAGTTCGAGAAACTCGTCGCTGTCGACAATGGTTGTGCCATTGAAGGGGATATTGTCGGGCCGGTAGGTTTTGGTGCCCGTCGCGATCAGGAACTTGTCGCCGGAAACCTTTGTGACCTCGCCCGCATCGGTATCGACTTCGACCTCTGTCGGGCTGACAAAGCGCGCCATGCCGCTCAGGGTATCGACGTGGTTTCGGTTGAACTGATGCTCCAGCACATCCACCTCGTAGTCCAAGGTCATGTGCAGCCGTGATTTCAGGTCCCCCGCGCCGATATCATCTTTCACGCGATAGGATTGCCCGTAAAAACTCCGCTCACGCCAACCAGACAGGTTCAGCACGGTTTCACGCAGGGTTTTCGAGGGGATCGTCCCGGTATGCACCGAAACCCCGCCAAGACGATCCTTGCGGTCGATGACCAGTACACGGCGCTTGAGTTTGCCGGCCTGGATTGCGGCCGCACGTCCCGAAGGGCCGGAACCGATAATGATCAGGTCGTAATGTGACATGGCTTACCCCGCATAAAGCGCTTCGGCGTGGAAGCTGATGTGATCTTCCATGAAGCTCGACACAAAGAAATAGCTGTGGTCATAGCCCGGTTGCATGCGCAGGGTCGCTTGCTGGCGTTTTTCGGCGCAGGCGGCGGCCAGGGCTTCGGGGCGCAAAAGGTCGATGAACTGATCCTGCGTGCCGGTATCTACAAGAACGGGGCCGTCAAAGCCACGTTCGCGCATCAGGATGCTTGCGTCATGCGCGGCCCATTGGCTTTCGTTATCGCCAAGGTAGGCGGAAAACTGTTTGCGGCCCCAGTCACTCGCGGTCGGGTTCGAGATCGGGGAGAAAGCCGAGACGCTGGTATAACGACCGGGTAGAGACATCGCCAAGGTCAGCGCGCCGTGCCCGCCCATGGAGTGGCCGGTGATGGCTTGGCGGTCTTCGTCAATGGCGAAGTTTGCGGTCAGCACGCGGGGTAGTTCGTCGGCAATATAGTCCCACATCCGAAAATGCGGCTTCCACGGATCTTGGGTGGCATTGACGTAAAAGCCAGCGCCTTGGCCCAGATCATAGGCCTCGTCATTGGCCACGCCTTCGCCACGTGGTGAGGTGTCGGGAAAGCACAGGGCGATCCCCTGCTCGGCGGCCCAACCTTGGGCGGCGGCCTTGGTCATCGCGTTTTCATGGGTGCAGGTTAGTCCCGATAGATACCAAAGCACAGGCACCGGACCATCCTTGGCCTCCGCAGGCAGGAAAAGGCCAAAGGTCATGTCGCAGGAGCAGGCCTCGGATTTATGAGTATAGACGCCTTGAACCCCGCCGAAACAGGCGTTTTCCGATACGGTTTCCATGATGCAATCCCTTTCGCGATGGATGTTTGGCCCGACAGTCACCACGGCGCGGGCCACATGGCAACCCCATAGACGGCAATCGTCAATAAAGTCCCGACACCCAGCCGATAATTAGCGAAACAGTGGCAACGGCCAATGTCGTGGAGATCAGGATCGAGGCTGAAACCCGCTGTGGCGCCACGCCATAGTGACTGGCGAGGATGAAGACGTTTCCAGCCACAGGCAGGGCCGCAGCCGCGACCATCACTGCGGCTGAATAGGGCGCGACGGGAAAAAGTATCAGGGCCGAGAGCGCTACAAAGGCAGGGTGCAGCACCAGTTTGCAGAATGACAGCCAGCCGGCCACGAAGGGCCGCTCGGCGGATTTCGAGGCCAGCGAGGCGCCGATGGCAAAAAGGGCTCCGGGTGTTGCAGCTCCGCCTAGAATGCTCACAAACTGGTTCATAGGGTCCGGGATCGGCAAGTTGAGCGCCGACCACGCCAGCCCAAGAACAATCGAAACGATCATCGGGTTCTTGAGTAATCCAATCCCTACGGTTCGCAGGATGCCAAAGCTCATACGGCCATCCCGAGACCCGGTGATAAGGATCACCACGAGTGAACCAAAAACGATCAAATCCACGGCGAGAACCATCATCACCGGCCCAATCGCGGCCTGGCCCATCAAGAGAACCAGCATCGGCACGCCAAGGAAACCCACGTTGCCGATCACCGCGCATTGCGCCTCGATCGCGGCCTCCTCGACGCTGACGCGGCGCAGGAGGGCGACCATGGTGGCCAACCCGTAAACAAAGGCCGTACCCCAAAGGTAAGCCATGACAAACCGCCAATCGAGAACCTCGCTCATGGATAGGTTGGCGGAAAAGCGAAACAGCATGGCCGACAGCGCGAAGTAGAACACGAACTTAGTCAGCCAAGCGGTCGCTTCCTCACTGAAGAAGCCCGTACGCCCGGCGCCATAGCCCAACCCGATGATCAGGAAGAACGGCAGTGTTTGTAGAAAAATATCCAGCATCTGCCGCTTGTTAGCATCTGGCAGCTAATGGTCAATCACCGGATGCTATCCACTGCCGATCAAAACGCCCGCGGCAAAGACAAGTGCACCACCCAAAACCACCTGAAATGCAGCCCGGAAAAAGGGTGTTTCCATGAATTTGTTCTGTATCCAGGCAATGGCCCAAAGTTCGACGAAGACCACGAAGATCGCGATAATGGTGGCTGTCCAGAAATCCGGAATCAGGTAGGGTAGCGCGTGACCGAGGCCACCCACGGTTGTCATGATGCCCGAAGCAAAGCCACGTTTGAGCGGGCTGCCGCGCCCTGACAGTTCGCCATCATCGCTAGCGGCCTCAGTGAAACCCATCGAAATTCCGGCCCCGACCGACGCGGCAAGACCCACAAGGAAAGTGGTCCATGTATCTTGCGTCGCAAAGGCGGTGGCGAAGATCGGTGCGAGGGTCGAGACCGAGCCATCCATCAGGCCTGCAAGGCCCGGCTGTACCCATGTCAAAACGAACTGGCGCTTTGAGACCTCGGCCTCGGTATCGCGGGCCTCTTCATCCAGATGTGCATGCTCAAGCTCACCGGCGCGGTCTTGGTGGCCGGCTTCGGCCGCAGCCAGATCACCCAGAAGTTTGCGGGTTGCGGCATCGCTCGTGCGTTGCGCGGCCTTGAGGTAAAACGCCTCGGCGTCGCGCTCCATCATTTCCGCTTCTGCGCGGATGCGGTTGATCCCGAGGTTTTCAACCAACCAAACGGGCCGTCGGGCATAGAAGCCGGCCACATGCTCGCGCCGGATCAGAGGGATCACGTCGCCAAAACGGGCCTTGTGAAGGTCGATCAAGGATTGCCTGTGCCCGTCCTCTTCTTCGGCCATGCCGTCGAATACCTTGGCCGTATCGGGAAAATCGGGGCGCAGCCGTTCGGCATAGCTCCGATAAATGCGGGCGTCGTCTTCTTCGGATGAAATGGCGAGGGCAAGGATCTCTTGTTCGCTCAGATCAGAGAAGCGGCGGCGAGAGGAAACTCCTGGGATCATGGTCTACTCCTTAGAACGGTTCTAAAATACTTGCCGTCATCGGAAATGCAATGCCATTAACCAAACTAATTAGTTCAGAAATGCCTTGAAAAGTGAACCGAATGGTTTAGTTTGTATCTAAACGAATCAGTTTAGATGGAGATGAGCGATGAAAAACCTCTTGATGGCTCTTTGCCTAGTGTCCCTCGCTGCGCCAACAGCGGCAATGAGTATTGATACATCTACGCTGACGCCGACACTGACCTACCCCGAGCCCGTCTCGGAACCTGTCACCAAGGATAACAGCGGCATGTCCAAGTAAGTCGTTGAACCGCCTGTGTCATTCCGTGACGGCGGGCTTGCGAATGACCCCTCGAGCCGATTAAACTGTTTCGGCTCGGGGAGGGTCCGCATGACGGCAGAGTCCGCAGAAATCAAAAAAGGCCGAAAGTTCGAACAAGTCCTTAATGGGGCGCGCGAGGTTTTCATGCGCGACGGGTTCGAGGGGGCCAGCGTGGACGACATCGCCAAGGTGGCGGGGGTGTCGAAGGCAACGCTATACAGCTATTTCCCCGACAAGAGATTGCTGTTTTCTGAAGTGGCCAAGGCCGAATGTAACCGGCAAGCAGATGGTGCGACGGCAGAGATTGACATCGACGCGCCCGTTGAAGTGAACCTTGCTGCGGCCGCACGGCATCTAGTGGGTTTTTTCCTGTCGGATTTCGGCAGTCAGGTCTTTCGTATCTGCGTGTCCGAAGCGCACCGCTTTCCTGATTTGGGCAAGCGGTTTTACGCTTCTGGGCCGGCCTTGGTGCGCGAGCGCATGATCCCAGTTCTGAAATCTTATGCGGACAAGGGGGAGCTTGAGATCGAGGATTACGAATTGGCGGTCAATCAATTCGCCGAGCTATGTAAATCAGACTTGTTCGTGCGCAAGCTGTGCGGTTTGCAAAGCGATTTTTCCCAAGAGGACGTGGATCGAGTCATCGAAGGTGCGGTCGAGATGTTCGTTGCACGCTACGGGACAAGGTCGAAAACCTGATTTGGTGGCGCCATGTTTTGGCGCCACCGTTGTTCTTGTGGCCCTCAGATGCCGACTTCGACAACTGCCTTGGCTAGGACCGGTACGGTATCCTTGTTCAGGCCCGCGATATTGAGGCGCGAATCCCCAACCATGTAAATCCCGTGATCGGCGCGCAGTTTTTCGACCTGATCAGGCGATGCGCCGAGGCGTGAGAACATACCGCGGTGTTGCGCGAGAAAGCCAAAGCGATCCGAGCCAGAGAGTTTCTGCAATTCATCCGCCAATTGTGTGCGCAGGCTCAGCATACCTTTGCGAACCTCTTCCAGTTCCGCTTTCCAATCCGCGCGCAGGTCATCGTCGTTCAACACGATGCCAACCAGCCGCGCGCCATGATCGGGCGGGAAGGAGTAGTTCTGCCGATTGAGGTAGGCAAGATTTCCTTGGGCAATCGCCTGCATCGACTTGTCCTGCGCCACCGCCATCAGAAGGCCCGTGCGTTCGCGGTAAATCCCGAAGTTCTTGGAGCAACTGGCCGCGATCAGGGTCTCAGGGCAGCCCGCGGCGACAGCGCGCGTGGCGGCGGCATCTTCGTCCAGACCATCACCAAAGCCTTGATAGGCGATGTCGATCATCGGGATCGCGCCTTTTTCGTTCATCAGGTCGATCACGGCCTTGAACTCGACCATGTTCAGGTTGGCCCCGGTGGGGTTGTGGCAGCAGCCGTGCAGCAAGACGACATCGCCTTTGCGCACTTGGCCCAGATCTTCCATCATCCCGCCGAAATTGACCCCGCCCGAGGCGTTGTCGAAATAGCGGTACATGATGGTTTCCATGCCCAGATACTTGAGAATGCTCAGGTGGTTGGGCCATGTCGGATCAGAGACAAAAACGCGTGCCTCGGGGTTGGCCATGCGAACCAGTTCAAACGCCTGACGCACCGCGCCGGTGCCGCCTGGTGTGGCAACGGCAGAAAACTGGTCGCGCGCGACGCTGTTGCCCAGAACAAGATTGATCATCGCATCGGTAAAGGCCGGGTCCCCCGCAAGGCCGGTATAGGCCTTTGTGGTTTCCTCGTCCCACCAGCGGCGCTCGGCCTCTTTCACGGCGCGCATGATCGGAGTCACGCCCTGCGGGTTTTTGTAGACGCCGACGCCAAGGTCGATCTTGGTGTCGCGCGGATCGTCCTTGTAGGCCTGCATCAGGGCAAGGATCTTGTCTTTGGGTTGTTCCTTGAGGTGTTCGAACATCAGTCGTCTCCGGTGGCGACGGGCACGGTGGGGAAAGCCCCCCATTCTGTCCATGATCCGTCATAAAGCGCGTGATCGATCTTGCCGACGCGTTCAAGCGCAAGATTGACAATCGCCGCGGTTACGCCAGAACCGCAGCTTGTGATCGCGGGTTTACCCATGTCGACGCCCGAGGCGTCGAACACGGCGCGCAGATCGTCGGAGGATTTCATTGTCCCATCATCGTTCAGAAGGTCGCGATAATATACGTTCTTGGACCGCGGAATATGGCCACTACGCAGCCCCTCGCGGGGTTCGGGAACGTCTCCGCGGAAGCGTTCGGGTGAACGCGCATCGAGTATTTCGTAATCGCCCAGCTTTGAAGCCGCGGACACCTGCGTCACGTCTTTGACCATCTGGTTCTGGCGGCGGACGGTCATGTGCCTGTCGCGCACGATCGGCGGCATATCTTCGACCGGGTGACCATCAGCTTGCCACTTGGGCAGGCCCCCGTCCAGAACGGCGATGTTATCCTGCCCCATAAGGCGAAACAGCCACCAGACGCGGGCTGCCGAGAACAGCCCGTGGGCATCATAAACCACGACCTGATGACCGTCGCCGACGCCCATTGCACGCAAGCGGGACATGAATTTTTCGACCGGCGGCACCATGTGCGGCAGGTCCGAACGGTTATCGCTGATGTCGTCGATGTCGAAGAAACGCGCGCCGGGAATATGGGCTTGGGCGTATTCAGCCTTGGCATCACGGCCTTCGGCCGGCATGAACCAAGTGCCATCCAGAACCCGAAGGTCTGGGTCTTTCAGATGCTTGGCAAGCCAGCTGGTGGAAACGAGTGTTTTTGGGTCGTCTTGTGCCATCGGTGCCCCCGGTTTGCGGACGCCTTCTGACTAGCGTGCGGGGGCGTGAAGGGCAAGGGCGGGCACCGGGGTTGATGCCCGCCGACGTCTTATTTGCCCAACATTTTCTTGACCATGCCGACAATCGCCAGCAGCACGCCGCCACCGACACCGCCCGAGGCCACTTGTCCGATAATCGCGCCGATGTCGGCGCCGCCTGCGGCTGACGCCACACCACCAGCACCAAGCATGGACAGGATCTGACCGCCCAGACCACCGCCGAGGATGCCTGCGATGGAGTTGCCCAAGAGGCCGAGGTTGATGTTCTTGAACAGGCCGCCGGCGACATTGCCGCCCACGGCGCCAGCAATCAGGCTTATGAGTAGTTCCATTATGTGTCCCCCTTCCGTTTAAACACCTGAACAGGTTAGCGGGAGAGCTTCGAAAAATAAGGGGAAAAGGGCTTGGGCACTTCCCCTAGCCGTGTTCCTTGAGCAAGCGCTGTTTCTGGCGGTTCCAATCGCGCTTGGCCTGGGTTTCGCGCTTGTCATGGGCTTTCTTGCCCTTGGCGATCCCGATCTTCAGTTTGGCGATGCCCTTGTGGTTGAAGTAGAGAACCAATGGCACAAGCGTCATGCCTTTGCGCTGTGTCGCGTTCCACAGGTCGGCCAATTCCTTCTTGGAAACCAATAGTTTACGCTTGCGCTTTTCTTCATGCGCAAAGGTCTTGGCTTGCTCATAGGGCGCGATATAGGAGTTCACCAACCACAGTTCGCCATCGTCCACGCTGGCATAGCTTTCCGCGATATTCGCCCCACCTTCGCGCAGGGATTTTACCTCGGAACCCTCAAGGATGATGCCGCATTCCAGATCGTCTTCGATGGCATAGTCGAACCGGGCGCGGCGGTTTTCGGCCACGACCTTGTAGTTCGGGTTGTCCTTCGGTTTTGCCATCTCTGTTTACCTTGTGCGGCGCTGCGGAAGCACCAAGATAGACCCTGTGAGAGGGCGATGAAAGGGGGGGCAGTGCGAATCGGTGTTAAGCCCTTGGATTAACGGCATAAACCCCGGTCTGCATCGCGTCGGTATTCTGTCGGTATCGCGTCGGTATTCCGGCCGGTATCGGCTCAGGTTAACAGGCCGCGCGCCCGCAGCTCCTTGCGCAACGCCTCGGAGTCGGCGCCGCGTTCCGGCGCGGGGCCGGGCGTGGCGCGCTGGCCGTCAAAGCGAGGGGCCGGGGCGGGCTGTGGGCCGGTGTCTGCCATGGTCCAAATCTCGCGGGCCGCGTTGTGGGCCTCTTGCGCCGCTTGCCACGGGGAAAGAACAGGCGCGACGCAAGCGTCGGAGCCTTCGAAAATCGTGGCCCAATGGCTGACGGGGTGCGTTGCGAAGATCGCGGACAGTTGCGCGGTTTGCCGGGGCCATTGGGCCGGGTCGTTCTGATCCGAAAAATCGGGACTGTCGGCCAACCCCATGAGGTCAAGGAAAGCGGCGTAGAACTTCGGCTCAAGGCATTGCACGCTGATATGCCCGCCACAGGAGCAGCGGTACACGCGCGACCAATGCGGCCCGTCCAGAAGGCTTGTGCCGCGTGCTTCGTGCAGGTTGTCCGAGGGGGCCATGGACATCAAAAGCGCCATCATATGTGCCGAGCCATCGACGATGGCGGCATCCACCACGGTGCCTTTGCCGGTGCGGGTGGCCGAAAGCAGGCCCGCAAGGATACCCGCCACCAGGTACATTGCCCCGCCGCCGATGTCGCCGACGAGGGTTGCCGGGGTTTGTGGCGTGTCGTCCGGCGCAGAGGCATACCAGAGCGCGCCGGATGTGGCGATATAGTTGAGGTCATGGCCCGCGGTTTGCGCTTTGGGCCCGGTTTGGCCCCAGCCTGTCATGCGGCCATAGACAAGGCGCGGGTTTTCGGGGTGGAGGTCATCGGGGCCTAGGCCAAGGCGCTCCATCACGCCGGGGCGGAAGCCTTCGATCAACGCGTCGGCGGTCGAGATGAGCGCGCGGGCGGTTTGCAGGTCGGCAGGGTCTTTCAGGTCAAGCGTGATCGAGCGTTTGCCACGATCCAGAAGGTTGACCTCGCCCGCTACCGGGTTGCCGCCACCGGGGCGGTGAATGACGATCACCTCGGCCCCCAGATCGGCCAGCATCATCGCGGCGAAGGGGCCGGGGCCAAGACCTTCGATTTCAACAATCCTGTATCCTTGCAACATGCGCGCGCCTCCTTCGTGCGCGCCAGACTAGGCGCTTGCGGGCGGGGTGCAAGGTGCGGATGCGTCAGCGGCGTCGCGCTTCGGTCTTGCGGATGATCTCGGCCACCCGTTTGCCGATCTCGGTGCTGCCCTTGGCCGAGGGGTGGATCAGGTCGACCGTGTGGTACGAACGGTCGCCATGTGGCACGACATCGGCCAAGGACAGGAAGTGCACCCCGCGATCCAGCTTGGACAGCCGGGACAGGCGGCGATCCATTTCATCGCCTTCATCGCGGCAGCCTTCGATGGGTGAGGTCACGCCGGGGGTGCGCAGGTAGCCAACAAGGATCACCTGTGAGCCTTTTTGGCGCAGGTCCGATACGAACCCGGGAATCGTACCGCGCTTGCCATCCTTGGAAATCAGCCGGTCAATCCGGTTATCGCATCGGCCACAGCCGCAGCCGAACCAGATGTCGTTTCCGCCGCCATTGAGCACGACCCAATCCCAGTTGCCGTCTACATATTGTTTGCGGATGTTCAGGCCCGCGCTGCCGGAGATGGGCAGGGCATAGAAATACTTGGCCCCCATGACGGAACGGTCGATCACATCCTCGCCCAAGGACCGCTCGACCGCGTGTGAAACCGATTGGCCCGTGGCCCCGTGAACCGCCAGCATCGAGTCGCCCATGGCAAGGATGCGCGCCGGGGCATCGCGGCTGACGGTTTCGGTGCAGCCGGTGAGTGTCAGCAAAAGGGCGGAGATCGTGAGCAGGTAGCGCATTGTCTGTCCTTGGGCCAAGGTTGGGTGAGCCTTGGAGATAACATGACACGCGTGGGTTGCCATACGGATAATGCCTCTGCGGGGGTGCACAGTTTCCCCTGCACAGACGGTGATTGCACTTCTGGGTCATTCGCCTAGCTTGGCGAACAATGTATCGGAGGGAACCCATGGCACCCATTGTCGAGGTCGAGGGGCTTCAAAAGACTTACAAAGGCGGATTCGAGGCGTTGAAAGGCGTGTCGTTGTCCATCGAGGAGGGCGAGATTCTGGCCCTGCTTGGCCCCAATGGCGCGGGCAAGACCACGCTGATCTCGGCGCTGTGCGGGATCACCACGCCCACCGGCGGTGCCGCGCGTGTGGGCGGGCATGACATCGTGGACGATTTCCGCGCGGCCCGGTCCCTGATTGGGCTTGTGCCACAGGAGGTGGCGCTTGAACCCTTCGAGAAGGTGATCAACACGGTGCGGTTTTCGCGGGGTCTGTTCGGCAAGGGGCGCGATGAGGCGTTGATCGAAAAGATCCTGCGGCAACTGTCGCTGTGGGATAAGCGCAATGCGCGAATTCGCGAGCTTTCTGGCGGGATGAAGCGGCGGGTCTTGATCGCCAAGGCGCTTTGCCATGAACCGCAGGTCTTGTTTCTGGATGAGCCGACGGCGGGTGTCGACGTGGAGCTTCGCCGGGATATGTGGCAGGTGGTCGAGGAGCTGCGCGAAAGCGGGGTGACCATTATCCTGACCACGCACTACATCGAAGAGGCCGAGGCGATTGCCGACAGGATCGCGGTGATCAATCACGGGGAAATCCTGTTGGTCGAGGAAAAGGATACCCTGATCCGGCGGATGGGTCGCAAGACATTGAGGATCGACCTGACCACGCCGGTTGCGGCAGTGCCAAAGGGGTTGGCGGGTTACGATCTGGAACTGGCCGAGGAGGGGGCGGCCCTCCTTTACCATTACGACACGCAGGGCGAGGGCACCGGGATCACCCGGCTGTTGCAAGCCTTGGCGGCCGAGGGCCTGTCGTTGAGCGATATTCACACGCGGCAGTCGAGTCTTGAAGAGATTTTCGTAAGTCTGGTGCAGGAGGGCGCGGCATGAACTGGCAAGGGGTGAAGGCCATATATGTCTATGAAATGAAGCGCTTTTTCCGCACGATCATGGAAAGCCTCCTGTCGCCGGTGATATCCACCACGCTTTATTTCGTGGTCTTCGGCGCGGCCATCGGGAGCCGCATCGACCAAGTGGAGGGCGTGACTTATGGCGCCTTCATCGTGCCGGGGCTGATCATGCTGAGCGTGATGACACAGGCGATTTCCAATGCCTCCTTCGGGATATACTTCCCCAAGTTCATCGGCACGATATTCGAGCTGTTCTCGGCCCCGATCAATTTCTTCGAGATCGTCATGGGCTATGTCGGGGCCGCGGCCACCAAGGCCCTGTTGATCGGGGTGGTTATCCTGCTGACAGCGGGGCTGTTCGTGGATATCGAGGTGCAGCATCCGCTGGCGATGGTGGCCTTCCTGATCCTGACCTGCCTGTCGTTTTCCCTCTTCGGGTTCATCATCGGGATCTGGTCGGAAAACTTCCAGCAATTGCAACTGATCCCGCTGCTGGTGATCACGCCCTTGGTGTTTCTGGGCGGGGCTTTTTATTCGATTTCGATGCTGCCGCCTGCGTGGCAGACGGTGACCCTGTTCAACCCCATCGTTTACCTGATCTCGGGGTTTCGCTGGGCGTTCTTCGGGTATGCGGACGTGCCGGTGGTGGCAAGCCTCTTGGCCATCGGGCTGTTCTTGGCGCTATGCCTCGGGATCGTATGGCTGATCTTCAAAACCGGGTATCGGATCAAGAGTTGATGCGCGCGTGACTATTTTGCCTGACTCGTCAGGCAAATGTGCCTTTCTTTCGGTGGCTCCGGGATTGCTGCCTTGTTTAAGCCGCGCGGGCATTCTACATGCCCTAGCATGATAGCGCATATTCCCTTTCTCAAACGCGGACCGCTTGTCGCGGTGATCCGGTTGCAAGGTTCCATCGGTATCGGTGGCCGCAATCAGTTGAGTGACGAGACACTGGGGCCAATCATTGAAAAGGCTTTCAAGCGGGGCAAGCCCAAGGCGGTGGCCCTCGTGATAAATTCGCCGGGTGGGTCGCCTGTGCAGTCCTCTTTGATTGCCGCACGTATCCGGCGGCTGGCCGAGGAAAAAGGCGTTCCCGTACATGCCTTTGTTGAGGATGTGGCGGCCTCGGGGGGGTATTGGCTGGCGGCGTCGGCAGATGACATCTGGGCCGACCAAGGGTCGATCGTGGGGTCGATAGGCGTCATTTCGGCGGGCTTTGGCGCGCCGGTGTTCCTTGCCCGCCAAGGGGTGGAGCGCCGGGTGCATACCTCGGTCCATTCCAAGAGTTTCATGGACCCTTTCCTGCCGGAAAAGGACGAAGACGTTGCGCGGTTGAAGGCCATTCTGGAACAAATGCACGGTGGTTTTACCGATTACGTGAAAGCGCGCCGTGGAGACAAACTTTCAAACGACGAGGATCTTTTTACCGGGGAGTTCTGGCTGGGCCGCCGGGCGTATGAGCTGGGCCTTGTGGATGGCATTAGCCATGTCGTGCCCAAACTGAAGGAGCTTTACGGCGACGATGTACGCTTTGCCAAATATGGCCGGAAGCGCGGGCTGCTGCAAAAGTTTGGCGCCAGTGTCGCGCAGGATGCACTGGCCGCGGTCGAGGAACGGGCGGATTACGCCCGGTTCGGGCTCTGACGTGATCGTCAAGATTGTCATACTGTTTCTGGTCTTCATGGGCGTCATGGCCATGTTTGGAAAACTGCGTTTTCCGGGGCAGCAAAAGCTGGCCTCGGCAAAATGTCCCAAATGCGGCCGGTTCCGTATCGGGAAAGGCCCCTGCCAGTGTCAGAAAAAGGTGCGTAAATGATTGAATGGGGTCTTGCCGCGCTTGGCCTTGTGATCTTGCTTCTGGCGGGCGATGCCCTTGTGAAGGGGGCCGTCAACCTGAGCCTGCGGTTGGGCGTGCCGGCCTTGATCGTCAGCCTGACGATCGTGGCTTTTGGCACGTCGGCGCCCGAGCTTTTGATCTCGGTGAACGCGGTGCTGGACGGAAAGCCGGGGCTGGCGCTTGGCAACGTGGTGGGCTCGAATACTGCCAATATCCTGTTGGTTCTGGGGATTCCGGCGATCCTGTCGGTGCTTCACACGAGTGAGTGCAACACGCGCAAGACCTATATTTTCATGTTGGTCGGATCGGTGATTTTCATCGCTCTGGCCTTCATGGGCGAGTTCAACATCGTTTCCGGGCTGATCCTGCTGGCACTTTTGTCATTCGTCCTGATCGATGCCTTTCTTGAGGCTGGACGCCATCGCAAGGCCAATGCAGCGCTGATGCTGACCGAAGCTGATGGAGAAGAAGACGTCGAAGGCGCCGACCCCGATATGCCGTGGTGGCAGATCATCGTTTTCCTCGTGCTTGGCCTGATCGGCTTGCCGCTTGGGGCGGATCTGTTGGTGGACAATGCCTCGATCATCGCACAGCGCTATGGTGTGAGCGATGCGGTGATCGGCCTGACGCTGGTGGCGCTGGGCACGTCGTTGCCGGAACTGGCGACGACGGTGATGGCGGCCCTGCGCAAGCAGGCCGACGTGGCGCTGGGTAATGTGATCGGGTCGAACATGTTCAACCTTTTGGCCATCATCGGGATCACCGCGCTTGTCGGGCCAATTCCTGTAGAGGCCGAGTTCTTGCAGTTCGATCTGTGGGTGATGTTGGGCGCATCGCTGTTGATTGCTCCCTTTGTATTTTTGAAACAGGACATCGGGCGCTTTTGGGGGGTGGCCTTGACGGGCCTGTATCTGGCCTATGTCACCATTGTTCTGACATAAACGGAGGCGAACGATGGCGACGGCATTGGTGACAGGAGCAGGCAAGCGGCTTGGCCGTGCCATGGCGCTTGAACTGGCGCGGCGGGGCTTTGACGTGGCCGTACACTATGCCACCAGCCGAGATGAAGCCGACGCGGTGGTGCAAGAGATCGTCGGCATGGGGCAACGCGCCGTTGCGGTGCAGGCCGACCTGTTGGTCGAGGCCGAGGTCGAGGCGCTTTTGCCCAAAGTTATTGAGGCGCTTGGCGGGCCTGTGACCTGTCTGATCAACAATGCGTCGATCTTCGAGTATGACAATATACAGACCGCAACGCGCAAAAGCTGGGACAGGCATATGCAAAGCAACCTGCGTGCGCCATTCATCCTGACACAGGCGGTTGCGGCGCAAGTGCCCGAGCCCGAGCCGTGCGAAATGGGTGAGCCTGTGGCACGTGGGTTGATCATCAACATGGTTGACCAGCGGGTGCGCAAGCTGACGCCTGAGTTCATGACCTACACTCTGGCCAAGGCGGGTCTTTGGACCCTGACCCAGACCGCGGCACAGGCGCTTGCGCCGCGTGTTCGGGTGAATGCCATCGGGCCGGGGCCTACGCTACAGGGGCACCGCCAAAGCGACAGCCATTTCCAACGGCAACGGCAATCGACGGTGCTCAATCGTGGTGCGAATGCCGGGGATATCGTCGCGGCCCTGGCCTATTTCCTGGATGCGCCAGCCGTCACCGGGCAGCTTTTGTGCGTTGATGGCGGTCAGCATCTGGGGTGGCAGACGCCGGATGTTCTGGGTGTTGAGTGAGTGTGCCGCTAGGTAAGTTGTGCACCTGTCACGAAGCCGTTAACAGCGCGTTACAAAAACTTTAATGTTTTCAATGTTTTGGCGCGCGTGCAAAAAATACCCGTTGTTTTTCAATGTGTTATATATGTGCCTAATTTTTGGGCACATCGGCGAAATCCACTGGATTCAACGAAAAATTCCGGTTGGCCGTAGTTTGCCCACAAAGTTATCCACAAAATTCGTGGACATGTTTTCTCTTGTCCCCACGGCGATAAGATTGCAGCACAACCCGAGAATCAGACTGATAAGCCCATGACCGAGACCCCCGAGGACAACACGCCCGAAACCGGGCATAAGGTGATCCAGTCTTACCTCAAGACGCTGGATGCCTCGCCGGGTGTGTATCGTATGTTGGATGCGCAGGCGCGGGTGCTGTACGTGGGCAAGGCGCGAAACCTGAAAGCGCGGGTCTCGAGTTATGCCCGGCCCACCGGACACACGCCGCGCATTGCCCGGATGATCCGCGAAACCGCCTCGATGATGTTCCTGACGACCTCGACCGAGACCGAGGCACTGTTGCTGGAACAGAACCTCATCAAGCAGCTCAAGCCGCGGTACAATGTGCTTTTGCGTGACGACAAGAGCTTTCCGAATATCCTTGTGACGGCGCATGATTTTCCGATGATCAAGAAGCATCGTGGCGCCAAGAAAGAGAAGGGGCAGTATTACGGCCCCTTTGCCAGTGCGGGCGCGGTGAACCGGACGTTGTCGCAGTTGCAGCGGGTGTTCCAGTTGCGCAATTGCAGCGATGCACAGTTCGAAACCCGCACGCGCCCCTGCCTGCAATACCAGATCAAACGCTGCACCGCGCCCTGCGTGGGCTATATCAGCAAGGCGGAGTATGCCTCGGCGGTGAAGGATGCGCAGCGGTATCTGTCGGGCCGCTCGACCGAGATTCAGGACAAGCTCAAGGCGCAGATGAGTGAGGCCTCGGAGGCCATGGAGTATGAGCGCGCGGCGGCGCTGCGGGATCGGATCAAGGCCCTGACGCAGGTGCAGACCGCCCAAGGGATCAACCCGCGCACGGTGGAAGAGGCCGATATCATCGCTCTACATCTTGAGAAGGGGCAGGCCTGTGTGCAGGTGTTCTTTATCCGGGCCGGGCAGAACTGGGGCAACCGGGATTTTTATCCGCGTGTGGGCGCCGATGTGGAAGAGGCCGAGGTGCTGGAGGCCTTCATCGGGCAGTTCTACGACACCAAGGATCCGGCACGGCAGTTGATCCTGTCGCATCCCATCGAGAACGCCGATCTGATGGCCGAGGCGCTGACCGAGAAGCTGGGCCGGAAGGTGACATTGCTGGTGCCGCAGAAGGGCGAGAAGGCCGAGCTTGTGGATGGCGCGTTGCGCAACGCCCGCGAAAGCCTTGCCCGCAAGATGGCGGAAAGCGCGACGCAAGCCAAACTATTGAAAGGATTGGCAGATGCCTTCGATCTGCCCGGCCCGCCGCAGCGCGTCGAGGTCTATGACAACAGCCATATTCAAGGCAGTCATGCCGTGGGCGCGATGATTGTGGCGGGTCCCGAAGGCATGATGAAAAACCAGTACCGCAAGTTCAACATCAAGGGCGATGACCTGACCCCCGGGGATGACTTCGGGATGATGAAAGAGGTGCTGACCCGGCGCTTCAAACGCCTGTTGAAAGAAGATCCCGAGCGCAAGGAAGGCCATTGGCCCGACCTGTTACTGATCGACGGGGGCGCGGGGCAGGTGAGTGCCGTTGCCCAGATCATGCGCGAAATGGGGGTCGAGGATATCCCGATGGTCGGCGTGGCCAAGGGGGTGGATCGCGACCACGGCAAGGAAGAATTTCACCGCACCGGCAAACGCCCGATGGCCCTGCGCCACAACGACCCGGTTTTGTATTTCATTCAACGGCTTAGGGACGAGGCCCACCGTTTTGCCATCGGCACCCATCGGGCCAAACGGGCGAAGGCCATGGGGGCCTCTCCCTTGGATGAAATCCCCGGCGTGGGGGCGGCGCGCAAGCGCGCACTTCTGGCGCATTTCGGATCGGCCAAGGCGGTGAGCCGCGCGGCACTGGCGGATTTGAAAGCGGTGGAGGGGGTCTCGGCGGGCTTGGCACAGAAGGTCTATGATCATTTCCACGAAAAGGGCTAAGTACCGGAATTCGTGACGAATTCCGGACCGTTTCCCGGGCGGGAAACGGCGCCCCAAATCGCCGTATAGTGTGTCTTTCCACGCGGGGAAATCCGGGCTAGAAACATGCCATGACGTGGAATGTTCCCAATATCCTGACCTTGCTTCGGCTGCTCGCGGCACCGGGGGTGGCGGTCATGTTCTTGTACTTCAACCGGCCATGGGCGGATTGGTTCGCGCTGACGCTGTTCATCGGGGCGTCGATTACCGACTACTTCGACGGCTACCTCGCAAGACTTTGGAAACAAACGACAAAGCTGGGAACGATGCTGGACCCGATCGCCGACAAGGCGATGGTGGTGATCGCCCTGATGGTGATCGTGGGCTATTCGAGCATGTCGCCCTGGCTTGTCCTGCCGGCGACGGTGATCTTGTTTCGCGAGGTTTTCGTTTCGGGGCTGCGTGAGTATCTGGGCGATACCGCCGGGACGCTGAAGGTCACGCAGCTTGCCAAGTGGAAAACCACGGCGCAAATGGTTGCGATTGCTGTGCTTTTTGCCCAAGGCGTCTTCGAACATTACCTTGGTATGTCGGCCATGGGGATGGATCAGGCGACGTACGATGCCATATTAAGGGGTGAGGAAGAAGATCTGCATGGCCTGCGGTGGAAGATGATGGGTATGGTTTGGACTGGGCATGCAGGGCTGTGGCTGCTTTGGATCGCGGCCGCGCTGACATTGATCACGGGCGTGGATTACTTTAGGAAATCAACGCCTTACCTGAAGGATTAGGCAGATGGACGTGCTCTATTTCGCATGGGTCCGGGAGCGGATCGGACACCCCAAGGACAAACTTGAGACCGGGGCCGCGACGGTGCGGGATCTGGTCGAGGAGTTGCGTGGGCTGGAAGAACGCTATGAGGCGGCTTTTGCAGATCTGGATGCCCTTCGTGTGGCTGTGGATCAGGAGCTTACGGACTTTGACGCGCCGTTGGCCGGGGCACGTGAAGTGGCATTTTTCCCCCCAATGACAGGGGGTTAGATGGATATTCGGGTTCAGGAATCCGCTTTTGATCTGGGCGCGGAAGCCAATGCCTTTGCCGCGCGGCAGAAGGGTATGGGCGCGGTCGTGACATTTACCGGGATCGTGCGTGACCTGGGTGAGGGGGATTTGCAGGCGATGCAGATTGAACATTACCCCGGCATGACCGAAAAGGCGATTTCAAAGATTGCCGATGAGGCTCTAACCCGTTGGAATCTGGGCGATATTCTGGTCATTCATCGGCATGGGGTTTTGCAGGCCGAGGATTTGATCATGATGGTCGCCACGTCTTCGCCGCACCGGGTTGAGGCCTTCGAGGCGGCGGAATTCCTGATGGATTACCTGAAATCCCGCGCGCCGTTCTGGAAGAAGGAGGTCACCCCCGAGGGGGCGGATTGGGTGGCAGCCAAGGACGAGGACGAAGACGCGCTGAGCCGCTGGTAAAAACGTACGAGTCGTACGTTTTGTACGCGAGTTTCGTACGAAAATCGGCAGGTGGCCTGGCGGGATCGTACGAGTCGTACGAAATTTTCCAGAATGAGGGGCTGCGCCCCGCAGGTTTGGTGGGGTGAGGGGCGCTGCCCCTCTTGGCCTTCGGCCAATTCACCCCGGGATATTTTTCGAAAAGAAGAAGGTGGAGCCTTATCGGTAGTGCGATGGCGGCTGGCCGAAGTGTTGGGCGTAGACGCGCGAGAAATGCGACGAGGAGGCGAAGCCGGTGGCGAGCGCGATTTCGGTGAGCGGGAGCGAGGAGTTGCGCAGCAGGCTGCGGGCGGTGTCGAGGCGCAGGCTGCGGTAGAAGCCCATGGTGGAGCGGCCGAGTTTTTCCTGAAAGAGCCGGTTGAGGTGGCGGGGGGAGACCCCGGCCATTTGCGCGAGGTCCTTTAGGGTTACGGGGTCCGCGATATGGGTTTCCATGGTGGCCACGGCATCGAGCAGGGCGGGATCGGTGGTACCGAGGCGTTCGACCAGACCGGCGCGTTGCGGGCCGATGGAGGGGCGGACCTCGGTGTGCATGAACCAGTCGCTGACGCTGCGGGCGAAGGGGGCGCCGTGATGGTTGGTGATGAGGGCGTGCATCAGGTCCATCGGGGCGGTGCCGCCGGCGCATGTGACGCGGTCACGGTCGATGACGTAAAGTGTGCGTTCGATGGCGAGATGGGGGGAGACCTCGGCCAGTGCCGTTGCGTGTTCCCAGTGGACGGTCATGCGCCGCCCGTCCATCAGCCCGGCGCGGGCGAGGATCACCGGGCCGCCCGAGACCCCGCCGAGGCGGGCACCGCGCCGCGCCATGCGGGAGAGCCAGTTGGTGACGCGGGCATCGTCAAAGCCTGTGGGGTCACCGCCCGTGATAACGAAGAGGTAGTCGAGGTCAAGGGCATCGCCCACCTTTGCCCGTGGTGTGACGCTGGCCGTGCCAGAACTGTGGATGGGTTTGCCGCCGGTGGTGATGTCGATCATGTCGTAAAGCGGACGCCCCGCGAGCAGGTTGGCGGCGCGCATCGGTTCCGTCAGCGATGCGTAGGACATGAGCGCGAAGCCATCGAGCGGCAGGAGGCCGATCCGGCGGGATGGTTTGGGTGTATTGGCCATAACAGGCAAGTATATGGCTGTTTTGGAAAAGTCCATGGCCGCGAGTCGGGGCACAGTCGCGCGAGCAGATACGAGGTTTCTGACCATGCGCTACAGTGCTTTACGAATTCTCCGCGAGGGCCTGACCGGGAACAAGGGCTGGAAACCCGTGTGGCGGGAGCCGGAGCCGAAGGCGGAGTATGACATCGTCATCGTCGGTGGCGGGGGGCATGGCCTTGCCACGGCCTATTACCTTGCCAAGGAATTCGGGCATCGCAACATTGCGGTTCTTGAAAAGGGCTGGCTGGGATCGGGGAATATCGGGCGGAACACGACGATCATTCGCTCGAACTACATGCTGCCGGGGAACGAGCCGTTCTACGAGATGTCGCTGAAGCTGTGGGAAGGGTTGGAGCAGGACTTCAACTATAATGCCATGGTCAGTCAGCGGTCGATCCTGAACCTGTATCATTCGGATGCGCAGCGGGATGCCTTTGTGCGGCGGGCCAATGCGATGATGCTGGCCGGGGCCGATGCCGAGATTGCCGATGCCGAACAGTTGCGGGCCGAGCTGCCATTCCTGGATTTCGACAATGCGCGGTTTCCGATCAAGGGGGGGCTTTTTCAGCGGCGCGGCGGGACGGTGCGGCATGACGCGGTGGCCTGGGGCTATGCCCGTGGCGCGGATTCTCGCGGTGTGGATATTATCCAGAACTGCGAGGTCACCGGGTTCGACATCGAGAACGGGCGCTGTAGCGGCGTGCAAACCTCGCGCGGGGCGATCCGGGCAAAGAAGGTGGCGGTTTGCGTGGCCGGGTCTTCGGGCCGGGTGATGGAGAAGGCGGGGATGCGCCTGCCGATCGAGTCCCACGTGTTGCAGGCCTTTGTCACCGAGGGGCTGAAGCCGGTGATCCCCGGGGTCATCACCTTTGGCGCGGGGCATTTTTATGTCAGCCAGTCGGACAAGGGCGGGTTGGTCTTTGGGGGCGATTTGGACGGCTACAATTCCTATGCGCACCGCGGCAACCTGCCGGTGGTCGAGGACGTGGCCGAAGGTGGTATGGCGATCATGCCGATGATCGGGCGGGCAAGGTTGCTGCGGTCCTGGGGCGGGATCATGGATATGTCGATGGACGGCTCGCCCTTCATCGACAAGACCCATGTCGAGGGCCTCTATTTCAATGGCGGCTGGTGTTACGGCGGGTTCAAGGCGACCCCGGCGAGCGGGTTCTGTTATGCGCATCTGCTGGCCAAGGATGAGCCGCATCCGGTGGCCGCGCAGATGCGGCTGGATCGGTTCATGAGTGGCAACCTGATCGACGAAAAAGGCATGGGCAACCAGCCCAACCTGCATTGAGGAAGGCCAGAGCATGATTATCAACCATCCCCTTCTTGGCCCGCGCGACGCCGCCGAGTTCGTGTATCTGGGAGATGCGAGCCTGATCGACCGGCCCGATTGGCAGGCCGAGGATGCCGCGCAAGCGTTTCACGCCTATGGCTATTTGCGGGACAACCCGGCGGGGGCGCATCGGGAGCTTTGGTATCACGAACAGGGGGACCGTTCGTGGCTGGTGGTGACGCGGGACACCACGACGCATGAGATTACACAGGTGGAACTGGCCCGGGATGTGGCCCGGGCGCGGGGGCGTGACAGATGAGCCAGGATTATCGGATTGATGGTGGCCAGGTGGACCGGTGCCGAGAGGTTTCCTTCCGGTTCAACGGGAGGGCGATGCAGGGGTATGCGGGGGATACGCTGGCCTCGGCCTTGTTGGCGAATGGGCAGCGGTTGGTGGGCCGGTCGTTCAAGTATCACCGCCCGCGCGGGGTGTTTACCGCAGGGAGTGAAGAGCCCAATGCCTTGGTTCAGCTGCGCAGCGGGGCGCATCAGGAGCCGAATACACGGGCGACCACGGTGGAGCTGTTCGACGGCTTGAGTGCGACCAGTCAGAATCACCGCGGGCCTTTGGAATGGGATGTGATGGCGGTGACCGACCTGATGTCGTCCTTCCTGAGTGCGGGGTTCTATTACAAGACATTCATGTGGCCGCGCGCCTTTTGGGAGAAGCTTTATGAGCCGGTGATCCGGTCCTCGGCGGGCTTGGGCCGGTTGTCGATGCTGGAGGACCCCGACCAGTACGACAAGGGGTTTTTGCATTGTGATCTGTTGGTCATCGGGGCCGGGCCATCGGGGTTGATGGCCGCGTTGGTTGCGGCGCGCAGCGGTGCGCGGGTGATCCTGGCCGATGAGGATTTCGCGCCCGGTGGCCGGCTCAATGCGGAAACGCTGGAACTGGGCGGTATGGCCGGGGCCGATTGGGCGGCGCAGGTGGTGGCGGAAATGGCGGATATGCCAAATGTCCGGGTGATGCCGCGCACCACGGTTTATGGCGCTTATGATCACGGAACCTATGGCGCCTTGGAGCGCTGCACCGATCATTTGGCCGAGAGCGGCGGCAAGCCCCGGCAGATCCTGTGGCGGATTTATTCCAAGCGGGCGGTGTTGGCGGCGGGGGCGACCGAGCGGCCGATTGCCTTTGGCAACAACGACCGGCCCGGTGTGATGATGGCGGGCGCGGTGCGCGCCTATGTGAACCGCTTTGGCGTAACGCCGGGGCGGCAGGTGGCGGTGTTCACCAATAACGACGATGGCTGGCGCACGGCCAAGGATTTGGCCGGGAAGGGCGTTGAGGTGGTCGCGGTGATCGACAGCCGCGACAAACCGGCGGTGTGCGATGTGCCCGGTGCGCGGCATGTGCGGGGCGCCGCGGTGATGGATACCGTGGGCCGCAAAGGGGTTAAGGCCATTACCCTGACCGATGGGCAGGTGATCCCGGTGGATTGTCTGGCGGTGTCGGGCGGGTGGAACCCGAATGTGCATCTGACTTGTCACCAGAGGGGGCGCCCCGAATGGCGCGATGATTTGCAGGCTTTCGTGCCCGGTGGCGCGCTGCCGCCCGGCATGGCCGTGGCGGGGGCCGCGAACGGGCAAATGACGCTGGCCGCGGCTTTGGCCGAGGGGCAGGCGCAGGCCGCGGCGCAATTGGAAGGCTTGAGCCATACGGTTGCGAATGTTGACCTACCCAAGGCCGAGGATGAGCCGCGCGAGGCGGCGGCGTTCTGGCATGTGAAAGAAAGCAAGAAGCGCGCCTGGGTGGATCAGCAGAACGACGTGACCGTGAAGGACGTGAAGCTGGCCAACCGTGAGGGGTTCCGCTCGGTCGAGTTGTTGAAGCGCTACACGACGCTGGGCATGGCGACGGATCAGGGCAAGACCTCGAACATCGCGGGCTTGGCGATTTTGGCCGAGGAAGCGGGCAAGACCATCCCCGAGGTGGGCACGACGATTTTCCGCCCGCCCTATACGCCGGTGCCGATGGGCGCGCTGGGCGGTCGGGCGCGGGGCAAGGAGTTCCGCCCCTATCGCCTGACGCCAAGCCACAAATGGGCCGAGGAAAACGGCGCGACATTTGTCGAGGTCGGCAATTGGCTTCGGGCGCAGTGGTTCGCGCGCAAGGGCGAAATGGGCTGGCGCGACTCGGTTGATCGAGAGGTCGAGATGACCCGCAGTTCGGTGGGTATTTGCGATGTGACCACGCTGGGCAAGATCGACATTCAGGGGCGCGATGCCGCCGAATTCCTGAACAAGGTCTATGCCAATGGCTTTGCCAAGCTGCCGGTGGGCAAGGTGCGTTATGGCCTGATGCTGCGCGAGGATGGGATTGCCTATGACGACGGCACCACCGCGCGGATGAGCGAGAACCATTTCGTGATGACCACGACCACGGCCAATGCCGTGGTGGTCTTCCGCCGGTTGGAATTTGCGCGGCAATGCCTGTGGCCGAATATGGATGTGCATCTGATTTCCACCACCGATGGCTGGGCGCAGTTTGCCGTGGCGGGCCCCAATGCGCGGAAACTGTTGCAAAAGGTTGTCGACACAGAGCACGACCTGTCGAACGAGGGGTTCCCCTTCATGGCCTGTGGCGAGGTGACGGTCTGTGGCGGGATGCCCGCGCGGTTGTTCCGTATCTCGTTCTCGGGCGAGTTGGCGTATGAAATCGCGGTGCCTGCGCGCTATGGCAACTCCATGATGGATGTGCTGATGGAGGCGGGGCAAGAATTCAATGCGGTGCCGTATGGTACGGAGGCCCTTGGCGTCATGCGGATCGAAAAAGGCCACGCGGCGGGCAATGAGCTGAACGGGCAAACCACGGCGCATAACCTTGGCATGGGCCGGATGGTCAGCCAGAAGAAGGAATGCATCGGCAATGTCTTGAGCCAGCGGCCCGAGATGATCCGTGAGGATGCGGTCAAGCTGATGGGGTTCAAGCCGGTGAACCCGGCAGAGCCTTTGACCGCCGGGGCGCATTTCATCAATCGCAATGCGGTGGCGAACATGGACAACGATCAGGGGTGGATGAGTTCGGTGGCCTATTCGCCGAGCCTTGGGCATTCCATCGGGCTTGGTTTCATCAAGAGCGGCGATGCCCGCAAGGGCGAGATCGTGCGTGCGGTCAGCCCGGTGCATGGCCGCGACGTTCTTGTCGAGATCGTTTCGGCCCATTTCATCGACCCGGAAGGAGAGCGTCTGCGTGCCTGAGTTCAGCTTGATATCGGCCCCGCCGCTGGCGGGATATGACGAAACCGTCGGGGACATCCGGCTTCGGGCGCCCGAGGGGGTGGCGATTGTCTCAATCGCTTTGCCGTTGGGCGGCGAAGCGGCGGCGGAAAAGGCGGTGAAGGCTGCCTATGGTGTGGCCTTGCCCGATGTGGGGCAATCGGTTGTGGCCAAGGGGGCGCGCGTGGTGCGTCTGGGTGTCGATCAGGCTTTCGTGATTTTCGACCATACGGACCCGAATGCCGAGGCGGTCGTTGCCGGGAAACTGAACGGCGCGGCCTATACCACCGACCAGACCGATGTCTGGGTGGCCCTTGAGATCAGCGGCGCGCGCTGCCGTGACGCCTTGGAGCGGATTTGCCCGTTGGACCTGCACCCCGGGGCCTTTCCCGTGGATCGTGCGGCGCGCACGGTGATGGAGCACTTGGGCGTCTTGATCATCCGCACGGGCGAGGACGCCTATTTGCTGTTGTCGGCCTCGTCTTCGGCCGGGTCGTTCCAGCACGCGCTGCATCAGTCGATGATAAACGTGAGTTAACCGGCGCGGGTGTGCCGCCTGTCAGCTAAGGGAGTTTCACCATGTACCTGGAAAACCTCGAGACAGACCGGCCCGCATTGCCCGGCTTGGCGCAGGCCAAGCGGAGCCTTTCGGCGGAGTTCCTGTTTGTCAGTCAGGAGGCCAGCGTTGGATTTGCGGCGGAGGCCTGTATCGAGGTGCTGCGGGCGGCCAACCGCCTGACTGGCCGCGAGACCTATGGCTGGCGCCATTTGTGCGGAGAAGACGGACTTGATGCCTTGGACGGTCCGCTGTGCGACCCCGGTCAGGTGCTGGTTTTGATTGGTGGGATGGACCGCGTGTGGCGGCCCGATGCGGCGCGGTTGAAGGTGCTGCGCGGGGCCATTCGAAATGCGGCGCGGGTTTGTGTTGTGGGCGCGGCCGTTTTCGTGCCGCTGGAGGCAGGGGTTGTGGGGGCCAAGCGATTGGCGGTTCACCCGAACTTTCGCCATGGTGTTGAAGAGCTGTGCGGGGGGCTGGAACTGGAGCAGGCGGCGACCTGTCATCACAAGGCCCTGTCGAGCGCTATCAGCCCGGCAGCGGCGATGCGCATGATGGTGGAATTGGTCGGCGCGCGCGACGGGGAATTCACCCGCGCGGCCCTGTCGCGGTATCTGGGCCTGAGTGAGCCGGAGGGCGATACCGGCGCGGGGGAGCATTGGCGGTACAAGCGGATGGCGCAGGGCGACGAGGTGATCGGCGAGGCCCTGCAAATCATGCAGGAGCACCTGGAGGATACCCTGACCGTGGGGCAGATTGCCGATCTGCTGGAGGTTTCGCCCCGAAAGCTGGAGCGCGGCTTTCGCGAGTTGCTGAAGCAATCGCCGTTGAGGGTTTACCGCGATATGCGGCTGGAGCGGGTGTACCGCCTGTTGGAGCAAACGGCGATGCCCTTGGGCGAGGTCTCGGTCGCTTGCGGGTTTTCCAACGTCACGCTGATGAAGAGATGGTTCCAGCACAAGTATGGTGTGCGCCCCGAGGCGGTGCGCCGTCATGCCTTTGGCGGGAGCTGTGCCGCCTAGGGCGGCGTGACGGGGCGGTTTTTCCGTTCGAGCTGACGTTCGAGTTGCCGTTCGCGGAAGAACACGTAGAGGCCCGAGGCGACGATGAGGGCGATGCCCGCAAAGCTGAGCGTGTTGGGCAGGTCGTTGAAAATCCAGTAGCCGAGTGCGGTGGCGGCGACGATCTCAAGGTATTGCAGCGGCGCCAGAAGCGAGGCGGGCGCGAGCGAGAGCGCGAAGCTGATGCAGACGTGGCTGAGCGTGGCGATGATGCCGAGGCCGCAGAGGAACCAGATGTCGCGCGCCTCTGGCCAGCTTGGATCGAGGGGGCCTATGCCTGACCCGTCGGCCATGGCGAGGATCGGCAGGGCAAGGACAAGCGCGGCGGCGCCGGTGTAGACCTGTAGGGTGATCGGGTGCATCCGGGTGGCCATGCGGCGTGTCAGGATCATGTAGAAGGCAAAGCAAAGTGCCGTGACCAGCGGCAGGAAGGCCACTGGCCCGACTTTCTGAAAGCTGGGCTGGATGATGAGGAGGGCGCCCGCGAAGCCCACGGCGCAGGCGATATAGCGACGCGGGCCGAGGGGTTCGCCAAGGAGAAGCCCGCCCAGCAGGGTCAGGATGAAAGGCTCGACAAAGAAGATCGCGATGGCATCGGCGATGGGCATGAAACGCAGGGCGGTGAAGAAGCAGGCGGTGGCGACAAGCAGGAGAACGCCGCGCACGAGGTGCAGGGCGATTTCACCCGTGCGGGGGCGGTGCAGCCAGCCGAACAGGGCGGCCAGTGGGAGAAGGAGCGCCACCTGAAAGACAAAGCGGGTGGCGGCGACCTGACCGATGGCGATGTCACTGCTGGTCAGCTTGGCAAAGCTGTCTTGCAGCGGGGCCAGCACGCAAAACCCCACCATGAGCAGGATCCCAAGCGAGGTGGTGGCGGTGTTTTGCGACATGGATTTGGGCCTTCAGTTGGAACTCGGCCCACGTTCACCAAAAGCGGCGGATTGTCAAAGGGGGACGGGGCAAGGCATGACCTGGCATCCTGACCTTAACCAGTTATTAATTACGCCCCGGTATCTGGATTAACCATGACGGTTGTCAGCCATCCCTTGCCCGGCACCATAGTCAGAGTCGACTTGAACCAGGGCTTCAAACCACCTGAAATGGTGAAGCGCCGCCCGGCAGTCGTGTTGTCCCCGCCAATCAAGGGACGACAGCAGCTTTGTACCGTGGTTCCATTGAGCACCACGCCGCCATGGACGGTCATGGCGCACCATATGGAGATTTCCTTCGATCCGCCGCTTCCTTCTCCCTATGCCGCTTCTACTGCGTGGTTGAAGGGGGATATCGTTCTGACCGTCGCCTTTCATCGGTTGCGCCTGCTTTTCGACCGCAAGCAGGCAGGGCAGAGGGTTTATGATGTCAGGGTTCTGCCGCCGGATGTTTTCGAGCGGGTCAGGGGCTGTGTCAGGGCCGGGATCGGTTTGTGAATTGATTGTTAGGTTTTGTTTGCCTATATTTTTCATGTCGCCGGTAGCACCGGCATTTAAGTCCACCGCACGGTGGCCTCTGTGGTCTGGTGATAGCAAGCCTTCCGCAGCGACTTCAGGCCCCGCTTCGGCGGGGCCTTGCTATGTTCTGGGATTGGTAAGGTTGTGCTTTTCCCGGCCCGGTCAACAATTCGGCACGTTCACCGCAAGCCCGCCGAGCGAGGTTTCCTTGTATTTCTCGCTCATGTCCGCGCCGGTCTGGCGCATGGTCTCGATACAGGCATCCAGCGGGACAAGGTGGGTGCCGTCGCCGCGCAGCGCCAGCGAGGCGGCGGAGACCGCCTTGATCGCGCCCAAGCCGTTGCGTTCGATGCAGGGCACCTGCACCAGCCCTTTGACCGGGTCGCAGGTCATGCCCAAGTGATGCTCAAGCGCGATTTCGGCGGCGTTTTCGATTTGCGCGGGCGTGCCGCCCAGCACGGCGGCCAAGCCCGCTGCGCCCATCGCCGAGGCGCTGCCGACTTCGGCCTGACAGCCCGCTTCGGCGCCCGAGATCGAGGCGTTGTATTTCACCAGCCCGCCGATGGCAGAGGCCGTCAGGAGGAAATCCTCGATCTGGGCCTCGGACGCGCCCGGCACGTGTTCCAGCCAGTACTTGATCACCGCCGGCACCACGCCCGCCGCTCCGTTGGTGGGGGCGGTCACGACCTGTCCGCCGGCGGCGTTTTCCTCGTTCACCGCCATGGCGTAGAGGCTGATCCAGTCGTTGATCTTGTGCGGCGCTTGCAGGTTGGTGCCGCGTTCGGCCAAGAGGGCATCGCGGATGCCTTTGGCGCGGCGGCGCACCATGAGGCCGCCGGGCAATTCGCCCTCGGTGTGCATGCCGCGCTCGATGCAGCCATCCATCACCTCCCAGATGCGCGCCACGCCCGAGCGCAGGTTTTCCGGCCCGCCGCGGGAATGTTCGTTGGCCTTTTTCATCTGGGCGATGGACTTGCCGGAGGTTTCGGCCATCTCCAGCATCTCGACCGCGGATTTGAAGGGGTAGGGCACCGGATCGCCCTCGTCGGTGTTGCGGCCTTGGGCCAGTTCGCCTTCGGTCATCACGAAGCCGCCGCCGATGGAGTAATAGGTTTCCTGCAGGATCACGTCGCCCTGTGCGTCGGTGGCCATCAGGATCATGCCGTTGGCGTGGCCCGGCAGGTTGGGGCCGAAATCGAAGGTCAGGTCATCCTTGGGGTGAAACTGCAATTCCGGCAGGCCGGAGGGGCGGACGGTGTGGGTTTCGCGGATCTGGGCCAGCGTTTCCTCGGCCTTGTCGTGGTCGTAGGTGTCGGGCAGGAAGCCCGCGAGGCCAAGGATGGTGGCGCGGTCGGTGGCGTGGCCGACGCCGGTAAAGGCCAGCGACCCGTGCAGGGAGCCGCGCAACCCGTGCGCCTCGAAGGGGGCGGCGCGCATCTTGTCGAGGAAACGCGCGGCGGCGACCATGGGGCCCATGGTGTGCGAAGACGACGGGCCGATGCCCACTTTGAACATCTCGAAGACAGACAGAAACATCAGGTCGCGCTCCCTTCCGGTGGGGTGGCAAGTTGCGGGTCGGTAAAGGGCCGTGGCCCCAGCCCTTCGGCCCTTATGGCGGCAATGGCCGCTTTCGATTGGTCCAATCGCGTCGCCATGGCGTGCAACTGCGGCCAATCGGAGAGGGTGAACCACCCCGCGCCGCCGTGGGGCCGTGGATAGAGGGCCATCCAGCGCAGCAGGCAGGCAAGGTAGAGGTCCAGGGCCGAGAGGGCCTGTGCACAGAACCAAGGATGGGTCTTTGCGGCCTCGGTTTCAAGCATGTCGAGGTAGCGCGGCAGGGTGTCTTGTACGTGGCGGCGCAGGGTGGCCTGTGCTGTCGCATCCGTGCCGATGTATTGATCGGGGTAGAAGGTGATGCGCAGCGCGGGGTGCAGGGTGTTCGACAGGAAGAACAGCCATGACAGGAAACGCGCGCGATGCGGGCTGTCGTCGGCCGGGGCCAGCGCCCCGTGCCGGTCGGCCAGCCAAAGCAGGATCGCGGCGGTTTCGAACATCGGGCCATCGGGGGTTTCCAGTGCCGGAATCAACCCGTTGGGATTGAGGGCACGATAGGCGGGCGATTTTTGCGCCTGTGCCGCGCGGTTCACCAGTGCCGTGTCATAGGGCAGGCCGAGAGTGTCCAGCGCCAGCCGGATCACCAGCGAGGCGTTGTCAGGGGCATAGTGCAGGATGTAGCGCGCTTCCATGCGGGCGACCCTATCGCCTGTTGCGGGCAATTCCAGCCGGAAAGCGACGATGCCGCGGACGGAAACGGGCAATTGGCGGGTTTTGCCCCCTCGCACCCGGCGGGCAACTTGCTTATAAGCACATCAAACATCTGGGGAGTCGTTGCCATGTCCGGAGATTTGTCGCCTATCGACAAGGCCAAGTTCGTCGCCGCCAAACGGTCGGTCGATTACGTTGAAGACGGAATGCGCGTGGGTCTTGGGACCGGCAGCACCGCCGCGTGGATGGTGCGTTGCCTTGGTGAGTTGGTCCGCGAGGAAGGCTTGAAAATCAAGGGCGTGCCCACCTCCACCCGCACCGCCGAATTGGCCCGTGAGGTCGGGATCGAGGTTGTTAGCCTCGACGAGGCGCGGTGGCTGGATGTGACCATCGACGGCGCCGATGAGTTCGACGGCAACCTGAACCTGATCAAGGGCGGCGGTGGCGCGCTTTTGCAGGAAAAGATCGTGGCCACGGCAAGCGACCAGATGATCGTGATTGCCGATGTCGGCAAGGAGGTCGAGACACTGGGCAATTTCCCGTTGCCGGTGGAGGTGATCCCCTTTGGCTGGCAAACCACCAAGTCGCTGATCGAGGAAATGCTTGTTTCCATGGATGTATTGGGCCGCGATGCGACCCTGCGGATGAATGGTGAGCGGCCCTTCGTGACCGACGAGGGCAATTACATCCTCGATCTGCATCTGGGCCGGATCGGCAATGCCAACCAGATGGCGATGGTGCTCAACCAGATGCCGGGCGTGGTTGAAAACGGGCTGTTCATTGATATCTGCGACGTGGTGATCCTTGGTTATGGTGACGGACGGGTAGAGACCCGCGACATCAACGAGGGCACGGTGCAGGAAGATCGGCTGGATTTCGTGGAAAGCGATAACCTGTTTACCGATCTTGGGGATTGAGGCCGAATTCAAAGGGGCAGGCATGGCGTTCGACTACGACCTTTTCGTGATTGGTGGCGGCTCGGGCGGGGTGCGGGCCGCGCGGGTGGCCGCGCAAGGCGGGGCCAAGGTGGCCCTCGCCGAGGAAGACAAATACGGCGGCACCTGTGTGCAGCGGGGCTGTGTGCCCAAGAAGCTGATGGTTTTTGCCAGCGAGTTTCCCGGCGCGATTGACGATGCGCAGGAATACGGCTGGACCGTGCATGCCGGCGGCTTCGACTGGGCCGGATTCCGGGGCAAGCTCGAGGCGGAACTGGCGCGTCTGGAAGGCGTTTATCGCAACATCCTGGGCAATGCCGGGGTCGAGAGTTACGACGCGCGCGCCGTGGTGGCCAATGCGCATACCGTGGAGCTTTCGACGGGCGAACGGTTTACCGCCAAGCATATTCTTGTCGCCACGGGCGGCTGGCCGGTGAAGCCCGAGTTGCCCGGGGCGGACCATGCGATCACCAGCAACGAGATTTTCCATCTGGAGACCCTGCCCACCTCGATCCTGATCGTTGGCGGCGGCTATATTGCCTGTGAGTTCGCGGGCATCCTGAACGGTCTGGGTGTCGAGGTGACGCAGTATTACCGCGGTGCGCAAATCCTGCGTGGCTTCGATGAAGAGGCTCGGGGGTTGATCTCGGAAGAGATGATCCAGAATGGCGTGGACCTGCATCTTGGGACCAACATCATCGAGATGACCGAAGTCGAGGGCGGTTTCCGCGTGAAATCGACCAACGGGGATGAGCGGGTGTTCGAACAGGTGATGTTCGCCACGGGCCGCTCACCCAATACCGAGGGGCTTGGCCTTGAGGAGGCCGGTGTGAAACTGGGCCGCAAGGGCGAGGTCATGGTGGATGAATACAGCCAGACCAGCGTTCCGTCGATCTATGCCATCGGTGATGTCACCGACCGGGTGAACCTGACCCCGGTGGCGATCCGCGAGGGCATGGCCTTTGTCGAGACGGTGTTCAACGGCAACCCGACGCCGGTGGATCACGCCCTGATCCCCACCGCGATTTTCACGCAGCCCGAGATGGGCACCGTGGGCCTGAGCGAGGAAGAGGCGCGCGAACAGGAGGAAATCGAGGTGTATGCGACATCGTTCCGACCGATGCAGACCTCATTCGTGGGGCGGCCTGACCGGGTGTTGATGAAGCTGATCGTCAGCAAGGCCAGCCGCAAGGTTCTGGGCTGTCATATCGTCGCGCCCGGCGCGGGCGAGATGATTCAACTGGCGGGGATCGCGGTCAAGATGGGCGCCACGAAAGAGGACTTTGACCGTACCGTGGCGGTGCATCCCACCATGTCGGAAGAAATCGTCACCATGCGGGAGCCTGCACGCACCGCTTGATTTTTTGCCTGTGCTGCACAGGTTATGGATAGCGTCCGTTTGAGACGGCACAACAAGGGAAGAGTTTATATGGCTGGACAGTCTGGCGGCCCATGGGGCGGCGGCGGAAATTCAGGCGGCGGCGGGGATGATGGCCGCCGCGGCAATAACGGAGGGGGCGGGCGACGCCCCAACGACGGCCCGCCGCAGATGCCCGAGATCGACGAGCTTGTAAAAAAAGGTCAGGACCAGTTGCGCGTGCTCATGGGTGGGCGCGGCGGCGGTGGCGGCCGTGGCGGTGAAGGCGGCGGAGGCCCGTCGTTTGGGCGTGGCAGCATACTTCTGGGTGTTTTGATTGCTGTCGTCTTGTGGGCCGCGGCCAGCTTTTACACCGTGAAGCCCGAAGAGCAGTCGGTCGAGCTGCTGCTTGGTAAGGAATACGCAACCGGCAATCCGGGTCTGAACTTTGCGCCTTGGCCGTTCGTGACTTATGACGTGATCAACGTCACATCGGAACGCACCGAGGATATCGGCATCAGCCGTGGAGGCGATGGCCTGATGCTGACCACTGATGCGAATATCGTCGATATCGACTTTCAGGTGGTTTGGAACATCAACGATCCCTCCAAGCTTCTTTTCAACATCCGCGATCCGCAGCTGACGGTGCAGGCCGTGTCCGAATCGGTCATGCGTGAGATCATCGCGGCGACCAACCTTGCGCCGATCCTGAACCGGGATCGGGGGATCATCGCCGATACCGCGCGGGAAAATATCCAGGCGACGCTGGACGACTATGAAAGCGGCATCAATATCGTACGGGTGAACCTTGATACCGCCGACCCGCCGCGCGAGGTGATCGACGCCTTCCGCGAGGTGCAGGCCGCCGAACAGGAACGTGACCGTCTGCAACGTCAGGCCGATGCCTATGCCAACCGCGTTCTGGCCGAGGCCCGCGGTGAAGCTGCACAGGTGATCGAGGATTCCGAGGCGTATCGCGCCCGCGTGGTCAACGAAGCCATCGGTGAAGCCAGCCGCTTCGTGGCGGTGGCGCAGGAATTCAACCGCGCCCCCGAAGTCACGCAGCGCCGTCTGTACCTTGAAACGATCGAGCGGACGCTTGGCCAGCTTGACAAGGTGCTGATCGATGAAACCAGCGGCGCCACCCAAGGTGGTCAGGGCGTTGTGCCCTACCTGCCGCTCAATGAACTGCGCCGCGGTGGCGGTGCGTCCTCCAACACCAGCAACGGGGGCTCGAACTGATGCGTAAATCCGCACTTCTCTTGCCGGTCGCGGTGGTCGCCGTCATCGGCCTGCTGTCGTCGATCTTCATCGTGGATGAGCGCGAAAAGGCGCTTGTCCTGCAATTCGGCCAGATCCGTCAGGTGGTCGAGGAACCGGGCCTTGGGTTCAAGATCCCGGTCATTCAGGAGGTCGTGAAATACGACGATCGTATCCTGTCGTTCGACACGGACACGATCGAGGTCACGCCGTCGGATGATCGCCGCCTCGTGGTGGACGCTTTCGCGCGGTATCGCATCTCGGATGTGGTGCAGTTCCGTCAGGCCGTGGGCGTCGGTGGTATCCGTGCCGCAGAAGATCGCCTTTCGTCGATCCTGAACGCGCAGATCCGCGAGGTTTTGGGTGAGAACGAGGTCACGTCGGACACGATCCTGTCGCCGCAACGGGGCGATCTGGCCCGCCGTATTCGTGCCAATGCCCGCGACAGTGCGGAAAGCCTTGGGTTGGCCATCGTGGACGTGCGGTTGAAGCAGACCAACCTGCCGCAGCAGAACCTTGACGCCACCTTTGCCCGGATGCGCGCCGAGCGTGAACGCGAGGCGGCGGATGAGATCGCTCGTGGTAACGAGGCCGCGCAGCGTGTGCGCGCCGCCGCCGACCGGACGGTTGTCGAGACCGTATCCAAGGCGGAACGCGAGGCCGAGATCACCCGGGGTGAGGCGGATGCCGAACGGAACCGGATTTATGCCGAAGCCTTCGGGAACAACCCCGAGTTCTTCGCCTTCTACCGGTCCCTGACGGCGCTGGAACGGTCCCTGCAAGGACAGAACTCGACTCTCGTCTTCTCGCCGGACAGCGAGTTCCTGGCCGAATTGTTCAGCTCGATCCGCGCGGATGGCCTGCGGGAAGTAGCGATTGACGATATCGACATCGACCGCCTGCGTGAAATGGCGCCCGATCTTGAAATCTCGCCTGACCTTCCGGAACTGGAACGCCAGCGACTTGAAGAAGAAGGCGCCGCCGAGGAGGCCGGACAAGATCAGGGCACAGGGACCGAGGCGACCAATTGATCGAGACGGCGCTTCTGGCCCTTGGGCTGGTATTGATCGTGGAGGGGCTGGTCTATGCGCTGGCCCCTTCGATCATTGAGCAACTGCTTGTGGCCTTGCAGGCCCTGAGCGAGGACCAGCGCCGGTTTTTCGGCTTGGCCTGTCTGGCGATTGGAACCGTGATGGTCTGGGCCGCCAAGACACTGGGCGCTTGATTAACGGGTCACAAGCGGTTCACATGCACGTGACACCATGTTGCGTTGTTTTGCGATCCGAGATGGCGACCTTACATGCCATACATGGATCGCTCGGGGGCTGGAGACCCGGCGACATATTCGGACACAGGCAAGGAGATCCAAGGTGACAGCCAAATCCGTAGCACTCAACCAAGACAGGTCCGGGATCATGCGGGCGTTTTACCTGACGGTTCTGACCGCGATGCTTATCGTGGCGCAGGCCATGGTGGCGCAGGCCCGGGAAAGCTTTTCCGATCTGGCCGACAAGGTCAGTCCGGCAGTGGTGAATATCACCACATCAACCGTGGTGGCGCAGGGGGCGGGCCCCTCGCCCATCGTGCCCGAGGGGTCGCCCTTCGAAGATTTTTTCCGCGAATTCCGTGACCGCAGTGGTCAGGGGGACCGTCCGCGCCGGACCTCGGCGCTGGGCTCGGGCTTCGTGATCAGCGAGGACGGTTACGTGGTGACCAACAACCACGTTATCGAATCCGCCGATGAAATCATCATCGAGTTTTTCTCGGGTAAGGAGTTGGAGGCCGAGGTTGTCGGCACTGACCCCAAGACCGACATTGCGCTTTTGAAGGTCGAGGCCGAGGAGCCGCTGCCCTATGTCAGCTTTGGCGACAGCGATACCGCCCGCGTAGGCGATTGGGTGATGGCCATGGGCAACCCGCTGGGACAAGGATTCTCGGTGTCTGCCGGGATCGTTTCGGCCCGTAACCGGGCCCTGAGCGGCACCTATGACGACTATATACAGACCGACGCGGCGATTAACCGGGGCAACTCGGGTGGGCCGCTGTTCAATATGGACGCGCAGGTGATCGGCGTGAACACGGCGATCCTGTCGCCGACTGGTGGCTCGATCGGGATCGGGTTCTCGATGGCCTCGAACGTGGTGACCCGTGTGGTCGACCAGCTCAAGGAATACGGCGAAACGCGCCGTGGTTGGCTTGGTGTGCGCATTCAGGACGTGACCGATGACGTGGCCGAGGCCATGGGCCTTGAAGAGGTGCGCGGCGCGCTTGTCACGGACGTTCCCGAAGGTCCCGCCGCCGAGGCCGGTATGGAATCGGGTGACGTGATCCTGTCTTTTGACGGCCAGAAGGTGGACGACACCCGGGGCCTTGTGCGCCAGGTGGGCAACACGCAAGTCGGCAAGACCGTCCGCGTGGTGGTGTTCCGTGAAGGCAAGACCCAAACCCTCAAGGTGACGCTTGGCCGCCGTGAGGCCGCCGAAGCCGCCGTGCCCGCCGCACAGCCGGGTGGGGAACCCGAGGCGTCGGAATCGGCACTGCTTGGCATGACCGTCAGCACCCTGACCGAGGAACTGCGTGGTCAGCTTGATCTGGGCGACGAGGCGACGGGCCTTGTGGTCACGGATGTCGATAACCTGTCGGAAGCCTATGAAAAAGGGCTGCGCGCCGGGGATCTGATCACCGAGGCGGGCCAGCAGAAGGTCAACTCGATCGGGGACTTCGAGGATCGCATCGCCGATGCCGAAGACGCCGGCCGCAAATCCATCCTGCTTCTGGTGCGTCGTGCCGGCGAGCCGCGCTTCGTGGCGCTGCCGCTGGATAGCGAAGACTGAGACGCATTTGTGCAATGACCAAAAAGGGCGCCTTTCGGGGCGCCCTTTTTTATGCCGCTGCGCGGAGGTCTGTTGCGTGACCGGGCAATATCGGTTTGAAAGACGGCAAAAGGATCACTGAGGATCGCCCGAGATGACCACATGGATCACCGTTTGTGACACTTGTAAGCGCGAGGATTGGAGCGCCGAAACCCATGCCCGCACCCATGGCGAAGATCTGGCCGAACTGGTGGAACGTGTGGCCGAGGGACGGGACGTAAAGACCCGCCGGGTGTCTTGCCTGATGGGCTGTACGCATGGCTGTAACGTCGCGATTCAGGCAAGTGGCAAGCTGGCCTATACGCTTGGGCGGTTCGAACCGGGCGAAGAGGCCGCGCAGGCCATCGTGGACTATGCCGAGATGCACGCCCAAAGCGACACGGGCCGGGTGCCGTTCCGCGAATGGCCGCAGGGGGTAAAGGGGCATTTCGTGACCCGCCACCCGCCGCTGCCGGATGCCGAGGGCTGAGGCGGTGCGGGTGCCGCGCGATCATGGCGGGGGGCTGGATGCCGCCGTGGCCGACTATGGCGGGGGGCGCGAAGACTGGATTGACCTGTCGACGGGTATCAACCCGGTGCCGTATCCCGCACCAACGATCCCGCAGGAAGCCTGGACAGCCCTGCCAGACCGTGCCGCGCAGGATGCAGTGTTAGAAGCCGCGCGGCGGCATTGGCATGTGCCGGACGACGCGGCGATCCTGGCCGCGCCCGGGGCGTCGAGCCTGATTGCCAAGATCCCTGCGCTGGCCCCTGCGGGGCGGGTCGATATCCCTGCACCCACGTATAATGAACATGCCGCCGCTTTTGCCGCCCATGGCTGGGAGATGGGCGAGGAAGGGGCCACGGCGCGGGTGATCGTCCATCCCAACAACCCCACGGGCCATTGGTATGCCGAGGAAACCTTTGGTGCCCCGCTGACAGTGGTCGATGAAAGCTTCGCCGATGTCTGGCCGGATCGGACCTGGGTGCACGAGGCCACGCGCCCCGGCGTGGTGGTATTGAAGAGTTTCGGCAAGTTCTGGGGGCTGGCGGGGATGCGCCTTGGCTTTGCCATCGCGACGCCTGATGTGATTGCGCAACTCGCCACGGCACTGGGGCCTTGGGCGGTGTCCGGGCCGGCATTGACGATTGGCGCGGCGGCCTTGGACGATCACGATTGGGCGGTGGACACCCGCGTGCGCCTCAATGAAGATGCCGCGCGGTTGGATGCCTTGATGATCCGCGCCGGGGCGCGGGTCGAAGGCGGGACGTCGCTGTTTCGTTTGTACGAGGTGGACGACGCAAAAACGTGGCAAGAACGCTTGGCGCGACACCATATCTGGAGCCGCGTGTTTCCCTATTCCAAGACATGGCTGCGGCTGGGCCTGCCCGCGCCGGGGCAATGGAGCCGTTTGGAGGCCGCGCTATGACTGCCGCCCTTGTGCTTGCCCTTGCCATGGTGCTTGACGCCCTCGTGGGCGAGCCGCGCGCAATCTGGGATCGGGTGCCGCACCCGGCGGTCTTGATGGGGCGCGTGGTGTGCTGGTGCGACCGGGTGTTGAACGAGGGTGAGGCGCGGCGGCTGAAGGGCGTTCTGGCCATGGTCGCAATGGCTGTGGGCGCGGTTGTCCTCGGGATGGTGCTTGAGGTTTTCGGCCCGCTGGCCGAGGTGATCGTGGTGGCGGTTCTGTTGGCGCAACGCTCGCTTGTCGCCCATGTGCGCGCTGTGGCCAGCGCCCTGCGCTTGTCGGTGGGCGAGGCGCGGCGCAGCGTGGCGATGATCGTGGGCCGTGACACCGCCGCGATGGAGGGCCCCGCCGTGGCCCGTGCGGCGATTGAATCGGCGGCCGAGAACCAAAGCGACGGGGTGATCGCCCCGGCCTTCTGGTTCCTGATCGGCGGGTTGCCGGGGCTTTTGCTTTACAAGATCACCAACACCGCCGATTCCATGATCGGCTACCGCACGCCGCGGCACGAAGAATTCGGTTGGGCCGCGGCGCGGTTCGATGATCTGCTGAACGTCATTCCCGCGCGTCTGACCGCCGGGTTGATCTGGCTGAGCCATGGGCGCTGGCAGGGCTTTGGCGCGGTGCGCGCCGATGCACGCCTGCACAGGTCCCCAAACGCGGGCTGGCCCGAGGCGGCGATGGCGCGGGTCCTTGGCGTGGCGCTGTCGGGGCCGCGTGCCTATGAGGGCCGGATGCGCGAATTTCCCTTCGTCAACGCCATGGGAAAACGGCAGATCGGCGCGCAAGAGATCGAGGCCAGTTGCGGCGCGTTGTGGCGCAGTTGGGGGCTGGCCTTGGGCGTTATTCTGCTGCTTGGCCTGTGTACATAGAGGCAAGGATTCCCTTGCCTTTCTCTTACCCGTCACCTCGCCTAGGGTGGCGGGAACGATGAACAAAACGGGGTATCCCATGCGATTTCTTTCGATGACGGCGGGCCTGATGATGCTGGCAGGTGGGGCCATGGCGCAGACCTGTGGCGGCAATTTCCAGGGCTTCGTGAACGACATGAAGGCCGAGGCTGTCTCGCGCGGGTATGACCGGGGCACGGTGGATCGGTTCTTTGCGCCCGTCCGCCGCGATGCGTCTGTCATCAAGGCCGACCGTCGGCAAGGCGTGTTTCAACTGCCCTTCGTGGATTTCGCCCGGCGTTTGATCAGTTCGGGCCGTCTTAACAAGGGCCGCCAGATGGCCAAGCGGTATGATGCGGTGTTCGACCGGATCGAGGCGAGCTATGGAATTGATCGCGGCGTTCTGCTGGCCTTTTGGGCATTCGAGACGGACTATGGCGCGTTTCAGGGGGATTTCAACACGCTCAATGCGCTGGTGACGCTGTCGCATGATTGCCGCCGCCCCGAGTTGTTCCGCCCACAGGTTTTTGCCGCACTTGAGCTTTTCACCCACGGCGATTTCGACCCCGCCCGCACCACCGGCGCATGGGCCGGGGAGATCGGCATGGTGCAGATGCTGCCCGAGGACATCATCGAAAACGGTGTCGATGGCGATGGAGATGGGCATGTGCGCCTGAAAAGCTCGGCGCCGGATGCCCTGATGTCGGGGGGCAAGATGCTCAGTTCCCTGGGTTGGCGCCCGAATGAGCCTTGGCTGCAGGAGGTCACCGTGCCAGCCGATATGGATTGGTCGCTGACCGGGCTGCGCACCACCAAGCGCGCCTCGGATTGGGCGGCTATGGGGGTGCGCCCCCGGCATGGGCAAATTGCCGGTGGGTTGCCCGCCAACCTGATCGTGCCGCAGGGGCGCGGCGGGCCTGCCTTTCTCGCCTATCCGAATTTCCACGTCTATTTCGAATGGAACCAGAGCTTTACCTATGTTCTGACGGCGGCCTATTTCGCCAACCGCCTTGAAGGCGCGCCGGTGTTCGACGCGGGCAATCCCGCGCCGGGGCTGTCGGGGGCGCAGATGAAGCAGCTTCAGAAGAAGCTGGCGGCGCGCGGTTATGACGTGGGCAAGGTGGATGGCATCCTTGGCGCGGGGACCCGTGCCGCCGTGCAGGACGTGCAAGAAAAGCTGGGCCTGCCCGCCGATGCCTGGCCGACGCGGGGGTTACTCCACCGTCTCTAGTTCCGGTTCATAGGTGAGAAACCGGACCGAGCGATCATGGCCCAGTTTCTCGGCCAGAACCTGATTTCGGGAGTACCACGTATAGCGGGTGTCTTCGCGCGTGGGGGACCAGAAGAGCACGCCCCCCTGCCGCCATGGGTCAAGGATGATGCCGTCGTGCAGGCTGTCGCCTTTGCTGCTGATGATGGCGGTGGAATGTTCCAGCAACAGGTTGTTGTGGTTGGCTACGGCGCGGTGCAAATCGAGCGTCTGGAAGTTTTCCTTGCGCAGGCGAAGCTCGATATCCCGGGCCCAATGCCAGCATAACCCGCGCGGCTTGGTGCCCATGTTGACCTTGGTGTTATGGATCAGCGGCGGATCGGTGATCTGGTATTCCTGCGCCAGTTGGTGGGTGTAGGCGTAGGTGACCCGTGCCGCACGCTGGGCCTCTTCGGGGGCCACCTGCGGGCCGAGTTGGCGAATGGCCTGTGCCAGTTGCGCGACATCCTGCGGCGTGCCCGGGGGCGGGCCGTTGGGGCCGGGGGCATGGGCGCAGGCCACCAAGAGGCCGAGCGCCAGAAATGAGAGGAAACGCAGGGCGCGGGGTGCGATCATGGCGGTTCACCTTGGATATCGTAGTTGCATAACGTGCTAGCCCGCCGTGCCCCGCCTGTCGAGTGAGCGTGTATTTAACCCACGCCGATGTGACCCAAGCGGGACAGCAGGTGTTAACCATGTTTGGGCGGCGCGCTTTACTTTTTGGTAAGGAATGCGCATCATAGTGACTATATCGAAAGGGTTTTCAGTGTCTTCACCTGAAATCAGTGACCCTGCGGAGTTGCCGCTCCGCAGGGTCTTTCTTTGTCAAAGGTCTAGCGCCCTATCCAAAGACGGATGATTGCAAGAAGCAGCGTTGCTGCCGCCAAGGTAACCATCCATTTCCGAAAGGATTTTTCTGTCAGTGTCCTCACCTCCTTTCACTGCGAAGGATCGCAGTGACGGCATTCTGAGAGGTGCGGCTTAAAGGAAGTTTAAAATTTTCGGGAAAAGCCGGTTTAAGCCACCATCGCTTCGGCTTTCTTGAGGTCGACCGAGACCAATTGGCTGACGCCTTGTTCAGCCATCGTCACCCCGAACAAACGGTCCATCCGGCTCATCGTGACCGCGTGGTGGGTGATGATCAGGAAGCGGGTTTCGGTGCGGCGGCACATCTCGTCCAGCAGGTCACAGAAACGGCCCACGTTGGCATCGTCCAAAGGCGCGTCCACCTCGTCGAGTACACAGATTGGTGCGGGGTTCGCCAAGAACACGGCAAAGATCAGGGCCAGTGCGGTGAGCGTCTGTTCGCCCCCCGACAGAAGCGACAGGGTGGCCAGCTTCTTGCCTGGTGGCTGGCACATGATCTCAAGGCCCGCGTCCAGCGGATCGTCGCTTTCGACCATGACAAGATTGGCTTCGCCGCCGCCGAAGAGGTGCTTGAAGAGCATCGAGAAGTTGCTGTTCACCTGCTCGAAGGCGGTCAGCAGCCGTTCGCGCCCTTCGCGGTTCAGGCTGGCAATGCCATTGCGCAGGGTCTTGATGGCTTCTTCGAGGTCCTGCTTTTCCTTGAGCAGGCCGTCGTGCTCTTCCTCGACCTCTCGGGCATCTTCCTCGGCCCGCAGGTTGACAGCCCCCAGCGCGTCGCGTTGGCGTTTGAGGCGGTTCACATCCGCCTCGATGGCCTCTGACGCGGGCATTTTCTCGGGGTCGGCGCCCAACTGTTCAAGCAGGGAGTCGGGCGTGGTGTCCTGTTCCTCGGCAATACGTTCGGCGGCGTAATCGCGGGCTTCGCGGGCGGCATCGCTGCGCGCTTCGGATCGGGCGCGTGCCTCGCGGGCTTCGGATGCCGTGCGCTCGGACTCGCGCTCGGCGGCGACGGCCTCACGCGTGGTTCCTTCGGCGGCGGAAAGTTTGTCGGCGGCCTCGGCGCGGCGCGCCTCGGCCTTGTCGATCTCAAGGCCCAGTTCATCGCGGCGGGCGGCAAGTTCCTCGGGTTTGGCGCTGGCCTCGGTCAGTTCGTCCTCGGAGGCGGCCTTGCGTTCGGCCAGTTCGGCACTGCGCTTTTCGGCGGTTTCAAGGCGGTGGCGCCAGCCGCTGATTTCCTTGGTCACTTCCTGCGACCGGCGGGTGCGGGCCTCGCCCTCGCGGCGGGTTTCGTCATGGCCCGAGCGTTTGGCCATCATGGTCATCCGCGCGGCCTCGACCGTCATCTTGACGTCTTCCACATCGCTGCGCGCGGCCTCCAGATCCCCCAAGCCGTTCAACCCGGCCTCGGCCTCGGACAATTGTTTGCGGGCGGCAAGCGCTTCTTCCTCGTGGCGGGTGACGGCCAAGCCCATGGATTCCAGCTTGGACTGGGCAAGGTTGCGGTCGGCCTCGGCACGGCTCAGGGCGCGGTTGGCTTGGTTCAACTCGGCGTCGGCGGCGCGGCGAGCCTCGCGCGCGGCGCGGTCGGCCTCGGTCAATTCCGCCAGCTTGGCGCGCAGGGTGTCATGCGCCTGCACGGCGCCTTCGGCGCGGGCGGTGGCGCGGGCCAGTTCCTGCTTCAACTCTTCCAAACGGTTAAGCTGTTGCAGGCGCAGGGCGGCGGCGGAGGGCGCATCCTCGGCCCAAGCGCGGTAGCCGTCCCAGCGCCAGAGATCCCCCTCACGGGTGACCAGCCGCTGACCGGGTTTCAGAAGCGGTTGCAGGCGCGGGCCGTCGTCAGGGTCAACAAGCCCGATCTGCGACATGCGGCGCGACAGGACCTCGGGCACCGAGACATGCTGATTCAGGGCGGTCACGCCTTCGGGCAGGGTTTGCTCGGTCTGATAGCCGGGCAGCACCATCCAGCCCGACGGCCCGTCGCCGTCCACTTCGGGCGCGCGCAGGTCATCGGCCAGGGCCGCGCCCAGCGCCTTTTCAAAGCCTTGTTCCACCTGAAGACGGTCAAGGATCTGGCCGCCCTCGGCGGTGTCGCGGTCCACCAGCTTGGCCAGTGCCGTGACCTCGGCGGACAGGGTGTTGACCTCGCCCTCGGCCTCGGACCGTTCGGCACGGGCCGTGGTTTCGCGGGCCTGCGTTTCCGAGCGGGCCTCCTCGGCCCTGTTCAGGGCGTCTTCAGCGGCTTGCGCGGCCTCGACGGCGGCCGTCTCGGCGGCTTTCGCGGCGTCATGGTCGCGCCCCGCCTGATCGAGGGCATTCTGCGCCTGTTCGGCTGCCTGACGGGCGCGTGTCGCTTCCGCCTCGCTTTTCTCAAGGGTCTTGCGGCTGTCCGCGACAAGGCGCTGGGCCGATTGGTGGCGGGCGGCAAGGCGGGCCACGTCTTCGGTCAGTTCCGAAAGCTGCGTTTCGCGATCCTGCAAGACTTGGGCCGCCTCGCGCGCCGCTTCGGCGGCATTGGCCAGCTTCTCGTCGTGGCCTTCGCCCGCCTTGGCCAGTTCGCGGGCCTCCCATTCCAGCCGTTCGATGGTTTCGCCTGCGTCGCGGTTGAGGCCCGATTCACGTTCGATGTCGCGGCCCAACTGCTCGATCCGGTTTTGCAGCGTCTCGATACGGGCGCGGGCGTTTTCCTCCTGGTCGTTGAGGGTGTCGCGTTGCACCTGAAGGCGTTGCAGGACCGCGGCCGCAATCGCCTCTTCCTCGCGCAGGGGCGGCAGGGATTCTTCGGCCTTGGCGCGGGCCTTGACGGCTTCGCGTGCGGCGGCTTCGGCCTGTGACGCGGCAGTTGTACGCTCGCGCAATTCCTCTTCGGCCCGGGCGCGGGCCTCGTCGGCCTCTTTCCAACGCCGATACAGCAACAGCCCTTCGGCCTGCCGCAATTCCTCGCCAATGGCGCGGTAGCGGGCGGCCTGCTTGGCCTGGCGGGCCAGTTGCGCCAGTTGCCCGGCCAGTTGTTCGATCACGTCATCGACGCGGGCAAGGTTCTGCTCGGCCCCCTTCAGCTTCAATTCCGCTTCGTGGCGGCGTTGATAGAGGCCGGAAATCCCGGCGGCTTCCTCAAGGATGCGCCGCCGCGCCTTGGGCTTGGCGTTGATCAACTCGCTGATCTGCCCCTGCCGGACCAGCGCGGGGGAATGCGCCCCGGTGGAGGCATCGGCAAACAGCATCTGCACGTCGCGCGCCCGCACATCCTTGCCGTTCACCTTGTAGGCGCTGCCCACGTCGCGGGTGATGCGGCGGACGATCTCAAGCTGATCGTTGTCGTTGAACCCCGAGGGTGCCAGCCGGTCGGAATTGTCGATATGGATCGACACCTCGGCAAAGTTGCGCGCCGGTCGCGAGGAGGCCCCGGCAAAGATCACGTCCTCCATACCGCCGCCGCGCATCGCCTTGGGCCGGTTTTCCCCCATGACCCAGCGCAGCGCCTCAAGCAGGTTGGATTTGCCACAGCCGTTCGGCCCCACGACCCCCGTCAGCCCGTCGGCGATGAAAAGGTCAGTGGGGTCCACGAAGCTTTTGAAGCCTGTCAGTCTGAGTTTTGAAAACTGCAAGGGCACCTCGGGCGGCGTGATTCCGGTTAAAGGGAAATGTGACGGGCGGGTGGGCGGCCTGTCAATGCAGAACCCCTGTATATGGCGTTTGGGAGTGAGTTATCCACAAGATATGCGCGAAATTCCGAGCATTTGGCGCCTGACATGGGGGGGTCGAGTGATAAGCAAGACTCAAAGACGGGCCCTGTGCGTGGCCGATTCCCTGCCATTTGGTGCTAGTAGTGCAACACCGGACACATGGCGTGCGCGCAAAGCAACCCGTCGCAAATCGTCTTGACGGGTACGAGTGTGCCGGTCATACAAAATCACGTAAAGGTTCCCGAATGGGCGCAAAGCGCCTTGGGATGAATTGGGAATGACGTGCAGGTGGACCCAAACAGGGCGCCCAATCGTCAGCCGCCCCCGCGACTGTAAGCGGAGAGCCCCTGCCATTATGCCACTGGTCCATCCGGGCCGGGAAGGCGGCAGTCAGGCAACGACCCGCAAGCCAGGAGACCAGCCTTTGCATGTGAAACCAGACCCCTCGGGTGAGAGGTAAAAAGGAGAACTGACTATGACTGCATTGGCTCAAACCGCCGCCAAATCCACCATTCTGTCGATCGTCGCCGCCATGGGGCTGGGCATCGGAATCGTGACCATCGCTGGCCACGTCCAAGCGGCCACCCTGCATGACGCCGCCCACGACGTGCGTCACGCAACCGGCTTTCCCTGCCACTGAACCATGTTTCAGAAAATTCTGACCAGCGCGTTGTTCGCTGGATTCTGCGCGGGACTGCTTGCGGCCGCGTTGCAGTTCGTTTTCGTGCAGCCGGTTCTGCTTCATGCCGAACTCTACGAGGGCGGTGACCTGGTGCATTTCGGAGGGGAGGCCGTAAGTGCCACGCCCGAGTTGCCCGGGTTCAACCCGATGCGCGATGGCCTGAGCCTGCTGTTCTCGGCCCTGATCTACGTGGGCTATGGGCTTATCCTTGTGGGCGCCATGGCGCTTGCCGCCGAGCGTGGGGTGACGATCACCGCGCGCAGCGGCCTGATCTGGGGCCTCGCGGGGTTCATCGTGGTGCATTTCGCGCCCGCTGCCTCGTTGCCGCCCGAGGTTCCGGGCGTGGCTTATACAGATCTCACCCTGCGCCAGATCTGGTGGTGGGGGACGGTGATTGCCACGGCGGCGGGCCTTGGCCTGATCGCCTTCGGGCGCGGTTGGGGTGCATGGGGCGCGGCGGTGATCCTGCTGCTGGCGCCGCATGTCATCGGTGCGCCACACCCCGAGTCCTTCACCGGCCCCGTACCGCCGGAACTCGCTTCGCTGTTCGCCTCGCGGGCCTTGGCGGTGGGCATGGCGGCCTGGGCGATGCTGGGCCTTTTCGCCGGGCATTTCTGGGCCAGTGACGATAACGCACAAGCGTGACAAATACCCCCGGCGGTGCGCTGCCGGGGCCACTAAGGGGAACGAAATGCCACGCACCTTCATCTTCCTGTTGATCGGCCTGTTCTTCGGCACCGGCCTTGGCTTTCTGGTCGCCGCCAGTACCGGCGCGCAACTGGAAGGGCATGAACACACAGGCGACACCGCCCACGACCATGCCGCCCATGATCACGGTCAGGGCGATATATCGGGCCACGATCATTCAAAATTGACCGAGGCTGGCACGCCGACCCCGACACTGGCCCTGTCGATCCACCCCGATAGCGACCAAAGCCGCAACCTGCATATCGAAACCAGTAATTTCACTTTCGACCCCGCAGGCGTCAACGGCCCGCACGAACCCGGCCACGGCCACGCGCATATCTATATCAACGGGGTGAAACAGCCCCGCGCCTACAGCCCTTGGGCGCAATTGAACGCGCTGCCCATCGGCACCCATGAGGTGCGCGTCACCCTCAACGCCAATGATCACAGCCAACTGGCCATCGACGGTACTCCCATCGAGGCCACGACAACGATTGAAATCGAATGACGCCCTACGCCGGAACCCGCCCCAGAAGGCAAAAGCGCAACCGCCCGGCGGGCCGCGCATCCTCGATCCAGCCATCGGGGCTTTCGGCGTATATCCGGGCGAACGACAGCGTATCGGCCAAATCCCCCTCGGCCTCGACCCCGCCGAACAGATACGTGGCCTTGCCCGGCGCGCGAAAGGCCACCGATAGCGGATTGGCGCAATTCGACATGCAGGCATGCTCCTGCACCTCGAAATCCATGCCCCGCGCCGCAATTTCAGCGCGCAGCGCCTTGGCAAAGCCCGGCCCGCTGCCGCATTCACATGTTGAACAAACCACGATCCGGTGCATGACGCTGTCCTTTCCAAACGCGGAGTAAGACAGCGCCGCCGCCCACGCAAGCCTGAGAAGGAACCTGCCCATGCCTGCCAAGATCCCTGCCACCGTCGTCACCGGCTTTCTGGGTGCCGGGAAAACCACCCTCATTCGTCACATGCTGGAAAACGCGGGCGGCAAGCGCATCGCGCTCATTATCAATGAATTCGGTGATCTGGGCGTCGATGGCGGCATCCTCAAGGGCTGCGGCATCGAAGGCTGCGCCGAGGATGACGTGATGGAGCTTTCCAACGGTTGTATCTGCTGCACCGTGGCCGAGGATTTCGTGCCCACCATGCAAAAGCTGCTGGACCGCCCCGATGCCCCCGATCACATCGTGATCGAAACCTCCGGCCTCGCCCTGCCGCAACCCTTGGTGCGCGCCTTCAACTGGCCCGAGATTTCCACCCGGGTGACTGTCGATGGTGTCGTCACCGTGGTCGATGGCAAGGCCGTGGCCGAGGGCCGCTTTGCCCATGACGTGGCCGCCGTCGATGCACAGCGGGCGCAAGACGAGAACCTCGATCACGACACGCCGCTTTCGGAACTCTTTGCCGATCAGGTCGCCTGCGCCGACATGATCGTCGTGAACAAATCCGATCTGCTGGCCGGCGACGAGGCCGAAACTCTGGTGGGGCGGCTCAAATCCGACAGCCGCGATGGCGTGCAGGTGGTCAAATCCATCATGGGCGCGTTGCCCGTCGATGTCCTTCTGGGGCAGGGCATGGGGGCCGAGGCCGATATGGAGGCCCGGCACGAGGTGCACCACCACCATCATCACGACCATGATCATGATGATGATCACGACCACCACCACGATCACGACCATGACGCTTTCGAAAGTTTCGTCGTTACCCGCCCCGAGATTGCCGACCCGGCGGGGTTCGCCGCCCAAGTGGCCGATGTGATCCGCGCGCATGACATCCTGCGCCTCAAGGGGTTTGCGGCTGTCTCGGGTAAACCCATGCGCCTGACGTTGCAGGCCGTCGGCCCCCGCGTCGACAGCTACTTCGACCGCCCCTTCGCGGGCGATGAGTCGCGCGAAACCCGTTTGGTGGTCATCGGTCAATCCGGCCTCGACCGCGCGGCGATCGCGGCGGCGCTCTCTGCCTGATGCTGATCGTCGAGGCCGCCAACCCCCGTGATCCCGGCCCCCGCGCGGTGTTGGAGGCCAGTCATGCCCTGATGCGCGCCCTCTTCCCGCCCGAGGATAACTATTTCCTTGATCTCGACGCGCTCTGCGGTGACAGCATCCGCTTTTTCGCCGCCCGTCAGGGGGAAAAGACCCTGGGCACGGGCGCACTGGCGATCATGGAGGGGTATGGCGAGGTGAAATCCATGTTCACCACGCCCGAGGCCCGCGGAAAAGGCGTAGCCGCCGCCCTCCTGCGCGCGATCGAGGATGAGGCACGCGCCCTGAGCCTTCCCGCCCTGCGCCTAGAGACTGCCGAAGCGCTTGATAGCGCCATGCGCCTTTATGCCCGCCACGGGTTCACGCGGCGTGGTATTTTCGGCGACTACCGTCCGAACCAGACCAGTGTTTTCATGGAAAAGCCCTTGGTCTAGACCCCGCCCATATGCTTTTTCTTGGCAAAAATACCCAATGGCGCGCCGCGCGCCCCAAGCACAAGGCCCGATCCTGATGCACCTCCTCGCCGCTACCCCCGGGGCCATCGACGATGGCAGCGACGCCGTCGATCTGGGCCAAACGCCGTCTGACGTGATTTTCATTTCGGCGGCCGATACCGAGCTGGCCGCGCTCAGCGCCGCGCGCTCCGAAATGGACGCGCCCCCGGGCCTGCGGCTGGCCAATCTCACGCACCTCAACCACCCCATGTCGGTGGACCTGCACCTAGACGATTGCGCCACGAAATCGCGGCTGGTGGTGGCGCGGGTCTTGGGCGGCATGGGCTACTGGAAATACGGGGCCGAACAATACGCGGCCCGGTGCCATGAGGCCGGTGTTCCGCTGGCCCTCCTGCCCGGAGACGACAAACCCGATGCCGAATTGCGCGCGCTTTCTACCGTCTCGGACGAAGATTACGACGCGCTTTGGGCCTATCTCGTCGAAGGCGGGCCTGAGAACGCCACGAACTTCCTCGCCTACACCCGCGCCATGCTGGAGGGCGGTGAGACGCCCATGGGGGCCAGCCCCCTCTTGCGCGCCGGTGTCTACTGGCCCGGCGCAGGCGTGGCCGACCTCTCGGCGGCGCAAGAGGCATGGACCGCCGGTCAACCCGTCGTCCCCCTCATCTTCTACCGCGCGCTGGTGCAGGGCGCGGGCCTCAACCCGATCAACCGTCTGGTCAAATCACTGCTGCGGCAGGGCCTCAACCCGCTGCCCATCTTCGTGGCCTCGCTCAAGGATCCGGTCTCGACCGCCACGCTTGAGCATCTCTTCACCGCCGCCCCGCCTTCGGTGATCCTCAACTGCACCTCCTTCGCCGTCGGCTCCCCCCACCAAGGCGAGGACAGCCCCGAAAATCCCCTCACCATGGCCGCCGCCCAAGCGGCCCCCATCTTTCAAGTGGTCCTCGCCGGGTCATCCGAGGAAGCATGGGCCGAGGGCCTCACCGGCCTCTCGGCCCGCGACATCGCCATGAACGTGGCCTTGCCCGAGGTCGATGGCCGCATCCTGTCGCGTGCCATCAGCTTCAAGGGCGAAGCCTTCTTCGACGAGGCCACCGAATGCCCCATCGCCACCTACCGCGCCCAAGGCGACCGGGTGGAGTTCGTCGCGCAACTCGCCGCCAACTGGGCCAAACTCCGCGCCACGCCGGAACCCAACCGCAAGGTGGCGCTGGTGCTGGCCAACTACCCCAACAAGGATGGCCGCCTTGCCAATGGCGTGGGTCTCGACACCCCCGCTGGCACGGTCCATGCCCTGACCCTGCTGCAAGAGGCGGGCTATGACATTCGCAATGCCCCGCAGGACAGCGACGCGCTGATGCAGGCGGTCATGGCCGGGCCGACCAATTGGCTCACCGATCGCGCCGTGCGGCAGGGGGGCGTGCGCCTGTCGATGGCCGATTACCAGATCGACTATGGGCAGCTGCCCTGGGAAATGCGGGAGGCGATGGAACGCCGCTGGGGCCCGCCCGAGGCCGATCCGTTCTATTGCCCCGGAGAGGTGGATTGCGGGCATTTCGCCCTGTCCGTTCTGGAATTCGGCAAGGTGGTCGTCGGCATCCAACCGGCGCGCGGCTATAACATCGACCCGACCGATACCTACCATTCCCCCGATCTGGTGCCGCCGCATAACTACCTGGCCTTCTATTTCTGGCTGCGGCACCAGTTCCGGGCGCAGGCCATCGTGCACATGGGCAAGCACGGCAACCTCGAATGGTTGCCGGGCAAGGCGCTGGCCCTGTCGCAAGAGTGCTGGCCCGAGGCGGTGTTCGGCCCCATGCCGCATGTCTATCCCTTCATCGTCAACGACCCGGGCGAAGGCACACAGGCCAAGCGACGCGCGCAGGCGGTGATCATCGATCACCTGACCCCGCCGCTCACCCGTGCCGAAACCTACGGGCCGATGAAAGACCTCGAAGCGCTGGTTGATGAATATTACGAGGCCGCCGGCGTCGATCCCCGGCGGATCGATCATTTGCGCCGCGAAATCCTTTCGCTCACCTCGGCCACTGGGCTGGACAAAGACGCTGGCCTGTCCGGTGAGGACGAGGAGACCGACCTTGCCAAGCTCGACGCCTACCTGTGCGAGCTGAAAGAGGCGCAAATCCGCGACGGGTTGCACATCTTCGGCCAATCGCCCAAGGGCGTGCAGGAACGCGACCTGCTGCAAGCCCTCCTGCGTGTGCCGCGCGGGCAGGGGCAGGGCGGCGATGCCTCGATCATCCGCGCGCTGGCCGAGGATCTGGGCCTTGGCTTCGACCCCTTGGATTGCGATATGGCCGCCCCTTGGACGGGGCCAACGCCCGAGGTGCTGCAAGCCGTCAATGACAGCCCATGGCGCAGCCATGGCGACACCGTCGAACGGCTTGAAGAGCTGGCCGCGCGGTTTTTGAGCGGCGAAGAGGGCCCGCCCGGTACGCAAAGCCGCGCCGTGCTGGACCATGCCGAGGATACCGTGCGCCCCACGCTTCGTGCCTGCGGACCGGACGAGGGCCGGGGGCTTCTCACCGCCCTTTCGGGCCGGTTCGTCGCCCCCACCCCGTCGGGCGCGCCCACCCGTGGGCGGCTGGATACCCTGCCCACCGGGCGCAACTTCTTTTCCGTCGATAGCCGCGCGGTGCCCACCCCCACTGCTTGGGCGCTGGGCTGGAAATCGGCCAACCTGCTGATTGAAAAGCACCTGCAAACCCATGGCGATTGGCCGCGCACCATGCTTCTGACCGCTTGGGGCACCGCCAACATGCGCACCGGCGGCGATGACATCGCACAGGCCATGGCGCTGATGGGCGTCAAACCCAAGTGGGACACGGCCAACCGCCGCGTGACGGGGTTTGAAATCCTGCCCCAAGGGGTGCTGGGCCGCCCTCGTGTGGATGTTACCCTGCGCATCTCGGGCTTTTTCCGCGATGCCTTCCCACAGCTTATTTCGCTGTTCGACAGCGCCGCGCGCGCCGTGCAGGTGCTGGATGAACCCGAAGACCTCAACCCCGCCGCTGCCCGTGCACAGGCGGATGGCGCCACGCCGCGCGTCTATGGCGCGAAACCGGGGGCGTACGGAGCCGGGCTTCAGGCGATGATCGACGAACGCCTTTGGGCCGATAAATCCGATCTCGCCGAGGCGTATCTGACATGGGGCAGCTACGCCTATGGCGCGGGCGACGAAGGCCGCGCCGACCGGACAGGGTTTGAAACCCGCCTGCGCCAGACCGAGGCGATTGTTCAGAACCAGGACAACCGCGAACACGACCTGCTGGATTCGGACGATTACTATCAATTCGAAGGCGGGGCCGCGGCGGCGGTCAGTACCCTGCAAGGTCAGGACCGCCCGATCTATCACAACGACCATTCCCGCCCCGAACGCCCGGTCATCCGCAGCTTGGAGGATGAGATCGGCCGCGTCGTGCGCTCCCGCGTGGTGAACCCAAAGTGGATCGACGGGGTCAAGCGCCACGGCTACAAGGGGGCGTTCGAGATGGCGGCAACCGTCGATTATCTTTTTGCCTTCGCTGCCACCACGGGCGCGGTGCGTAGCCATCATTTCGATATGGTCGAAGCGGCATTCCTTGAGGATGACGACACCCGCGACTTCATCGCCGAACACAACGCCCCCGCCCTGAGCGAGATGGCCGAACGTCTGCAAGAGGCGATTGACCGGGGGCTCTGGATGCCGCGCTCCAACTCTGCCCGCGCGCGGATCGCGGCGGCAAGGGCGGGCGCAACAAGGCCCTGATCACGGGACGGGGCGACACTCCAAGGCGCCATAGCCCGTGTCCACTTCATAGGCCTCGCATTCCAGTTCGAGGGGGAAACGCGGCGCGGGCGGCGGGCCGTCGCCACAATCCAGCCGCGCGCGCATCATCGCCTGATCGCCGGTCAGCTTCGCCACCCGGCAGCCGCTGACCGCTTCGATGGCCGCCACGCCCTGCGGTGCGATGGCCGCCATGCGCGGCGCCCACTGTGCATTCGTGCGGATCGCTTCGGCCCGCAGTCCCTTTATCCGGATATCGAAATCGCTCCCGCCCACGCTGATACGATGGGCGGGAATGCCGCGAAAGGCCGGGCTGGGTGTGTCACAGCCCGCGAGAAGGGCGAGCATGGGGAACAGCAAGATGCGCATGGCCCAATTTGCGCATCTTGTGGTTAACAAACTCTTAGGGCCGGGGGACGGCATGTCTGTTTGTCGAAATTTACGAACCGCATGTACGTTCTGTACAGAACGCACCGTGCGGGTTGTTCACCTTGGGGGGTATCGGTCAATAAAACCGATGCGATGCCGACGGAATACCGACGTGATGCCGATAGGGGCATTCGTTGTTAACCAAGGTGTTAGCCGCGATTCGCGCGGTTACCGCAGTTGCAGGTCGGCATACTGCCCCGTACCTTGGTCCGAAATGAATCGCAGAGTCCGCCCCTGCACCTTCACCGCCTGACAATTCGGGCCAAGGTCCATCTGACCCCAATACAAATCACGGCAAAAATATCCCGATTTCCAGCGCCATGCGCCCGTCACATCCCGGCCGAAGGCCCGACCCTTGATCCGTCCGTCGCGCGTGACGTCCAGCTTGATACCGAAGCGGGTCAGCTCCCGACCGTCCACGAGGGATAAAAACGTCCTCTTATCAGAGACTTGGTTAAACCCTTCTGCCCCTGCCGGGGTGGCCAATCCAAGCGCCACGGCCAATGTCGCAACATATCTCATGGGTCATGCTCCTGTGGCAGTACACCAAGGATACGCGCGCGACCGGCAGCCGGATTAGTTTTCGCTCAACCCCAGAACATCCAGCATATCGTATTCACCGGGCCCCCGCCCTTGCCCCCAAAGCGCGGCCTTCAGGGCACCGCGGGCAAAAACCGCCCGGTCGCTGGCCACATGCCGAAGGGTGATCCGTTCCCCCGTGGCGGCAAACAGAACATCATGCTCGCCCACGATGTCGCCACCCCGGATGGCATGGAACCCGATATGCCCCCGCTCGCGTTTGCCGGTGATCCCGTCGCGGCCCCGGTCCGAGACGGTGTCAAGGTCCACACCGCGCCCATCGGCGGCGGCCTGGCCCAGCATCAGGGCCGTGCCCGAGGGGGCATCGACCTTCTGATTGTGGTGGGCCTCGATCACCTCGATGTCGAAATCCTCATCGAGGGCCGCCGCCACCTTTTTCGTCAATTGAACCAACAGGTTGACGCCCAAGCTCATGTTGCCGGCACGCACCACCACGGCATGGCGCGCGGCGGCCTTGACCTTGGAAAGGTCGTCCTCGCTCATGCCAGTGGTGCCGATGACATGCACACAGCGCGCCTGCGCCGCGATGCCTGCGAATTCCACTGTTGCCGCGGGGGCGGTGAAGTCAATCACCGCATGGGCATTTGCGAAAGCCTCCAGCGCATCGTCAGTGACGCTGACACCCAAAGCGGCGCCACCCATGGCCTCGCCCACGTCGCGCCCGATCCAATCGTGGCCCTTGCGTTCCAACGCACCGACCAGCCGCGCCCGGCCACTTTCCGCGATGGTGCGGATCAACATCTGTCCCATCCGCCCCGAGGCGCCCGTTACAACGATACCCGGCAGGTCTGTCATCGCGTCTGTCTCCCGTTCCAGTTCCGCCTTGCATAACCCGCACCGGCGCGATTGGCAAAGCCGCTTTCGCGGGCAATCCCCCGCCGATCATCGCTTGGCAAACGGGGCCCAAGCCATTAGATGCGAGACATGGCAAAGAACAAGTTCCACGACGGGCCCGGCCCCTCCCAACGGCAACTGCGCGTCGGCGAGTTGATCCGCCGGACCCTGTCCGAGGTACTGATGCGTGGCGATATCCACGATCCCGACCTCAACCGCATGTCGGTGACGGTGGGCGAGGTCCGCACCTCCCCCGACCTCAAGATCGCGACCGCCTATGTGCTGCCCCTGGGCGGAGAAGGGCAGGACGATCTGATCGATCTTCTGGCCCGCAACAAAAACGAACTGCGCCGCCTTATCGGCAAGAAGCTCGACCTGAAATATGCCCCCGACCTGCGCTTTCGCCTCGACACCACCTTCGACCAGATGGACGAAACCCGCCGTCTGTTTTCGCAAGAAAAAGTCCGCCGGGATGTCGAGGGCTAAGCGCCTTTTCCGGGCCGCTGTCATGCTGATTGGGGTGGGAAGCCCGGCATTTGCCGTGGAGTGCGCCACGATGGAGCATGTCGGCGCGGGTTATACCGTTTGCAAGGTCGACACCACGCAGGAGGCGATCCGGCTTTTCCTCCGGGACCCGGAGACCGGAAAACCGCTCGGCAGCTTCGATAATGTCGAACGCCTCGTCAGGGCGCGGGGCGAAACCCTGAGCTTCGCGATGAACGCGGGCATGTACCATCAGGATCGTTCGCCCGTGGGGCATTACCTTGAAAAGGGGCAAGAGGTGCGCGGCGTGATCACCACCGAAGGGCCGGGCAACTTCGGCCTTTTGCCTAACGGGGTTTTCTGCATCGCCAAGGATGGCGCGCAGGTTTACGAGACCAAACGCTACGTGGACGAAAGCCCGGCTTGTACCTATGCCACGCAATCCGGCCCGATGCTGGTGATCGATGGCGCGCTGCACCCCCGTTTCCTCAAGGACAGCGACAGCCGCTATATCCGGAATGGCGTCGGCACATCCGCCGATGGCAAGACCGTCTATTTCGTCATTTCCGAAGAGCCGGTGAATTTCCACGCCTTTGGCACCTTGTTCCGCGATGTCCTCAAGGTGCCGCAGGCGCTCTATTTCGATGGCAACATCTCGCGGCTCTACGTGCCGGGCCTGAACCGCCATGACATGGGGTTTCCCATGGGGCCGATTGTCGGGGTTACCCGCCCCACCGAGTGATCCTTGCGCGCGTGAATTGACAGGCCCCGCGCCTTGGGCTACCCCGCCGCCTTCATCTTGGGCAAAGGGCAGGGACCATGGGACGCAAACGCAAGGGGCGTGATATTTCCGGCTGGCTGGTGGTCGACAAACCCGCTGGCATGACCTCAACCGCCGTGGTGAACAAGGTCCGCTGGGCGTTGCAGGCCAAGAAAGCGGGTCATGCGGGAACCCTTGACCCCGAGGCCACCGGGGTTCTGGCCGTGGCGCTGGGCGAGGCCACCAAGACCGTTCCCTACATCACCGATGCGCTCAAGGCCTATGAATTCACCGTGCGTCTTGGCGAAGCGACCAACACCGACGACGCCGAAGGCGAAGTGACCGCCACAAGCGATGCCCGCCCCGATGACGAGACCATCAAGGGCGCGCTGGGCCAGTTCGTGGGCGAGATCATGCAGGTCCCGCCCAAGTATTCCGCCGTCAAGATCGACGGCGAACGCGCCTACAAACGCGCCCGCGACGGCGAGGAGTTCGAGGTTCAGGCCCGCCCGCTCTGGGTTGAGGAGCTGTTGCTGATCGACCGCCCCGACGCCGATCACGTCACGCTGGAAATGACCTGCGGCAAGGGCGGCTATGTCCGCGCCATCGCCCGCGATCTGGGTGAGGCGCTTGGCTGCTACGGCCATGTGCGCGAATTGCGCCGGATCTGGTCCGGCCCCTTCCGGGCCGAGGACGGTCTGACGATCGAGCAGATCGACGAACTGGCCCAGTCTCCCGAACTGGACGCATACCTGCGCCCGCTCGAAGAGGGGCTCGCCGACCTGCCCCGCGTCACCGTCACCGATCAGGGGCTTGCCAAGCTGAAGAACGGCAACCCCGGCATGGTCGTGGCCCATGACATAGAGTACGGCGACGAATGCTGGGCGGCCTATGACGGTCGTGCTGTCGCCGTCGGCCGCTTCAAGGCCGGTGAATTGCATCCCAGCCGGGTGTTCAACCAATGACCGCGACTGGCCCCCACGACCCGGGCGGCAAGGTGCGCCTGAAACTCCCCGAAGGCGTGACAGGCACCGCTACCTTCTCTGACTGTGGCCGCTATCGCCAGGCCCTCACCCGGGACTGGACGCCAGAAGGCGAAACGCCCCGGGCGATCCTGTTCATCGGGATGAACCCGTCTGTCGCCGCCGCCGAAGTCTCGGACCCCACCTGCCACCGCGAGTTGATCTTCGCGCAGGACTGGGGCTTTACCCGGTACCTCAAGGGCAATGTTCTTGACTGGCGCGCCACTTCACCCAAGGACATCCCCGCCGATCCCGAACAGGCCTCCAGCCCGGCCAATATTCCGACCCTCAAGGAAATGGCGGACGAGGCCGAGGTGATCGTCATGGCCTACGGCAAGCTTCACAAACGCTTTGCGCCGTTGACCAACCAGGTGATCCGCGCCATGGCCGAAACAGGGAAACCCCTGCGCTGTCTGGGACTCAACAAGGATGGTTCGGCCAAGCACCCGCTTTACCTGCGCAAAGACACCCCCCTGATGGATTTCCCGCTGTAACCGGCGCGTGGAAATGGCAGTGCCTTAAAGCCAGTGCATGGCATCCCTTATTGAACCACAAGCCCAACATGCAAATGAAGGGGTACACCACGTGAGTGCGGTATCCGGAAAATTTCAGGAAACAGTGGTGAGCCGTGCAGGATTCGAACCTGCGACCCACTGATTAAAAGTCAGTTGCTCTACCAACTGAGCTAACGGCCCACTAGGCGGCCTATCTAGAAAGACCGGGGCAGGGGGTCAACCCCGAAATTGCGGGAATTTCACGGGAATGCTGGATTCACTTCTTCACCGGGTTTATATGCGCCCCCATGACCACGCGCGCGGATACCGGATTGCCCTTTATGAAGATGCATGGGCTTGGCAACGACTTTGTCGTGCTGGATGCCCGTGTGCATCCTGTCACGGTGACCCCGGCACTCGCCATAGCCCTTGCTGACAGGCATATGGGCGTGGGCTTTGACCAGCTGGCGGTAATCGGGACGGGCGCGGGAGATGCGCATCTGACCTTCTATAACGCCGATGGCTCCACCTCGGGGGCTTGCGGTAACGCGACCCGCTGTATCGCGCGCCTCTTGATGGACGAGTCGGGCCGCGACAGCCTGATACTTACCACCGCGCGGGGGGAAATCGCGGCGCGCGATGCGGGTGACGGCCTGACCGCCGTCAACATGGGCGCGCCGCAGCTGACATGGGAGGCGATTCCCCTGGCCGAGGAGATGGACACGCTGGAACTGCCCATCGAGGGCGGGCCGACGGCCACCGGCATGGGCAACCCGCATTGTACCTTCTTCGTGGACGACGCCGAGGCGATCCCGCTGGAGCAATTCGGCCCGCGCTACGAACATCACCCGCTTTACCCCGAACGCACCAACGTACAGGTGGCCAGCCTCGTCGGCCCTGATCACCTGCGCATGCGGGTATGGGAGCGGGGCGTGGGCGTGACCCTCGCCTCCGGCTCCTCCAGTTGCGCCACGGCGGTGGCTGCTGCGCGCCGGGGTCTGACGGGGCGCCATGTGCGGATTGATCTGGACGGCGGCACGCTTGAGATCGACTGGCGCGAGGATGGCGTCTGGATGACCGGCGGCACGATGCATGTCTTCGACGGGGTTCTGACGCCCGATTTCCTGCGGGGGCTGGAATGACCGCTCCCCCCAAGTTCACCACGTTGGGCTGCCGCCTCAACGCCTATGAAACCGAGGCGATGAAGGAGCTTTCGGAACAAGCCGGGCTATCGGGCGCGGTCGTGGTCAACACCTGCGCCGTGACCGCCGAGGCCGTGCGCAAGGCGCGGCAAGAGATTCGTCGCCTGCGCCGCGAAAACCCCGACGCGCGCCTCATCGTCACCGGCTGCGCTGCCCAGACCGAGCCCGAGACCTTCACCGGGATGGCAGAGGTCGATGCCGTCATCGGCAACACCGAGAAGATGCAGCCCGAGACATGGGGGCGATTGGCCGCTGATTTCATCGGCGAAAGCGAGAAACTGCAGGTCAACGACATCATGTCGGTGACCGAGACCGCCGGGCACCTGATCGACGGCTTCGGCTCCCGGTCCCGCGCCTACGTGCAGGTGCAAAACGGCTGCGACCACCGCTGCACCTTCTGCATCATCCCCTATGGCCGGGGCAATTCGCGCAGCGTACCCGCGGGCGTGGTGGTGGACCAGATCAAGCGACTGGTGGATCGCGGGTATAACGAGGTGGTGCTGACCGGCGTGGACCTGACAAGCTGGGGCGCGGACCTGCCCGCGCAGCCGCGTCTTGGCGATCTGGTGATGCGCATCCTCAAACTGGTGCCCGACCTGCCGCGCCTGCGGATCAGTTCGATCGATTCGATCGAGGCCGACGAGAACCTGATGCAAGCCATCGCCACAGAGCCGCGCCTGATGCCGCACCTGCACCTCAGCCTGCAACACGGTGATGACCTGATCCTCAAGCGGATGAAGCGCCGCCACCTGCGCGATGACGCCATCCGCTTTTGCGAGGAGGCCCGCCGCCTGCGCCCCGAGATGACCTTCGGGGCCGATATCATCGCGGGCTTTCCCACCGAGAGCGAGGCGCACTTTGAGAACTCGCTGAAACTGGTGGCCGACTGTGACCTCACGTGGTTGCACGTCTTCCCCTATTCCAAGCGCGAGGGGACACCCGCCGCGCGCATCCCCCAGCAGGTGAACGGCAAGCTGATCAAGGAGCGCGCCGCGCGCTTGCGCGCGGCAGGCGAGGCGCAGGTTGCCCGCCACTTGGCCGCCCAGCAGGGCCGCACCCATCACATCCTGATGGAAAATCCCCGCATGGGCCGGACCGAGCAGTTTACCGAAGTCAGTTTCGACATCGACCGCCCCGAAGGCCAGATCGTCACCGCCACGGTGACCGGCATGCGCGACGGGCAATTGGTGGCGGCCTGAAGGGGGCTTTGCCCCCGCCGCCCTTCGGGCGACTCCCCCAGGGTATTTGGCCCAAGAAAAAACACATGGTGAGGGTCGATTCGGGGCCTTGCTGAAAATCGCGTGCTGACCTTTGCCCGCGAACCCTCTATAGGCAGGTGAAAGACCGCCCAAATCCCAAGGCCCGCATGACCAAGCCCAGCCGCCAGAAACTTTATACCGAGCAGGACCGCGACAATATCCGCTGGTTCTGGCGCAATTACCTCAAGGACAAGACGCCCAAGCTCTTTCTGGTCCTTGGCATGATCCTGATTCAGGGGCTTGTGTATCAGCAATTCCTGTCGATGACGGAAAGCGGGTTGCGGGTGATTTTCGAGTCCGGGCAGGCGCGGGATCTGGCCATGGTCTGCGTGGTGGTGTTTTTCCTCTTCGCGGTACGTGGGCTGATGTCCTACCTCGTGCCACTGGTGGCGGTGCGGGTGACCAACCAAGCGGTTTACGAGATGCGGCGCGACCTGATCGGGCATTTGATGGCGCTGGATCTGGCTTATTTCGAGCGCACCAAATCGGGCGAGATCATCCAGAGGCTTGTGACCCAGACCCAGTCACTGGGTATGTTCGTTGGCATGGCCAGCGCCAATGCGCTGCGCGACGCGGTGACCGTGGTCATCGTCTCGGGATATCTCATCTGGAAAAACCCCATTCTTTTTGCCACTGCCGTTGTCGTTCTGCCCTTCATCATCTGGGTGATGAACTATGTCTCGGACCGGGTGAAGACCGCGCAAGGCGAGGCCGAGACCGCCCTTGGCAATTACATGAACGGGATCGAGGAGACGGTGAACGGCATGCGCACCGTCAAGATCGCCAGCCAGGAACAGGTCGAGGCCGACCGCCTGATGACAGGCACCGGCGCCATTCGCGACCTGATGAACCGGGTGCAGATCACGCAGGCGCTTGTCATGCCGTCGATCGATCTCAGTTCGGCTTTCGTCTACGTGCTGGTCATTGGCGGGGGCGGCTACATGGTGCTCAGCCCCGATTTCGACGTGGATGGCGCGGGGATCATCACCTTTCTGCTGGGCATGGTCATGGTGTTCGATCCTGCCCGCCTTCTGGCGCAGTTCTTTGGCACCGTGCAATCCAACCTCGTGTTGCTGGATCGTATCCGCAACCTTTACCGCGAGACGCCCACGATCAAGGACACCGAGGGTGCGACTGCCGATTTCGATACCGCTGCCGACATCACCCTCGACAATGTGCACTTCGCCTACGACCCCGAACAGCCGCTTTTCAAGGGGCTGAGCATGACCTTCGGGGGCGGCAAGGTGTCGGCCATCGTGGGGGCCACCGGCTCGGGCAAGACCACCATCCTGTCGCTGTTGTCGCGTCTCTATGACGTGGAGGGCGGCGAGATTCGCTTTGGCGACACCCCCCTGCGCGAGCTACAGGTCGCCGCCCTGCGCGGCGCCTTTTCGGTGGTGGCGCAGGACATCGTGATCTTCAACGCCTCGATCTGGGATAACATCCGCTACGTGAACCCCGAGGCGAGCGAGGACCAGATCTGGCAAGCTGCCGAGGATGCCGAGATCGCCGACCTCATCCGCCAACGTGGGGGTGCTCCCGTCGGGCCCAAGGGGGCGCAGCTTTCGGGCGGGCAGAAACAGCGGATCGCCATCGCCCGCGCTTTCCTGCGCGACGCGCCGATCCTGCTTTTGGACGAGGCGACAAGCGCGCTGGACCAAGCGACCGAGGAACGGATCAAATCCGCCCTTGACCGCCTGACCAAGGGCAAGACCACCATCGTCGTGGCGCACCGCCTGTCGTCGATCTCGGATGCCGACCGGATTTTCGTACTGGAGGCCGGGCAACTGGTGGAGCAAGGTCAGCACGAGGCACTCTTGGCCGAAAACGGCCTCTATGCCCAACTCTACAAGGCGCAGAAAAAGGGCTACGACGGGGGCTGATCCCCGTGCCCTGTCCGGCTGCTATCCCTGATCCAAAAGCCGCAAATCACCGATAACATCGCACAGGCGGGCGATGCCATCTTCGATCCTGTCCCGGTGAATTGACGAGACCCCCAGCCGAAAGAACCTTTCCCCTTGCGCCCTGTCGGAAAAGCAGGGGGTGATCGGCTCCACGATCACACCGCGTTTGAGGGCGGCATGGGCAATGGCCTTGGCGTGCAGCCCGGTTTCATCGTCCGCCAGAATGAAATTCGTCCCGCCGAACTCGCCCGATTTCAAAAGCCCCGGCAAGCGTTCGCGCAGTGCCTTGTTCGCCAGGTGCCAGCGTTGCTCGTAATCCTGCCGTGTCCTGTGCAACAACCCGTCATAATACCCCAGCCGGATGAACATCGCCGCCGTATGCTGCAATATCATCGGCGGATGCCTGAGCATCATTCCCCGGCAATCGCGCGCGGATTCGATGAATTCCGGCGGCGCGGTCAGGTATCCCAACCGCAGCCCCGGAGACAGCCCCTTGGACAGGCTGCCCAGATAGATCAGGCGCCCGGTGTCATCCAGACTCTGAAGCGGCAGGGGCGAGGAATGCCGATAATCCACATCGCATTCGTAATCGTCCTCGACGATGTAGAAATCATAGGCTTCGGCGGCTTCCAACAGTGCATGACGCCGCCGCTCCGACATGGTCACCGTCGTCGGAACCTGCCGGTTCGGCGTGATGAACACGAGGTCCACATCGCGCAATCGCTCGTCCACGATCATGCCCTCGTCGTCAACGGGTTGAAACCGCAGCGCCCCGAAATTCGTCCGCAGGATCTTGCGGGCGTCCGGGTACCCGGGGTCTTCCATCGCGGCGATGCGGTCACGCCCGCCGAACAGCAGGCTGGTGATGAACAACCCGTTCTGCGTGCCCAATGTGATCAGGATCGAATCGCTGGGTTCGAAAATCCCCCGGCGCGGCAGGATACGCTGACTGACCTGTTCGATCAGTTCGGCACTGTCTTCATAAAGCCCATCGGCGGACCAGATCTTGAGGTCCTTGCGGTTCATCGCGAGGCGGGTGCACTCACGCCATTCGGCCACTGGAAAGGCACTTTCGTCGATTTGGTTGCAGACGAAGGGATAGTCGTATGTATACCAGTCGTTTGGCCGGGAAATGGTGTCGATGTCTTCGGCCCGGCGCAGCTTGTTCAGCTTTTCGCCAATCGGCGCACGCCGGTCGGATTGCCGGTGTCCCCCGGCTTTGGCATCAAGCCGCGTGCCCGGATGCGATTTGACGAAATAGCCCGACCGTGGCCGCGCCTCGATCAGCTGTTGTTCTTCGAGTTTGCGATAGGCCGAGACGACCGTATTGATCGAAATATCAAGTTCCCGGGCCAATTCCCGGCACGACGAAAGCTTCAGGCCTGGGGCCATGAGGCCATCGAAAATAAGCCGCGAAATCTGCGACACCAATTGGTCCCGCAATCCGCTGGATCGTGATCTGTCTATGCTAAGCCGTTGCACCATAATGTATTGAGACAAATTTAACCGGACACATCAACCATAGACATGTCGATGCGGTCAGCAGAAATGCGGCGCCCAGCAAGGCAAGGCGCCGCCGTTTTCGGTGCCCGGTTGAGGGCTCAGACGTCCTTCCCGCCGGTAAAGTTGAACTCCGCCCCGGTGCGAATCCCCGAAGGCCAGCGCGTGGTCATGGTCTTGAGCCGGGTATAGAACCGCACGCCTTCCATGCCGTGGATGTGGTGATCGCCGAACAATGACCGCTTCCAGCCACCGAAGGAATGATAGGCCACCGGCACCGGAATCGGCACGTTCACCCCCACCATGCCAATGCGCACCCGCGCCCAGAAATCGCGCGCCGCATCGCCGTCGCGGGTGAAAATGGCCGTGCCATTGCCGTATTCGTGGTCATTGATCATCTGAACTGCAGTGTCATAGTCCCCGCTGCGCACGACCGACAGGACCGGGCCGAAAATCTCTTCCTTGTAGATCGACATATCGGTGGTGACGTTGTCGAACAGGCAGCCGCCGATGAAATACCCCTCTTCATAGCCCTGAAGCGTGATGTCACGGCCATCGACCACCAGGTTCGCGCCCTGTTCGATGCCGTCGGCAATCAGGTTGTGAATCTTGTCGTAGCTTTGCTTCGAGATCACCGGGCCCAGTTCCGACTCCGGGTCGGTGTAGGGTGCGATTTTCAGGGCACGGATGCGCGGCTCCAGCGCCTCGACAAGCCGGTCGGCGGTTTCCTCGCCCACCGGAACGGCCACCGACACCGCCATGCAGCGTTCCCCGGCCGAGCCATAGGCCGACCCGATCAGGGCATCGACGACCTGGTCCATATCGGCATCCGGCATGATGACCATGTGGTTTTTCGCGCCGCACAGGGCCTGTACGCGTTTGCCGTTGGCCGTGCCGCGCGAATAGATATAGTGCCCGATCGGGGTTGATCCGACAAAGCTCACGGCTTCCACCGTGGGATTGTCCAGCAGGGCATCGACGGCCTCCTTGTCGCCGTTCACCACGTTGAACACCCCTTCGGGCAATCCCGCCTCGGCCAGAAGCTCGGCGATTCGCATCACGACGCTGGGGTCTTTCTCCGAGGGCTTGAGGACAAAGGTATTCCCGCAGGCAATGGCGACGGGGTACATCCACAGCGGCACCATGGCCGGGAAGTTGAACGGGGTGATTCCCGCGACAACGCCAACCGGCTGGCGGACGCTGAAACTGTCGACGTTCTGCGCCACCGCTTCGGAATACTCGCCCTTGAGGAGTTGCGGAATGCCACAGGCAAACTCGACCACCTCGATTCCGCGCGCGATCTCGCCCTTGGCGTCGGGCAGGGTCTTGCCGTGTTCCGCCGATAACAGCTTGGCCAGCTCGTCGGTGTGCTGTTTCAACAGATCGCGGAATTCGAACATCACCGTCGCGCGCTTGGCGGGCGGGGTGGCGGCCCAGCCGGGCAGGGCCTTGGCGGCGGTCTCGACGACGGCATCCACATCCGCCTTGCTGGCAAGCGATACCTGCCCGGTGACCGTACCCGTCGCCGGGTTGCGAATCTCTCCGATGCGATCGGATGTGCCGGGCCATGGCTTGTTCGACATAAAGTGACCAATAGGGCTCATTTTTTGGGCCTCCGTAGTTGGGGGTTTCGCGATCCGGCCCATGGGGCCACAAACCTGCGAAACGCGTGGGGTTTCCATCCGTCTCACAGTGGTAAGGCGATCAAAGGGGCGCAGGACAGGTACAGTTCGGGACGCTGAAGGTGACAGATTCCAAAGCACTCAGCGCAGCAAAATGCATGTCGCACCGGGCCAATCACGACCGCCGCAGGCCCCCCGGGGGCAAGCGCCCAACCCTGTCACCGCCATGCCGTTTGACCGTTCCTGTGCCGCTTGCTACTCTTGAACAGCGTTGCAACCAAAAGACATTAGGCCCTTGTTCATCAGGACGTGACCGCCTCACAGCCACCGGGAAACGGCGTCAAACCGTCATTTGCCTCTGCGCACCGGAAAGGATGCGCTGCGCCCCGGCAAACCGGACCGACGCCCTCAACGCCGCCACGCACAGCTTGTAATCTGTACCCTTGTTAACCGGCATCTGTATCTTTCTCGGCGGCGGACCATAGCGTTTCCTGTACGGGCTTGGGACCGGTCAGCGCACCAAAGACTGCGCCCCTCAAGCGTTGGAAAGTGGCAACCGGGGGAGGCGGTTTGAATGGGTTCGGAATGTTTGCGAAGCGACCAAACCTATGACGCAGGTCACGCGACGAGATCGGTAATTGCCCCCTCGGCCCGGGTATGACTTTCTAGGAGGAGAACAGGATCATGGAAAATTCAAGGTGTGTCCCATGCTGATGCGCGGGCTCGAATGGATCACCCACGCCATATCCGAGGTCATGGGCCGTATCGGCTGGTTCCTGATCCTCTATTGCATGGTGTTCGGCGTCTCCGACGTGTTCATGCGCTACGCGCTGAACGCCCCCTCGCAATGGATCGGAACGACCCTGCAAGCGGCCATGGTCCTTCTGGCCTGCGCCGGCGGGGTCTACGCGTTGCAACACGACAGCTTCGTCAAGCTGGACCTCTTTTATGCCAGCGCCAGCACCCGCTCCAAGGCGATTCTGGACGTCCTGACAGCTCCCTTCGCGGTGTTGTTCCTCGGCGCCCTGATCTGGAAGGGGTACGAGGCGGCCTCGCTGTCGCTGATGCTGAACCAGCACACCCCGACATCCATTCCGATCCCGATCTACCCGATCAAGTTCGCGATCCCGGTCAGTGGCGCCCTGGTCCTGCTGATCGTCATCAAACACTTCATCCGCGACCTGAAAATCATCTTCGGCCGCGCGTGAACGACCGCCCCTGACACGGCGCCGCCGGTTCGGGGGCCAAGAACACAAAAAGAAACGACACCATAAACAAGGAGGAAACGAAATGAAGATGAACAGATACCTGAGCACAACCCTGTGGGCGGGGGCCGTGGCCCTCACCGCATCCGGTGCCCTGGCCCAGGACGGCCCGCCCGATGAGGTCACCGAATGGACCTTCCAACCCGCCTTCGACCAAACCGATGCCGGGTGGGACAACGGCCTGATGCCTTGGGTCGAAGCCGTCGAAGAGGCCACCGAAGGCACCGTGAAAATCCGGGTCGAACCCGCCGGTGCCCTGGTCAGTGGCTCCGAAGCCTTCGGCGCCGCCGCGGCGGGCCTGACTGATGGCTATGCCGGCTGGGGCTCGGTCTACGGCGGCGACATGCCCGAAGGCATGCTGGCCTTCGGCCTCGCCATGGGCGCCAACAACACCGAGGAAGCCTGGGAAGTGATGTGGGGTAACCCCGACTACCGCGTCGGTGACATCGTTCAGGAGGCGGCCCACGCCCGCAACCTGCACTGGGCAGGCTGGACCAACCAGGGCCCGAACGCGATGTTCACCAAGTTCCCGGTCGAAAAGATCGAAGACCTCGAAGGCCGCAAGATGCGCGCCGGTGGTCCGCAGGCGATCTTCCACTCCACCGTGGGCGGCTCGCCGGTTTCCATGAACGCCGGTGAAATCTACACGGCGATCAAGCTGGGAACGATCGAAGGCACCTACTGGGATACCGGCGGGATCGACGACATGTCGTTCGACGAGGTGGTCGATTACGCGATCATGCCCGGCTGGAACCCCGCCCAGCACCAGGAGATCTACATCAATCTCAACAGCTGGAACGCCCTGACAGATTGGCAGCGCGAAAAGATCGACGGCGTGTTCAAGGAAACCTACTTCGAAACCAGCCGCATGCACGCGGACGGCGTGGAAGAGGCCCTGCAAATCCTCAAGGACAGTGGCGGCGAAGTGATCCAGATGAGCGACGAGGAAGTCGCGCGGATGCGTGAAATGTCGATTCAGAAGGTCTGGCCACAGGTCGCCGAGGCGTCCGATGGCAACGCCAAGGGCGTCGAGATCTTCAAGCGCTTCCTTGAAGACAAGGCAGAATAAGACCGGCTGATCGCACGGTCTGAACAGACCTCTGGCCCGGTCATACCGGGCCAGAGGCGCGATCCGGGGCACCATGCACTGCTTGGAGTGGCGCCGGGACATTGATTGCACTGGTTCTAGTGAGCAGCCTCTAAGCAAGGGATACAGGGAACATGAGCCTCGAACTCATTACGGCGTTGTACTTCATCATTCTGTTTGTGATCCTCTTCATGGGGCTTCCCGTGGCATTCGGCCTTGGCGGAACGGCGGTTCTCTTCGCCATGATATTCGAGCCACGCGCCCTGCTTTCCGTTCCAAGCGCGTTTTACTCGACCCCGTGGAACTCGGTTCTGGTGACCGTTCCGCTGTTCCTGTTCATGGGGTCGCTCATACGATTTTCCGGCATCGCCGAGGCCGCCTATGACGCGGTCTACAAGCTGATCGGCCACATCCACGGTGGGCTGGCCATGGGCACTGTGCAGGTCTGCACCGTCTTTGCCGCCGTCACCGGGATCACGCCACCGGCGACCACGACCATGGGCCAGATCGCCTATCCCTCGATGATGCGCTATGAATACGACCGCCGTATCGCCATCGGCTCCATCGCGGCGGGCGGTGCCTTGGGCGCATTGATCCCGCCCAGCGTGCCTTTCATCTTTTACGGCCTGCTCGCCAAGGTTTCCATCGGGGATCTGTTCATGGCCGGGGTCATGCCCGGGCTCATGCTGGCGGCCTTCTACACGATCTACATCGGCGTTCGCTGCAAGATGCAGCCGCATCTCGGGCCGGCCCTGCCCGCCGAGCAGAAATTCACCCGTCATGAGAAACTGACCGCGATCCTCAGCATCTGGCCCTTCGCCGTGCTGATCGCCATCGTGCTCGGCGTGATCTGGGGCGGCATCGCCACCCCGGCCGAGGCCGCGGCCTTCGGCGCGGCAGGGGCCTTCGTCATCAACCTGATTTACGGGAAGCTGACGAAAAAGGTCTTGATAGACTCGCTGGTTTCCACCCTGAAACTCAGCGGTATGGGCCTGTGGATTCTGATTGGCGCCACGGTCTACCTCAACGTCTTCAACACCTTGGGCAGTCAGGACCTGCTGACCGACCTCGTGCTGTCCATGCCGGGCGGCAGCACCGGCATCCTGTTGATGATGATGCTGATCATCCTCGTTCTGGGGATGGTGATGGACGATTGGGCAATCATCATGCTCTGCACTCCGCTTTTCATTCCCATCGTCGATGAACTGGGAATCGACAAGCTGTGGTTCGGGGCCTTGTTCATCGTGAATATCCAAATCGCCTATCTCACGCCGCCCTTCGGTTTTGTCCTGTTCTGGATCAAGGGTGTCCTGCCCCGCGATGTCAGCATGGGCGACGTCTATAATTCGGTCGGCCCCTTCGTGGCGCTCCAGTTCCTTGGCCTGACCCTGATCTTTTTCTTCCCGCAAATCGCCACCTGGCTGCCAGGTATCCTGAAGTGATCCGAACAGCCGATGACCCAGGATGCCAATCTGCGGCGTAAGTCTTAACGCCACCTTGCCCCACCGCGCGTTGCCGCGCCCGGTGGGGCGTTTCGTACGACTCGTACGTTCGGTTTTTGGAAAGACGGGATTTTCGTACGAAAACCGGGGTGTAAACGTACGACTCGTACGAAAAATCCCCCGGGCTATTCGAAGCTTGAGAACGGGATATAGCGCACCGGGGTTCCCGGGGTGATATGCGCCGCTTGGTCGGGCAGCTCCACCAGCCCCTCGGCCCAGCTCAACCCGCTGATCCGGCCCGACCCTTCGGATTTGAATACCTCGGCCTTGCCGTCCCGCACCCGCGCCCGCAGGTACTCGCGCCGCCCCGGTTTCTTCTTCTTTTCAAAGGCGGCGGGGATGTTAAACCCTTGGGGCTCTTGCCATTTTCCGCCTGCCAGTAGGCTCATGGCAGGCCGCGCAAAGACCAGGGTACAGACCATCGCCGCCACCGGGTTGCCCGGCAGGCCAAAGACCGGCGTGCCGTTCCAGAGGCCCAGGGCCAAGGGCCTCCCCGGTTTGACGGCAATGCGCCATTCCGCCATCGCTCCGGCTTCGTTCAACAGGGCCGAAACATGGTCTTCATCCCCCGCCGATGCGCCCCCCGATGTCAGGATTATGTCAGCCTTTTCAATGGCTTGGTCAAAGGTTTGGCGCAGGGCGTCCCGGTCATCCGGGACCCGGCCCATATCCACCAGATCATAGCCAAACCGCTCAACCAAACCACCCAGCATTGGCCGGTTCGCGTCAAAAATCTGTCCCTTTTCAACCACTTGCCCCGGCTCGCGCAGCTCGTCCCCGGTCGAGATCACGGCCACCTTCAGCCGTTTGCGTACCGGCACCTCATGCACCCCCACCGCTGCACAAAGCGCCATATCCGCAGGCGTCAACACGCGCCCCTCCCGCAGGATCACCTCCCCAGCCTGCACATCCTCCCCGGCCTTGCGAGTGTTGGCCCCGGGCTTGATACCCGCGCGAAAGGCAATCGCCCCATCCCCTAGCGTCACGTCCTCTTGCAGGATCACCGTATCGACCCCCTCGGGCAGCGCGGCGCCGGTCAGTATGCGCAGGGCGTGACCCTCGGGGACAGTGCCATCAAAGGCAATTCCCGCCGCGGCACGCCCTTTGGTGAGGGGCATGACCTGATCACCATCCCCCAAACTGGCATGGGCAAAGCCATAGCCATCCACCGCCGTATTTGCCTGTGGTGGGTTGGCGCGTAAGGCCTTCAAATCATTGGCTGAAACTCGCCCCAAGGCCTTGCTCAGCGGCAGGGTCTCCTGCCCGACAACCGGATGCAATCGCCCCCGTAGCATGTCCAAAGCCTCATCCACAGGCGTCCAATCCACCCCGGCAGGCAAGGCGAAACAATCATCGCGCAGGGGCGGGGGGCGAAGGCCCTCGGCGGCTTGGTTCAACTTGTCCTCAAACCCTTGTCCCATGATCCAACCTTCCTCGGGGGCGTTCATGTTCAACATGGCGCGCATGGCGTCTGCGGGCAAGTCGTGAAGTGCCTGTCCCGGATGCGCTTTACAACCCCACCTCTTTCAGGATGAAATCGGCAATCGCCTTGGTATCGTCCAGGTCGAACACCGGGCGATCCAAGTGCAACTCAGTATCACTGGCCACAGCGCGCACGGTGTCGTCCTGCGGTGCGATCAGGGGGTTGCCGGTAACCCTGCGGTGCGCCTCGACCTTGGGGTGGCGATCGCGCTTGTAACCTTCCACCAAGACCAGATCGACAGGTGCCAGCTTGGCGAGCAGCGCTTCGAGCTTTGGCTCTTCCTCATCGCGCAACTCATGCATCAGGGCAAAGCGGTTGGCCGAGGCCAAAAGCACCTCTGTCGCGCCGGCGTGGCGGTGACGATAACTGTCCTTGCCTTCGTGATCCACGTCAAAGCTGTGGTGCGCGTGCTTGATGGTAGACACCGAAAACCCGCGCGCGGTGATCTCGGACACCAGCCGCTCCATCAGCCCGGTTTTGCCCGCGTTTTTCCAGCCGACGACGCCAAACACCCTCATGCTATGCCCTCCAGTATCGCTCGGGCCTGTTCCAAGTCCTCGGGCGTGTTGACGTTGAAAAACGGGTCATTTTTGCCTTCGAACACCGCCTCGCGGCCATCGTGTTTTTCGGTCCAGATCACCACCTTGCGCAGCCCGTCGTTCAACGCCGCGCGCAGGTCATCGCGCAGGGCGACGGGCCACAGGCCAAAGGTGGGATGGCGAATGAGGCCAGAGCGGCTCATGGATTTGGTTTTTTCGCCTTCGCCACGCGGCGTGGCAGCCAGAACAAGCGGGTGCGTCATGCCTTTCGCCCGGCCTTGCAGCACGGCCACCAGATCGGCGGGGAAAAACGGTGTGTCGGCGGCCACGGTGACGATGCTGTCGGCCCCTTGGTCTGCGGCCCAATCCAGCCCCGCCAGAACGCCCACCAGAGGGCCGTGGAAGCCTTCGATAGAATCCGGCAGTACGGGCAGGTCAAAGCCCGCGAACCGCGTGGCATCGCCATTGGCATTGAGCGCGAGGCCCGCCACCTGTGGGCGCAGCCGGGCAATCACATGGTCAAGGATCACCCTATCCCCAAGCGGCAAAAGCCCCTTGTCACCGCCGCCCATCCGGGTGGCCTGCCCCCCGGCAAGGATCACGCCAAGTGGAGCACTCATGCGTCTGCACCCTTCCGACGGTGCTTGCGGTCCTCGTTGGGCACGCTGGAGGGGTCCACGTCGCGCAACAAGCGCTCTTCGCCGCTCAGGCAGACAAACCGTTGCCCCCGCATCCGACCGATGCAGGTCAGTCCAACTTGCCGGGCGATTTCCACCCCCCAAGCGGTAAAGCCCGAACGCGAGGCCAGAACGGGAATGCCCATGAGGGCGGTCTTGATCACCATTTCAGAGGTCAGCCGCCCGGTGGTATAGAGCACCTTATTCCCCGCGCCGACCCCTTCGGACAGCATCCAGCCGGCGATCTTGTCCACGGCGTTGTGGCGGCCCACATCCTCCATGTATACCAAGGGTTTATCCCCTTGACACAGAACCGTGCCGTGAATTGCCCCGGCCTCAAGGTACAAGGATGGCGTACGGTTGATCTTGGCGGCCAGCGTGTAAAGGTCCGAGGTTTTCACCTGTACCTCCGGCAGGCTGACGGCCTCCAGCCCTTCCATCATATCGCCAAAGACGGTGCCCACGGCACAGCCGCTGGTGCGGGTCTTTTTCTTCAGCTTCTCTTCATAGGTGGTCTGCCCATCGGTGCGCACCACGACGGTTTCCAGATCGTCGTCATACTCCACCCGCTGCACGGTTTCGCCATCTCGCAGCATGCCCTGATTGCGCAGGAACCCGAGCGCCAGATACTCGGGGTAGTCCCCGATGGTCATGGCGGTCACGATTTCCTGCCCGTTAAGGAAGATCGTCAGGGGGCGTTCCTCGACCACGGCGATTTCCATGGGCTGGCCTTCATGATCCACGCCTTCCACCTTGCGGGTGAGGCGAGCGGCCTTGGGGTCGGGCGCGATGATATAGTCGGACAGATCGTCTTGGGTGGCCAATTGCATCTCCTTGCGGTTACGGCTAGGCCCTTGGGATATACAGGGCAATCTAGGGCGAGAGCGTGGCGACGGAAACCACCAAATCCATCTTCTGGCGAGGAGTGCGTGACGGCGCGCCCTTCATTCTCGTGATCATTCCCTTTTCCACCCTTTTCGGCGTGGTCGCGACCGAGGCGGGACTAAGCGTTTTCGAAACCCTCACAATGTCTGTTCTGGTGATCGCAGGCGCGGCACAATTCACCGCGGTGGAGCTTTTGCGAAATGACGTGCCAACGGTGATCGCGCTTGTTTCGGCGCTTGCGGTCAACTTGCGGATGGCGATGTATTCGGCTTCACTCACACCATACTTGGGCAAGGCGACGCTGGGCCAGAGGGCATGGGCGGCGTATTTTCTTGTCGATCAAACCTTTGCCTGTTCTGTATTGAAATTCGAACAAAACCCGGATTGGACGATAGGCCAGAGACTGACCTACTTTTTCGCTGTGGCAGTTCCGATTTGTCCGCTGTGGTATCTCTTCACTGTGATCGGGGCGCTGATCGGCAATTCCATTCCTGAAAGCTTCGCGCTTGATTTCGCGATTCCCATTACCTTTCTGGCCCTGATCGCGCCGATGTTACGCACCCGCGCGCATTTGGCTGCCGCCTTCGTGTCTGTGGTGGCCGCGCTTCTTCTGAATGGGTTGGTCTATAACCTAGGCCTGTTGGTTGCGGGCATTCTTGGCATGATGGCCGGCGCACAGGTGGAGTTGATCGACAGCCTCCGTAAGGAGCGGGAGGGCGGTGCATGATTGATCCTGTCGCACTTTGGACCGTGATCATCCTGCTTGGCGCAGGGAGCTTCGCGTTGCGCTTTGTCTTTCTGGGGGTGATCGGGGATAAGCCCCTGCCGCCTTGGGTCTTGCGCCACCTGCGCTATACCGCCGTGGCGGTATTGCCGGGGTTGGTTGCGCCGCTGGTGATCTGGCCCGAAGCGACGGGCGGAGAGTTGGACGTGCCGCGCATGGCTGCGGCTGCGGTCACCCTCGGTATCGGGCTCTTGACCCGCAATGTCGTCTTGTCGATCTGCTTGGGGGCGGCCACCTTATACGGCGGCCTGTACATTTTGGGGTAACGGCCTAATTCGCGGCCCGTGCGACGCGCTCGCGTTCGGGGTTCCAGTCGTCCAGAACCTTGCTGTTATCGTCGCTGTCGTACTCGCGAAGTACCCGTTCGGTCACTCCCGGAAGCTGTGCGAATTCATCAGCCAGCTTTCTGGGCGACCACGTTTGGTTCACCCGACCGGGGAAGACTTGTGCAAGGATATTCGAGGTGCTGTTGGCGCACATCGCTTGTGGCACGGCACCGTAGCTCATGACCGCCTGCTCGGTTCGGCGGGCCACATCAGGTGACACATCCAGCTTCTGCACTTTCACGCGAAAGGTCTCACGCGCGTGGTAACGCGTATAGACATCCTCGACCTGAGGGGTGATGCCGTAAAGGACATCGTTCCGTTCGGGCAATACCCGGGACTTGTTGAACGACCCGGCCGGATCGAAAATCACCCGCTGCGAACCATTCACCATAAGGGCCGTATGCGCCCCGGCGCCACTGTTGTTGTTGAGCATCGTGTAAAGCGTCAGGCGCGGTGGCCCGTCATGCCGATAGGTCGCTTTCGCCACCTCTTCGTCAGGGGCCCAAACGCGTTCGGCCGCGCATCCACTCAACCCCATTGCGGCGCAGGCCGCCAAAACCACTGCGCGCATCACATACCCCCCGAAAAAGAATCTATCGCTTAGCCGTTGACCAAGGCGATGAAGATCAGCACACAGATGATGATTACCGCTGACCATGAAACGGCTTTCATGAAGCCGTCAAAGGTCTTCTGCTGCACCTCGATATCCATTTCGCCATGCTTGTGATCAGCCATTTTTCGCGTTCCCTTGCTCAAGGTCAAATTCGTGTCTCGGCGGTTGGATACTGCATTTCAAAACGCCTGTCACGACCCAAGCTGCCACAGGTGGTCAGGCCTTTTCCAAATCCTGCACAAGACGGAAGCCGATCCGCCGCGGGGCTTCGGTTTCGATCTGTTTGGGCAAGGCGCGCAGAAGCACGTTCAACTGGCTGACATGCTGGACAAGCTGTGTTTTCGCACCCGTGGGGTCGCTGCCGTAAAATGTCACGATGTCGGGGTCGAAAAATCCCATCCCCTCGATCCGCAGCACCCCGGCGTCCCCGCCGGTAAAGCCCATGGCGACCTCGTGTTCGTTATCCAGCTGCTCTTCGAAGTTCTTGATGTAGAGAATCAGCCGCTCATAGGCCCATTCGGCGGGGCTTTTCTGTTCCACGGGCTTGCGGCGCAGACCTTCAGGAACCTCCTCGCCATTTCCGGCGGCAGGATCGGCGTGCACCTCATGGCGGCGTGGAAGCGCATCGCCCTCGTGGGCCTCGGCGGATGTGCTGATTTTGTCGTCCATGGTGCCTCACTCTTTCATCTGCCATAGCCAAGCGCCGTCGGAGCGCCTGCGGCGGGAAACCTCTCCAGCGTGATGCAGATGATTGAGATGCGCAACCGCTTCCACAAGAGCAAGCCCATATGTGCCGCGGTCAATTTTTCGTTTGAAGAGCGGCGCGAAGCAATCTGCCGCCACGCGCGGGGTTTCAAGATGTGCCCGCAACCGGCGTAATGCGCCATGGTGATTGTCGATCAATTGCCGCATCCGAACGGGCAAGCCTGTGAAGGGAAGCTTATGCCCCGACAGTACCAGCTGATCGTCACGTGCCAAATCCGCCAAACGCTCGCAGGCCTCCATCCAATCGCTCAGGGGGTCGGCGTCGGGCTCGGTTGGGTAGACTCCGATGTTGGGACTGATCGAGGCGATGATCTGATCGCCCGCCAGCACCAGATTATCATCGCGACTCCAGAGGGTGACATGCTCGGGCGCGTGGCCATTGCCCATGTGCACATCCCATTCGCGGCCACCGGCGCGGATCACATTGCCTTGTTTCATACGCGTGTATCCCACTGGTAGCGGGTAACACACATCGGCGAAATTATACGGCCGGTCGTTTCTACGGGCTTCGAAAATTTCCGGATCCATGCCCGCGCTGCGCCAATAAGCCAAAGCCTGTTCTGTGGGGCGCTCTTCCTCGTCAAGGATCAACATTCGCGCCATCAACCATGCGGTTCGGCTGGTCATCAATTCGGCCCCGAAACGGTCCATCAACCATCCGGCCATGCCGACATGGTCGGGGTGGTGGTGCGTCAGGATCACCCGGCCCACGGGCTTGCCCTGCAACGGTCCGGCCAAGACACTTTCCCACAGCCTGACCGAGCGTTTGGAATGAATGCCCGTATCCACGATGGTCCAGCTATCGCCGTCGTCCAATGCGTAGATATTCACATGGTCCAAGGCCATCGGCAGCGGTAGCCTGATCCACAAGACCCCCGCTGCCACCTCGACGGCCTCGCCATGCGCGGGCGGCTCGGCCCACGGGTAGCGAAGGGTTCCACTTGCTCCATCCTTCATGCCGCGAAATCCTCGGGGGCGAGGGAGTAAAGCCCTTCGGCCCCCGCCGTGGCATGGGCGCAAAGGCCCGTATGTTCGGGCAAGAGCCGCTCGATATAAAACCGCGCCAGTCGACTGCGCCGCCCATCCCCGCCTTCGGCAATCGCGGCAGCCAGATGGTAATGCCCGCCCAAAACCCGGGCAAAGGCCCGCAGAAATGGAACCGCGCCTGCAAAGCGGTCGTTCAAATCGGATTGGCCGACCATCCAGTCGACGGTTTCGCGCAGGGTTTCACTGGCTTGCCAGACAGGTTCGGCCAGATCAGGCAGACTGCCACGCGCGCCTTCGGCTTGTTCCTCGATCTCATCCAGAAGGGCATTCATCGCCTCGCCACCATCGGCCATCTTTCTTGCCACAAGGTCCATCGCCTGAATGCCGTTTGTGCCTTCGTAAATCGCGGTTACCCGCACATCGCGGACGAACTGTGCCGCCCCGGTTTCCTCGATGAACCCCATGCCGCCATGCACCTGCACGCCGGTATTGGCCACATCTATCCCCACATCGGTGCCAAAGGCCTTGGCAATCGGAGTCAACAAGGCAGCACGGGCCGACCAGTCTTGGCTGTCGGTTGCGGTTTCCATGTCGATGGCCACGGCACAGGCCAAGGCGATTGACCGAGCGGCAAAGACATCCGCCTTCATTTCCAACAGCATACGCCGCACATCGGCATGATCCAGAATAGTGCCTGTTCCACCAGTCATGAGCGCGCGGCCCTGCGTGCGATCCTGTGCATAGGCCAGGGCCTGCTGATAAGCGCCTTCAGCCACGCCGATACCCTGACCGCCCACGCCAAGCCGTGCGTTGTTCATCATCGTGAACATCGCGCGCATCCCGTCGTTTTCCTCGCCAACAAGCCAGCCGGTCGCGCCTTCGTAACTCATCACGCAAGTGGGCGAACCGTGCAGCCCCATCTTGTGCTCTAGGCTGACCACCTTGAGCGTATTGGGATCGCCCGGCGTGCCATCGGCCTCGGGGATGAATTTCGGGACCATGAACAGGCTGATCCCCTTTGTCCCCTTGGGGGCATCCGGCAGCCGCGCCAGAACAAGGTGGCAGATGTTCTCGGCAAAATCGTTGTCACCCCAGCTGATGTAAATCTTCTGGCCGGTAATCGCATAAGTGCCGTCGCCGTTCGGCTCGGCCTTGGTTCGTAGCGCGCCCACGTCGCTACCGGCCTGTGCCTCGGTCAGGTTCATGGTCCCGCACCATTCCCCGCTGACCAGCTTGGGCAGATATAGTGCCTTGATCTCTTCACTGGCGTGATGCTCCAAGGCTTCGATCTGCCCTTGAGTCATCAACGGGCTCAGCTGAAGCGAGAGGCACGCGGCGCTCATCATTTCGTTTACCGCCGTCGTCAGGGTCATCGGTAGGCCCATGCCGCCATGCTTTGGGTCGGCACTGATCGACACCCAGCCACCCTCGGCAATCGCCCGATACCCTTCGGCAAAACCGGGGCTGGTTCGTACCACGCCATTGTCCAGATGCGCGGGGGTCAAATCGCCTGCCCTTTGCAACGGTGCAAGGACCTCTTCGCACATACGGCCCGCTTCGGTCATGATGGCTGTGGCCACGTCTTCGCCCGCTTCGGCAAAGCGATCGGTCGAGGTAACTTGTCCGAACCCGACCACATGATCGAAAATGAACTGGTAGTCGTCCACCGGGGCGCGATAGGGCATGTAAAATCTCCTGATCTCTACATTACGGACGCCTTGGCATCGCGGCCCGCGCCCTGTAAATCTGTTGCCTGTCTCATAGCCTAGGGAAATGGGGCCCGTCATCAACAGAAACGCCGCGTCAGAGCCCGTGCTTATGCCCCAGTCCACCCAAATCCTGATGCCTGACGCAGATGGCTTTGAGGTTGCGTCGAGAATTCTGAAATCGGGTGGCCTTGTCGCCTTTCCGACTGAAACGGTCTATGGCCTTGGCGGGGATGCGCGGAATGATCACGCCGTTGCCCGTATATTCGAGGCCAAGGGACGCCCCCGGTTCAACCCGCTGATCGTGCACGTCCCGGACGTTGAGACAGCCCGGAACTATGTCGAGTGGACCGATGACGCCGACCGGCTGGCAAGTGCGTTCTGGCCCGGCCCCCTGACCATGGTTCTGCCGCTCAAACCGGGGGCGGGACTTTCGCCCCTCGTGACCGCCGATTTGCCCACGGTGGCCATACGCGTACCGGCCCACCCGGTTGCGCGCGAGCTTTTACAAACCTTCGGCGGCCCGGTGGCCGCGCCATCGGCCAACCCTTCGGGCCGGATCAGCCCGACCGAGGCGGCGCATGTCGCCGCCGGTCTTTCCGGGCGAATCGAGGCCATTCTGGATGGCGGAGCCTGTGACGTGGGTGTGGAATCCACCATCCTGGGCCTTGCAGATGGCCCAACACTCCTGCGCCCCGGTGGCCTGCCGCAGGAGGCGCTTGAAGAGGCGCTGCACCAGCCTCTGACTCGTCACGGCGCGGGCGATCCGCATACGGCGCCGGGACAGATGACATCACACTATGCCCCCGGCGCGCCGGTGCGCCTGAACGTGACCGACCCAAGGCCGGGCGAACGCCTGCTTGGGTTCGGCCCGGTGGAATGTGAACTCAACCTTTCCTATGCCGGGGATATGACCGAGGCTGCGGCAAACCTTTTCCACCACTTGCACGCCCTCGATGCCGAAGGGGAGGGGCCTATCGCCGTTTCACCCATCCCTGAGACAGGTCTTGGGCTTGCGATCAACGACAGGCTGAGGCGCGCGGCCGCACCGCGCGAAACCTGAGGCATCAACGCAAAACAGGGCCCGCCGGGGCCCTGTATCCATGAAACGATACGCCTGCGTTACTGACAGCGTTTTTCCGCCTCTTCGACCGCCGCGGTATACCCCAAGAGAGAGAATGTATCCTTGGTCGTGGTGCCCCGGCTTGACCGTGCAGTCAGAACCGCATCGGCCCCGCGTTTCATTGCCGCGATGATCTTGGCATCATCGGCTGTGCTTGCGGGCCAGGCCCATTCGCCTTCGGTAAACAGTTCGAATTCCTGCCCGCCGATGTTGAGGTTCACGGTCGACCCGCTGGCAAAAGGGTAGCCGCCTGTAAAGGTGACCTGCCCGGCGACACCTGCTTCGGGGCGGTAGAACGTCATCAACAGGATGTCCCCACGGCGCACGGCGACGACCCGACCGTCGCGGGTATTGACCGTTTCGGTAGGTGAGGACACGGCCCAGCATTCCTTGGGGCTCTTGTCTTCGAACACGCTCCAGGCCGTTTCGGCCGCAACCTGATTTGTGCTTGTCTCTTGTGCAACTGCCGCGCCCGCCGCCAGTGCAAAACCAACTGCCACGACACTCCGTGCAATCCATGATACCATGTGTCCAGCCTCCAAGCTGTCCTTAGCCTCAAACTTTCTTGACCACGTGCATCCCTTTCCCGGGATTGTCATTTTCATGGCCTTTTCGTACTCGACATTGCAACAATAGCCTGAAACAGGCGAGACATGAAAGACGCAATTGGCGGAAAACCGCACAGACCTGTACCCGGAGCCATGACATGACCAATCCTGCCCCTCTTTGCGAAATCTGGCGTGGCCCTTTGGCCGAAAGTCTGCACATGGGCCACGCCGTTATTTGCGACGACACGGGCCAGATCGTCGAAGCCTGGGGAGATCCGGAGGCTACCATTCTTCCGCGCAGTTCCGCCAAGATGCTGCAAGCCCTGCCGCTGATCGAAAGCGGCGCGGCCAAGGCGCGTGGCCTGACCTCCGAGCAACTGGCGCTTGCCTGCGCATCGCATAACGGCGCAACCATCCATACCGAACGAGTCAACCAGTGGATTGCCGATCTGGGGCTGAGCGATGATGACTTCCGCTGTGGCGCGCATCTTCCTTTCGGGAAGGCGGAAAGCGAGGCGATCATCCGTAGTGGCGAGTCGCCATGTCAGGTGCATAACAACTGTTCCGGCAAGCACGCGGGTTTCCTGACGCTGACGCAATACATGGGCTGGGGACCGGACTATGTGGACCCGGATCACCCCCTGCAAAAGGCCGCGTTACAGGCGTTTGAGGAGGTCACGGGCGAGGCCAGCCCGGGCTTCGGGATTGACGGGTGCTCGGCGCCCAATTTCGCCACAACCATGCACGGCATGGCCCGTGCCATGGCGCGGTTTGCCTCGGCACATGACGGGGGCGATGCCCGTCAAACCGCTGCTGTGCAGCTTTGGCAGGCCATGGTCAAACACCCTGAGCTGGTGGCTGGCGAAACCCGGGCATGTACCGAGTTGATGCGCGCCTGTACCGAGCCGGTGGCCCTGAAAACCGGGGCCGAGGGCTTCTTCATCGCGATCATTCCGGGCCGAAAACTGGGCGTTGCGGTGAAGGCGGCCGATGGGGCGACCCGGGCGGCGGAGTGTACCATTGCCGCCCTTCTGGTGCGTCTTGGGGTGCTGGAGGGGGACCACCCCGCCACCCGCAAGGTGATGAATGCCCCCATCAGGAACTGGCGTGGGATCGAGACCGGGATGGTCAAACCCGTGGCCAACCTGTTGTCCTGAGGGTCGTCGACACGGTGCGATGATGAGGGGGCGAGGGAATCACCCGTAACGCCTTGGTTAACAACAAAAACCCCAATCGGCATCGCGTCGGCAAAACGTCGGTATCACGTCGGTATTTTTTCCCGCACCCCCCGGGATTAACAGGGCGTGCGGTGCAAAACGTACGAAACGTACGTGAGTTTCGTACGAAGGGCCGAGGCGTGATGGGCGTTGCCACTTGCACGCCGGGCCACGGCCCCTTTGCCCCTATGGGCAACGCGGGGCAATGGCAGCTATGCGGCGCCCGTCCAGATCAACCGGGGTCACGTGGCGGAGGATACCGCCCGTTCCCGCAGGACGAATTTCTGGATCTTGCCAG